>NC_011740.1:3600000-4200000 GCF_000026225.1 Escherichia fergusonii ATCC 35469
CGATACAACGACTGCTGCACCAGGTCTTCACGATGTGTAGCTTCGCCCAACCGTACCTGTTCCAGTAACTGTTGTTGAGCGGTTGGTGCCGCCACTGCCAGCGGCATCAGCGTAAGACCAAGCGAAAGAGTGAGAAAATTTAGTGTGAATTTGCGCATTCCTGGCCCCAGTCAGGTAATAACTCACCTTTTGAAGAAAAACGAAAACGGTGCTGATCCCAGCCCTGTCCGAACAGAGTCAGCACATAGTTGTAATAGGCATCGCTGCCGGGAAAATTATCGGCGACACGTTGACGCTGAACAGACTGCGCATCGCGGTTTTGTAAAAAGGGCAGCATAGCGGCAGAAAAACCGACCGGTCCTTTACCCTGTGCTTTCCCCGTAGCTACATCGACTTTTTCCGGCGGATAACCATTTTTCTCAGTAAATGTCGCCATCGGTTTAAACCGGTTGAGCATCCGCGCTTTTTGCGGATCGCTGTCAGGCATCATGCCTACCCACATGTAAACGCGGATCGCGTCGTAGCTGCTGATCAATGTTTTTTCAGCTTTTAGCTGCCAACCTTTGTCTTTCTCATAACGCACCCAGTCTGGTGAAAAGCCTTTCGGGGCGGTTTCCAGCAATAAACGTTGATTGGTTTCGCGCAGCGTGGTCCACGGCGCACCAAAGCGGGTGAAATACTGCGCCAGCGTCGGCGGCAGGTAGCTGGGGTTAAAACGCCAGCTGTTATCCTCAGCAAATCCCACTTTGCCCGGCAACAACATGGAACCCAGCCCAGGCACCGTCACCACTTCCTCCCGCGCGATACGTTTTAGCAACGCGCTGCCGATGTCGGTATAACGCTGCTCTTTCCACAAACGCCCCGCCTCCAGCAATGACCAGGCCATCCAGACATCACCATCGGAGGCCGAATTACTGTCCAGCACTTCCCACTTACTGTTCTCTTTCTTGCCCCACAGCCAGGCGGGCAAACGTTCTTTTAAAGAACCCTGAGCGAGATTGTTCTGCGTCCAGTCGAGAAGATTATCGAAAGCTGCACGGTCGTTAGCCGCCAGGGCAAAGAACATGCCATAACTTTGCCCTTCGGAGGTGGTGATTTTGCGCGCGTCGCTGGGGTCAATGACGCGCCCTTCCTGACTGATATAATCCTTTTTGAACTGCTCCCAGGCAGGCCAGGTACAGGCTGCCTGAACACTAAAGGCAGCCAGCATCAGTATCATCACGATTCCACAACGCATAACTTTCATTTTCTATTACTCATGATCCGGGTTAAGACGACGACGGCTGATAATACGCAGCAAACGCCACAGTACCCAGGCCAGCAACACGACGCTGATTGCCGCCAGCACCGCCAGCAGAATCGGATGATTTGCCAGCGCATACCATAAGCGTTCGAACCACGGCAGATGACCAACGTAATAGACGTCGCCAACACGCAGGCTGTTCACACCAGATTCACGAATCACCGCTACCGAACCAAACATGGTGGCGCGTTTGCCGCTATCGTTCACCGCATCGTTAAGCATTTCATAACCGCGTGGGCTGTCTGCCAGTAGCGCAATCACGCTGCGCTGGTCGTTATACGGCGACTGGAAGCCAATCACCGCCGCCATCGCACCAGAAGAAGTCAGCGTTGACTGGGTTTCTGCCGCGCGATCACTCTCGTCCGGCACAATGCCGGGGAACGGGGTCTGGCGCATCGGCGTTTTCACCCAGCTTTCGGTAGCCTGCACCAACAGGTCGATCTGCTTGTCGTCTTTTAATTTGTCCGGGATACCACCGACGATCATGATGTCGGCATCTTTGCCCTGAATGGTGCTGCCATCATCGGTCACCGTCAGGTTAATCGCCGGGAAGCCCGTCTGTGCGCCGATAAAACCAACAGTATTCAGCAAGGTTTCCATCTGTGCTTCGTTTGGCGTTTTCGGCATCACGGTGATGGTTTGCGACAGATCCGCCATCCGGCTGAACGGGAAGCCCGCGTTAGCAAAGGCGCGCAGATCCGGCATCGGGATGAAGTGGTAATACTTCGAGAAGTCGATGGTGGAGTCATCACCAATCACCACATGATTCTGCACCGGCTGGAAGGTAATGCAGTTATCCACCGAACCGCCCGGCATCGGGTTCATATACTCAAAGTCGAAGCGCAGCTGGTTGGTCGCGCCCAGTTTCAGCGCCGGAATAGAGACATCCGTTTTGCCATCCAGCAGACCTTGTAATACCGGAATACGCAGCAGCAGGCGGTTCGCCTCCTGTTTGCTGCTCAGGTTGAAGGATTGCAGGAACTGGTTATTCAGGCTGATATCCATCCGCGAGCTGTCTTTCACCGGCGGCATGGTATAGCGGTAATTAATATCCATATCAATGCCGGTACTGCGCATCAGGTAGAGATCCGGCGGCAGGTTTAGCGAAACATTAATCGCTGCTGGCTCAAGACCGCTGGATTGTAACTGTTCTTCATAGGTTTTCAGTTCACCAAAGGTGACCGGACGATCGGTACGCACCCAGTTCGGCGCATCGTACGGCTTACGCGGTAGCAGCGGTTTCACTTCATTCACTACCACGCTTTCACCACGGAACAGAATGTTACCCTGAGCGATACCTTTCGCTGCCTGCAACAGGTCTTTGTCGTCACGACCAAACACCACCAGCAGTTTGACGTAAGGATTCTGCGGATGGTTAATCATCTCAATCACCGGGGCTTTTACCGCCGGATGATCGCGCAGGAAGTCCGGGCGTTTGTCATTAGTGGCAAAAACAATGGCATTGCGATCCGGCAGTTGGTTATAGAGCACCGGGAAGTTCTGTCCACGCCAACCAGAACGCGAACCAAACCACGAGGCGACAATAGCTGATGCTTGTTGCAATCCAGTATCTGGCGCACCCGCAAAGACCATCGGTAAGGTATTGGTGCGGTTATCACGCGGGTCAAAGAATGGCACCGGGAAGTGTGACAGGTCATTCTTCACATTCAGGGTCTGATAGGTCAGATCCAGTCCACTGCTACGTCCAACATCCAGCCAAAGCGTGGTGCTGGCCGGGTTTTCGCATACGTCCTGATAATGGCCGACAAACTCCAGCCGCACACGGTTGAAGTCGGTAATAAACAGAGGGTTAATGGGTATTTGCGCAAGCGTCTTTTTACCCAGCTGTTCTTTGGTCACTGGCAGCACGCCCATCAGTTCATCATTGAGATAAACTTTTAACTGTGACTGGACAGGCAGTAACGATGGCGATGGCGTGTATTCGAGGTTAAGCATCGCTTTCGTTACTACTTCATCGCTGCGCATACCAAACTCAATGCTGCCGTTCGGGTTGATACCACGTAGCACCATGCTACCCGGTGGCGGTGCTATTTGCGCGAACGACAATTTGACATCGCGCGACGGGCCGTTCTGCGCCACGATGGGGGTATCCGCTCCCTGCACACCTGGCATCACCTGCCCTACCTGCGGATTTTGCTCCGCCTGGGCGGGTACAGCTGGCTCAGCATTGATCAGTGGTTGCGTTGCTGGCATCGCCTGCGTCATGAAAGAGGGGAACGCACTCATTCCCATAGCCACTGCACAAATCCAGAATAGTTTTCTTTTCATCGCGTTATCATCATTGTTGAGCCAAAGCCTGATCCGATGGTTGTACCGTTTCGCTCCGCGCCGGGCGGCGCGGAATAAACGAAACAACCCAGGAAACCAGAGAAGTCAGCGCACGGAAAATGCCCTTCACCGAAGAAGGCGCAAACTCCGCCAGATGGCGGTAGCCACGGAAGCCGAGCTTCAGAATATCCAGCAGACTTTCCAGCGGTTTATCTTCCGGGTAGCTGTCCTGCCAGAGTGCCCATGTATCCGCACGGGCAAACGTACACTGTACAAAATCAATATGTTGCTGGGTGGTCAGTGGCATTAATTGCAGCCCAACTTCGTTGCCGATCACGCGTGCGACTTGCGTCGGAAAGACGTACTCTTGCTGACCACGTTTAAGCAGCAGATTCACCTTCTGCCCTTCCAGAACCTGCGCCTGACCGTTGATCTTGATCCCTAGCCCACCGTCAGAGAAGTCGTGAACGGTGCATGAGAAAAGATGACCATCTTCCCGCGCTATCGCTCCCGGCATGGTCATTTCTACACGGTGCGAACGACGTACCTGTTTACTTTCTACCGATACCGCTACCGCACCACCGAGAATAATCAGGTTGTAGAACACCCACACCATACTGACGATGACAGTGAGCATTTCAGTCGGAGGGCCGTAGAAGTAACGCCAGATACCGACCGCAATCCCAACCAGGTTGAGCAGTACCAGGAAAATATAGGGTCGTGAGATCACCCAGTCGACGTACTCTTCTTCCACCAGTCCACCTTTGGCGGTGACGTTAAATTTGCCTTTATGTGGGTTAATCAGCGCTACCAACGTCGGTGGCGCGATATACCACGCCAGTACCGTTTCGTAGATTTCACTCCAGAAGGAGTGGCGATATTTGCCCTGAATCTTCGAGTTGGTCAGGCTGGCGTGAATCATATGCGGCAGCACAAACAGAGCGATCATCAACGCTGGCGCGTAGATGATGTAGGCATGAAGTAGCAGGAAAGCCAGCGGCGCAGTCAGAAAGATAAGCCGTGGAATGCCCGACAAGAAATGGAACATGGCGTTGACGTAGCACAGTCGCTGGGCGAATTTCAGCCCTTTACCGGTAAGCGGGTTATCGAGACGGAAGATTTGCACCATCCCTCGCGCCCAGCGAATACGCTGACCGATATGCGCCGACAGACTTTCGGTCGCCAGCCCTGCCGCCTGCGGAATACGCATATATGCAGAGGTGTAGCCGCGACGGTGCAGACGCAGAGAGGTGTGCGCATCTTCGGTCACGGTTTCGACAGCAATGCCGCCAATCTCATCCAGCGGCTTACGGCGAATCACCGCACAGGAACCGCAGAAGAAAGTGGCATCCCACATATCGTTGCCATCCTGCACCAGCCCATAAAACAGCGTGCCTTCGTTCGGCGTTTTACGAAAACGCCCCAGGTTACGTTCAAACGGGTCCGGCGAGAAGAAGTGATGCGGCGTCTGCATCATCGCCAGTTGTTTTTCTTTCAGGAACCAGCCCATGGTCATTTGCAGGAATGAGCGCGTCGGCACGTGGTCGCAGTCGAAAATCGACACGAACTCGCCTTTGGCATATTTCAGCGCATTGTTGATGTTGCCCGCTTTCGCATGTTCATGAGTGGTACGGGCGATATATTTCACCCCCACGTTTTGCGCAAACTGGCGAAACTCTTCCCTGCCGCCGTCATCAAGGATCCAGATGTTCAGCTTGTCTTTCGGCCAGTCGATACCCAGCGAGGCGTAAATCGTATTTTTCACCACGTTAAGATCTTCGTTGTAAGTCGGGACAAAGATATCCACCGACGGCCATAGCGACATATCTTTCGGCAGTGGTACTGGCTGACGATTCAGCGGCCATACCACCTGGAAGTAGCCGAGCACCAGCACAATCCATGCGTACGTTTCAGCGAACAGTAGAATAAGCCCGCACACCAGGCTGACCGGATCATCCCAGTTCAACGTCGAAGTGTAGCGCCACCAGATATAACGACAAGAGACGGTCAGCGACAGCACAATCAGCATCAGCGCCGAGAAACGCCCTGGCATACGTCGAACCATCAGCGCTACGCCCCATAGCAGCATCAGGAAGATAAACTGCGACAGCGGGTTAAACGGCTGGGTGATGCAAATCAGTGCCAGAATCAGCGAGAAGGTGACGATTATTCCAAGAATAAAACGCCGCGCACCAGGGCTCAGATGCCCCAGTTCTTTTTTCTCATCAAGATGTTGCGTGTTATGACTGAAACGTTCAGGTAAATTATCCATCCACTGATGATAGCGTTCACGTAAACCTTTCAGATGCGAGAAACCTTGCCAGCGTGTTTTCTGGCGTGGAGTACGCGATGAACTGGCCATCAACCACAACGTCTGAATGGTATAACGCAGTGGATCTAATGGTCTCGGACGCGAAGCATTAATGTGAGGATAAAGCGTTTTGTGCTCAGCGCGGATCAGTTGCCAGCGCGGATGTTCCAGTGGAATAAAAATCCACGCCAGAATAACCCAGAAGCAGGCAAGTGCCGCGCTAAAGGAAGAAGCGCCATGTCGGCGATAATCCCGATAACGCTCAACCAGACGTGCGTTGACCGGCGGGATTAGCAACCACCGGGACAGGATACTCATGATACGCTCCCGACAGGCGTTTGCTGTCCAGCCGTTTTCAAACCGGAATAGTGCAATAAACACCAGTTTGCCAGGGTCATGATCTCTTCTGCAGCCAGTGAATCACTACGATATTCCCCAATGGGTTGTTTCGCCGCCATGCACTCTGCCATCGCTTCATCACGATGAATCACCATCGGCAATAAGCGACGCTGGCTCTGCAACCACACTTGATAGAGATCGTCCTGAATCTGGCTACCAACACGGAAATCATTAATCAAAATATGCGTACCGGTTGGCAGCTGCTGCTGATGCAGCCGAATATGACAGTTTGTGTCGACGTTAACGATCGCCAGTGTATGGTTGCACAAATGCACTAATTGCCGCGTTAATGGTGAGGCGTCATCGGGTAAATCGAGCAAAATCCATGAATAGCGACCACTCTCTTTAATTTGCTGGAGGCCAGCGATTATCCCCCCAAGGCGCTCTTGCCATGCCTGCGACGTTTCGCGCTCTTCAGCGCTCAGTTGTCCATAGGGCAACAGGTGTAATTGAGATGTGTAACGTAACCCGGCGTCACGCCAGTCCTGTCCGTCCAGCAGTGCCCTGGCCCAACCGTTACGATGAGCGAAATCAACATTAAATAGCAGGCGCAGTAAGTTATCAGGGCTGGCATCAATAACCAGTACATTTTCCCCGAGTGTCTGTAACGACCAGGCTAACGCCGCGGTGATGGATGTGGTGCCAACACCTCCCCGCACCCCCTGTAATCCCAGTACGGCCATTCACGACTCCCCTACTTTTGTTGCGCAAATTCAGCCAACAAAGGCCAACGCTTTAATGCCGCCGCCAACTGTTCCCGTTGGGAGATATCGGCGTAATCAATTTCTGGCAGAGAAAAAGCCTTACTTAGCGCCAGAAAATCATTTTGAAAGGTGTAGCCTAATGCGGAATCAGGCAGAGCATCCGGTTCGTTGTTATTCATTTGGGTCGTTCTCTTTGGAATATACTCGCCATGCTGTAGATAATTTCATCTTCCAGCAGTCCGCTCTTTTTAATGTATAACCGCGATTTGAAGGTTCGCTCGTTTTTTAACTTCAGTTTTGTAAAAAATAAAAGTTAAAAACAGAAAAGCAGGAACTACAAGGCTTCCTGCCTGCCGAATTGATTCACATGCTAAATCTGATAACTTTTAATTTCAATGGTAGGTTTATTTCTTAGCTTTCGCTAGTAAACTGATAATCAGACAAAATGGTGATAAGAGGGACGCTGTGAACCCCGTATTCTCTATAGGTATCTCATCTTTATGGGATGAACTACGCCATATGCCAACCGGCGGTGTCTGGTGGGTGAATACTGATCGCATTGAAGATGCCATCAGCCTGGCGAATCAAACGATTGTTTCTCAGACAGAAACCGCGAAAGTCGCGGCCATTAGCATGGGTAGCGAACCACAGAAATTATTCAAATTAGAAGAATCTCAAGGCCCGGAAAAAATAAAATTATTTTCCATGCCAAATTCAGAAAGGGGGCTATACTTTATGCCCCGCGATTTACTTTGTTCTGTTGATCCTCACAATTACCTTTTTATTCTTGTTTGCGCAAATAATGCCTGGCAAAACATTCCCGCAGAGCGTCTGAGGCTTTGGCTGGAGAAAATGAATAAATGGAGCAGATTCCATCAATGTTCACTTTTAATCTTTAACCCCGGAAATAATAACGATAAACAATTTTCACTGCTGATGGAGGAGTATCGCTCCCTTTACGGCCTCGCCAGTTTACGTTTTCTGGGCGATCAGCATCTGCTGGATATTGCTTATTGGTGTAATGAAAAAGGCGTGAGCGCCCGCCAGCAACTTACCGTTGAACACAAAAATGGTAAGTGGGAACTTGCGCAACAAGAAGAAGCAGCGATTCAACCGCGTAGCGATGAAAAGACTATTCTCAGTAATGTCGCAGTGCTGGAGGGTGCGCCACCGTTATCCGAGCACTGGAAAGTGTTCGACAACAACGAAGCCCTGTTTAACGAAGCGCGTACCGCGCAGGCCGCCACAGTTGTTTTCTCTCTACAGCAAAACAGTCAAATTGAACCGCTGGCACGTAGCATCCATACCCTTCGTCGCCAACGCGGCAGCGCCATGAAGATTCTCGTACGGGAGAATATCGCCAGTCTGCGAGCCACTGATGAACGTCTGTTACTTGGCTGTGGCGCTAATATGGTGATTCCGTGGAATGCCCCTCTTTCGCGCTGCCTGACAATGATCGAAAGCGTTCAGGGCCAGCAATTCAGTCGCTATGTACCCGAAGATATCACTACGTTGTTGTCGATGACGCAACCGCTGAAACTGCGTGGTTTTCAGAAGTGGGATGTGTTCTGCGAGGCGGTCAATAACATGATGAACAATACGTTGCTGCCAGCCCATGGCAAAGGCGTGCTGGTGGCTCTGCGTCCGGTACCGGGAATTCGTGTTGAGCAAGCGCTGACACTATGCCGTCCGAATCGTACTGGCGATATTATGACGATTGGTGGTAACCGACTGGTACTATTTTTATCGTTCTGTCGGGTCAATGACCTCGATACGGCCCTGAATCATATTTTCCCGCTACCTACGGGCGACATTTTCTCTAACCGTATGGTCTGGTTTGAAGATGACCAGATCACAGCCGAGCTGGTACAAATGCGGCTTCTGGCACCGGAACAGTGGGGAACGCCTCTGCCATTAACGCAAACATCCAGCCCGGTGATTAACGCTGAACATGACGGACGAAACTGGCGACGCATCCCGGAACCCATGCGCTTATTGGATGATACGGTGGAACAATCATCATGATGAATATCAGCGATATTATTGAAATTGTTATAGTTTGTGCGCTGATTTTTTTCCCGCTGGGTTATCTGGCGCGCCATTCATTACGCCGAGTGCGGGATACCGCACGGTTATTCTTTGCCCGACCTCGTTATGTCAAACCAGCCGGAACGTTAAGCCGCACGGTTAAAGTCAGGACCACCAAAAAATGACTCAACATACTCATAATGTAACCATGCCATCTTCCCTTTGGCAGTACTGGCGCGGGCTTTCTGGCTGGAATTTCTACTTTCTGGTGAAGTTCGGTCTGCTTTGGGCGGGTTATCTCAACTTCCATCCGCTACTCAACCTGGTGTTTGCCGCCTTTTTGTTAATGCCTATTCCACGCTATAGCCTGCATCGCCTTCGCCATTGGATCGCTCTTCCGATTGGTTTTGCGTTGTTCTGGCATGATACATGGTTACCAGGCCCGGAAAGTATTATGAGCCAGGGCTCACAGGTCGCGGGTTTCAGTACCGATTATTTGATTGACCTGGTTACGCGTTTCATTAACTGGCAGATGATAGGTGCGGTATTTGTGTTGTTTATCGCGTGGCTTTTCCTGTCACAGTGGATCCGTATTACTGTTTTTGTGGTTGCTATTCTGGTATGGCTGAATGTCCTGACACTGGCAGGCCCAAGTTTCTCCTTATGGCCTGCCGGTCAACCTACCACGACAGTAACCACCACAGGGGGTAATGCCGCAGCGACTGTCGCAGCCACGGGTGGCGCTCCGGTGGTCGGTGATATGCCAGCGCAAACTGCACCGCCGACAACGGCAAATCTCAATACCTGGCTGAATAATTTCTATAATGCCGAGGCGAAACGTAAATCAACATTCCCATCAGCGCTTCCGGCTGATGCTCAGCCGTTTGAACTGCTGGTGATCAATATCTGCTCGCTCTCATGGTCGGATATTGAAGCTGCGGGATTAATGTCACATCCGTTATGGTCGCATTTTGATATTGAGTTTAAGAATTTCAACTCAGCAACGTCGTATAGCGGCCCGGCAGCAATTCGTTTACTACGTGCCAGTTGTGGTCAACCGTCACATACCAATCTGTATCAACCAGCAAACAATGACTGCTATCTGTTTGATAATCTTTCGAAACTTGGCTTTACCCAGCACTTAATGATGGGACATAACGGTCAATTTGGCGGCTTCCTGAAAGAAGTCCGTGAAAATGGAGGGATGCAAACAGAGCTGATGGATCAAACTAATCTTCCCGTCATTTTACTGGGCTTTGATGGCTCGCCAGTCTATGACGATACAGCGGTACTTAATCGCTGGCTGGAGGTCACCGGGAAAGACAAAAATACCCGCAGTGCCACGTTCTACAACACACTGCCGCTACATGATGGCAACCATTATCCGGGCGTCAGCAAAACAGCAGATTACAAAGCGCGAGCGCAGAAATTCTTTGATGAACTGGATGCCTTCTTCACTGAACTGGAGAAATCGGGACGCAAAGTGATGGTAGTGGTGGTGCCGGAACACGGTGGCGCGCTGAAAGGGGACAGAATGCAGGTTTCAGGACTGCGTGATATTCCCAGCCCATCGATCACTGATGTGCCTGTTGGTGTGAAATTCTTCGGTATGAAATCACCCCATCAGGGTGCGCCGATTGTTATTGACCAACCGAGCAGCTTCCTGGCTATCTCCGATCTGGTGGTTCGCGTTCTTGATGGCAAGATTTTCACCGAAGACAATGTGGACTGGAAAAAACTCACCAGTGGCTTGCCACAGACGGCCCCTGTATCCGAGAACTCAAACGCAGTGGTGATTCAATACCAGAACAAACCGTATGTTCGTTTGAACGGCGGCGACTGGGTGCCTTATCCACAGTAATAACGAAAAAGGCCGCAGAGTTTTACCTCTGCGGCCTGGTCCGGGCGCAAATTGCCATTACGGCAGCATGACACCCGCATGACACGTTACTTCCGCTTGTTCAGCCAGTTCACGATCATACTGGCAAGAATGCCAGCAATGACCGGAGCCGCTAAATCATGCCAGAAGGCCATGCCCAGTTCTGCGAGCGTCATATAGCCGCCTGTGTTGTAATGACAACGTTTCGCGGCTATTCTTGTATTGTTTGGATGCAAGAATGGCCCCCGTGATGTTGTCAGGTGCATACCTGCAACGTGCGGGGGTTTTCTCTCTCCAGCAACCAATGCCACCAGGGATCAAGCCCCCGCAACATTGCGCCTCACCGGAACTCTTCCGGCTTGCCGCTGATTCTACGGCTGTTTCTGTGCTCCGGAATCCGTCACTTCTTCACTCTGTGCTGTGCATTCCGCAGAATATTATCCGCTTGCAACCGTTGCATTTTTCTTACGAAAAAGGCCGCAGAGTTTCACCTCTGCGGCCTGGTCCGGGCGCAAATTGCCATTACGGCAGCTGACGCCCACATGACACGTTACTTCCGCTTGTTCAGCCAGTTCACGATCATACTGGCAAGAATGCCAGCAATGACCGGAGCCGCTAAATCATGCCAGAAGGCCATGCCCAGTTCTGCGAGCGTCATATAGCCGCCTGTGTTGTAATGACAACGTTTCGCGGCTATTCTTGAGTTGTTTGGGTTCAAGATTAGCCCCCTCATATTGTCAGGTGCATACCTGCAACATGCGGGGGTTTTCTCTCTCCAGCAACCAATGCCACCAGGGATCAAGCCCCCGCAACATTGCGCCTCACCGGAACTCTTCCGGCTTGCCGCTGATTCTACGGCTGTTTCTGTGCTCCGGAATCCGTCACTTCTTCACTCTGTGCTGTGCATTCCGCAGAATATTATCCGCTTGCAACCGTTGCATTTTTCTTACGAAAAAGGCCGCAGAGTTTCACCTCTGCGGCCTGGTCCGGGCGCAAATTGCCATTACGGCAGCCTGACGCTCGTCCGACACGTTACTTCCGCTTGTTCAGCCAGTTCACGATCATACTGGCAAGAATGCCAGCAATGACCGGAGCCGCTAAATCGTGCCAGAAGGCCATGCCCAGCTCTGCGAGCGTCATATAGCCGCCAGTGTTGTAATGACAACGTTTCGCGGCTACTCTTGAGTTGTGTAGGTTCAAGAATGGCCCCCGTGATGTTGTCAGGTGCATACCTGCAATATGCGGGGGTTTTCTCTCTCCAGCAACCAATGCCACCAGGGATTAAGCCCCCGCAACATTGCGCCTCACCGGAATCTTTCCGGCTTGCCGCTGATTCTACGACTGTTTTTGTGCTGCGGAATCCGTCACTTCTTCACTCTGTGCGGTGCATTCCGCAGAATATTATCCGCTTGCAACCGTTGCATTTTTCTTACGAAAAAGGCCGCAGAGTTTCACCTCTGCGGCCTGGTCCGGGCGCAAATTGCCATTACGGCAGCATGACACCCGCATGACACGTTACTTCCGCTTGTTCAGCCAGTTCACGATCATACTGGCAAGAATGCCAGCAATGACCGGAGCCGCTAAATCATGCCAGAAGGCCATGCCCAGTTCTGCGAGCGTCATTTAGCCGCCTGTGTTGTAATGACAACGTTTCGCGGCTATTCTTGAATGGTCTAGAGTCAAGATTAGCCCCCGTGGTGTTGTCAGGTGCATACCTGCAACGTGCGGGGGTTTTCTCTCTCCAGCAACCAATGTCACCAGGGATTAAGCCCCGCAACATTGCGCCTCACCGGAATCTTTCCGGCTTGCCAGCGATTCTACGGCAGCGTTTTATTCCTGACAGCAGGCAATATTCTACTCTGCGTATCGCCTCGCAATTCCCTGTCATAAATACTCACACCCATAAATTCTGTTGGAAATTTTTTTGCCACTTGGCAAGTTTCCTGACAGCTGGTTGAAAATAATAAGCATTAACTCACTGATTAAAAACAAATACTCGTCTGGCACAGAGCTTGCTTAGCCAGTAAGACCTTTTTATTTTCGATGACAGGTGAGCAGATGAACCACAATCAAAATTATGGAATGAATACCCGAATCGTCCATGCTGGGCAGCAGCCTGATCCCTCAACAGGCGCTTTGAGTATGCCTATTTTTCAGACGTCTACTTTTGTCTTTGATAGTGCCGAACAAGGAGCTGCTCGTTTTGCGCTGGAAGAGCCAGGCTACATTTATACGCGTTTAGGCAACCCAACAGTCGATGCCCTGGAGAAAAAACTCGCAGTATTAGAACAGGGAGAAGCGGCACTTGCGACTGCATCAGGAATTTCAGCAATTACCACAACGTTGCTGACTTTATGCCAGCAAGGGGATCATATTATTTCCGCCAGTGCTATATACGGTTGTACTCATGCGTTTTTACAGCATAGCATTCCCAAATTTGGTATTAATGTCAGTTTTGTTAATGCCTCAAAACCAGAGGAAATTGTTGCAGCACTACGCCAGGAAACGAAAGTCATTTATATTGAAACACCGGCTAATCCGACACTGTCTTTGGTGGATATTGCGGCTGTTGCTGATATTGCCCATCAAAGTGGGGTTATATTAATTGTCGATAATACTTTTATGTCACCTTATTGCCAGCAGCCACTAACCCTGGGGGCAGATATTGTCATTCATAGTTTAACAAAATATATCAATGGTCATGGTGATGTTATTGGTGGTGTTATTATCGGCAAGCAGGAGTTTATCGATCAGGCTCGATTTGTCGGTCTGAAGGATATTACCGGTGGATGCCTGAGTCCTTTCGACGCCTGGCTAACGTTACGTGGGGTAAAAACCCTGGGAATACGTATGGAGCGCCATTGTCAGAATGCGTTGAGAATTGCCCATTACCTTGAGTCTCATCCGGCAATTACTCAGGTCTGGTATCCGGGTCTACCTTCCCACCCACAATATATATTGGGCAAAAAACAGATGAGTCTTCCGGGAGGCGTAATCAGCTTTGAAATCGCCGGAGGTCTTGAGACTGGCAGACGTATGATCAACTCTGTAGAATTATGCCTCCTCGCAGTCAGCCTCGGTGATACCGAAACCCTCATTCAGCATCCTGCGTCTATGACACATTCGCCTTTTGCACCAGAGGAACGGCTTGAAGCAGGTATTACCGATGGCCTTATTCGACTGTCAGTAGGTCTGGAGGATCCCGAAGATATCATTAACGACCTTGATCAAGCCATCAGAAAGGCAACTCACTGAATATTAGTCAATGAGGTTAATATATTCGTCATACTTCGAGTTGCAGGACAAGCGAGAGAATCCCCAGAAGCTTGACTTCAGTAAGTGGCAGGGATGAGTAACAAACCCGTCAAGGGTGAGGCCCATGGATGGACCGTGTACCCCGTAATCGCAGCACATGCAACTTGAAGCATGACGAGTATTTTTTAAATTTGAAGCATACATGCTCTCTTGTCTCAAAAAGAGCATGTATTTTAGACAGGGGGCTATATGCAGGATAAGGCAGTACCATTAAGCAGTAATACAACTACAACCCGATCATCGTTGAAGAAATTACCCTTCACCAAATATGATTTTGGCTGGTTACTATTATGCATTGGTATGGCAATCGGTGCGGGTACGGTATTAATGCCGGTACAAATTGGATTGAAAGGTGTTTGGGTATTCATTACTGCCGCGATTATTGCTTATCCCGCTACCTATATCGTACAAGAATTATACTTAAAAACCTTGTCAGAAAGCGAAACATGCAATAACTACACCGATATCATCAGTCATTACCTAGGGAAAAATTGGGGGATTTTTCTTGGTGTAATTTATTTTTTAATGATTATCCATGGAATATTTATTTATTCTTTATCAGTTATATTTGACAGTGCCTCTTATATAAAAACATTTGGGCTGGTGGATGCTGATCTGTCGCACTCCATTGTGTATAAAGTGGTAATTTTTTCTCTTCTTGTAGCAATTGCATCCTGTGGTGAAAAATTACTTTTCAAAATATCCGGTCCAATGGTGGTAGTAAAGGTTGGGATAATCATCATATTTGGTTGTGCCATGATCCCTTACTGGAATCTGAGTAATATCAGTGCATTTCCTGCCGCTGGTGTATTCTTCCGCGATGTTCTGTTAACAATTCCATTCTGTTTTTTCTCTGCTGTGTTTATTCAGGTTCTTAATCCGATGAATATAGCCTATCGTAAAAGAGAATCAGATCGGGTGCTGGCAACACGTATGGTGATTCGGGCGCACCGCATTAGTTATATTACCCTGATTACGATAATTTTGTTCTTTTCCTTTTCATTTACTTTTTCTATCAGCCATGAAGAGGCTGTTTCAGCATTTGAGCAAAACATCTCCGCGCTGGCTCTGGCGGCGCAAGTAATCCCTGGTAATATTATTCATATTACGTCTACAGTGTTGAATGTTTTTGCTGTGTTAACTGCTTTCTTTGGCATATATCTTGGATTTCATGAGGCGATAAAAGGCATTATTCTTAATTTATTAAGCCGCATCATGGATATAAAGAAAATTAATTCTCTGCTACTGACAGTAAGCATCTGTATTTTTATCGTGATTACCTTAGTGATTTGGGTATCATTCCGCGTTTCGGTGTTAGTTTTTTTCCAGTTAGGGAGCCCACTTTATGGTATCGTCGCCTGCCTTATTCCGGTATTCTTGATATACAACGTACCGCAACTCAAGAAACTGCGAGGCCTGAAAATTTGGCTTATTTTACTTTACGGTATCCTGCTCTGTTTAACACCTTTCCTGACTTTTATTGAGTGATATTAAATCGCGCCGTCAATCACTGGCGGCGCTGATGCCCTGTTGGTAGCGATGAATTTTATTGAGTACTGTCGTGTGTGAAACACCTAATGTTTTTGCTATTTCTCGCGAGGATACATTGTCAGCCAGCATTTTTTCTATTAACTGTCTCTCTGTATGAAGCACCTGATCTTTAAATGAATTTGGCGAGTTTATTGATACTGAAGACAAACTCTTATCCAGTCCCAAATCATCACTGCGAATAATATCGTTTTCACACATTAGCATCAGGCGGATAATGGTATTTTCCAGTTCTCTGATATTGCCAGGCCACGTGTGCTGACGCAAAGTTTCGTAGGCAGTTTTATCAAGAATGATATTCCGTTTAAATTCCTTAGCATATTTCTGTACAAAATAACGGATTAATAAGTTGAGATCATGTGGACGTTCACGCAATGGCGGTATAGTCAGAGAAAGCACATTGATACGATACCAGAGGTCGGCACGCAAGGTGCGATGAGCAATCATCTCTTCCAGATTAGCGTTAGTAGCGACAATAATACGCGTATTAATTGGAATTATTTGCGTACCCCCGACCCGTCGAATCCCACCTTCCTGTAGTACCCGTAAAAGTTTACCTTGTAAATTAAGCGGTAATTCCCCCAACTCATCAAGGAAAAGTGTTCCTTTGTCTGCCATCTCAAAAAGGCCTTTTTTACCCTGGCTATCGGCCCCACTAAATGCCCCTTTTTCATAGCCGAAAAACTCACTTTCCATCAGCGATTCTGGTAATGCTGAGCAGTTAACAGGGATAAAAGGATAAAAACGTCGGGAACCTGTATTATGAATTGCTCGCGCCAGGAGATCTTTACCTGTTCCAGTTTCACCCCGGATTAATACCGTATATTTGCTATCGACAATTTTTATAGCCTTATCAATAACGATTTTCATCGCAGGGCTATTACAAATAATGTCAGAAAAATACCGTGGGCGCGTTGAATCTGGAGAAGAAAGACTATTTTCCGTCTCAGAAAGATAAGCCACATTAACGATATCAGCATTCTGTTCCAGTCGTGTCTGGAGGACAGGAATATCCTGCACCTGGCGGCACCAGGATTTTATGAGAATTCGTCCTGGGGTGACTTTCATGGAAACTATATTAAGATCGCAACAGGAAAACTCCTTGAGAACATCCTCAACCATTGAGAGGCGATCAATTGTTTTTATATCCCAGCGGATCGTAACCACGCTTGCCTCCTGTCGTGAGCAATAACGAGGTGGTGATTTCTGCAATGGAAAAAGAGATACCCCTATTTTAGTCGCAACGGGAATTTCTTTTGTCTTCTGCTTCACACTCTGTGAGCGCAAACGAAAAAGTGGAACCGGAGCACAAGGCTCCGGTTTTGAACATTACCGCTGCGGATTTTCATCCTGATCAACAGCAAAACAAGCTACCAGTTGACCACCGTAGTCTTTTAGCTGCGGCTGTAACTGAGTGCAGGGGCCGAAGCGCCGACGACAGCGGGCGTTAAAGGCGCAGCCCGGCGGTGGATTGAGCGGGCTTGGCAGTTCACCGGTGAGCTTAATGCGCTCCCGGCGGTCGTCCGGGTTCAGGCGCGGCGTCGCGGAGAGTAGCGCCTGGGTGTACGGATGACGCGGGTTATTGAAGATTTGGTCCTTCGTCCCCTTCTCCACGCAGCGGCCCAGATACATCACCATCACTTCATCAGCAATGTGCTCCACCACCGACAGGTCGTGCGAGATAAAGACATAAGACAGCCCCAGTTCCTGCTGCAAATCCATCATCAGATTCAGCACCTGCGCACGTACCGAGACGTCCAGCGCGGAAACCGGTTCATCGGCAATCACCACATCCGGGTCGAGCATCAGACCACGGGCGATGGCGATACGCTGACGCTGACCGCCGGAGAACATGTGCGGATAGCGATCGTAATGCTCGGTTTTCAGGCCGACTTTCGCCATCATCGACAACGCTTTTTCCCGACGCTGTTCTTTGCTTAAACCGGTGTTGATCAGCAGCGGCTCTTCGAGAATTTGCCCGACTTTTTTACGCGGATTCAGCGAGCCATAGGGATTCTGGAAGACGATCTGGATTTTCTGCCGACGCAACTTCTGCGCCTGCGGATCGTGCTTGAGCAGATCCTGCCCCTGGTAATACAGTTCGCCGCCGGTGGGCGTTTCAATCATCGTCAGCAACCGACCGAGGGTCGATTTACCGCAGCCGGATTCACCTACTACCGCCAGCGTTTTGCCACGTTCAAGATTAAACGAAACGCCATCCAGCGCCTTTACCAGACGTTCCGGCGCGAACATGCCTTTCTTCACCGGATAATGTTTTTTCAGGTCGATAGCCTGCAACAGCGGTTGTTGCAGGGTGGCCTCTTGCGTACTCATAGTGTGGGCCTCCCGGCATCATCAAGTGGGTAATGGCATTTGGACTGACGCCCGTCAGCGAGCATATTCAACGCCGGTTCTTCAGCGCGGCATCTGTCAGTGGCATAGGGGCAACGCGGGTTAAGCAGGCAGCCATTCGGACGGTCGTATTTGCCAGGAACGACGCCAGGCAATGACGCCAGACGTTCTTTGTCCTGGGCAAATTCCGGCAGCGCGCGCAGCAATGCCTGAGTATACGGATGACGCGGTGCATGGAAGATGGCGTGGGCATCGCCCGTTTCCACCACCTGACCGGCATACATGACGATGATTTTATGCGCCGCTTCCGCCACCAGCGCCAGGTCATGGGTAATCAACACCAGCGCCATGTTCTCTTTCTGCTGCAGCTCCAGCAGCAGTTCGATGATTTGCGCCTGAATGGTCACGTCCAGCGCGGTGGTCGGCTCATCAGCAATCAGCAGTTTTGGCCGACAGGCAATCGCCATGGCGATCATCACACGCTGGCTCATGCCGCCAGAAAGCTGATGCGGGTAAACATCCAGACGCGAAGCCGGATCGGGAATACCGACCTGATTCAGCAGGTCAATCGCCCGCTGACGGCGGGTACTTTTGTTGCCCCCCTGATGCACCTTAATCGCTTCCATAATCTGGAAACCTACGGTGTAACACGGGTTGAGGCTGGTCATCGGGTCCTGAAAGATCATCGCCACTTCGGCACCCACCAGATTGCGGCGCTCTTTTTCTGAGATACGCTGCAAATCCTGGCCGTTAAACTCCAGCTTTTCTGCCATCACGCGGCCCGGATAATCAATCAGCCCCATAATCGCCAGTGAACTGACCGACTTACCGGAGCCAGACTCACCCACAATTCCGACCACTTCGCCTTGTTTCACGCTGTAGCTGATACGGTCTACGGCGCGGAACGGTGCGCTTTCGTCGCCGAAATGCACCGATAATTTATCTACATTTAATAACGCCATCTCGAACCTCTTACTGCTTCAGTTTGGGATCGAGCGCGTCACGCAGACCGTCACCCATCAGGTTAAATGCCAGCACCGTCAGCAGGATCGCCAGACCGGGGAAGGTTACGACCCACCAGGCGCTTTGCGCGAACTGCAACACGTCGGAGAGCATGGTGCCCCACTCCGGTGTTGGCGGCTGCGCTCCCATGCCGAGGAAACCAAGAGCAGCCATATCGAGAATGGCGTTAGAGAAACCGAGCGACGCCTGAACAATCAGCGGCGCAAGGCAGTTCGGGAAGATGTTAATAAACATCTGACGCATCGCCCCAGCACCTGCCACGCGAGACGCGGTGACGTAATCGCGATTCACCTCCACCAGCACGGCGGCGCGGGTTAAGCGCACATAGTGCGGCAGCGCAACGAAGGTTAGCGCCAGCGCGGCGTTACCAATCGACGGGCCGAAAATCGCCACCAGCACCAGCGCCAGCAGCAGACTTGGCAGCGCCAGCATGATATCGACCACGCGCATGATGATGTTATCGACCAGGCCGCCAAAGTAACCGGCGATCAGGCCGAGAATAACGCCCATAATCAGCGACAACACCACCACCAGACAACCAACCAGCAGCGACAAGCGCGCGCCATACATCAGGCGCGACAACACATCACGCCCTACGTCATCTGTACCCAGCAAGTGCGCCATACTGCCGCCTTCCTGCCAGGCTGGCGGGGCGAGCAGTGCATCGCGGAATTGTTCCGCCGGGTTATACGGCGCAATCCAGTTGGCAAAGATCGCGATAAACAACACGATGACGACGTAAACCAGCCCGACAACCGCGCCTTTGTTGCGTTTAAAATAGTGCCAAAACTCCTGTAACGGGGTCATCGGCACCGGCGCGCTAATCACTTTATTTTCAGTAACCTGTGACATGATGTCCCCTTACTTCTTATGACGAATACGCGGGTTCACCACGCCGTACAGCAGATCGACCAGCAGGTTGACGAGGATAATCATCGTCGCCACCAGCAATACGCCACCCTGCACTACCGGATAATCGCGGCGTTGCAATGCGTCAATCAACCAGCGCCCCAGACCGGGCCACGAGAAGATGGTTTCGGTCAGAATCGCGCCTGCCAGCAATGTTCCCACCTGCAGGCCGATAACGGTCACCACCGGCAGCATGGCATTACGCAGCGCATGGACGATAATCACCCGCATCCGGGTTAGCCCTTTGGCACGCGCGGTGCGGATGTAATCCTCGCCCAGCACTTCCAGCATCGAGGAGCGCGTCATACGTACAATGACCGCCAGCGGGATAGTACCCAGCACAATGGCGGGCAAAATCATATGGGCGACAGCATCAATAAAGTTGCCGTCTTCACCCCAGATGGCGGTGTCGATCAGCATAAAACCGGTTAACGGATTAGAATCATCGAGGAACACCATGTCGCTCACGCGACCAGAGACGGGCGTCAGGTTCCAGTGCACTGAAACCAGCATGATCAACATCATGCCCCACCAGAAGATCGGCATCGAGTAGCCGGTCAGCGCCAGACCAACCGCCGTGTGATCAAAAATAGAACCGCGTTTAACCGCAGCCAGCACACCAACCGGAATGCCGACTGCGGTCGCAAAAATCATCGCGCAGACGCCAAGTTCCAGCGTGGCCTGGAAGCGCGGCACGAACTCTTCCCATACCGGAATTCGGCTTTTCATCGAAATGCCTAAATCACCGTGCATTACGCCCCAAATGTAATGGAGATACTGCTGCCACATCGGTTTATCCAAGCCGAGTTCTGCCAGCAATTGCGCGTGACGCTCTGGGGAGATCCCACGTTCACCCGCCATGATCATCACCGGATCGCCAGGGATCATGTGGACAAAGGCAAATGTGAGAAGGGTAATACCGATAAACGTGGGGATGACGAGTCCCAAACGTCGGAGAATAAACTGCAACATAACCCGGATTCTCTGTAGTGACCCGCAGCCTGGAACTGCGAGTCTGTATTGCTCACAAATCAATTCCCGCCCTTATAGGACAGGGAATTAAGTATTGCTGCCGGATGGTGCTGTACGCAGAGGTACAGCGCCACCGGGTATGGCTTTTAATTATTCGATAGAGACGTTTTCGAAGTGATGTTTGCCTAATGGATCAACCACATAGCCTTTAACTTCTTTGCGTACCGGTTCAAACACGGTGGAGTGAGCGATGATCAGTGCCGGAGCCTGATCGTGCATCACGACCTGTGCTTGTTTGTACAATTCAACACGCTTGTTGTGGTCGTCGGTAGCACGCGCCGGTTGAATCAGATCTTCAAACGGTTTGTAGCACCATTTTGAGTAGTTGGAGCCTTGTTCAGAGGCGGCGCAGCTGAACAGGGTAGCGAAGAAGTTATCCGGATCCCCGTTGTCGCCAGTCCAGCCCATCATTACCGTCTGGTGCTCGCCATCTTTCGCACGCTTGAGGTACTCACCCCATTCGTAGGTAACGATTTTCGCTTGTACGCCGACTTTCGCCCAGTCTGCCTGAATCATCTCTGCCATGCGACGAGCGTTCGGGTTATACGGACGTTGTACCGGCATTGCCCACAGGTCGATGGAGAAGCCTTTTTCCAGACCCGCTTCTTTCAGCAAAGCTTTTGCTTTTTCTGGATCGTAGGTGTAGTCCTGAACATCATCGTTATAGCCCCACATGGTTGGTGGGATCAGGTTTTTCGCTGATACGCCCGCGCCCTGATAAACCGCTTTGATAATCGCGTCTTTGTTCACCGCATAGGTCAGTGCCTGGCGAACTTTCACGTCATCCAGTGGTTTTTTCTGCACGTTATACGAGAGATAGCCGACGTTCAGCCCCGGCATTTCCATCAGGTTGATGGATTTATCCTGCTTCATGCGGGCGATATCTGCCGGGTTCGGGTACGGCATCACCTGGCATTCATTTTTCTGCAATTTAGCGTAACGCACTGAAGCGTCAGGGGTAATAGAGAAGACCAGCGTATCGATCTGTGGTTTGGTGCCCCAGTAGCCATCAAACGCTTTGTAGCGAATACGGGAATCTTTTTGATACTGCTGTAACTGGAACGGGCCGGTGCCGATTGGGTTGAGATCCAGTTTTTCCGGCGTACCGGCTTTCATCATCGCGTCAGCATATTCTTTTGACAGAATAGAGGCGAAGTCCATTGCCAGGTCAGCAAGGAACGGCGCTTCCGGGCGAGTCAGCACAAACTGAACGGTGTTGTCGTCCACCTTTTTCACTTCGCTAATCAGCTCCGGCAAGCCCATACCTTCGAAGTATTCGTAGCTGCCGCCAGAAACTTTATGGTACGGGTTTTGCGCGTTTTTCTGACGATCGAACGAGAACACCACGTCATCGGCATTCAGTTCGCGCGTCGGTTTGAATTCTTTGTTGTTATGCCACTTCACACCTTTACGCAGATGGAAGGTATAGGTTTTACCGTCTTCGCTGACTTCCCACTTTTCAGCGAGGCCCGGAATCACTTCAGTGGTGCCGATTTTAAATTCAACCAGGCGGTTATAAAGCGGTACGGAAGAGGCGTCATAGGTGGTGCCGGAGGTAAACAGCTGCGGGTTAAACCCTTCAGGAGATCCTTCTGAGCAATAAACCAGAGTTTTAGCCTGAACACTTGCTGCGACGGTCATAGCCACCAGGCTGAGACCAAGCTTCAGCATCCCTGACTTTTTCAAGGAAATACGCATTATTCTGCTCCAATTGTGATGTTTGTTGTTTTAACCCTTTGCAGTGGGTTGTCGCTGCCTGACCTTTTTTGTTTTTTACCCGGTCGGGTCAACGTTATGAGGTGGGGATGCCGTACTAATTAACATCAGTGTAACAGTGCGGATCCTCCATAAAATGCCCCTCGTGACCTACAATCTGTCAACAGAATGTGAAAACGTCAATACAGCCAACCGGGATTTACACCAACGGTGAGAATCCACAAACAAAGATTAAAAAAACTTCAAACAGCTATTTGCAGCAGAGAAATTTGTGCTACGCCAACATAACCAGAACAATCAGCTTAATATTTAGCAACATTTGGTGATTAAGTTTTATGCATTTAATGAAAAAAATCTGAGGAAAAGATGGATATCTGAGCGATTAATACCATGAACGCTAAAACGCACAGCGGAAAATGCCAGCGCCAGCCATAAGTAACGCAAAAAAAGATTTAAGCAAATATAAAAAAAGACAATGGATTCTGTCACAAATCCGTTAATGGATAGTGAGATGTGGGGCGCAAATTTGGCAGGGAAATGGAGGTAGGTCAGATAAAACATTCACGCCGCATCCGACAATAAGTGCGATGGCGTTACCTGATGTGACGCTGCGGCGTCTTATCAGGCCTGGACGGGTCAACAGATGCAAAAAAGCCTGCTCACTGAGCAGGCTTTTTGAATTTGGTCGGTGATAGAGGATTACTCGCCACTTCGTGGCTCGCCCTGCGGGCCGTTGCTGGCGCAACGTTCTCTCGCTTCGCTCGAGTCGAACCTCCCTGCCCCCGGAGGTTCTCATCCTCTTCAGGCCGCAGAAAGCAAAAAACCAGCCCGTGGGCTGGTTTTTCTAAATTGGTCGGTGATAGAGGATTCGAACCTCCGACCCCTTCGTCCCGAACGAAGTGCGCTACCAGGCTGCGCCAATCACCGAATGCGGGGCGCATCTTACTGCGCAGATACGCCCTCGTCAATCCCTTAATAGCAAAATGCCTTTTGATCGGCGAGAAACTCAGCAGTGCATTTAGTTAGCTTCTGCTTTCTTCGCCTGAGGGATTCGACACCAGTTGTTGTTTTCGTTGATACCACCGTCCGGTGAAGTATAACCAAGGCAACCTAAAATGGTGTCGTACAGTTCCACATGACGGCGTGGCACTTTGATATCCGCCTCTTTTTTCAGTTGCGCAAATGCCTGCGCGTTGGCCGGATTCTCCAGATATTTATCCGACATCCAGACCATCATCGGTACGCGGAACTGCTCCGGTGGCGCATATTCACGTGGTGTACCATGCAAGTGCTCACGCTCGTTAATTGACTCACCGTGGTCCGCTGCATAGAAAATAATGGCCTTCTTATCGCGGAATTTGTCGATCACTGTATCGATAAAATGATCAACGTAGGTGATCGAGTTATCGTATGAGTTAATCATCGGCGCTCGTGGGCATTTGCGATCAATTGCATAGCACTCTGGCTGCCACTGGGCAAACTCACGCGGATAACGCTGCGTATAGTTGTAGTGCGACCCTTTGGTATGTAAGACAATCAGATGCTTACCTTCTGGCTTTTTCTCCAGAGAACGCTCGATTTCATTGACCAGCAACATGTCGTCCACCGCTTTCCCACGGTTACGTGGCTCAGCAGCGATTTGCTCACGATAGGCAATGTTGTCAGCCATGGTGTTGCTGTAGAACCACATCTCACTCTGCATGGCGTACAAATCAGAGCTAAAGCCCAACTGTTTGAGAACCGCAAATACGTTCTGCTCTTTAAGCGTACGTTGTGGGTTATCTTCCGTTCCACCTTCACGCACAAACATACAGCGTAGTGATAATTTAGTCGCAGTATCGCAAGAATAACCACGGTACATCACCAGGTTCTTCTCTTTCGCCAGCTTCGGCGTGGTATCACGCTCGTAGCCCAGCATCCCCATATGATCCCAACGCGTGGTTTCACCAATAATGAAAACCACATAGGTATCGTCGAGATTTTGTGTCGGAGTATAGGTGAATTTTTTTGCCGGATTCATCAGCGACCGATTGTCCGACGATTCATCCACTTGCGCCCAAGCGTACAGACCCAGCGCAGAAAGCCAGTTCGAGGGTAAATAAGAGTTCGCCAGCACCCCGCCATAACTTGGCATATCCACCCCAGCCATGCGGTCTGCACGCTTTTGTGCTATATCCATAAGACGGATTGGGCCCCATACCAGTAAACCCGCCAGCAGTACAGTAAGCGCACTACGCCAGCGTGTTTTCGGGGTACACAGCTGACGCCAGAAGGTGTCTTGTGAGCGGTTCATCCAGATAAATAGCAACGGGATAATACTCACCAGTACAACCCATGCGATAAGCGTCCAGCCAACCACTTCTTTCGACAGGTCAATGTCGGTGGTCATCACCGAAGCAACAATCCCGTAGCCAATCATGACATTCATAAATGTCATATAGTAGCTGGCTCCAGCAGAAATCAGCACCAGCAATGAAGCCAGCACTTTCCAGGCCGTTCTGCCAAAGAGTGAAATTAAACGTAAAAAGAAGAAGGTTGCCAGAACCGTCCCTGCCAGTTCGATAACCGCCGAGACGCCATTAAGAAAAGTGAAGTTATGCGCGTAACCGTCAAACCGACGGAAATAGACTGCGCAATTCATAAACAGACCGATATAGACAGCGAGCAAAAAGCTTAGCTTTTGCTGCGTTATCGTTTTGATATATCTCATGCAAACAAACCCTGGAAAAACAGGTGAAAAATCCCTGCGTGATGATCTATGTGACCTGGCAGGTGAAATACGCGGAGGTTGCCGATAGTAATGAAATCCACAGCGCAGGCTAGTAGACCACAGGTTAAAGAAAAAGTGTCTGGAAAGCGTGTGTCTGAAGCACAAATTTACAAAAGCGCAAGTATGAATTGAGACTTATGGTTTAGTGAGGCCGTTAAAAATGTGGGGGTCACCTGACTTGCAATTGATGGTAAATATTCAAGTGATCCCATGACGTTTAAACACGAGTAGTTTTAGTTAACAGGGGGAATTTTACGTCCCCCCTTATTCTATTGGTGAAAAATCGTTTTAAATATGTATCTCACGCAACACTTTCTGCTCAGGCTGACGAATGGTTGTTGAAAGCGCCAGAGAGAGAATCAGCAAGGCAAAAATAACGCAGAAAGTCACATAAAATCCGCCAAACAGTGAGGCGATAATCGAACCGCAAATGCTGCCGATACCAAAGCCGAGGTAAATCACGCCGTAGTTTTTTGCCAGGTTATTGAGGCCGAAGAATTCACTGACCAGTGACGGGAACACTGTGATGGTGCCGCCGAAGTTAAACGCCACGCAGGCAATCGCTGCAAAGAATGTCACTGCATTCAATGGTGCAAACAGCAGTGCCGCCATACCCACCAGCGAAATCACCTGACCAATGGTGATGACACGAATGCGCGAGATTTTGTCAGACAGAATACCCAGCACCAGACGACCGCTAAGGTTGGCGATGGAGATAACCGTTACTGCGTTGGCCGCGGAAATTGCATCAAGATGCGCCAGACTTTGAGCGATATCTTTCGCCACACCAATCACATACAGGCCGCTCATGCAGGCAGTCAGGAACATAACCGCTAACATCCAGTACTGCGGTTTACGCATGGATTGCGCCAGCGTGTAATCCTTCTCTACCACACCATTGCTGGTTTTTACTTCCTGCTTCGGTGCATCTTTCATTAAGGTTGCGCCAAAGACAATCATCACCAGCGCAATCGCCCCCCAAATCACAAAGGTTTTTTCCAGGCCGACCGTTTCCAGCAACTGCGTGTCGATAAATTTGAACCCCAGGCTGCCCAGACCATAAGAACCAATGGCGAATGCGGAGATGAGACCTTTACGCTCCGGGAACCATTTCACACAGTTAGAAAGCGTCAGCAGATAACCTGCGCCATCTGCCAGTCCCACCAGCACACCCGCACTTAGCCACAGCATCATCAGATTATTTGAGTGCGCGGTAAGGAAGAAGCCAAGCCCCAAAAGAATACCTGAGGCCATAGTGACGCGCTTAACGCCAAAACGCTCCTGTAATTTACCCGCCACAGAAGACGAGATAGCCAGCCCCAGGCTTAGTAAACCAAAAGAGAAAGCCACCTGACTAACTGGCTCATTCAGTTTGGCGGAGAGCGCGCCATTAAACAGGCTCCAGGTGTAAACCGACCCCAGTGCAAACTGGGTAATGATGGTGCCGATTAGTGTCAGCCAGCGAGTATGCTGATAGTTTGAAGTGTTCATGGCAGTCTTCCTGCAGTGATAAATGGAAATTCTCTGCCAGTCACAATAACGAAGCGCATTTCGCGCAGGGAGAAAACGGCATGAACTGCCGTCAGGATGGAATGAAATGCCTAATTTCAGGAATGAGTGACACGCAAAATATTCACATGACAAATACTAAATGTAAGTTAGCGCCTACTATCGCCACAAGTATTGTTATTGAACAAGATCATTAGTAAACATATTGTTAAAATTTGGCACTCACTCCCATGGTATAAAGATAGTCACTATTGTTAGTGCTGTTTTCTGCCTGAGACAAAGCCGCATACGCCGCAATATTGGTATTAAGCAGCATATCTGCTCCCACCGTGACATCCAGCCAATTGCCGTTTTGATTAGTGGCAATTATCCGGTTTAATCCCGATTGTGCCTTCCAGAGATTATCGCCAAATTGTTGGTTGTAACTGATCTGCGCCCAGGGCCGCAAATCACCATATTGCGAATTAACCCGCCAGCCTAAGGTGCTGACACTCGCGTGCCATAGCGGATCAGTTTGCACGATAGCGCTGTCGCCAAATTCGTTATAAACCGCTGCGGAAGTACCATCATAATGCAAAGCCGCAACCGGCCCGGTGGTCACCTGACCATACAAAGGAAAGTTCCAGCCAAGCGTTACACCGTGAGTGTCATCAAGGGGAGAATCTTCCGCCAGACTAACCGACAAACCAGGTACATTTTGGCTATGATGAATGCGCTGGGCCAATATTTCGTCGTAATCAGGTTGGTGGTCGCTATCCCATGTATAACGTTCAGAGTTATGCCCTGGCTGCGCATCAACGATATATTCTTGTTGCCAGGCATGAGCTGTGGTGCAAAAAACGGGCAGATCATCACGCTCGCCATGACGCGTAGCGCCCGGCGACCACTGCATATTTTTATAATCATCAACACGACTCCAGAGAAGAGCCGAATTCGGCATTATTATTGTCATTGTGTGATGGAGATCGGGCTGTTAGCCCTGTATTAAATATTGCCTTTTTAGCTGGCGCGTCAAGGCAAGCAGAACAAAATTTATACAAAACAACAAATACGAGGGAAAGTATGGAACGTTGTGGTTGGGTTACTCAGGATCCGCTCTACATCGCCTACCATGATCAGGAGTGGGGCGTACCGGAAACTGACGGTAAAAAATTATTTGAAATGATCTGCCTTGAAGGGCAACAGGCGGGATTATCCTGGATTACCGTGCTTAAAAAACGCGAAAATTATCGAGCCTGTTTTCATCAGTTCGATCCCGTTCGGGTTGCAGCAATGCAAGAAGAAGATGTCGAACGCCTGGTTCAGAACGCCGGAATTATCCGTCATCGCGGGAAAATCCAGGCAATTATTGGCAATGCGCGGGCATATCTGCAGATGGAGCAAAACGGTGAGCCGTTTGCGGATTTCGTCTGGTCCTTTGTGAATCATCAACCGCAGATTCGTAACGCCAAAACTCTCAGCGAAATTCCCACTTCAACACCGGCTTCCGACGCGCTATCGAAAGCGCTGAAAAAACGTGGCTTTAAGTTTGTCGGCACTACCATTTGCTACTCATTTATGCAGGCCTGTGGGTTGGTCAATGACCACGTTACAAGCTGTTTTTGCCATCCGGGAGGCCAAAATGATTCGTGAAGCGCAAAGTTCCGATCTGCCTGCCATTTTAGATCTGTGGATTGAAAGCACGACCTGGGGGCATCCTTTTATTGATGAACAATACTGGCATGACAGCCTGCAAGTGGTGCGGGATGTTTACCTTGCCAACGCAATAACTTCGATGTGGGAAGAGAAAGGCGAATTTCTGGGCTTTGTCAGCATCATAGAAGATCGCTTTTTAGCCGCGATGTTTGTCGCGCCGAAGGCTGCACGGCGCGGTATTGGCAGAGCGCTAATGCAACATGTGCAACAGCGTTATCCATTTCTGATGCTGGAGGTTTACCAGGAAAACCTGCAAGCACTGCGTTTCTACATGGCGCAGGGTTTCCGTGTTATTGACAGTGCATGGCAAGAACAAACCCAGCACCCAACCTGGATTATGAGCTGGCAGGTGGATCAAACGCCGTAAGTGGCAGTTCAGGACCGTTGTATTTTTCCAGCCACGCCAAAGCCGTGTTGCCTGCACAACCATTCCCCAGCCGCGAGCTGGGGAGGTCTTTAGTCAATACATTCACTGCGCCGTTTTTACAAATGCCGTCAGCGGTTAAATCCAGATCCGGCCATGCCCCTTCGTGAATGCAAATCACGCCAGGTTTAATTCCCTCGCTAATGACCGCTCCGGCAAGGATCTGCCCACGGGAGTTCCACACCCGCACTATATCCCCCTCTTTTATGCCGCGCGCCAGAGCATCTTCAGGATGTATGGTAATGGGTTCGCGGTTTGCCACCGCGTATAATTCGCGCAGAGAGCTGTAATTCAACTGACTGTGCAAGCGGTGCGCCGGATGGGCAGAAAGTACCTGCAACTGTTCTGGTTCGGCATTGCCCTGCCACTCATCCGGCTCCAGCCACATCGGATGCCCCGGGCAATCCGGATAAGCGTAATCGGCAATACGCTGCGAGAAGATTTCAATCTTACCGCTGACGGTTTTTAATGGATGTGCCTGCGGATCGCGGCGAAAATCAGCGAAGCGAATAAACCGCTCACCGTCCGGGTGTTCCGGCATCTCAATTAACTGGTTGGCTTCCCAGAACTCAGCAAATGGCGGCAATTCAACCTGCTGGCTTGCCCCACGTTGCCGGGCGACGTTATAAAACGTTTCAAGCCATTGCAGCTCACTTTTCCCTTCCGTAAACCGCGCAAAGCCGCCCTTCTCCCAGCGTTCACTCAACCCGGCAAAAACATCAAAATCATTACGCGCTTCATCACGTGGTGGCACCACTTGCTTCATCGGCACCAGATGCTGATTACTGTAATCGCCGGTCATGGTGAGATCATTACGCTCAAACGAAGTGGTCGCAGGCAGAACGATATCGGCGTGTTTCGCCGCTGCCGTCCAGAAGCACTCGGAGATCACCACCAGCTCCGGTTTTTGCCAGGCACGGATCAGGCGATTGGTATCCTGATGATGAGTAAAGTTGGCGCCGCCCGCCCACCAGATAAAACGAATATCCGGGAAGTGGCGGTTCATGCCGTTATGTTGATACGCGCCGCCAGGGTTTTCCAGTGCTTCAACAATACGGGCTACGGGGATTTTATCTACCGCATCGGTGCCACCTGGCAAGCTGCCCTGCATAGATGAAAGCACCGCAGCGCGGCGCGTGGGGTTACCACCATTGGCAAAATGGTAAGAAAGACCAAAGCCGCCGCCAGGCGTACCTATTTGACCTAACATTGCCGCCAGCGTGACGATCATCCAGTGTTTTTGCTCACCAAACTGTTGGCGCTGCATTCCCCAGCCAGCCATCAGCATGGTGGTATTTTGCTGGAAAATAGCCGCCAGTTCGCGGATTTTCTCTGCGTTAACCCCACAAATCTCTGCCGCCCATTCGGCAGTTTTCGCTATTCCGTCACTCTCGCCCAGCAGATAAGAGGAGAAGACGTCATAACCTGTGGTGCAACGCGCCAGAAACGCTTCGTCGTGCCAGCCATTTTCCACCAGCGTATGGGCGATCCCCAGCATCAGAGCAACATCGGTGCCCATATGCGGTGCTACCCACTCCATTTTATCGCCAAAGAAATCGACGGTTTCCGATCGCATTGGATCAATGCAGATCAGCTTTTTCCCGCTGTCACGCAGTGCGGAAAAGTAAGAAAGCCCCTGCTCATCGGATGCATTCCACGCAATTTTCAGCGTATTGAGAGGGTTAGCACTCCACAACACCACGACATCGCTATGTTCCAGCACCAGCGGCCAACTGGTCTGCTGTTGATAAACTTCGCTGCCCCCCACGACATACGGCATGATCGCCTGTGCGGCGCCGGTCGAATAATCCCCCAGATGCCCGGTATATCCACCCGCCAGCGCCATATAGCGTTGTAATAATGTCGAGGCCTTATGCAGCACGCCGTTTGAACGCCAGCCGTAGGAACCCGCAAAAATCGATGCCGGACCATAAGCCTCACGAATGCGTTTATGTTGTTGGTGAATAAGATCCAGCGCCTCATCCCAACTCACGCGAACAAATTCATCCTGCCCACGAATGCCTTGCGGGTTTTCCGGTGACGCAAGAAAGCCTTTGCGCACCATGGGAAATCGTACCCGCGTATTGCTGTGAACCTGGTCGCGAACCGCGCTCTGCAAGGAGTTATCCATTCCTCTGGCTAACGCGCCACGCGAGCTAAACACGGTTTCGCCGTCAGTTTCAACCAGCATGGGCCCCCAGTGGGCGGCAGTCAGAACGGAATATCGTGAGGATGAGTTGGCCAAACCAAAGGCTCCTGAAAGGTTAGATGTATTGAGCAATTAAATATTACTTACAAATTTCCGAGTAATCCCAGGAAAAATCTTCATGTTCACACGGCATAATCTCCCGCCACGGCAACCGTGGCAAAGAATAAAAAGGTTATTAAGGATTAACGATGAAGAAACGTGTTTATCTTATTGCCGCCATTGTGAGCGGTGCTCTGGCAGTATCTGGTTGTACAACTAACCCCTACACTGGCGAGCGCGAAGCGGGTAACTCTGCCATCGGTGCGGGTCTGGGTTCACTTGTTGGTGCAGGCATTGGCGCGCTCTCTTCTTCGAAAAAAGATCGCGGTAAAGGCGCACTGATTGGCGCAGCCGCTGGCGCTGCTCTGGGCGGCGGCGTTGGTTATTACATGGATGTGCAGGAAGCGAAACTGCGCGACAAAATGCGCGGCACTGGTGTAAGCGTAACCCGCAGTGGGGATAACATTATCCTCAACATGCCAAATAACGTCACTTTCGACAGCAACAGCGCCACTCTAAAACCGGCAGGTGCGAACACGCTGACCGGCGTTGCAATGGTACTGAAAGAGTACCCGAAAACCGCTGTAAACGTACTTGGCTATACTGACAGCACTGGTGGATACGACCTGAATATGCGTCTGTCTCAGCAACGTGCAGACTCCGTTGCCAGCGCATTGATCACTCAGGGTGTGGCGGCTAACCGTATCAACACGCGTGGTATGGGTCCGGCTAACCCAATCGCCAGCAACAGCACCGCAGAAGGTAAAGCACAAAACCGTCGCGTAGAAATTACCTTAAGCCCGCTGTAATTCCCCAATGTCGGATGGCGGTTTCGTCATCCGACATTTATCATCTTGCCAGCGCTAATTTTCGCGTTAAGGTGTTCTCACTTTCAGGCAAGGAATCCCCCTATGGCAGCAAAATCAACGCGCCCCACCATTAGCGATGTCGCAAAAGCCGCAAAAACCGGCAAAACCAGCATCTCTCGTTACCTCAACGGCGAAAAACATCTGCTTTCCGAAGCATTGCTGGCGCGGATTGAAAAAGCGATTGCCGATCTTGATTATCGCCCCAGCCTGATGGCCCGAAGCCTGAAACGTGGCCGTACCCGGCTGATTGGTCTGATTATCGCCGATATTACTAACCCCTACTCGGTAAATGTGTTAAGTGGCATTGAGGCGGCTTGTCGCGATAAAGGATTCACTCCCCTGGTGTGTAATACCAACAATGAAGTGAATCAGGAACAACATTATCTCGATTTGCTACGCAGCTACCAGGTGGAAGGTATTGTGGTCAATGCCGTAGGAATGCGTGAAGAAGGGCTAAATCGTTTGCAACAGTCGGCACTGCCAATGGTGCTTATTGATCGCAAGATCCCCGATTTTGCCTGTGATGTTGTTGGACTGGACAACACGCAAGCTGCAACTACCGCTACCGAGCATTTAATTGAGCAAGGGTTTGAAGCCATACTCTTTCTCAGCGAACCGCTGGGAATGGTAAACACGCGACGTGAAAGGCTAAATGCTTTTCACGCTACTCTGGCACGTTATCCGGGTGTTGTAGCGCAGAATGCAGAAGTTCCACTGGCTGAGAATACACTTCTGGAAAACACGCTTCGCCAGTTCCACCAGCAACATCGGGGAATGCGCAAAGCCGTGATGTCGGCAAACGGCGCACTAACGCTACAGGTAGCACGCGCGCTCAAACGTATTGGCCTGAACTGGGGCAGTGATATCGGCCTGCTTGGTTTTGATGAGCTGGAATGGGCCGAACTGGCAGGCGTGGGGATTACCACGCTCAAACAACCGACCTGGCAAATTGGTTATGCGGCTGTGGAACAGGTGGTACGCCGTATTGAAGGTGTTACAGAGCCTATTCGTGAGCACGTTTTCTCCGGCGAGTTGATTGTTCGCGGATCAACGGCACGTTAAATTCCTTCGTGATAGCGATCATAATTTCAACACAGCGCCCTTTTCTTTGGAACCGGTTCCAACTAGCGTTATATCAATCGCGCTAGCCAGGGAGTTCCCATGCAGAGAAAAATTTTCGTGGTCACCGCCGCTTACGGTTATGAGCACATTCAGGCAGCAGGCGGGCAGAAAGCACTTCTGCCGGTTATTGCAAAATCCGGTGCCGATGGCGTTGAAATTCGTCGAGAACTGTTTACTTCTACGGATTTACTGGCACTAGCGGAACTGGGCCTCGCCATTGAACATGCCGGACTTCAGGCCTGTTATTCCGCTCCCGAACCGTTATTTATAGAAAATGGCGATCTTAACCCGCAACTTCCTCAGTTGCTTCAGGAAGCGAAGGATCTGAAATCTCTGTGGCTGAAAGTCTCTTTAGGTCATTTTGGTCGCCCTGATCAACTCAATACTCTACGCGACTGGCTTGCCAGCAGTGATATGGCGTTAGTGGTTGAAAATGATCAAACCCCCTGCGGACGCTTGCAGCCAATGCTGCGTTTTAAGGGGATTTGTCAGCAATTTGAGCTGCCAGTCAAACTGACCTTTGATATGGGCAACTGGCTGTGGGTGGGGAATTCGCCAGAAGAAGCGGCGTATCAGTTAGCCAATTCTGTGGGCTATATCCATGTTAAAGCGGCCCTTCCTCACAAAGAGAGTTTTCGTGCCGTTCCCCCGGACAACGCCGACAGTCGCTGGCTGAAATTACTCACGATGCTTCCTGCCGATGTGCCACGTGGCATCGAATTTCCCCTGGAAGGGGCTGATTTGGCGGCCGTAACTCGCCGTTATGTCGATTTATTACGTAAGGAGTGAAGAGATGAAACACTCGCTGGATGTCATCACTATCGGTGAAGCAATGGCGATGTTTGTGGCTACGCAAACAGGCGATTTAGCTGAAGTAGAAAATTTTATCACGCGCGTGGCAGGTGCCGAGCTAAATGTGGCAACAGGCCTGGCACGTCTGGGTTTAAAGGTCGCATGGGTAAGTCGCGTCGGAAATGACAGCTTCGGTCGTATGGTTCTCAATACGTTGCAAAAAGAGGGGATTGATGCCCGTGGCGTCAGTTGCGATAGCGACCACGCAACCGGCTTTCAGCTTAAATCTAAGACTGAAAATGGAACCGATCCCATTGTGGAATATTTCCGTAATGGCTCCGCCGCCAGTTATCTCTCATTGGACGACTATGACGAGAGCTGGTTTGCCAGTGCACGTCATTTACACCTGAGCGGCGTTGCAGCGGCACTTTCTGCAAGCTCTTATGACTTACTTAATCACGCAGCTCATACGATGAAATCTCTGGGGAAGACTATTTCGTTCGATCCTAATTTGCGTCCGGTGCTGTGGAAGAGTGAAGCCGAGATGATTGAAAAACTAAACCACCTCGCTTTTCAGGCTGACTGGGTACTTCCGGGGTTGAAAGAAGGCATGATCTTAACCGGACAACAGACACCGGAAGGTATTGCCGATTTCTATCTTCAACATGGCGTCAAAGCGGTTGTACTGAAAACGGGTGCTGATGGCGCCTGGTATAAAACAGCCGATGGCGAGAAGGGCAGTGTTGCCCCGGTTAAAGTCGAAAACGTGGTCGATACCGTTGGGGCCGGAGATGGCTTCGCATGTGGTGTTATCAGTGCACTATTAGAAGGTCGCACACTACATCAGGCGGTCACTCGGGGGAATAAAATTGGCGCACTGGCGATTCAGGTACAGGGCGACAGTGAAGGGCTTCCGACACGTGAACAACTGGGAGAGTAATTCCCCTATAAAAATGAGTAACAAAACAATCTGATACGTACTCCTCTGTCCCTACCTACAGAGGCGCTCTAACCTGAAGCATAGAGGCAGGCCTATGAACAGCTCAACAAACGCAGCAAAACGTTGGTGGTACATCATGCCTATCGTGTTTATCACGTATAGCCTGGCGTACCTTGATCGTGCGAACTTTAGTTTCGCATCCGCCGCTGGCATCAACGAAGACCTCGGTATTACTAAAGGGATTTCGTCGCTGCTGGGGGCCCTTTTCTTCCTCGGTTACTTCTTTTTCCAGATCCCTGGAGCGGTATATGCAGAACGGCGTAGTGTCCGCAAACTGATTTTCGTCTGTCTAATCTTATGGGGCGGTTGTGCCTCGCTGACAGGGATGGTCAGCAACATTCCGGCACTGGCAGCAATTCGCTTTATTCTCGGGGTGGTAGAAGCTGCGGTCATGCCTGCGATGCTGATATATATCAGTAACTGGTTTACCAAATCTGAACGCTCACGTGCCAATACCTTTCTGATCCTTGGAAATCCGGTAACAGTGCTGTGGATGTCGGTTGTCTCTGGCTACCTGATTCAGGCGTTTGGCTGGCGCGAAATGTTTATCATCGAAGGTGTGCCGGCCATCATCTGGGCCTTTTGTTGGTGGGTGCTGGTAAAAGATAAACCTGCGCAGGCAGGCTGGCTTTCTGAATCAGAGAAAGCGGCGTTACAGGCACAGTTAGAGCAGGAACAACAAGGTATCAAAGCCGTTCGTAACTATGGTGAAGCCTTCCGCTCCCGTAACGTCATCTTACTGTGTATGCAGTATTTTACCTGGAGCATCGGGGTATATGGGTTTGTGCTCTGGTTACCATCAATTATCCGTAGCGGTGGTGAAAACCTGGGTATGGTTGAAGTCGGCTGGCTCTCTTCTGTCCCCTATCTGGCAGCGACAGCGGCAATGATTATTGTCTCCTGGGCATCGGACAAATTGCAAAATCGTAAGCTCTTTGTCTGGCCTTCACTGCTGATTGCCGCGATTGCCTTTATCGGCTCCTGGGCCGTGGGTGCTAACAATTTCTGGCTTTCTTATACCTTACTGGTGATCGCAGGCGCTGCAATGTATGCCCCGTATGGTCCGTTCTTTGCCATTATTCCAGAAATGCTGCCACGTAATGTTGCCGGTGGCGCAATGGCATTGATCAACAGTATGGGAGCGCTGGGCTCGTTCCTCGGCTCATGGTTTGTTGGTTATCTCAATGGGGTAACCGGTAGCCCATCAGCATCATTCATTTTCATGGGGGTAGCGCTTTTCGTTTCTGTATGGCTAACATTGATTGTTAAACCAGCAGCCAATCAACCGCTACCCGTTGGCGCGCGCCACGCTTAAATATTAATCACGGAGATTCGCATGAAGCCGTCCATTATTCTTTATAAAAAGTTACCTGACGTTTTACTGCAACGCCTTGAGGAACACTTTACTGTAACGCAGGTAAGCAACCTGAGCCCACAAACGGTAGAGCAACACGCAGAAGCGTTTGCGAATGCGGAAGGTCTGTTGGGTTCAAGCGAAAAAGTGGATGATGCATTACTGGAAAAAATGCCAAAGCTGCGGGCAACGTCAACGATCTCTGTAGGTTATGACAATTTTGATGTTGATGCCCTTAACGCCCGTAAAGTATTGCTGATGCATACTCCTACAGTGCTGACTGAAACTGTCGCGGATACGTTGATGGCGCTTATTCTCGCCACTTCTCGTCGGGTGGTGGAAGTCGCAGAACGCGTAAAAGCCGGTGAATGGACTGCCAGCATTGGGCCTGACTGGTTTGGTAGTGATGTACATCACAAGACCTTAGGGATTGTTGGCATGGGGCGCATTGGTATGGCACTGGCCCAGCGTGCACACTTTGGTTTTAACATGCCGATTCTCTATAACGCTCGTCGCCAACACCCGCAGGCAGAAGAGCGCTTTAACGCCCGCTATTGCGATCTCGATACGTTGTTGCAGGAAGCTGATTTCGTTTGTCTGATTCTGCCGTTAACCGAAGAAACGCATCATCTCTTCGGTGCTGAACAGTTTGCCAAAATGAAATCCTCCGCCATTTTCATTAACGCTGGTCGTGGCCCAGTGGTTGATGAAAAAGCCCTGATAAGCGCATTACAGAAGGGAGAAATTCACGCTGCCGGACTGGATGTGTTTGAGCGGGAACCACTGCCAGTAGATTCCCCTTTGCTTGCTATGCCAAACGTGGTGGCACTGCCACATATCGGTTCTGCCACTCATGAAACACGTTATAACATGGCGGCTTGTGCGGTGGACAACCTGATCGCAGCGCTACAGGGCAATGTCGATAAGAACTGCGTGAATCCGCAAGTCGCGAAGTAAAAAAATACCGGAGGGGTATATCCACTCCGGTATCAGATTGTTGAATAAATAGACTTAATTAATGCCCGAAGCATTATCGGGCATTAAAATTATTATTCAGTTGCGCTTTTTACTTTCGTCCAGGCTTGAATAAATTCCTGATGCTGAGTTGCCAGTGGCGCGATTAGCTTATTGTATTCACTTGCCTGTTGAGAGGTCGGGAATTGAATACCATTTGCCACAAAGCTAACCTGAGTACCCTGCTGAGCAATATAATCACCCACCTGCACCAGCTGCTGGGTAAAGGTCTGCGCTACCGGGATCATCGGCTGCAGTGCTTCGGCTGGAAGCGTCACCACTTTATTAAATGCCTTATCAAATACCGGTTTTAAATCTTCAGACTGCTTAAGTGCGCCATGAGCAGCATCCGCCTGCAATTTTGCATTCTGCAATTGCTGCGCCAGCACACCTAATGAACCATTCAGATCGCGCAGTGCAACACGCTGAGTCATATAGTCCTGCGGTACACGAATCGCATTTACACTATCGACGACCGGACGCAAACCAGAATCAATCGCCTGATTTACCTGCTGTGAGTAACCGTACAAAACGGCGTAATCATTAACAAACGGACCAAACTGCTTTTTCTGATCGGCAGTTAAAGTCGGTATCCGTTCATTACTACGCATGACTGTATTATCCAGGAAATCGATGAACGCTTTGCGCTGATCGCCTTCTTTATCAAAACACCCACTCAGGCTAATAACCATTAATAACGCCGCAATAGGCGCAAACCAGCGAGAGCAGGACTTACCTGTCGCCATTTTTATACTCCTTTCACCCAAAAATGCGCACAACGACACATGCGTGTCTGACGTTGACAAGGATAGTCCAGGTCAGGCTTGCAGGATACCCTTTCCGCATAATCTTGCAGGGAAAAATTCGTTTTCTGGCTGGCACTTTTAAATGTTATAAATTTGTTACTCTCATCACATTTAACACGATAAGAATAATGGCCATGAGTCATAACATCACTATGATTTATTTATCTTTTTCATCCTGCACTGCTCTACAAAGCGCTAAACAGTACGATAATCGCCCGGTATCGCCAGCAGGACGATTGCCCACCAGGAGTTTCAATGTTTTGATTAAATGAACGATTAACGGATAAAGGTTCGGTAATCGCACATTTGAATCACCAATGCGGTCGTGAAGATAAGAACACCCTCCGTTGCCCGCCTTGCTTTGCAGGAATAATCGCATGACAAACAGAACAACTGATATTCAGGCATTTATTAATCAGCATCCTTTTTCCCGCTACCAGTGGATGATCCTGGTACTGTGCTTTGTGACCGTCGCTATGGACGGTTTTGATACTGCAATTATCGGTTTTATTGCTTCCGACCTGGTGCAGGAATGGGGCGTAGAGAAGTCAGCATTAGGCCCGGTAATGAGTGCTGCACTGGTCGGGTTGGCTGTTGGCGCACTCACCGCAGGCCCGATGGCGGATCGTATTGGACGCAAGAAAGTACTGATTATGTCGATCCTGGTATTTGGTGGTTTTAGCTTATTAACCGCCTTTGCCAGTACGTTAAATCAACTTACTGCCCTACGCTTCTTAACCGGGCTGGGGCTGGGTGCGGCAATGCCTAACGCGGCAACCTTAATGAGCGAGTATGCCCCGGAGCGTCGTCGCGCCTTACTGGTTAACCTGATGTTTGTAGGTTTTCCGATTGGCTCTTCGATGGGCGGATTTATTTCAGCCTGGCTTATCCCCCATTATGGCTGGCAGAGCGTACTGATCCTCGGCGGTATAATGCCGTTGATTCTGGCTGTCGTTCTGATTTTCCTGTTACCGGAATCCGCACGTTACCTGGTGGTGAAAAATAAATCTCAGCAGCAAATCGGTACTATTTTACGCCGCATCGCCCCTGTTCCTGAGCAAACGTATTTTGTGTTGCGTGAGGCTGGGCTGGTAAAAGAGAAATCGGCGCTGGGTGTTATTTTCTCCCCACGTTACGCCGTGGGAACGGTGATGCTATGCCTGACCTATTTTATGGGCCTGTTGATTTTTTACCTGCTGACCAGCTGGCTGCCATTACTAATTCGTGAAACAGGCGCGACCTTAAGTCAGGCGTCTATTATCACCGCGCTATTCCCTCTTGGTGGTGGGATCGGTGTCCTGCTGCTTGGCGCGCTGATGGATAAACTGAACCCTAATAAAGTAGTCGCCGTTGGCTGGCTACTGACAGGCATCTTTGTTTGCCTGGTAGGTTTCTCCACCAGTAACCTGGTATTAATGGGAGTGATGGTATTTATCGCCGGAACCATTATGAATGGCGCACAATCATCAATGCCTGCTCTGGCTGCTGGTTTTTACCCTACCCAGGGCCGTGCGACAGGCGTTGCCTGGATGTTAGGCCTGGGCCGCTTTGGTGGGATCCTCGGCGCATTCAGTGGCGCGTTTTTAATGCAGGCCCAGCTGTCTTTCGAAACCATATTTACCTTCCTGGCAATTCCGGCGCTGGTATCAGCACTGGCGCTCATGGTGAAATATTGGGTTGGTAAGCGCCAGTTACCTCTGACGCAATCCGCTACGGAAGATCTGAGTAGCGCAACGCAAAAAGCCTGATTATGTCGCCTGGCGAGAGTTGTTTCGCCAGGCGATTAAGATTTGCGCAAGTTTACATTGGTTATGCAGAAAAAATAAATTTGCGTATATCAATTTGTTAGCGTCCTGGAAATCACGTCTGCGCCATCGCTGAAACGAATCTGCACAATTTGCGTGCAAAAATACCCGCCCGGCTTATCTGATTAAGGCTATTCTTAACTGGCTTCGATGAAATTCACGATCCCGCTGTGTGATTTAGAGGAGTTCTAAATGGAATATAAAGATCCAATGGTTGAGCTGCTCAGCAACCTTGAACAAATTGTTTTTAAAGAAGAAATTTCCAAAACAAACCTGACGAAGAAACCCTGTGCTTTTAATGAATTTGAGCAATTACGCAGAGGAACAGGGCTAAAGATTGATGATTTTGCGAGAGTTTTAGGCGTTTCAGTTGCCATGGTACGTGAATGGGAGTCCAGACGTGTAAGACCTTCCAGCACCGAACTAAAATTGATGCGACTGATCCAGGCCAACCCGGCGTTAAGTAAACAATTGATGGAATAGCATTTTATTTCTTTTTTTTAACATTCACGGTCCTGTTCGAAGGACCGTTTTACATACAATTAACCATAAGTTAGAAAAATAAAAGTTGCTTTTACATAAGTTACGTGGCTTAATGCACTCAACGGTTTGACGTACAGACCATTAAAGCAGTGTAGTAAGGCAAGTCCTCTTCAAGAGTTATCGTTGATACCCCTCGTAGTGCATTTCCTTTAACGCTTCAAAAATCTGTAAAGCACGCCATATCGCCGAAAGGCACAATTAATTATTAAAGGTAATACACTATGTCCGGTAAAATGACTGGTATCGTAAAATGGTTCAACGCTGACAAAGGCTTCGGCTTCATCACTCCTGACGATGGCTCTAAAGACGTGTTCGTACACTTCTCTGCTATCCAGAACGATGGTTACAAATCTCTGGACGAAGGTCAGAAAGTGTCCTTCACCATCGAAAGCGGCGCTAAAGGCCCGGCAGCTGGTAACGTAACCAGCCTGTAATCTCTGCTTAAAAGCACAGAATCTAAGATCCCTGCCAAATGGCGGGGATTTTTTTATTGGAAAAACCGCTTTATATGTAGAGAAGAACAGTCCCAGGAATAATCCAGATCCGGCACCGGGATGTGGCAATCACGACAGACCGCACCATCACACCCGGAACAATCACAATCATTATTCTTCTTTTTACTTATTACCTCGTTCAGGTGTTGCTTCTGCCTGATTGTCTGTGCTGCAAGTCGGCAATCTGCAAAACGCTGACGTATCTCACCCCAGCCTGCAATAACACCTTTCTGTTGAATAATCTCTTTGACTGCTCCCGAACATCCCTGCGTTTGGTACAACACACTGTAAGCACAGCGGTAGCCTTTGCGAGGAGAAAGATGTCGTTGATAAAGCATTATCAACAGTAAAAGCAGTTTATTCATGAAGGCTCCGAACCATTCCTGTTCCCGATTAAAAACTTATTTAATAGCCAAATTCATTCGTATTTTTAAAAAAAACATTCATTAAAGAAATAAATTAGGGTGCATTGAGAATACCCAACGCCATAAGAAAGGCGGGAATAACTTCCCGCCGAAGACTCTTACTCTTTCAATTTGCAGGCTAAAAACGCCGCCAGCTCATAACTCTCCTGTTTAATATGCAATTCACACAGTGAATCTCTTATCATCCAGGTGAAAAATAAAAGCGTGAAACAAATCACTATTAACGAAAGTAATCCGTATTTCTGCGGCATTCCCAGCCTCCTGTGTTGATTTCCAACGAGTAAGAGGCTAACCTTATGTTGTTGAAGCATAGAGGCAGCCTCACTTTGATTTATAGTCAGGTGGGGCTTTTCTCTGTCTGCCTTTCGGTGAATACCTGAGACAAACAGTCTCAAGCACCCGTGGCTATTCTAGCTTAATAAGTTCTTTTCTTCTCCTTTATATAATCCTAAAAAAAACTCATAAAATTAATATATGAGACAATCTTTATTCAGCAGAAGATTATTAAAGGTTGCTCTATTATTTAGCGATAAAAAAGCCTGCCAAATGGCAGGCTTTTTAATAACGACGTTATTACTGCAACAGCGAAATATCCGCAACGCGCAGGAACAGTTCGCGCAGTTTCTCCAGCATGGTCAGACGGTTGATACGCAATTCTTTGTCATCAACCATTACCATCACTTTATCGAAGAAAGCATCGACCGGTTCACGCAGCTCAGCCAGTTCGACCAGCGCATCCTGGTAACGACCTTCGGCGAAGTACGGCTCCAGTTTATCGCGCAGCACAACCACCTGCATCGCCAGTTTAATTTCTTCCGGCTCTTTCAGAGTAGAGGCATTCACGCGGTCGCTCAGCACTTCGTCTGATTTCGCCAGGATGTTAGATACACGCTTATTCGCCGCCGCCAGTGCTGCCGCTGCATCCAGCGTACGGAAGTGCGATACCGCTTTCATACGGGCATCAAAATCTGCCGGGCGAGTCGGACGACGCGCCAGTACCGCCTGGATGGTGTCAACGGTATAACCTTCGTCCTGATACCAGGCGCGGAAGCGACCGAGCATAAAGTCGATAACGTCATCAACCACGTTGGCATTAGTCAGCTTATCGCCATACAGACGCACCGCTTCTTCGGTCAGCGTTTGCAGATCAAGGTTGAGGTTCTTCTCAACGATAATACGCAGCACGCCAAGTGCGGCACGACGCAGCGCAAAGGGGTCTTTGTCGCCTTTCGGATGCTGACCGATACCGAAGATACCCGCCAGGGTATCCATCTTGTCAGCAATCGCCAGCGCACAAGCCACTGGGTTAGACGGCAGGTCATCACCGGCAAAGCGCGGCTGATACTGCTCATTCAGCGCTACGGCGACATCTTCCGCTTCACCATCGTGACGCGCGTAGTGCATACCCATAACGCCCTGAGTGTCGGTGAACTCGAAGACCATGTTGGTCATCAGGTCGCACTTGGACAGCAGGCCCGCACGGGTTGCGTGGTTAACGTCAGCGCCAATCTGTTCAGCAATCCAGCCAGCCAGCGCCTGGATGCGGTCAGTTTTGTCGCGCAGTGTACCCAGCTGTTGCTGGAACAACACGGTTTGCAGGCGCGGCAGGTTATCTTCCAGACGTTTTTTACGGTCGGTGTTGAAGAAGAACTCGGCATCCGCCAGACGTGGACGAACGACTTTCTCGTTACCAGAGATAATTTGCTGCGGATCTTTCGATTCGATATTGGCAACGAAGATAAAGTTCGGCAGCAGTTTGCCGTCGTTCGCATACACCGGGAAGTATTTCTGGTCACCTTTCATGGTGTAAACCAGCGCTTCAGACGGCACCGCGAGGAATTTCTCTTCGAATTTTGCGGTCAGCACAACCGGCCATTCCACCAGCGAAGCGACTTCTTCCAACAGGCTTTCGCTTAAGTCAGCGTTACCGCCAATCTTACGCGCGGCTTCTTCGGCATCGGCTTTAATCTTCGCCTTACGTTCTTCGTAATCGGCGATAACTTTCCCGCGCTCGCGCAGAATTTCCGGATACTGATCGGCATTGTCGATAGTAAATTCCGGCTCGCCCATAAAGCGGTGGCCGCGAATCACGCGATCGGACTGAATGCCCAGAATGGTTGCCGGAATGACTTTGTCGCCCAGCAGCAGGGTCACGGTGTGAACCGGACGCACGAAGTGCACGTCGCTTGCGCCCCAACGCATCAGTTTCGGAATCGGCAGCTTCGCCAGCGAAGTGGCTACCATATTCGGCAGCAGTGCTTCGGTGCTTTCGCCCTTCACATGAGCGCGATACAGCAACCATTCGCCTTTATCGGTGGTCAGACGCTCAGCCTGGTCAACGGTAATACCGCAACCACGCGCCCAACCTTCTGCCGCTTTACTCGGTTTACCTTCAGCATCGAACGCCTGAGCAATTGCCGGGCCACGTTTTTCGATTTCACGATCCGGTTGTGCTTCCGCCAGGTTAGCTACTTTCAGCGCCAGACGACGCGGAGCAGCAAACCATTGAACGGTGCCATGTGCGAGGCCAGCGTTATCCAGCTCCGCAGTAAAGTTCGCAGCAAAGGACTCAGCCAGGCTGCGCAGTGCTTTTGGTGGCAGCTCTTCAGTGCCGATTTCCACCAGAAAAGTTTTCTCAGACATAGCCGCCTCTTACTTATCTTTGTTGCACATCGGGAAGCCGAGGGCTTCACGGGAAGCGTAGTATGCTTCTGCCACTGCTTTGGTCAGGGTGCGAATGCGCAGAATGTAACGCTGACGCTCGGTGACGGAGATGGCTTTACGCGCATCCAGCAGGTTGAAGCTGTGGGCGGCTTTCAGAATACGCTCGTAGGCTGGCAGCGGCAGTGGATTTTCCAGCGCCAGCAACTGCTGCGCTTCTTTCTCGTATTGCTCGAAGCAGGTGAACAGGAAGTCCACATCCGCGTATTCGAAGTTGTAAGTGGACTGCTCCACTTCGTTCTGATGGAACACGTCGCCGTAGGTGGTTTTACCCAGCGGGCCGTCGCTCCAGACCAGGTCGTAAACGCTGTCTACGCCCTGAATGTACATTGCCAGACGTTCCAGACCGTAGGTGATCTCGCCGGTAACCGGTTTACACTCCAGACCACCAACCTGCTGGAAGTAAGTGAACTGCGTCACTTCCATGCCGTTCAGCCACACTTCCCAGCCCAGCCCCCAGGCACCCAAAGTCGGGTTTTCCCAGTTATCTTCCACGAAACGGATATCGTGGATAGTCGGGTCCATGCCCAGCTCTTTCAGAGAACCGAGGTACAGCTCCTGAATATTGTCCGGCGATGGCTTAATAACCACCTGGAACTGATAGTAGTGCTGTAAGCGGTTGGGGTTTTCGCCGTAGCGACCATCGGTCGGGCGACGAGAAGGCTGAACATAAGCAGCCGCCATCGGTTCTGGCCCCAGCGCGCGCAGACAGGTCATTGGGTGAGAGGTTCCCGCGCCGACTTCCATGTCCAATGGTTGAACAATGGTGCAGCCCTGGCGAGCCCAGTAATCCTGTAAGGTCAGGATCAAGCCCTGGAAGGTCCTGGTATCAAACTTTTGCATATTATTTCGTGCTGGATACGTGTGGATTTAAAGGAAGGGATCAGTATACCCGCTGGATGGAAGATATACAGTACGAAACGGGAAAAAGGCAGGCCTTAGCGCATGGAAAGATGCAAAAAATGGCCATCCGCGTCAAAAGAACAGACAAACTGCTCTTTCCGGAAGGTATAACCGCGCATTTCGTAGCTTCCCTGGAACTGTTCGAAGGCGGTGACGTCGATTTTTTGCGCACCTGTATTATAGCGTTTTGCCGCCTGATCTCTGCATAGCTCTTCCATATTCAATGACCGAATGGGATCAACCTTAACCCTTTGAGCTTTCTGTTCTGGTGGTGGTGTTGAACATCCTGCCATCAACATAAGTACTATTGCTGGAAAGCAATACTTCATCATCATCAAATTACCGTCTTTTGCAGGTGAGTCTTATTATTGAGTTCTGTATAGTGGCTGAGGGGTAAGATTTTACTCAAGCCATTATAATCTGTAGCCATAAAACTCAGATTAATCCAGTGCGATGCTTCAATGATTTATCGGTCAGAATTTTTTTAACCAGACACAGAGACACAGATGCCACCCAAAATTTATTGGATTGATAACCTGCGAGGAATAGCCTGTTTAATGGTGGTGATGATTCATACCACCACATGGTATGTCACTAATGCTCATAGCATTAGCCCTGAAAGTTGGGATTTGGCAAATGTACTAAACTCCGCGTCTCGTGTTAGCGTACCATTGTTTTTTATGATCTCAGGCTATCTCTTCTTTGGTGAACGAAGCGCTCAAACACGCCATTTTTTACGCATTGGATTGTGCCTGATTTTTTATAGCCTTGTGGCACTGTTATATATCTCGCTGTTCACATCGATTAATATTGAGTTATCACTCAAAAATCTGCTGCAAAAACCCGTTTTTTATCACCTGTGGTTTTTCTTCGCCATTATTGTGATATATCTCGTTTCCCCGATTATTCAAGTGAGAAACATAAGCGGTAAGATGTTATTGATACTGATGGTTATTATCGGAATCATTGCTAATCCAAATACAGTACCGCAAAAAATCGATGGAGTCGAATGGCTACCAATAAATTTATATATCAACGGTGATACTGTCTATTACATTCTGTACGGCATGTTAGGTAGAGCTATCGGCATGATGAATACCCAAAAGAGGTCGCTAACCTGGATAAGCGCAATACTGTTTGTTGCAGGAGTGTTTATCATCTCACGAGGCACACTGTATGAATTACAGTGGCGTGGCAACTTTGCGGATACCTGGTATCTTTACTGTGGACCGATGGTATTTATTTGTGCGGTGTCATTACTGACATTCGTAAAAAATACGCTTAATACCCATACAGTTCCGGGACTTAACTTAATATCCCGTCATTCTCTGGGAATATATGGCTTTCATGCTTTTATCATTCATGCCTTGCGTACCCGTGGTCTTGAATTTAAAACATCGCCATTGCTGGATATACTCTGGATATTTAGTATTACGCTGATCAGTAGCTTATTACTTTCTGTAATATTACAAAAAATTGATCGCAGAAGACTGGTCAGTTAGCAACCATTAGCCTGAAAAGTAGAATACCTTTCAGGCTTATACTCGAACCAGTGAGAATATAACATTACTCCGCACGCATTAACTTTATTTGACCAAATATACTGACGAAAAAAGCAACAGGATATATCACCATTTCATAAACATTAATGGGGGCATTCCTGACACCGAGAAACAACAGACCAACAGTAAGTAGTGCAACGAACTGGCAGATACGAGAAAATGTTTCATCTATATTGCTGAATCTTTCTGCACGTAGATATGAGTAAGTCACAAATGTGCCTGTCATTAACACGCCCAGAAAATAGCCTTTCCCACTCAACAGAGGGCATGAATACCATAGCCCCGCCAGGTAGACCAACGCACCAGTAAAAAATAATACTCTTGCTACTGCCTTTGAAATTTGCATTGTGACCTCCCTATCTCTATGACGGGGATACATTACGAGCAACTAACACAAGACAAAACTGAAAAATACCATTAACAAATGATTTTCAGAATACATTCATATTAAATTTTTATTGATTTAAAAAATATATAGATTGGATAAATTCCCCTGCCCGGACAGACAGGGGAATTTATTACCCCATAAGAGGCAGCAATTGCTGATAGAGACGACGGAAAGTGTCACGTTGTGGCTGATATGCCACATGACGTTGAGCATCTGGGGTATGGGTTTGCTCCAGTGGGAGTTGTGGTAGCAATTCTGCCAGCGACTTGTCTTTGCCGACGGCAATTTGTGCCAACCTGGCCGCGCCGAGTGCCGGACCAACATCACCGCCTGTACGATAATCCAGTTGCTGACCACTAATATCCGCCAGCATCTGACGCCAGTACGCACTACGCGCACCACCACCAATTAACGTTACGCTTTGCGGTTTAACACCACATGCGTGGACCACATCCATACCATCGGCCAGGGCATATCCCACTCCCTCAAGCACTGCTTTTGCCAGCTCCGCCGGACCATGCTGATGGGTTAGTCCAAAGAAAACACCCTTCGCCTGTGGATTATTGTGTGGCGTGCGCTCGCCAGAAAGATAAGGTAAGAACCAGACAGGATCGGCCTTTTCATCAGCCTGTTGTGCTGCGTTAATCAGTACCGGAACAGATTCCATACCGGTTAATTTCGCCGCCCAGTCCAGACATGATGCCGCACTCAACATCACTGACATTAAATGCCAGCGTTCCGGCAATGCGTGGCAAAAGCTATGCACGGCGCTTTCCGGCTTGCTCAAAAAGCCTTCGCTAACAGCAAAGTACACACCAGATGTTCCGAGCGACAACATCGCCTGGTTTGCGTCAATCATTCCCACGCCGACGGCCCCTGCGGCGTTATCGCCCCCACCCGCAACAACAGGTACAGATGGCATTCCCCATGCACGGGCAACTTCCGGTAATAACGTGCCGGTGATTTCACTGCCTTCGTAAAGCGCAGGCATATGATCACGGGTTAACTGACAGGCCTCCAGCATGACATCGCTCCAGTCACGCTTCGCCACATCCAGCCACATCGTTCCTGCGGCATCAGACATATCGCTGGCAAAATCGCCCGTCATACGCAGACGCAGATAATCTTTCGGCAGTAACACTTTTGCCACCCGGCTGAAAACCTCCGGTTCGTGACGCTGAACCCAAAGCAGTTTTGGCGCAGTAAAGCCAGGCATCATCAGGTTGCCGGTGATAGCCCGAGACTGTGGTACTTTTTGCTCCAGCAAAGCACACTCTTCACCGCATCGACCGTCATTCCACAAAATAGCCGGGCGCAGAATCTGATTTTGCGAATCAAGAAGCGTTGCTCCATGCATCTGCCCGGCAATACCTAACGCTTTAACACCCTGTAGTGAATGCAACTGCCCCAATGCTTTTACAGCACGGTCGGTTGCCTGCCACCACTGTTCTGGATCTTGCTCTGACCAGAGAGGATAGGGGCGTGATACGGTAAGTTTTTCTGTATGCGACGCGACAACCTCACCCTGTTCATTGAGCAGAATAGCTTTTACACCCGATGTACCAAGATCTATCCCGATATACATAGCGATCATTCCTTACAAAAATGCCCGGTATCGCTACCGCTTACCGGGCTCAGGGACTGTCTTTGTTAACGATTATTTATCGAACAAATAATGATTCACCAGACTTTCCAGTAATTCCTGGTGACCGCTCTGATGGACCGGAGACAGATTATGGTCCTGGGCATATTTTGCCAGGTCACTCAGTGACATCTGGCCTTTCAGAATTTGCTGACCCAGCTCGCTATTCCAGCCGGAGTAACGCTGCGCCACACGTTTGTCCAGTTCACCGTCTTCAATCATACGGGCAGCCACTTTCAATGCCAGCGCCATAGTATCCATTGCGCCAATATGACCGTAGAACAAATCGTATTTATCGGTGCTCTGACGACGAACTTTGGCGTCGAAGTTCAGACCACCGGTGGTAAAGCCACCCGCTTTAAGGATTTCATACATCACCAGCGCATTCTCTTCCACGCTGTTCGGGAACTGGTCGGTATCCCAGCCCAATTGCGCATCACCACGGTTGGCATCAACAGAGCCGAACAGCCCCAGCGCGATGGCGGTGGCAATTTCGTGGTGGAAAGAGTGACCTGCCAGCGTCGCATGGTTAGCTTCGATATTCAGTTTGATCTCTTTTTCCAGACCAAACTGTTTCAGGAAGCCATATACCGTGGCGGCATCGTAATCGTACTGGTGTTTGGTTGGCTCCTGCGGTTTCGGCTCAATCAGCAGTGTGCCCTGGAAGCCAATTTTGTGTTTGTGCTCAACAACCATCTGCATGAAGCGCCCAAGTTGTTCGCGCTCCTGACGCAGATCGGTATTCAGCAGGGTTTCATAACCTTCACGACCACCCCACAGTACATAGTTTTCACCACCCAAGCGTTTGGTTGCTTCCATCGCGGTAACCACTTGTGTTGCCGCCCAACTAAAGACTTCTGGATCCGGGTTAGTTGCCGCCCCTGCGCCGTAGCGTGGGTTAGTAAAGCAGTTCGCTGTACCCCATAGCAGTTTCACACCGCTTTGTTCTTGTTTCGCTGCCAGCACATCAACCATTTCAGCGAAGTTATTTTTGTACTCTTTCAGCGATGCGCCTTCTGGTGACACGTCAACATCATGGAAACAGTAGAACGGTACATTCAGTTTGTGGAAGAATTCAAAGGCTACGTCAGCTTTACGTTTCGCCAGCATTAGCGCTTCACCCGGCTGTTGCCATGGGCGATCAAACGCGCCAACACCAAACATATCCGCACCGTTCCAGCAGAAGGTATGCCAGTAGCAGGCAGCAAAACGCAAGTGATCTTCCATACGTTTACCCAGTACCAGCTCATCAGGATTGTAATGGCGGAATGCTAACGGGTTAGTGGTTTTCGGGCCTTCGTAACGAACACGGTCGAGTTGATCAAAATAAGCCTGCATATTGAACTCCCTAATCAGGTAATACGGCGAGTAACTTCGATGCCTTAATACTGGAATTTCCTGATTTGATGCTCAATTACGTTATTTCACACCCGAATTAAGAGAATACGCAATTGTGCGCTGGCTCGCAAAAACAACAAATTAAAAGCTGATCGCTGTCGAATATTAAAAAATAAACAAAAAACCATAACCCGAAGATAAAAAATGGGAATTGCTTTCCAGTTTTGAGTATGGTGAATTCGCAATGCATCATCGTAGTGATAATATCATTTCGCCCATATTTAGCCGTGCAGGATATGTTCACATGTTTGATAAACGTCACCGTATCACTCTGTTATTTAATGCCAATAAAGCCTACGACCGGCAGGTTGTTGAAGGCGTGGGAGAATATTTACAGGCATCACAATCAGAATGGGACATATTCATTGAAGAGGATTTTCGGGCCCGGATTGATAACATTAAAGACTGGCTCGGCGATGGCGTAATAGCGGATTACGACGATGAAGAAATTGAACACTTACTGGCCGATGTTCATGTTCCCATTGTCGGCGTTGGTGGTTCTTACCATCTGGCAGAAAATTATCCTTATGTACATTATGTCGCCACAGATAACCATGCATTGGTTGAAAGCGCCTTTTTGCATTTAAAAGAAAAAGGGATCAATCGTTTTGCTTTCTATGGTTTGCCTGCTGCCAGTGGCAAACGCTGGGCTGCCGAGCGAGAACATGCCTTCCGCCAGTTGGTTGCGAAAGAAAAATATCGTGGAGTGGTGTATCAGGGCCTACAAACCGCACCAGAAAACTGGCAACACGCCCAGAACAGACTGGCGGACTGGTTACAAACTTTGCCGCCGCAAACAGGCATAATTGCCGTCACAGATTCCCGCGCCCGACATATCCTGCAAGCTTGTGAGCATCTGCATATCCCGGTGCCAGAAAAATTAAGTGTTATTGGGATCGATAACGAAGAACTGACGCGCTACTTATCGCGTGTGGCACTCTCCTCCGTGGCTCAGGGAGCGCGGCAAATGGGCTATCAGGCGGCAAAATTGCTACATCGCTTGCTGAACAAAGAAGAACTGCCGTTACAGCGAATCCTTGTTCCTCCTGTTCGTGTCATTGAGCGCCGTTCCACTGACTATCGTTCCCTGACCGATCCCGCTGTTATTCAGGCGATGCACTTTATTCGTAATCATGCCTGCAAAGGGATAAAGGTTGATCAGGTGCTTGATTCTGTGGGAATTTCTCGCTCAAACCTGGAGAAGCGCTTTAAAGAGGAAGTGGGCGAAACCATTCATGCCGTCATTCACGCTGAAAAACTGGAGAAAGCACGTAGCCTGTTGGTCTCTACCACATTGTCGATCAACGAAATTTCGCAGATGTGTGGCTATCCTTCACTACAGTATTTCTATTCAGTGTTTAAAAAAGAGTACGACACGACACCCAAAGAGTATCGCGATCGGCATAGTGAAGTGTTGGTGATTTAAAAGATACAAAAAAGCCGGAGAGCGCATTGAGCGTGTTCTTCCGGCTTTTAGGGTTACATATGTGCGGCAATTAAGCGCTGGTTATCCTGGTACATCGCGTACAGATAGTTATTGTAGCTCTGCCCTTTTGTAGAATACCCCTTCAGCTTATGAATCATCGCGGTAGCGGTGATTTCCTGATCCGCTTTACGCAGCTGCGCACGTGATTTACGGAACGACGAGTAGGCTGGATGCGTATTCAAGTTAGTGACATAAGCACTCACCGACTCTTTGACAGAATCAAAGTGAGAATAGCCTTTCACTTTACCCGGACCATTATTACAACGACCTTTGCCACATTTCATGCCAAACAAGTTGTTGTTGCTACGTGCCAGTTTCGACGTACCCCAACCGCTTTCTGCTGCAGCCATCGTCGCTACCATGCTGGTAGGAATAATGTCTACACGTTCAAGCAGCGTATTCCACGGGATTTTTCGCGTATTGCCAGACCACTTCACCTTGTAGCGTTTGGCGATATCTTTCAAACGAGCCCGTTCTGAAGGCGACCATTTGCCCTGGTACTGTTTTGAAATCAGCCAGTTACGCTCCGCCGTGATAGCAGCATTTTGACTGGTAATATAAGGCATAACCGTCCGGAGAAACGCTTTTTTCCTTGGTGTTCCGGAAGGGTATTTTCGCAAATCAGGAAGTGAACTGCTCTTTACACTATTGCGAGAATACTCTTGTTTACTGCTTACCTGCTTATTACTAGCCTTAGTTATGTGGGACTTTTGACTCGTTGTTGTCGTGTGCGTCTTCGCTAACACCTCACTCGAAAATACCAAAGTGAGTAACATAAGAATCATCGCCCCATATCTTCGCATGGGAGTCAATATCATCAGGTCTCCTGGTCGGATTTAATCATTCCAACACCTTATCTTTTTCACAAATTTGAGAGTTGAATCTCAAATCATATCAAAAATAGCCCTCAAAAGCACCCCAAGGAATAGTCCAATTCTGAAACTATGTCACGTGCTAACGATTCAGATTGGCGCTAAATCGCAGAAAATGTGGGGTTTATCGCAAAAAATACGCTTAAATCCCGGGCCAAATACTCACCCTTTCGCCTCATCCTCGTGCAATGATTACCAGGGAGGAGTTTTACCGGACTTATCACTGGCAAACTGGTGAAATTCGCAGCAATAAGAGCTCATCCATTATGAAACTTGCCGCCTGTTTTCTGCTACTTCTGCCTGGCGTTGCCGTTGCCGCCACCTGGACTTCCGGGGGATTTCCCACCTTTGACGAACAAAGTACAGGTAAATATGCCAGTCACGCGCAGCTGACCAAAGGTACGCGCGCGTTAACGTTAAATTTTGACCAACAGTGCTGGCAACCTGCGGATGCCATAAAACTCAATCAGATGCTTTCCCTGAAACCTTGTGACAGCACGCCTCCCCAGTGGCGATTATTCCGCGATGGCGAGTACACCTTACAAGTTGATACACGCTCTGGCACGCCAACGTTGATGATTTCGGTGACCAGCACCGCACAACCAACAATAAATCTGATACGTGAATGCCCGAAATGGGATGGGCAACCGCTCACTCTGGATGTCAGTCAAACCTTTCCTGAAGGCGCTGCGATACGTGAATACTACAGTCAGCAAATCGTTACGGTGAAAAATGGCCATATCACCTTAAAACCGGTAACTGAAAGTAACGGCTTACTGCTTCTGGAACACGCAGAAACGCATACTTCCGCCCCTTTCGACTGGCATAACGCCACAGTTTACTTTGTACTGACAGACCGTTTTGAAAATGGTGATCCCGGCAATGACCAAAGTTACGGACGCCATAAAGATGGCATGCAGGAAATTGGCACCTTCCACGGTGGTGATTTACGCGGGCTGACCAACAAACTGGATTATCTCCAGCAACTGGGCGTCAATGCTTTATGGATCAGCGCCCCGTTTGAGCAAATTCATGGCTGGGTTGGCGGCGGTACAAAAGGCGACTTCCCGCATTATGCCTATCATGGCTATTACACCCAGGACTGGACGAACCTTGATGCCAATATAGGCAGCGAAGCCGAACTGCGGGCACTGGTTGACGGTGCGCACCAGCGCGGTATCCGAATTATTTTTGATGTGGTGATGAACCATACTGGCTATGCCACGCTGGCGGATATGCAGGAGTTTCAGTTCGGCGCGTTATACCTTTCCGGTGACGAGCTGAAAAAAACACTGGGCGAGCGCTGGAGTGACTGGAAGCCCGCTGCCGGGCAAACATGGCATAGCTTTAACGATTACATCAATTTCAGCGACAAAACAGGCTGGGAAAAGTGGTGGGGAAAAAACTGGATCCGTACCGATATTGGTGATTACGACAATCCCGGTTTTGACGATCTCACCATGTCGCTGGCCTTTCTACCGGATATAAAAACTGAATCCACTACCGCTTCTGGCCTGCCGGTATTCTATAAAAACAAACCGGATACTCACGCCAAAGCCATCGATGGTTATACGCCGCGCGATTATTTAACTCACTGGCTAAGCCAATGGGTACGCGATTATGGTATCGACGGATTCCGGGTGGATACGGCCAAACATGTTGAGTTGCCCGCCTGGCAACAACTAAAAACCGAAGCCAGTGCCGCACTTAACGAGTGGAAGAAAGCTAATCCCGAAAAAGCGTTAGATGACAATTCCTTCTGGATGACCGGAGAAGCCTGGGGTCATGGCGTGATGCAAAGCGACTACTACCGCAACGGCTTCGACGCGATGATCAATTTCGATTATCAGGAGCAAGCAGCGAAAGCGGTAGATTGCCTGGCACAGATGGACAACATCTGGCAGCAAATGGCAGAGAAATTGCAGGATTTCAACGTACTAAGTTATCTCTCCTCACACGATACTCGTCTGTTCCGCGAAGGTGGCAAAAAATCAGCAGAACTGCTTTTACTCGCTCCTGGTGCAGTGCAAATTTTTTACGGTGATGAATCCTTACGTCCGTTTGGCCCCACCGGTTCAGATCCGTTGCAAGGCACTCGTTCGGATATGAACTGGCAGGATGTCAGCGATAAATCCGCCGCCAGCGTCAAGCACTGGCAGCGCATCAGCCAGTTCCGCGCCCGTCACCTGGCAATAGGCGCAGGCAAACAAACCACGTTATCTTTGCCACAAGGTTACGGATTTGTTCGCGAACATGGCGACGATAAAGTGATGGTTATCTGGGCGGGCCAACATTAATGGTTTTGGCTTCCCGTGTGGCAAACTGCCGGGAAGCCTTATCAGAATCAAATTCTATTTAATAGACAGTACCCAGCATAAACCGCCAATCACGCCACTTACAGCTGATTTGCACCCCACCAAATGTAGCGTTATTGTTACCTTCCTTGATACTGAGTTCGACAGAAAATCCGCTATGACATTCTCACTTTTTGGCGACAAATTTACCCGCCATTCTGGCATTACCCAGCTGATGGAAGATCTTAACGACGGTTTACGTACACCTGGCGCGATTATGCTTGGTGGTGGAAATCCGGCGCAGATCCCGGAAATGCACGACTACTTCCAGACGCTGCTGACAGACATGCTGGCAAGTGGCAAAGCCACCGATGCCTTGTGTAATTACGACGGACCGCAAGGCAAGACAGAACTGCTGACAGCACTGGCCGGACTGCTACGTGAGAAGCTGGGTTGGGATATTGAACCTCAGAATATTGCACTAACAAATGGCAGCCAGAGTGCATTTTTCTACTTGTTTAATCTGTTTGCCGGACGACGCGCTGATGGTCGCGTCAAAAAGGTGCTGTTCCCGTTAGCCCCGGAATACATTGGCTATGCTGATTCCGGGCTGGAAGAGGATCTGTTTGTCTCTGCACGCCCGAATATCGAACTCTTGCCGGAAGGCCAGTTTAAGTATCACGTGGACTTTGAACATCTGCGTATTGGCGAAGAAACGGGGATGATTTGTGTCTCCAGACCAACTAACCCGACAGGGAATGTGATCACTGATGACGAATTGATAAAGCTGGATGCATTGGCTAATCAACACGGTATTCCATTAGTGATTGATAATGCCTATGGCGTGCCATTCCCCGGAATTATCTTCAGCGAAGCGCGTCCGCTGTGGAATCCCAATATCGTGTTATGCATGAGTCTCTCCAAACTGGGGCTACCCGGTTCCCGCTGCGGCATTATTATTGCCAATGAAAAGATCATCACTGCCATTACCAATATGAACGGCATTATCAGTCTCGCACCTGGCGGTATTGGCCCGGCGATGATGTGTGAAATGATCAAACGTAATGATTTGCTACGCCTGTCGGAAACAGTGATTAAGCCGTTTTACTTTCAGCGCGTTCAACAGACAATCGCGATTATTCGTCGCTACTTGCCAGAAGATCGCTGTTTGATTCACAAGCCTGAAGGCGCGATCTTCCTTTGGTTATGGTTTAAAGATTTACCCATTACCACCGAGCAGCTTTATCAACGCCTAAAAGCTCGTGGGGTGCTGATGGTGCCCGGTCACTACTTTTTCCCTGGGCTGGATAAACCGTGGCCGCATACGCACCAATGTATGCGCATGAACTACGTACCAGAGCCGGAGAAAATTGAAGAGGGCGTGAAGATTCTGGCAGAAGAGATTGAACGCGCCTGGGCGGAAAGTCATTAATCAAGCACCCCGGCACTGAAACAGGCCGGGGATGTTTTAAACAGGTTGTTGCCGCAGCCGCTGACGCTGTACTTGCATCGCATCCACGCACTGCAACGCATGTGTCGGGCAAGCTTCAACGCAGGCAGGCCCGTTATCCCGATGCCAACAGAGATCGCATTTAATCGCCTGCACCTGAGATTCCTGCGCAACAACTCTCATCGCCCCAAACGGGCAAGCCAACATGCAGCTCTTGCAGCCAATACAACGCGACTGTTCTACAAAGATATGCCCTCGTTCACGGCGAATCGCCTGTACCGGACAGACATTTGCACACGGGGCATCTTCGCACTGATGACAGGCAACCGCCGTGGTAAAGGCTTGATCTTTGATTACCCGAATACGCGACACCATTTCGGCAGGCGACAGTGCGGCACAATCCTGATTTTGTTGATGCGACACCGCACAAGCCACCTCGCAGGTGCGACAGCCGATACACTTACCAGCATCGGCCATAATAAATCGGTTCATTCCCTTCCCCCCGTCGTAAAACGCTAAGAGTGCCAGACGAAATATCATTCTCGCCTTGATCAAAAAAGGGGTACGAGAAAAATTTGTCAGAATTTCATCAAGTTTTGATCGTTCGCTCAATCACGTACCGTAAAGCCAAGCTCGCGGGAAATTGCCTGAGCGGTTTCCTGTAGCGGCTTAAGCAGATTGCTTTCGCCGATTTGTTTAAGACGTGACGTCGAAAGAGAGATAGAAACTGCGTACGGCACCCGCCCGTGAATATCAAATACAGGTACAGCAATACAGGAAACACCTATTTCATTCTCTTCCCGGTCCATCGCCATGCTGCTTTCACGAATTTGCGCTAACTCTTTATACATCTCAGGTAATTCAGTGATGGTATTGCGCGTCAATGGCTGGATCTCCTCCTGATGGCTTTCCCAGTAAGATTTCACATATTCCGGCTGACCAAACGCCATGTAGATTTTGCCCATCGCCGAACAGTAGAGCGGCATATGCTGACCAATATAAGCGCGGGTTCGCAGCATCCCGGTGGTGGGTTCCAGTTTATAAATCAAAATCGCGTGATCATCTTCGCGGCTGGAGAAATTAATCGTTTTACCGGTAGCAATATTCAACGCCTCAAGATGCGGAGCGGCAATATGAATGATATTCAGCGATGACAATGCTTTTTGCCCAACGGCGATAAATTTGGTGGTCAGGCGGTAGCTACCCGCTGCCGGAGCTGTTGTCACATAACCGCAGGACTGTAGCCCCTGCAATAAACGGTGGACGGTACTTTTGTTCAGCCCTGCCAGTTCAGAGAGAAGCGCCAGTGGACATCCGTTGGGATAGTTACTGAGGATCTCAATCAACATCAAACCGCGAAACAGGCTCTGACTTCCGGCTGGCCTTTCTTTTTCTTGCGTCATATCGCCCTCTTTTTTCCCCATATTCGGCTTCCCATTTTGTCGCGCCCTGATGGTAGCGCAAAGTGTGTCGCAGTTCACGATCTCGACAGATAATTTACAACATATTGATTTTGTTTATTTTTTAAAATCATGAATCAGATTGCTTTGTTAAATAGCGATCGATATATTTGAAATCAAATTTCGCATAGTGAAATTTAGCGATAAAAAAGCGATCACACAAAAATAAGGAATCCAGGGATGAAAGTGTCATTTGAACAGTTAAAAGCAGCCTTCAATCGGGTATTACTTTCCCGGGGAGTGGCTGTTGAAACCGCCGATGCCTGTGCTGAAATGTTTGCCCGCACCACCGAATCAGGCGTTTATTCTCACGGTGTTAACCGCTTCCCACGCTTCATCCAACAACTGGATAATGGCGATATCATTCCCGATGCCGAGGCCAAACGTATAACCACTCTTGGCGCTATCGAGCAATGGGATGCTCAGCGTTCAATCGGCAATCTGACGGCGAAAAAGATGATGGATCGCGCCATTGAACTGGCTGCCGATCACGGTATTGGTCTGGTGGCGTTGCGTAATGCCAACCACTGGATGCGCGGCGGCAGCTACGGCTGGCAGGCGGCGGAAAAAGGCTATATTGGCATTTGCTGGACCAACTCCATCGCCGTAATGCCGCCGTGGGGCGCAAAAGAGTGTCGCATCGGCACTAACCCGCTGATCGTCGCCATTCCTTCTACCCCAATCACCATGGTCGATATGTCGATGTCGATGTTTTCCTACGGCATGTTAGAAGTTAACCGCCTTGCAGGTCGTCAGCTCCCGGTCGATGGCGGCTTTGACGATGAAGGCAACCTCACCAAAGAACCTGGTGTAATCGAGAAAAATCGCCGCATTTTGCCGATGGGCTACTGGAAAGGTTCTGGTATGTCGATCGTGCTGGATATGATCGCTACTCTCCTTTCCGACGGCGCATCCGTTGCCGAAGTCACCCAGGATAACAGCGACGAATATGGCGTTTCGCAAATCTTTATCGCCATCGAAGTGGATAAATTGATCGACGGCCCCACCCGCGATGCCAAGCTGCAACGCATCATGGATTACGTTACTACCGCTGAACGTGCCGATGAAAACCAGGCCATTCGCTTACCCGGCCACGAATTTACCACCCTGCTGGCAGAAAACCGCCGTAACGGTATTACCGTTGATGACAGCGTATGGGCTAAAATCCAGGCGTTATAAGGAGATAAGCCATGATTTTTGGACATATCGCGCAGCCTAACCCGTGCCGTTTTCCCGCCGCCATTGAAAAGGCGCTCGATTTTCTGCGCGCTACCGATTTCAACGCCCTGGAGCCGGGCGTTGTCGAAATCGACGGCAAAAATATTTATGCGCAAATTATCGATTTAACGACACGTCCGGCGGAGGAAAATCGCCCGGAAGTACATCGTCGCTATATTGATATTCAATTTCTGGCGTGGGGCAAAGAGAAAATCGGCATTGCTATTGATACAGGAAATAATAAAGTCAGCGAATCACTATTAGAGCAGCGCGATATTATTTTTTATCACGATAGTGAACATGAATCATTTATAGAAATGATACCGGGTAGCTACGCTATTTTCTTTCCTCAGGATGTTCATCGACCAGGCTGTATTCTGCAAACAGCCTCTGAGATACGAAAAGTTGTGGTTAAAGTCGCATTAACGGCGCTAAATTAATCGAATAATCGTCTACGCCAGAACGCCTGGGTAATGTTATTGCTCTAACTATATTAATAATTCAGGTTGCTGCACATGCAACTTGAATTATGACAAACATAGCCTCAAGGAATAGCTATGAAAAAAATACTTGAAGCAATACTGGCGATTAATCTCGCCGTACTTTCCTGTATTGTGTTTATAAACATTATTTTAAGATATGGTTTTCAGACAAGTATTTTATCTGTAGATGAATTGTCGCGTTATTTATTTGTCTGGTTAACCTTTATTGGCGCGATTGTGGCTTTTATGGATAACGCCCACGTTCAGGTTACCTTTCTGGTGGAGAAACTCTCCCCCGCGTGGCAGCGGCGAGTCGCTCTGATCACCCATTCCTTAATATTATTTATTTGTGGCGCACTGGCCTGGGGCGCAACGCTAAAAACAATTCAGGACTGGAGCGATTATTCACCGATCCTCGGCTTGCCCATCGGCCTGATGTATGCCGCTTGTCTGCCCACCAGCCTCGTTATCGCATTCTTTGAGCTGCGCCTTTTATATCAACTCATCACGCGTAGCAATTCCCTAACGCCGCCACCGCAAGGAGCTTAATCATGGCTGTGCTGATTTTTCTGGGCTGCCTGTTGGGTGGCATTGCTATCGGTTTGCCTATTGCCTGGTCGCTACTGTTGTGCGGGGCGGCGCTTATGTTCTGGCTGGATATGTTTGATGTCCAGATCATGGCGCAAACGCTGGTAAACGGTGCTGACAGCTTCTCCCTGCTGGCGATTCCGTTCTTTGTACTGGCGGGTGAAATCATGAATGCGGGCGGCTTATCAAAACGCATTGTTGACCTGCCGATGAAACTGGTGGGGCATAAACCAGGCGGGCTGGGCTACGTCGGCGTGCTGGCGGCTATGATTATGGCGAGCCTTTCTGGTTCTGCTGTTGCTGATACCGCCGCCGTTGCCGCGCTATTAGTGCCGATGATGCGCAGCGCTAACTACCCGGTCAACCGGGCTGCGGGGCTGATTGCCTCTGGCGGCATTATCGCGCCAATTATTCCCCCTTCCATTCCGTTTATTATCTTCGGTGTTTCCAGCGGATTATCCATCAGTAAGTTGTTTATGGCGGGTATTGCCCCAGGCATTATGATGGGCGCAACGCTGATGCTCACCTGGTGGTGGCAGGCCAGTCGTCTTAATTTACCCCGTCAGCAAAAAGCAACGAAACGAGAAATCTGGCAATCTTTTGTTTCCGGTATCTGGGCGCTATTTCTTCCGGTCATTATTATTGGCGGCTTTCGCTCCGGTCTGTTTACCCCTACCGAAGCCGGGGCCGTTGCTGCTTTCTATGCGTTGTTTGTCGCCACAGTTATTTACCGTGAAATGACCTTCGCCACACTTTGGCATGTACTCATTGGCGCGGCGAAAACGACCTCAGTGGTGATGTTTCTGGTGGCCTCGGCACAAGTTTCTGCCTGGCTGATTACCATTGCTGAATTGCCGATGATGGTTTCTGATTTACTGCAACCGTTGGTCGATTCACCGCGTCTGCTGTTTATCGTCATTATGGTGGCTATCCTGATTGTCGGCATGGTCATGGATTTAACGCCGACGGTGTTAATTCTTACCCCGGTATTAATGCCTTTAGTTAAAGAGGCAGGAATCGATCCGATTTATTTCGGTGTCATGTTTATCATCAACTGCTCAATCGGCTTAATTACACCGCCTATCGGTAATGTGCTTAACGTTATTTCAGGGGTGGCTAAACTCAAATTCGATGATGCAGTCAGAGGCGTTTTCCCTTACGTCCTGGTTTTATATTCCTTATTAGCCTTATTTGTTTTTATTCCCGATCTCATCATCCTCCCGTTGAAATGGATTAATTAAAAGGAAAATATTATGAAATTACGTTCTGTAACCTACGCATTATTCATTGCTGGCCTGGCTGCATTCAGTACATCTTCACTGGCGACACAATCATTACGTTTCGGTTATGAAACATCGCAAACCGACTCTCAACATATTGCGGCGAAAAAATTTAATGATTTATTGCAGGAGAGAACCAAAGGCGAGCTGAAATTAAAACTGTTCCCGGACAGTACTCTCGGTAACGCACAAGCGATGATCAGTGGCGTGCGTGGCGGCACTATTGATATGGAGATGTCTGGCTCGAATAACTTTGCCGGATTATCACCTGTGATGAACCTGCTTGATGTTCCTTTCCTGTTCCGCGATACCGCCCACGCGCATAAAACGCTCGACGGCAAAGTCGGCGATGAACTGAAGGCCTCCCTTGAAGGTAAGGGACTGAAAGTACTGGCCTACTGGGAAAACGGCTGGCGCGATGTCACCAACTCACGCCAACCGGTTAAAACGCCTGGCGACCTGAAAGGGCTGAAAATCCGCACCAACAACAGCCCGATGAATATCGCCGCATTTAAAGTATTTGGCGCTAACCCTATCCCGATGCCGTTTGCCGAAGTCTATACCGGACTGGAAACACGCACTATCGACGCTCAGGAACATCCCATCAACGTCGTCTGGTCGGCAAAATTTTATGAAGTGCAGAAGTACCTATCTCTGACTCACCATGCCTATTCCCCGCTTCTGGTAGTGATCAACAAAGCGAAATTTGATGGCTTAAGCCCGGAGTTCCAGCAAGTGCTTATCTCATCAGCACAAGAAGCAGGTAACTACCAGCGCAAACTGGTCGCCGAAAATCAGCAAAAAATCATCGACGGCATGAAAGACGCTGGCGTGGAAGTCATCACCGAACTTGATCGCAAAGCCTTTAGCGACGCTCTGGGTACTCAGGTCCGCGACATGTTTGTAAAAGATGTTCCGCAGGGCGCTGACCTGCTGAAAGCCGTGGATGAGGTGCAATAAGCCATGACGCAATACTGGCTGGGGTTAGATTGTGGCGGTAGCTGGCTGAAAGCCGGCCTGTATGACCGCGAAGGCCGGGAGGCAGGCGTGCAGCGCCTGCCGCTGTGCGCATTAAGCCCGCAGCCAGGCTGGGCAGAGCGCGATATGGCAGAACTGTGGCAATGCTGCATGGCTGTCATTCGCTCCCTGCTTACCCATTCCAGCGTTAGCGGGGAGCAAATTGTCGGCATCGGTATCTCCGCACAGGGAAAGGGCTTGTTTTTGCTGGATAAAAACGACAAGCCGCTCGGTAACGCCATTTTGTCCTCGGATCGCCGGGCGATGGAAATCGTTCGTCGCTGGCAGGAAGATAGCATCCCGGAAAAACTCTACCCGCTGACCCGACAAACCTTGTGGACCGGGCATCCGGTGTCGCTGTTACGCTGGCTGAAAGAGCACGAACCAGAACGCTACGCGCAAATTGGCTGCGTGATGATGACGCACGACTACCTGCGCTGGTGTTTAACCGGTGTCAAAGGCTGCGAAGAGAGCAATATTTCCGAATCCAATCTCTACAACATGAGTCTTGGGGAATATGACCCGTGCCTCACCGACTGGCTGGGGATCAGTGAAATCAATCTCGCCCTGCCGCCTGTTGTCGGATCTGCCGAAATCTGCGGGGAAATCACCGCTCAGACAGCCGCACTGACCGGTCTGAAAGCGGGTACGCCCGTTGTCGGCGGCCTGTTTGATGTGGTTTCTACCGCACTCTGCGCCGGAATCGAAGACGAATTTACCCTCAATGCGGTGATGGGGACCTGGGCGGTGACCAGCGGCATAACCAGCGGTTTAGGTGACGGTGAAGCGCATCCGTATGTCTATGGCCGCTACGTTAACGACGATGAATTTATCGTTCACGAAGCCAGCCCTACGTCTTCCGGCAATCTCGAATGGTTTACCGCGCAGTGGGGAGAAATCTCGTTTGCTGAGATCAACCAGGCTGTTGTCAGCTTACCGAAAGCCGGTGGCGATCTCTTTTTCCTGCCGTTCCTGTACGGCAGCAACGCCGGACTTGAGATGACCAGCGGTTTCTACGGGATGCAGGCTATTCACACCCGCGCGCACCTGTTGCAGGCCATCTATGAAGGGGTGGTGTTCAGCCATATGACCCATCTCAACCGGATGCGCGAACGTTTTACTGATGTTCACACCCTGCGCGTGACTGGTGGCCCGGCGCACTCCGATGTCTGGATGCAAATGCTGGCGGACGTCAGCGGCTTACGTATCGAACTGCCGCAGGTGGAAGAAACCGGCTGTTTTGGCGCGGCGCTTGCAGCCCGCGTCGGCACCGGTGTTTATCGCGATTTCAGTGAAGCCCAGCGCGATCAACAGCACCCGGTGCGCACCCTGTTACCGGATATGACCGCCCATCAGCTTTACCAACAAAAATACCAACGCTATCAGCACCTCATTGCCGCACTACAGGGCTTTCATGCCCGCGTTAAGGAGAACACATTATGAGCAGACCACTTCTGCAACTGGCCCTCGACCACTCATCACTTGAAGCCGCACAGCGCGACGTTGCGCTGTTAAAAGACAGCGTCGATATCGTCGAAGCGGGCACCATTCTCTGTTTAAACGAAGGGCTTGGCGCGGTGAAAGCCTTGCGCGAACAGTGCCCGGACAAAATCATCGTTGCTGACTGGAAGGTCGCCGATGCTGGTGAAACGCTCGCGCAACAGGCGTTTGGCGCAGGCGCTAACTGGATGACCATCATCTGCGCTGCGCCGCTCGCGACGGTAGAAAAAGGCCACGCAATGGCGCAAAGCTGCGGTGGTGAAATCCAGATAGAGCTTTTTGGTAACTGGACGCTGGACGACGCCCGCGACTGGCATCGTATTGGCGTGCGGCAGGCCATTTATCATCGTGGCCGTGACGCGCAAGCCAGCGGGCAACAGTGGGGCGAAGCCGATCTGGCACGCATGAAGGCGCTTTCCGATATCGGCCTTGAGCTTTCCGTTACCGGCGGGATTACGCCTGCTGACCTGCCGCTGTTTAAAGATATCCGCGTGAAGGCATTTATTGCCGGACGAGCACTGGCAGGCGCAGCAAATCCGGCACAGGTAGCTGCCGACTTCCATGCGCAAATCGACGCTATCTGGGGAGGCGCGCGTGCGTAATCATCCGTTAGGGATTTATGAAAAAGCGCTGGCGAAAGATCTCTCCTGGCCGGAGCGGCTGGTGCTGGCAAAAAGCTGCGGTTTTGATTTTGTCGAAATGTCGGTGGATGAAACCGACGAGCGTCTGTCGCGCCTTGACTGGAGCGCCGCACAAAGGACTTCGCTGGTTGCCGCGATGATCGAAACGGGCGTTGGGATCCCGTCGATGTGCCTGTCCGCACATCGTCGTTTTCCTTTTGGTAGCCGTGACGACGCGGCACGCCAGCGAGCACGGGAGATCATGAGCAAAGCAATTCATCTGGCGCGCGATCTCGGTATTCGCACCATTCAACTGGCGGGCTACGACGTCTATTACGAAGACCATGACGAAGGTACCCGGCAACGTTTTGCTGAAGGGCTGACGTGGGCTGTCGAACAGGCGGCGGCATCACAAGTAATGCTGGCGGTGGAGATTATGGATACCGCGTTTATGAACTCCATCAGCAAATGGAAAAAGTGGGACGAGATGCTCGCCTCGCCGTGGTTCACCGTCTACCCGGACGTCGGCAACCTTAGCGCGTGGGGCAATGATGTTCCCGCCGAACTGAAACTGGGCATTGACCGTATCGCCGCCATCCACCTGAAAGACACCCAGCCAGTCACCGAGCAAAGCCCCGGACAGTTCCGCGACGTGCCGTTTGGCGAAGGCTGCGTCGATTTCGTTGGCATCTTCAAAACGCTGCATGAACTGAACTATCGCGGATCATTTCTGATTGAGATGTGGACCGAAAAAGCCAAAGAGCCGGTGCTGGAGATTATTCAGGCACGGCGCTGGATTGAAGCGCGTATGCAGGAGGCCGGATTTATATGTTAGAACAACTGAAAGCCGACGTACTGGCGGCAAATCTGGCGCTTCCCGCTCACCATCTGGTGACGTTTACCTGGGGCAATGTCAGTGCGGTAGACGAGACGCGGCAATGGATGGTAATTAAGCCTTCCGGCGTCGAGTACGACGTGATGACCGCCGACGATATGGTGGTGGTTGAGATAGCCAGCGGCAAGGTGGTGGAAGGTAGCAAAAAGCCCTCGTCCGATACGCCAACGCATCTGGCGCTTTATCGTCGCTATGCAGAAATTGGCGGTATTGTGCATACCCACTCGCGCCACGCCACCATCTGGTCGCAGGCCGGGCTGGATCTCCCCGCCTGGGGTACCACGCACGCCGATTATTTCTATGGCGCAATCCCCTGCACGCGACAGATGACCGCAGCGGAGATTAACGGCGAGTATGAATACCAGACCGGCAAAGTGATCATTGAAACCTTCGAAGAACGTGGCAGGAGTCCGGCACAAATCCCGGCGGTACTGGTGCATTCTCACGGTCCGTTCGCCTGGGGCAATAACGCCGCCGATGCGGTGCATAATGCCGTGGTACTCGAAGAGTGCGCCTATATGGGCCTGTTCTCGCGCCAGCTTGCGCCACAGCTCCCTGCGATGCAAAACGAACTTCTGGATAAGCATTACCTGCGTAAACATGGGGCCAATGCCTATTACGGGCAGTAACCATGCCTGAGTGTGCCCGGCAATACACGCCGGGCAGCTTTTCACATCAGAACAGACCCAACGGTTTATCTGAGTAGCTCACCAGCAGGCACTTGGTTTGCTGGTAATGCTCCAGCATCATCTTATGGGTTTCGCGCCCGATACCCGACTGCTTATAGCCACCAAACGCCGCATGTGCCGGGTAAGCGTGATAACAGTTGGTCCACACGCGCCCTGCCTGAATGCCGCGCCCCATCTTATAGGCCAGGTTACCATTGCGGCTCCAGACACCTGCGCCCAGGCCATATTGCGTGTCGTTCGCCAACTCCAGCGCCTCATCCATCGTTTTGAAGGTGGTTACCGCCAGCACCGGACCAAAAATTTCTTCCTGGAACACGCGCATATTGTTCTGACCAAACAGAATCGTCGGTTCGAGGTAGTAGCCGTCTTTCAGTTCGCCTTCCAGCAGCTTGCGCCGCCCACCGGTGAGCACGTCTGCGCCCTCTTTTTTACCGATATCAATGTAGTTGAGGATGGTTTCCAGTTGCCCGTGCGAAACTTGCGCCCCCATTTGCGTCACGCTATCGAGCGGGTTACCGCTGCGAATGCTTTCGACACGGCGGATGGCGCGCTCCATAAAGCGTTCGTAGATAGACTCCTGCACTAAGGCACGACTTGGACAGGTGCAAACTTCGCCCTGGTTAAAAGCAAACAGTGCAAAGCCTTCCAGCGCTTTATCGAAAAAGGCATCTTCTTCATCCATCACATCAGCAAAGAAGATATTTGGCGACTTGCCGCCCAGCTCCAGGGTTACCGGAATAATATTTTGCGTGGCGTACTGCATAATTTGTTGGCCCACTTCCGTTGAGCCGGTAAACGCCACTTTGGCGATGCGTTTCGAGGTCGCCAGATATTCGCCAATTTCCCCACCTGCGCCATTGACCACGTTCACCACGCCCGGCGGCAGTAAATCACCGACGATTTCCATTAGCAGCAGTACAGAAAGCGGGGTAAGACGTGCGGGTTTCAGCACAACGCAGTTGCCCGCCGCCAGCGCAGGGGCCATTTTCCAGCTCGCCATCAACAGCGGGAAGTTCCAGGGGATAATCTGCCCCACCACGCCTAACGGTTCGTGGAAGTGGTAAGCCACGGTTTCGCTATCCACTTCACTAATACCGCCTTCCTGCGCCCGAATACACGAGGCAAAATAGCGGAAATGGTCAATCGCCAGCGGCACATCGGCTGCACTGGTTTCGCGGATAGGTTTGCCGTTATCCCAGGTTTCAGCCGTCGCTAACAGCTCGAGGTTCTGCTCCATCCGATCGGCAATCTTAAACAGAATCGCCGCTCGATCCTGCACCGAGGTATGCGCCCATTTATCTTTCACTTTATGCGCAGCATCCAGCGCCAGATCGATGTCACGTTTGCCCGAAGACGCCACTTCGCACAGTAGCTGCCCGGTCACCGGCGTCAGGTTCTGGTAATACTCACCGTCGGCAGGCGCGACCCACTCGCCGCCGATAAAGTTATCGTAGCGTGCTTTTAACTTAAGAGGAAAACCATACTCGCCGGGCTGAACACGTGCTGAAGGGGGATTGTTGGTCATGATCGTCTCCTTGCGGTGTGAGGTATAACAAGGGTAGACGTGACTGGCCAAATCTTCGCCAGCTGGTGATAGCTTTACGACGGCTATCACGAATTTACGGGCAAGGATTACAGAGATAACTAAAACTCTCTCAAAAATCGCAAATTTTGAGAGAGTTGAAAAAATGGCTGACAATTAGCCAGCCATTGTGGGAATGATGATTACATCGCCGCGCGATAAATCGCCATAATTTCTTCGTGAGTTGCCTGGATCGGGTTAGTAAAGCCGCAGGCGTCTTTCAGGGCATTGGTTGCCAGCACCGGAATATCTTCTTCTTTCACGTTCAGGTCACGCAGGCCTGCCGGGATATTCACTTTCTTCGCCAGTTCACGGATGGCATTGATGCACGCTTCTGCACCTTCTGCGTCATTTTTACCTGTCACGTTAACGCCCATGGCAGCAGCGCAGTCACGCAGACGCGCAGCAGCGACTTTGCTGTTGAACACCTGAACGTGTGGCAGCAGAACAGCATTACATACACCGTGTGGCAGGTTGTAGAAACCGCCCAGCTGGTGCGCCATCGCATGAACATAACCCAGAGATGCGTTGTTGAATGCCATACCAGCGAGGAATTGAGCGTAAGCCATTGCTTCACGCGCTTTAGCATTGCTGCCATCTTCAACGGCTAACGGCAGGTTTTCGGCAATCATGGTCACCGCTTTCAGTGCGCAAGCGTCAGTGATCGGCGTTGCAGCAATTGAAACATACGCTTCAATAGCGTGTGTTAAAGCATCCATACCAGTGGCGGCGGTTAGTGACTTCGGCATACCGATCATCAGCGAGGAGTCATTGACAGAAAGCAGCGGAGTCACGTGCTTATCAACAATCGCCATTTTGATGTGACGTGCTTCGTCGGTGATGATGCAGAAACGAGTCATTTCTGATGCAGTACCCGCAGTGGTGTTGATGGCGATCATCGGCAGCTGCGGTTTTGCAGAGCGGTCAACGCCTTCATAATCACGGATATCACCACCGTTGGCCGCTACCAGCGCAATACCTTTTGCGCAGTCATGCGGAGAACCACCGCCCAGGGAGATTACGCTATCACAATTATTTTCGGTCAGCAGTTTGAGACCTGCAGCAACGTTTTCTGTCGTTGGGTTAGGCTGAGTACCATCATAAATAACGCTGAAAATATCACGCTCTTGCAATGCTTTTTGTACATCTCCCGCCATACCTAATTGAGTCAGCATGCTGTCAGTAACAATTAATGTCCGGCGAAAACCATATTCCGCCATCATATTCATTGCGTCGTTCAATGAATCAGCACCAATTACATTCACAGAAGGAATAAAAAAGGTTGAAGCTGCCATAACACTCTCCTGATTATTTATAATAAAGGAAGGGGAGCTTACAAGGTTGTATGACTCAAAAATATGATCAGCATTGTTATTTATGGAATGAGAAGAATAAAAAAGCACATTAGATTAAAAAATCTATTGTGCTTTATTCATATCAATAAGATATTTGTATTAATTCATTTTAATTTTGAATTAATTGTTTCATTCTTTTTCAGGAAATAATAACGCATCGCGTAATAAATGATCATTTCCTCGACGACGGGTAAATCCAATACGGTCAAAATATTCCAGAATCTGAATCGCCAGTTTTCGTCCAACACCTAAGCGATCACGGAAATCTGCCGCACAGGTTGATCCGGTTTGCTGATCGAGATCGCGGATCATATTGGCGAATTCAACAATCCGATCATTGCGGTAGTAACGATCTTTAACGATCGCAGTAATCATCCCTTGCTGCGCGGCCTGACGCAGCGTCAGACGCATTGCCTGCTCTTCTGTTCCGGTTTCTTTTGCCAGATCGCGTACCCACCATGGCTCATCGGCGAACAACGGTGCGGCTTTTTGCCAGATCACCTGCTGTTCATCGCTAAACCCGGCTTTGTGACTGGGCAGATGCAGCCAACCGTGGTGGCTATGGATATCCCCACTTTCGCGCATCTTTTCAATCAGCAACAGCACCAGAGCTTCATCTTCCATCGGCAGTGCCATGCGACGCAGACGCTCGCGTCCAGGGCCTGGCTCATCACGATGTTGTTCATGGTACGTTGCCAGCGTATCGAGAATTTTCCGTTGCCAGCGTGCAGCAACAGGAGCGTTTAACAAGCTATAACCGGCCTGAATAAAGCCCGGCTGCTGAATCAGGTGACGCAATCCTTCACCACTCAGCTGCCGCGCCCAGGTAAAATCAGGAAGATTAACCGCGCCGCGTTGCAGGTGAACGCTTAACGCTTCGCTATCATTCTGTGCCCCGGCGAGGGAAGCCAGCCATTGCAGATACTCTGGTTTACGCTTCCCACGACGCGGCGGGTTAAGCATCACGACGCGCGCTCCGGCCAGCGTGTTGCGGGCAGAGATATCGCGCAATACCAGGCGGTCGTTATCCGCCAGCCATAACGGGGTGTCGAAGACCAGTTCTGCAAGGTTATCTTCCAGCAGTGACACGCGCCCGGTAACGTGGCTGGCAGCATGATGAATATGCAGTGGCTGCCACTGGGTCAGCGGCTCGTGAGTGCGTAGCTCAACAATAATCCGGGTGAATGGTTCTGGCGGTGCATCGGTAAGTAACCAGTCACCACGGCTAATCTGATCTTTTTCTGCATCACCAGCAATATTCAGGGCAATACGCTGCCCGGCATGAGCGAATTCAGTAGGTTGATTTTGTGCATGAAGCGCACGCACACGCATCGGTTTATTCACTCCAGTCAGCCATAACGTGTCGCCGACTTTCACTTCACCGCTCAGTGCCGTGCCCGTCACCACCAGTCCTGCCCCTTTAACCGTAAAAGCACGGTCGATGGCCAGACGGAAACTTTGCTGACTGGCATGTTCGCGTTCCGGCAACTGGAGCAAATGTTCACGCAGGGCATCAATTCCCCGCCCTTCGGTTGCTGCGGTGACAAACAGTTTTGCATCAGCAAAACCATATTCCCGCAGCACCTCCTTTACCTGGCGTTCAACCTCACCAACACGCGCTTCATCTACGCGATCCGCTTTAGTGAGTGCCACCGTCAGTGTCGGATTTCCTGTTAACTGCAAAATAGCCAGGTGCTCACGGGTTTGTGCCATTACACCATCATCACACGCCACCACCAGCAACGCATGATCAATACCGCCCACACCAGCCAGCATGTTGGAGAGAAATTTTTCGTGACCAGGAACATCAATAAAACCTAACACGCGACCATCTGGCTGCGGCCAGTAGGCATAACCGAGATCGATGGTCATGCCACGCTTCTTTTCTTCTGGCAGGCGGTCGGCGTTAACTCCCGTAATTGCCTGTAATAGCGTGGTTTTACCGTGGTCTACGTGTCCGGCGGTAGCAATAATCATTTCAGCAACATCTCCAAAAACCGGGTCTCATCTTCGAGGCAGCGCAAATCCAACCACAGGCGGCCATCGTAAATCCGTCCGATAACCGGCACGGGCAATTCGCGCCAACGGGCAGCCAGAGTCTCCAGGCGGCTTCCGCGTCCGTCATGTGGGGTAAACGTTAATGCCGCACTGGGCAGGCGATCAACAGGCAGCGAACCGCTACCAATTTGCGACTGACACGGCATTACCGCAACCGCAAATTCCTCGCCATAATGTGCAAGTAAAGGTGCCAGTAACCGCTGCCCTTGTACCTGAATCTTCTCTTGCTGACGAGTCAGTAAACGTAATGTCGGTAATTTTTCGCTAAGCGCTTCTGGATGCAAATACAGACGCAGAGTGGCTTCCAGCGCGGCGAGTGTCATTTTATCTGCCCGTAGCGCTCGTTTCAGCGGATGGCTTTGCAGGCGGGCAATCATCTCTTTTTTCCCGACGATAATCCCCGCCTGCGGCCCGCCGAGTAACTTGTCGCCAGAGAAACTTACCAGGCTCACGCCTGCGGCGATAAGCTCCTGTGGCATCGGCTCTTTTGGCAAGCCGTACTGGCTGAGATCAACCAGCGAACCGCTACCCAAATCCGTGACCACCGGGATATCAAGCTCTTTACCAATACTCACCAACTCTGCTTCATCCACTGCTTTGGTGAAACCTTCAATGCTGTAATTACTGGTGTGAACTTTCATCAACAATGCCGTATTTTCATTTACGGCCTGTCGATAATCCTTTGCATGGGTGCGGTTGGTGGTACCCACTTCATGTAATGCGCATCCTGCCTGACGCATCACATCGGGAATGCGAAACGCACCGCCAATCTCCACCAACTCCCCACGTGAAACTACCACTTCTTTACCGCTGGCAGTTGCTGCCAACATCAACAGCACTGCAGCAGCATTGTTATTGACGATACAGGCATCTTCCGCGCCCGTAATGCGGCAAAGTAACTCCGCCAGAGCGCGATCACGATGCCCACGACCGGCACCATCCAGGTCATATTCCAGCGTCACTGGCGAGCGCATCGCCTGAGAAACGGCCGCTACCGCCTCTTCTGCCTGTAACGCCCTTCCCAGATTGGTATGTAATACCGTGCCCGTAAGGTTAATTACCGGACGTAACGCGCTTTGCGCCTCTTTTTGTAAGCGAGCATCTGCCTCACACGCCCAGTTATCGCACCAGGCGGGCAAGGCCTGGGTTGCACGAATCATCTCCCGCGCTTCGTCAACCATTTGACGTAGCAGGTCAACAACTCGGGTATGGCCGTAAGTTTCACGCAAAGTGAGAAATGCACTATCACGCAACAGACGATCGATAGCAGGAAGCTGGCTAAATAAAGAACGCGTTTCGGTAGTCATGACGAGGCCCGGCAGTTGGTGCCCTCTCCCCAACGGAGAGGGATTGCGACATGAAGGGGATTGTAACGTGAGATTGTTCAGGCGGACATATTACGCATCAAGCCTTTGGTGGTTCGGTGCGGGCAAAACTTTCGCGATTTAAGTGTATTTCAACCAGTTTTACCAGGTTCTGGCGATCCACACACCAGCCAGGGGCAACACGGCGGTAATTGAGATAGCTAATCGCACAGACAATGGCGATTGTCCCCAGATGAAACGAGTTGTGCCTCAATGTGCCATCCAGCAAATATCCTTCCAGCACATCCAGGCTACGGTTGATTTTATCGCGTTGGCGCAGCAGCTCGGCTTCCGACTGCTGAGCGGCAGGGCGCGCCTGCTCGCGTACAGAGACCAGCGCAGCCTCCATGATGCCATCTGCCAGTGCTTCGATTTGCCGAACTTTCAGAGCTTCTCGCGGTGAATCTGGCAGCATCGGCGGGGAAATATTCAAATGTTCGATATAGGCCGCAATAATGGGTGAATCAAACCAGTATTCACCGTCATCGGTCACCAGCGCGGGGACTTTTCCCAGCGGGTTGTACTGCGCCACGCCGTTTCCCTCGTTATAAGGCAGTTCGTTAACAAACTCGAACGTGATGCCCTTCTCTAACAAGAGAATGGAAATTTTGCGGACAAACGGACTGGTGTAACTACCGATGAGCTTCATTATGTTTCCTTTTTGTTAACAAAATATGAGTATGACTCAGGGTTAAAAAAAAGGCAGCCAATAAAATATCAATGATCTAAATAAAGATAGTGCATCCAACTGGTCATACGCAGGAGTACTTTGCGCATAACGGAAACGTGGCTGAAATGGTCTGAATAAACCGCAACCTGGGCGTAAATGCCGTCGGGCAGAGCATCAACCTCAGCATTAGGTTCCAGATCAATCAGCGCAAGTACGCCGTCTGTTCCTGGCACGACCGTCAGCGATTGCAATACCCCTTGCGCCTGATACGAGCCGCCAGGAACAACGGGCAGAATTTGCGTCAACTTGCCACGAAAGACTTGCCCTGGCAGCGCATTGAACACCACTTCGGCTTCATCGCCAGACTCCAGACGCAGCAGCGAGTTTTGCCGGAACTGAGCGACAATTTGCCGTTTCTGTTCAGGGATAAACACCATCACCGGGCGTAGGGGTAATGCAGCCGCGTAAGTACCAGGGCGAATCAGTACCTGGGTGACGTAGCCATTGCTCGGCGCCCGCACAACAGTTTGCGCCAGGTTATATTCCGCCTCCGCCAGCTGTGCTCTTAAGCTGACAATTTGCGATTGCTCACCATTGATCATGCTGTCTAACTGACTTTGAATTTGTGCCTGTTCCGCCACCGAACCTTTCACCAGGGCATCCTGAGCAAGAAAGTTTTGTCGGGCATCGTCAATATCTCGTTCTGAAAAAGGATTAACCACCGCCTGACTACCTTTCAGGTAACGCTGATAATTTTTATACAGACGATCGCGCTCTGCTGATACCTGCGTCGTGTTCGCCACGGCTTCCGCTAATTGTGCCCTTAGCGTTTTGATGTTGTGGGTTGCTGTCATCAGGTCAGCCTGAAGCCGTGTCACTCGCGCCTGATAACGCACCGGATCAAGCTTAAAGAGCACGTCTCCCTTGTGAATAAGTTGATTATTTTTGTCAGTGACTTCGCTGACGATCCCCGTTACCTGCGGCGTAATCGGAATTGAAATCACCGCTTTTTGTGCCGTAAAGGTGTAAGGATGGTTGTAGTTCATTAATAAAATTAAACCACTCACCAGAAACACACCGCCGAGCGCCGCGGTCGCCAGCGTCCACTGATTCACCGGAATGCGGAAGATTTTAAAGACCGCCCACGCCAGCGCCACGTAAGTTAAAACAATCAATAGATCCATAGTTAGATCTCCGGGAACGTGGAGTAATCAGGTTTTTTGTCAGTGGCGAGCTGCTGCTCCAGCCGGGAAATTCGCGCCGAAAGTGCGGCGATTTCCGGGTCTGGCTCGTTGCCTTGCGGCGTAACATGTGACTGCATACCCCAGCCGCGCTCCGGTTGGTAGAGCGTTGCCCAGATCCACAAAAACGGCCAGATAACATGCAGGGTAAACAAGCTTACCCAGCCCGCGGTATGAATAGCGTCGGCATGGGGATGGTTGCGCTTTTTGGCGATCAGATAGGGGATGTCATGAATGGCGATGATGCCGTAAAAAATCACCAGAAAGACGAATATCAGCACTCCCAACGCGAAATAGTTTAGAAACATATCTGCCTCAGATTCACGCTAATCAGGGTTGTTGTGGGCTGGCAGCCGGATGAAAGTCAGGCTGATAATTTGAACATAATTGCAGGCAGCAATTTTCGCCATCCAACGAAAGGATAATTTTTGCTGGCGAGAAGTTGCTCACTTTCAGAGCGAAAGAAACCAGTCAGCAAAATTTGCCGGGGATCACATTCGGATAATTGCAGGTAAAAATATCTTGTGATGCAGATCACAAACAATCAACAAACCTTCAAAATAAAAATGTGAGTAACTTCACATTTATATGCCATTTTTGGTCAAATTTAGCCGTTTGTGGTTTTCTTACACAGCATTATTGTGACGACGGTCACACCAAATACCTCTCTACCCCCTATATTTATGTGATCAAAATCACACAAAAGGCCGTCGACTGGACAGTTGATCGATTCAGTGCCAGATTTCGCACTATCAACAAGGTCCGGCTACCTCTGCCGCCACATTAACAAAAAACCTCGGGCTTCCAGCCTGCGCGACAGCAAACATAAGAAGGGGTGTTTTTATGTCATCCGATATTAAGATCAAAGTGCAAAGCTTTGGTCGTTTCCTCAGCAACATGGTGATGCCAAATATCGGCGCGTTTATCGCGTGGGGTATTATCACCGCATTATTTATTCCAACAGGGTGGTTACCGAACGAGACGCTGGCGAAGCTGGTCGGGCCGATGATCACTTATCTCCTGCCGCTGCTGATCGGTTATACCGGTGGTAAGCTGGTAGGCGGCGAACGTGGCGGCGTAGTCGGTGCCATCACCACCATGGGTGTTATCGTCGGCGCAGACATGCCGATGTTCCTCGGTTCTATGATTGCAGGTCCGCTGGGCGGCTGGTGCATTAAGCACTTCGACCGCTGGGTAGACGGTAAGATCAAATCCGGTTTTGAGATGCTGGTGAATAACTTCTCCGCTGGCATCATCGGGATGATCCTCGCCATTCTGGCATTCCTCGGCATTGGTCCGATTGTTGAAGCCCTGTCCAAAATGCTGGCTGCGGGCGTTAACTTCATGGTTGTGCATGACATGCTGCCGCTGGCGTCTATCTTTGTTGAACCGGCGAAAATCCTGTTCCTCAACAACGCCATTAACCACGGTATCTTCTCGCCGCTGGGTATTCAGCAGTCCCATGAACTGGGTAAATCCATCTTCTTCCTGATTGAAGCTAACCCAGGTCCTGGTATGGGCGTGCTGCTGGCGTACATGTTCTTTGGTCGTGGTAGCGCTAAACAGTCTGCGGGCGGTGCGGCAATCATCCACTTCCTCGGTGGTATCCACGAAATCTACTTCCCGTATGTGCTGATGAATCCGCGTCTGATCCTGGCCGTTATCCTCGGCGGTATGACTGGCGTGTTCACGCTGACTATCCTGGGTGGTGGTCTGGTTTCGCCGGCATCTCCGGGCTCTATCCTTGCGGTACTGGCGATGACGCCAAAAGGTGCTTACTTCGCTAACATCGCGGGTGTGTGTGCGGCGATGGCAGTCTCCTTCGTTGTCTCTGCCATTCTGCTGAAAACCAGCAAAGTGAAAGAAGAAGATGATATTGAAGCTGCTGCACGTCGCGTTCAGGAAATGAAAGCTGAGTCTAAAGGCGCGTCTCCGCTGTCTGCGGGCGATGTGACTAACGACCTGAGCCACGTACGTAAAATCATCGTTGCCTGTGACGCCGGTATGGGTTCCAGTGCGATGGGTGCAGGCGTGCTGCGTAAGAAAATTCAGGATGCAGGTCTGTCGCAGATTTCTGTTACTAACAGCGCGATCAACAACCTGCCGCCAGATGTGGACCTGGTCATCACTCACCGTGACCTGACCGAACGCGCTATGCGTCAGGTTCCGCAGGCACAGCATATTTCGCTGACCAACTTCCTCGACAGTGGCCTGTACACCAGCCTGACCGAACGTCTGGTTGCTGCCCAGCGCCACACTGCAAACGAAGAGAAAGTAAAAGACAGCCTGAAAGACAGCTTTGACGATTCCAGTGCTAATCTGTTCAAGCTCGGCGCGGAGAACATCTTCCTTGGTCGCAAAGCGGCAACCAAAGAAGAAGCGATTCGTTTTGCTGGCGAGCAGCTGGTGAAAGGCGGTTACGTTGAGCCGGAATACATTCAGGCGATGCTGGATCGTGAAAAACTGACCCCGACTTATCTGGGTGAGTCCATCGCAGTACCGCACGGTACGGTTGAAGCGAAAGATCGCGTACTGAAAACGGGCGTGGTGTTCTGCCAGTACCCGGAAGGCGTGCGCTTCGGTGAAGAAGAAGAAGATGACATTGCCCGTCTGGTGATTGGTATTGCTGCCCGTAACAACGAGCACATTCAGGTTATCACCAGCCTGACCAACGCACTGGATGATGAGTCTGTCATCGAGCGTCTGGCGCACACCACCAGCGTGGATGAAGTGCTGGAACTGCTGGCAGGTCGTAAGTAATCCAACCCTACCCTCTCCTCACGGAGAGGGTTTGGGTGAGGGAAAAGCCTCACCCCAGCCCTCTCGGGTAAAAACATTGATGAAGGTTAATACTATGAAAGCATTACATTTTGGCGCAGGTAATATCGGTCGTGGTTTTATCGGTAAACTGCTGGCAGACGCGGGTATCCAACTGACGTTTGCCGATGTCAATCAGGTGGTACTTGATGCCCTGAATGCCCGTCATAGCTATCAGGTTCATGTGGTCGGTGAAACCGAGCAGGTAGATACCGTTTCCGGTGTTAATGCCGTCAGCAGCATTGGTAATGATGTCGTTGATCTGATTGCTCAGGTCGATTTAGTCACTACCGCTGTTGGCCCGGTTGTGCTGGAACGTATTGCCCCGGCAATCGCCAAAGGGCTGGTGAAACGTAAAGAACAAGGTAATGAATCCCCACTGAACATTATCGCCTGTGAAAACATGGTACGCGGCACCACGCAGCTGAAAGGCCATGTGATGAACGCCCTGCCGGAAGACGCCAAAGCGTGGGTAGAAGAACACGTTGGCTTTGTCGATTCCGCGGTTGACCGCATCGTACCGCCTTCGGCTTCGGCAACCAACGATCCGCTGGAAGTGACGGTAGAAACCTTCAGCGAATGGATTGTTGATAAAACCCAGTTCAAAGGCGCGCTGCCGAACATTCCAGGCATGGAGTTAACCGACAACCTGATGGCATTTGTCGAACGTAAACTCTTCACCCTGAACACGGGTCATGCTATAACCGCGTACCTCGGAAAACTGGCGGGTCATCAGACCATTCGTGATGCGATTCTCGACGCGAAAATCCGCGCGGTGGTAAAAGGGGCGATGGAAGAAAGCGGCGCGGTACTGATTAAACGTTACGGTTTTGACGCGGACAAACATGCGGCGTACATCCAGAAAATCCTTGGTCGTTTTGAGAACCCGTATCTGAAAGATGATGTAGAGCGCGTAGGCCGTCAGCCGCTGCGTAAACTGAGCGCAGGCGACCGTCTGATCAAGCCACTGCTGGGTACGCTGGAATATGGTCTGCCACATAAAAACCTGATTGAAGGTATTGCCGCTGCAATGCACTTCCGCAGTGAAGATGATCCGCAGGCTCAGGAACTGGCAGCACTGATCGCTGACAAAGGCCCGCAAGCCGCACTGGCAGAGATTTCCGGGCTTGATGCTAACAGCGATGTCGTCATTGAGGCGGTACGCGTTTATAACGAAAAGCAATGATGTAAGACCAGGCCGCAGGGTAACCTGCGCCTGAAACATAGATTGTCAGATATGCAGGCAACAATGGAACAAACCCAGGCCTTTGAAAACCGTGTGCTGGAGCGTCTGAATGCTGGCAAAACCGTACGGAGCTTTTTGATCACCGCTGTCGATCTCCTGACCGACGCGGTGAATATTCTGGTGCTCCAGGTCTTCCGTAAAGACGACTACGCGGTGAAATACGCAGTTGAACCGTTGCTTGACGGCGACGGTCCGCTGGGCGATCTCTCCGTCCGCCTGAAACTTATCTATGGGCTTGGCGTAATTAGCCGCCATGAATATGAAGATGCAGAGTTGCTGATGGCGTTACGTGAAGAGTTAAATCATGACGGCAACGAATACGCGTTTACCGATGACGAGATTCTGGGGCCATTTGGCGAGCTACACTGTGTGGCGGCACTGCCGCCGCCACCGCAGTTTGAGCTTTCTGATCCCAGCCTGTACGCAATGCAGATTCAGCGCTATCAACAGGCGGTACGTTCAACGATGGTGCTTTCCCTGACCGAGCTGATTTCAACAATCAGCTTGAAAAAAGCCTTTCAGAAGTAAACAAACTCCCGCTTACAGTTTCTCTTCCTGTTTTGGTCGATAGAGCTGTCGATAATAATCCAGGCGTTGTAGATACACCTGCGCGTTTTCCTTCGGTACGCTGTCAGGAATGACATTACGCGGGGGCGTCTTGTTCAGATATTCCCGGAATGCCTGGCTTGATGCCATAAAATCGACAGCTTTATCAATAAGAAGCGGAACGTTTTCACCTAATTTTGTCATGATCGGGCCTCCGTGTTTCTCCGCGTCGGGATGCGCGGCCGCTGATTGTAGTGTAGATGGTAAAAAGTGTGACATTAAGGAAAACGTGCTTTATCTCCCCGTCTGAGGCTACGCCTTTTATCATCAGCTTTTTATGTTTAAATCCTTATCTATCATAAAATTACCAGGCTGATTAGTTAAAAGATGATTAACAAAAGCAATGGTTTTCAATCGATGAGTTGTGATTAAAGTCGCTCTGCGCGCATACTATGGATTGTTATTCTTATATCTATCAGAAGACACCACATGAAAGAAGTCGAAAAAAACGAAATTAAGCGCCTGAGCGATCGTCTTGATGCGATCCGTCACCAGCAGGCAGAGCTGTCGCTGGTTGAAGCCGCCGATAAATACGCTGAGCTGGAAAAAGAGAAAGCGACGCTGGAAGCGGAAATTGCTCGTCTGCGTGAAGTACATAGCCAGAAACTCAGTAAAGAAGCACAAAAGCTGATGAAAATGCCGTTTCGCCGGGCCATCACACGTAAAGAGCAAGCCGATATGGGCAAACTTAAGAAAAGCGTTCGTGGGTTGGTTGTCGTCCACCCAATGACTGCGTTAGGCCGTGAAATGGGCCTTGAAGAGATGACCGGTTTTTCGAAAACGGAATTCTGATTTACACCTTCCCGCATTCATATCCTCTACAGGTTAAGTGCGGGAACTCTCCTCCCCTCCGTATTCACCCCGAACTTTTGTCGCCTCCAGGCAAGCAAACTTTCATGTAATAAGCCATAATCTGAAAAATCATTTCAATCCCCCTCAAATCATATACCCCATCAATAATTTAATATTTCATCCTCTTAAACATATGCATATTCATTCACGATAATACTCTTTTTTTATTGAATGCTGCCGGGATATATTTAGATAATAAATAATTAGACCGTATACATGCCCGTCCAGGAATTAATTTTTTGACATCCTATACCCATAACTATTAGCATCCTGCAAAAATTTAATATTTTTAACTACAATCAGACATATTTTATTGTTTAAGTAACTTTTAATATTCGTAAAACAAATATTTTGTATGACTTCCTTCCCAATACATTCGAAGGATTTATAGCTCGTTGCTGAGCATTAATATCACGGACCTTTCATCTTGTGAGCATTCAACATGATGAATTTAGATAAGGAAATGTTGCCATGTCTGTTAATAAAATACTGACTTGTTTGTTAACTGTATCGTTGATGGGTACGTTAACAGGCTGTGATTATGTCGATAAAATCAAACGAATAGATGAATTACAACTACAGCAAGAAAAGCTAAGCGCAAGATTAGATATCATTGAAAAACAACAAACTACTAGCTTTTCAACAGTTGATAAACAGCAAACATTACTCATTAATAGCACCAAAGCACTAACTCAAATCGTTAAAGACATTAAAAGTCAGCAAGATACCTTTGTCTTCACAGAATTTAACCCAACACAAACAAAATACTTCATTTTAAATAACGGTTCTGTCGGTTTAGCAGGCCGAGTGCTGGCTATTGATGCGGTTGAAAATGGCAGTGTTATTCGTATTTCACTGGTCAACCTTTTAAGTGTTCCCGTATCAAATATTGGCTTTCATGCTACATGGGGCAATGAAAGACCCACCGATACCAAAGCGCTGGCAAAGTGGCAGCAATTACTTTTCAACACCACCATGAATTCCACCCTGCAATTAACACCAGGTCAATGGCAAGACATTAATCTGACATTAAAAGGAGTTTCGCCTAATAACCTGAAGTATCTGAAGTTGTCCATCAATATGGCCAATATCCAGTTCGACACTGTTCAACCTGCTGAAACTCAGCAGCGAAAAAACAAAAAATAAATGCAGCTTCTGCGCTTACTATCAAGGAATTGAGAGCATCAATAATGAACAAAATATTTAAAGTTATCTGGAATCCAGCAACGGGCAGTTACAGCGTTGCCAGTGAAACGGCGAAAAGCCGTGGTAAGAAGTCGGGGCGCAGTAAGCTGTTAATTTCTGCGTTGGTTGCGGGTGGGTTGTGGTCGTCGTTTGGGGCAAGTGCTACAGGTAACGCACCAGGTACCCCAGTTGGTTCTGGCGATAAATGGGTTGCTTTTGGGGAGAACTCAAAAGTAGATGCCAACACTACAAATACAAACGTAGAAAATCCATTAACGGGTGTCACAGAAGATGCCGCATCGGTAGCACTGGGCTATTATGCAGAAGCTCTGGGTTGGCGGAGTACCGCAATTGGCTCACGGAGCGAAGCAAGTGGTGAAAACTCAACCGCCATAGGGGTTGAAGCAAAGGCTACCGCTAAAAATACAACTGCTGTCGGAGATTTTGCTCAAGCAACGGGTAGTCACTCCATGGCTCTTGGCGGCTATAGTGTTTCATCCGGGGTGGAAAGTCTTGCTGTAGGCCACGTTGCCAAAGCTACTGGTGAGTACAATATCGCTATGGGTACGAATGCTACAACCGCAAATACGAATAGCATCGCTATTGGACGAGATACCGAGGCTGCGACACAAGGGGTAGGTGAATCAAATACGGGGTACGCCTTGGCTATCGGCTCTGGTACGAAAGCTTACAAAGATTACACTATCGCATTAGGACGCAATACGAAATCAAGTGCTGATTATGCAACTGCGATGGGATATATGGCAACTGCGTCCGGCACGAGCTCTTTATCATTGGGGCAAAATGCCAAAGCAACTAACACAAACTCTATTGCAATAGGGTTAAACAGTAACGCGTCTACAATAAATGCTCTCGCTTTGGGTACTGATAGCAAGTCTTCTGGAGACAGCACTATTGCAATAGGCTTCGGAAGTAAAGCAGGCGGAACGGGAAGCATTGCCTTAGGTAGTAAGTCTTCTGCAGGTGGTAATAACAGTATTGCGCTTGGTGCAGATTCTGAAGCAAGTGAAGATAATACTGTGTCGGTAGGCTCTAGCTTGCTACAGCGTCGAATCGTCAATATGGCGGCAGGTGCGATTTCGTCAGACAGTAAAGAAGCCATTAATGGTTCCCAGCTTTACGCCATCAGCCAATCGGTAGCAACAAGATTAGGAGGTGGAGCCGGTGTCGCCTCGAACGGAACTTTAACCGCTATAAGCTTCAAGCTTAAACGCAGTGAGTACAGCACCGTTGGTGATGCGCTTCAAGGAATTGACAATGACACTCTTCATTGGGATGAAAATAACTCAGCTTTTAGCGCCAGCTATATTGTCAAAAATGCCGATGGTACGATTACCAGCTCTGAAAAAGAAAACAAAATCATTAATGTGGAAGATGGCACCATTTCAGCCACCAGTACAGATGCCGTTAACGGCTCTCAACTGAACGCCACAAATACGCTCATTAACCAAATTGCCGGGAATACCAGCACAACCTATCTCCAGAATAATGGCGCAGGCATCAACTATGTTCGCACCAACGACACAGGCCTGACCTTTAAAGATGCCAGTGCTTCGGGAGCTGGCGCGACAGCTGTAGGATATAACGCTGTCGCCTCAGGCAAGAGTAGCGCGGCATTGGGCGACTCTTCACAAGCTACTGGCGAAGATGCTTTAGCGCTTGGGCGGAGTGCGCTGGCGAGCAGCGCCGACGCGATTGCGATAGGTGCAGAGACCCAAGCTGCTGAAAATGCTACCGCCATTGGCAATAGTGCGAAGGCAAAAGGGGCTAATAGCATAGCGCTGGGCGCTGGCAGCACCACTCAAGGTAATAACACCATCGCATTAGGTGTAAACAGTTTTGCATTGGGTAATCAATCTTTGTCACTGGGGACCGCAACGCAAGCTAAGGGGGTTAATTCTACAGCCTTGGGTAATGCAAGCCTGGCATTGGGTGATTCCAGCCTGGCACTCGGCGATGCCAGTGAGGCCGAATCTGAATATAGTATCGCTATGGGGGCAACCGCTATAGCATCTGGCATTGACGCCATTGCTATAGGTCATAATAGCAAAGCCAGCGATGCAAATACGATTGCGTTGGGCAATGGCAGCCAGTCAAGCGGCTTAAACTCTATTGCCTTAGGTAAGGCCAGTGCTGTATCAGGCGATAATAGTCTTGCACTTGGTAGTAATACCAGCGCTGTCGGTATTAACTCCGTCGCACTGGGGGCTGGCTCTATTGCAGATCTGGAGGATAGCGTTTCTGTCGGCAACGACTCATTAAAACGCAAGATCGTAAATGTGAAAAATGGCACGATCAAAGCTGACAGCAATGACGCCATTAACGGTAGCCAGCTTTATAGTGTAAGTAACTCAGTTGCAACCTCGTTTGGTGGCGGTGCCACAGTAAGTGATACCGGCGTATTTACCGGCCCTAAATATAATATTGGTGGCAATGAATACACTAATGTTGGCGCGGCCCTTACCGCACTGGATAACGACGCCCTGTTATGGGATGCAACCGCTAAATCCAATGCTGGCGCATTCAGTGCTGGACATGGAAAAGACAATACTCCGAGCATCATTACCAACGTTGCTGATGGTCAGATTAATGAAAACAGCTCTGACGCCGTGAACGGCTCGCAGTTGTATGACCTGAAACAAGATGCCTTGCTGTGGAATAGCACAGCATTCAGCGCCAAACACGGCACCAACGGTACTGACAGCAAAATCACCAACGTACTGGCAGGCACTGTATCTTCCACCAGCACCGATGCCATTAATGGTGGCCAGCTTTATAGTTTAGCCGATTCATTCACAACCTATCTCGGCGGTGGTGCCGATATCAGCGATACAGGAGCTCTCACCGGCCCGACCTACACCATCGGTTCGACGAAATACTACAACGTAGGTGATGCCCTGAATGCAATTAACTCATCGTTCAGCACTTCACTTGGTGATGCCCTGCTGTGGGACGCTACAGCGAAAAAATTCAGCGCCATGCATGACGGCAAAGCCAGCGTGATCACTAACGTTTCTGACGGTGCAATCTCTGAAAACAGTAGCGATGCTGTAAACGGCTCGCAACTCTATGACACGAGCAAGTACATTGCTGATGCCCTTGGTGGTGATGCAGAAGTTAACGCTGACGGTACTATCACTGCACCGACTTACACCATTGCTAATGCTGATTACGATAACGTCGGTGAAGCTCTGGAGGCAATTGACACCACTCTCGATGATGCTTTGCTGTGGGATGCAACAGCTAATGGCGGTAAAGGTGCATTCAGCGCCGGTCGTGGGGTAGATAACACTGACAGTAAGATTACTAACGTCGCAAATGGTGCAATTTCCGCCACCAGCAGCGATGCCATTAACGGCTCACAACTCTATACCACTAATAAATATATCGCAGATGCTCTGGGCGGTGATGCAGAAGTTAACGCTGACGGTACTATCACTGCGCCGACTTACACCATTGCGAATGCCGAGTACAACAATGTCGGTGAAGCTCTGGATGCACTCGATGATAACGCTCTGCTGTGGGATGCAACAGCCAATGACGGCAAAGGTGCCTACAACGCCAGCCATGATGGCAAAGCCAGCATCATCACAAACGTTGCTGATGGTAACATTGGTGAAGGCAGCACCGACGCAGTTAACGGTTCTCAACTGAATGCCGCTAACCTGCTGATCGAGCAAAATAGCCAAATCATCAATCAGCTTGCCGGAAACACCAATACGGACTACATCGAAGAAAACGGTGCAGGTATTAACTATGTGCGTACCAATGACACCGGTTTAACCTTCACCGATGCCAGCGCAGCAGGTATTGGCTCTACCGCTGTGGGTTATAACTCTGTTGCCAAAGGCGATAGCAGCGTAGCCATCGGTCAGGGCAGCTACAGCGACGTTGATACGGGTATCGCTCTGGGTAGCAGTTCAGTCTCCAAGCGCGAAATAGTTAAAGGTTCTCGTGACACCAGCGTGTCGGAAGAAGGTGTTGTGATTGGTTATGACACAACTGACGGTGAACTGCTTGGTGCGTTGTCTATTGGTGATGACGGTAAATATCGTCAAATCATCAACGTAGCCGATGGTTCCGAGGCCCATGATGCTGTTACGGTTCGACAGTTGCAGAATGCGATTGGTGCAGTCGCGACCACGCCGACTAAATACTTCCACGCTAATTCAACGGAAGAAGATTCACTGGCTGTAGGTACTGACTCGCTGGCAATGGGTGCGAAAACCATTGTGAATGGCGATAAAGGTATTGGTATCGGTTATGGTGCCTATGTGGAGGCCAATGCACTTAACGGCATTGCCATCGGTAGCAATGCGCAAGTCATTCATGTCAACAGTATTGCGATAGGTAATGGTTCTACGACCACTCGTGGCGCTCAAACCAATTACACCGCCTACAATATGGATGCACCGCAGAACTCTGTAGGTGAATTCTCTGTCGGCAACGAAGACGGTCAACGTCAGATCACCAACGTCGCAGCAGGTTCGGCGGATACCGATGCAGTTAACGTGGGTCAGTTGAAAGTCACCGATGAGCGCGTAGCGCAAAATACCCAGAGCATTACTAACCTGAACACTCAGGTTACTAATCTGGATACTCGCGTGACCAATATCGAAAATGGTATTGGCGATATCGTCACCACAGGTAGCACCAAGTACTTCAAGACCAACACCGATGGCGTAGATGCTAACGCGCAGGGTAAAGATAGCGTCGCAATTGGTTCCGGCTCCATTGCTGCCGCAGATAACAGCGTGGCACTGGGTACAGGCTCCGTGGCAACCGAAGAAAACACGATCTCTGTGGGTTCCTCCACCAATCAACGTCGTATCACCAACGTAGCCGCAGGTAAAAACGACACCGATGCTGTTAACGTGGCACAGTTGAAGTCTTCCGAAGCAGGCGGTGTGCGTTACGACACCAAAGCCGATGGTTCTGTTGACTACAGCAACATCACCCTCGGTGGTAGCAGTGGCGGTACAACGCGTATCAGCAATGTTTCTGCTGGCGTAAACAACAACGACGCAGTGAACTATGCGCAGTTGAAGCAAAGCGTTCAGGAAAACAAGCAATACACCGATCAGCGTATGGCTCAGATGGATCACAAACTGTCGAAAACCGAAAGCAAGTTAAGCGGTGGTATCGCTTCTGCAATGGCGATGACAGGCTTGCCGCAAGCTTACGAACCGGGTGCTAACATGGCCTCCATTGGTGGTGGTACATATAACGGTGAATCTGCCGTGGCATTAGGTGTGTCAATGGTCAGTGACAACGGTCGTTGGGTCTACAAATTACAAGGTAGTACCAATAGCCAGGGCGATTACTCAGCCGCAATTGGTGCCGGTATTCAGTGGTAATCATCCATTGAATGAGTGTGGCTAAGGGTAAACGCCAAATTACCTGAGACGTTACCTTATCAAGCCTGGAAGATGGTTCGCAAATACTTAAATTTGCACATTCTTGCAGGCAGGGTAAGGCGTTCACGTCGCCAACAATCCAGGGCAATTCTCTGATGAGAATTGCCCTTTTCTTTGCCAATCTTTTTCTTTATCAACCTTAACCCTCGCCCAAATTGGCCCTACCAATTACTCGCCTATCTGACCATTGGTTCACAATTCATTAATAATCATTGTTGTTAATGTTGCCAATGCATAACATTTGATTAACCATTCATTGTCATTATCCCTACAATACAATATTGGCAGGGCCACTTTTACACATAGTGTGACGAAGAAGTGAGCACAGACTCATTGCACTATGCGCACGGCCCTCAGGAGACCTGCAATGAATCTCTGGCAACAAAACTATGATCCGGCTGGCAACATTTGGCTTTCCAGCCTGATCGCATCGCTTCCGATTCTCTTTTTCTTCTTCGCGCTGATAAAGCTGAAGTTAAAAGGCTATATCGCCGCGTCATGGACGGTGGCTATCGCCCTTGCCGTCGCCCTGTTGTTCTACAAAATGCCTGTCGCTAATGCGCTGGCCTCGGTGGTGTATGGCTTCTTCTACGGGTTGTGGCCCATCGCCTGGATTATTATCGCTGCGGTCTTCGTTTATAAAATCTCTGTGAAAACCGGGCAGTTCGACATTATCCGTTCATCAATACTCTCGATAACACCGGATCAACGTCTGCAAATGCTGATTGTCGGTTTCTCCTTCGGCGCATTTCTCGAAGGGGCTGCTGGCTTTGGCGCACCAGTGGCGATAACCGCCGCTCTGCTGGTCGGACTGGGCTTTAACCCGTTGTATGCTGCTGGTTTGTGTCTGATCGTCAATACCGCGCCTGTCGCCTTTGGTGCGATGGGTATCCCGATTCTGGTTGCCGGGCAAGTGACCGGGCTGGACAGCTTTGAAATCGGCCAGATGGTAGGCCGCCAGCTGCCGTTCCTGACCATTATCGTTCTGTTCTGGATTATGGCGATTATGGACGGCTGGCGAGGTGTGAAAGAAACCTGGCCTGCAGTAATGGTCGCTGGCGGTTCGTTTGCTATCGCTCAGTATCTCAGCTCTAACTTTATCGGCCCGGAACTGCCAGACATCATCTCTTCGCTGGTATCGCTGGTTTGCCTGACACTGTTCCTGAAACGCTGGCAGCCAGTGCGTATTTTCCGCTTTGGCGATTTGGGTGCGTCGCAGGTCGATCAGACACTGGCTCGTACCGGATACACCGCAGGGCAAGTTGTTCGCGCCTGGTCACCATTCCTGTTCCTGACAGCAACTGTCACCTTATGGAGTATTCCGCCGTTCAAAGCGCTGTTTGCACCTGGCGGCGCGTTGTATGACTGGGTGATTAACATTCCGGTTCCGTTCCTCGACAAACTGGTTGCCCGTATGCCTCCGGTGGTACACGAAGCGACAGCCTACGCTGCGGTGTATAAGTTCGACTGGTTCTCAGCAACGGGTACTGCCATTTTGTTTGCCGCCCTGCTCTCTATTGTCTGGCTGAAAATGAAACCCTCAGCGGCTATCCAGACTTTTGGCAGCACGCTGAAAGAGTTGGCGCTGCCGATTTACTCCATCGGCATGGTGCTGGCGTTCGCCTTTATCTCTAACTATTCGGGACTTTCTTCAACGCTGGCTCTGGCTCTGGCGCATACCGGAAGCGCATTTACTTTCTTCTCGCCGTTCCTTGGCTGGCTGGGGGTATTCCTGACCGGATCAGATACATCATCAAACGCCCTGTTTGCTGCCTTACAGGCTACCGCAGCCCAGCAAATCGGCGTCTCGGATGTTCTGATGGTGGCAGCTAACACCACAGGCGGAGTTACCGGAAAAATGATCTCCCCACAGTCTATCGCTATCGCCTGCGCCGCGGTTGGCCTTGTTGGCAAGGAGTCAGACCTGTTCCGCTTTACCGTCAAACACAGCCTGATATTCACCTGCATGGTCGGCGTGATCACCACGCTTCAGGCCTATGTTTTAACCTGGATGATCCCGTAATGATTGTTATACCCAGACGCCTGTCAGACGAGGTCGCCTCTCGTGTGCGAGCGCTGATTGAAGAGCAGCAACTGGAAGCGGGTATGAAATTACCCGCCGAACGCCAGTTAGCGGCACAACTGGGTGTCTCGCGCAATTCCCTGCGCGAGGCGCTGGCTAAGTTGATTAGCGAAGGGGTGTTGCTTAGCCGTCGTGGTGGCGGCACGTTTGTTCGCTGGCAACATGAAGCGTGGTCTGAACAAAATATCGTCCAACCGCTGAAAAGCCTGATGGCAGATGATCCCGATTATGGCTTTGATATTCTGGAAGCCCGTCACGCCATTGAAGCCAGCACCGCATGGCATGCGGCAATGCGTGCCACAACTGCCGATAAAGAGAAAATCAAACTCTGCTTTGACGCAACGCTCAGCGAAGACCCGGATCTCGCCTCCCAGGCCGACGTTCGCTTTCATCTGGCGATTGCTGAAGCCTCACACAACGTGGTGCTTTTACAAACCATGCGCGGCTTCTTCGATGTGCTGCACTCATCGGTAAAACAGAGTCGCCAGCGTATGTACCTTGTTCCGCCCGTATTTTCACAACTCACGGAGCAACACCAGGCGGTGATGGAAGCCATTTTTGCTGGCGATGCCGATGGCGCGCGTAAAGCAATGATGGCGCACCTTAGTTTTGTCCACACCACCATTAAACGATTTGATGAAGACCAGGCCCGCCAGGCACGTATTACCCGTCTGCCCGGTGACCAGAATGATATTTCCAGGGAGAACGAAGCATGATTATTTCAGCAGCCAGCGATTATCGCGCCGCAGCGCAACGCATTTTGCCCCCTTTCTTATTCCACTACATCGACGGTGGCGCTTATGCGGAATACACCTTGCGCCGTAACGTGGAAGATTTATCCCAGGTGGCACTACGCCAGCGTGTTCTGAAAAATATGTCTGATTTAAGCCTGGAAACCACGCTGTTTAATGAAAAACTGTCGATGCCAGTTGCACTTGCACCTGTCGGATTATGCGGCATGTACGCGCGGCGCGGTGAAGTGCAGGCCGCAGGCGCTGCAGATGCGCACGGTATCCCCTTTACGCTATCGACTGTTTCGGTCTGCCCAATTGAAGAAGTTGCACCAACCATTAAGCGCCCGATGTGGTTCCAGTTGTATGTGCTGCGCGATCGCGGCTTTATGCGTAACGCGCTGGAGCGAGCAAAAGCAGCAGGCTGCTCGACGCTGGTTTTCACCGTGGATATGCCAACGCCTGGCGCGCGTTACCGTGATGCGCACTCCGGTATGAGCGGCCCGAACGCAGCAATGCGCCGTTACTGGCAGGCGGTGACGCATCCGCAATGGGCGTGGGATGTGGGCCTGAATGGTCGTCCACATGATCTCGGTAATATCTCGGCTTACCTCGGCAAACCAACCGGACTGGAAGATTACATCGGCTGGCTGGCTAATAACTTCGATCCCTCGATCTCATGGAAAGACCTTGAATGGATCCGCGACTTCTGGGATGGCCCGATGGTGATCAAAGGAATCCTTGATCCAGAAGATGCGCGTGATGCGGTACGTTTTGGCGCAGATGGCATTGTGGTTTCTAACCACGGTGGTCGCCAGCTGGACGGTGTACTCTCTTCTGCCCGCGCACTCCCTGCTATTGCGGATGCAGTGAAAGGTGATATCGCCATTCTGGCAGATAGCGGGATTCGTAACGGGCTGGACGTGGTACGCATGATTGCCCTCGGTGCCGATACCGTACTGCTGGGTCGTGCATATCTTTACGCCCTGGCGACGGCTGGTAAGGCGGGCGTGGCTAATTTACTCAATTTGATCGAAAAAGAGATGAAAGTCGCAATGACGCTGACAGGTGCGAAGTCGATCAGTGAAATTAGTCAGGATTCGCTGGTGCAGGAGTTGGATAAAGCACTGCCTGCGGCGCTGGCTCCACTGGCGAAAGGGAATGCAGCTTAAGGGTTAGATGAATATCTGCTATCCTGCCCCCGCACTAAGGGGGCAGTATGCTAAACATCGTACTTTACGAACCAGAAATTCCGCCAAACACTGGCAACATCATCCGTCTTTGCGCCAACACCGGCTTTCGCCTGCATATCATCGAACCGATGGGATTTGCCTGGGACGATAAGCGCCTGCGCCGTGCGGGGCTGGACTACCACGAATTTACCGCCGTTACGCGCCATCATAACTATGCCGCGTTTCTTAAGGCTGAAAACCCGCAGCGTCTGTTTGCCCTCACCACGAAAGGTACGCCTGCTCACAGCGCCGTAAGTTATCAGGATAGCGACTATCTGATGTTTGGCCCGGAAACGCGCGGCCTGTCCTCAAGCATTCTTGATGCCCTGCCCGCTGAACAAAAAATTCGTATTCCAATGGTACCGGACAGCCGCAGCATGAACCTGTCCAATGCGGTGTCGGTCGTGGTGTATGAAGCCTGGCGGCAGTTGGGGTATCCGGGAGCGGTGTTGAGAGATTAGTTACTGTATGCCGGATAGATGATTACATCGCATCCGGCACAATCACAGGACGTCAGATCCCATCCCCATACTCAAAGGTATGGTTAATACCGTTGAAATGTTGATCCATATCCATTGATGGCTTATCGCTGTCTGGTTTACCGACAATGCGTGCCGGAACGCCAGCGGCGGTGGTATGTGGCGGCACCGGTTGCAGCACCACGGAACCTGCGCCAATCTTCGCACCGCGACCAACTTCAATATTACCGAGAATTTTCGCACCTGCGCCAATCATCACGCCTTCACGAATTTTCGGGTGACGGTCGCCGCCAGATTTTCCCGTACCGCCAAGGGTAACGGATTGCAGAATCGACACGTCATTTTCAATCACCGCAGTTTCACCCACCACAATGCCCGTCGCGTGGTCGAGCATGATACCGCGACCAATTTTTGCCGCCGGATGAATATCCACCTGGAACGTCACAGAAACCTGGTTCTGCAGAAAAATAGCCAGTGCGCGACGGCCCTGATTCCACAGCCAGTGACCGATGCGATACGCCTGCAAGGCATGAAAACCTTTCAGATATAACAATGGGGTTGAGTATTTATCGACTGCCGGGTCGCGGGTACGCACTGCCTGAATATCACAGGCCGCAGAAGCAATCATTTCCGGGTCGGCGGCGTAGGCTTCTTCCACCACTTCACGGATAGCAATGGCAGGCATAATTGGCGATGACAGCTTGTTCGCCAACATATAACTCAGTGCACTGCCCAGGTTTTCGTGCTTGAGTAGCGTTGCGTGGTAAAAACTGGCCAGCATTGGTTCACAGTCCGCCAGCGTTCTGGCTTCGGCTTTAATATTGTTCCAGACAATTTCCAGTTCTTCACACGACATTGCTTACTCCACACGATAAGATAATGACCGGCCCGTTCTGCGCGGGCCGGGTCATAGCGGTAACAAAGGTTCCCTGGGTTTAGTGGCTGCTGCGCTCGTCCTTGCGTGCACGACCTAGTAAAGTCAATGCTGCCTCGCGCGCGTTTTTTCCGCAATATAATACTTGATAAATTTCCTCGGTTATTGGCATTTCAACGCCGAAGCGATGCGCCAGTTCGCGAACTTCTTTCGTATTACGGTAGCCTTCCACCACCTGACCAATTTTCTCCTGCGCGCTTTGTACATCCATGCCCTGACCGAGCATCATGCCAAAACGGCGGTTACGAGACTGGTTGTCAGTACAGGTCAGCACCAAATCTCCAAGCCCAGCCATGCCCATAAAGGTGGCAGGATCGGCCCCCAGCGCCGCGCCAAGACGCGACATTTCAGCCAGACCACGGGTAATCAGCGCCGTACGCGCATTCGCACCAAAACCGATACCGTCTGACATCCCCGCGCCAATGGCAATGACGTTTTTCACCGCGCCGCCAAGCTGCACGCCAATGAAATCCGGGTTGCTGTAAACGCGGAAACTTTTACCACAGTGCAGCAACTGCTGAAGATCATCAGCAAAGGTTTGGTCGGTAGAGGCCAGCGAAATAGCCGTCGGTAAACCTGCCGCCAGTTCTTTCGCAAACGTTGGACCAGAGATAACCGCCAGCGGAATTTGATCGCCTAACGCCTCACGCGCCACGTCCTGTAACAGACGTCCGGTTTCCGCCTCCAGACCTTTGGTCGCCCACACCAGACGCGCATCAGGACGCATCAGCGGTTTAATCTGGCGCAGCACTTCACCAAAGACATGGCTTGGCACGACGACAAGAATATTACGGCTGGCTGCCAGTGCGGTAGCGAGATCGCTTTCAAGATGGAGCGTATCGGGAAAAGGCACATCGGGGAGAAACGCGGCGTTACAGCGGTCGCGTTTAAGGGTTGCGATATGTTCAGGGTCATGGCCCCAGAGGACAACCTCGTGGCCATTTCTTGCCAGGGTAATGGCAAGAGCGGTGCCGTACGAGCCGGCACCGATCACAGTCATTGAAGCATTACGTTGGTTCATCAGGCATCCTGATGTTCTTCAGTACCTTCGCCAGCCTGCTGCTGCAAATAGTTCATGAACAGCGCATCGAAGTTAACCGGCGCAAGGTTCAGTTGCGGGAACGTACCGCGTGAAACCAGGCTGGTGATGCACTCACGAGCATACGGGAACAGAATGTTCGGGCAGTATGCGCCCAGGCAATGTGCCATCTGGGTGCCTTCGATACCCGCGATGGAGAAAATACCGCCCTGCTGAACTTCACACAGAAACGCAGTTTCTTCGCCCAAAGAGGCCGTTACGGTTACACGCAGTACCACTTCGTATACGTCATCTGCCAGTTGGGAAGATGCCGTATCCAGATCAAGTTTAACTTCTGGTTGCCAATCTTTCTGGAAAACATGCGGCGCGTTCGGCGCTTCGAAAGAGATATCCTTGGTATAAATACGTTGGATCTGGAAAGTCATTTCAGTGTTGTTTTGTTCTGACATGTTTGAAAAACCCTTTAGTGTTGTCCTTAAAACTACTCATTAATCTGTAAACGATAAGACGTTATTTCAGCAGGGGATCCAGTCCACCACGCGCATCCAACGCATACAAGTCATCACAGCCACCAATGTGCTGCGCATCAATAAAAATCTGCGGAACCGTTGTACGGCCACTGCGTTTGATCATCTCTTCACGTTTTACGGCATCACCGTCAATCGGAAGTTCCTGGAAGCTCACACCTTTGCTGCTCAACAGCGCTTTAGCACGATGGCAATAGGGGCAGGTAGCTTTGGTATAGATTTCAATGTTGGCCATGACTTCGCTCCTGTTGTTAATCTACAGCTTATTTTCCGCGCACCAGAGGCAAATTCTCGCCAGCCCAGCCAGCAATGCCTTCTTTCAGCACGAACACTTTCTCGAAACCGGCCTTGGTTAATGCATTTGCAGCTTCCTGACACTGCATACCAGAACCGTCGACCACAATAATCGGCTTATCTTTGTGCTTATCAAGTTCACCAACATTGTTGGCTTTAATCTCGGTCGGCAACAGGTTGGTGGAGCCCGCGATATGACCTTTACGGAAGTCATCTCGCTGACGCAAATCCACCACAACGGCATCTTCTTTGTTGATAAGACGCGTTGCTTCACCACGGGTAATTACCTTCACTTTTGAGGTCAGGCTTTTGAAGGTGGTGAATAAAACCGCCACCAGTAACGCAACCCAGGCGATACTCAGTATGGGATGACGGCTAACAAATTGCATAATTTCTTGCATGGGGGGTAACAACTCCCGACGTAGTGATTAAAAAAACCAGGACAGGAGTATACCTGCGCGGTGCGGCAAATACAGCCAGCGCGTTAACTGGATTGCATTTTTGCGGGGTGCCACGGAAAAAAAATCGCAAAAGAGTGGTTGCCGTTCCCCGAGCTTCTCCTTTATTTGATCTTCTGAGGCTATTTTATCGATTCAGCTGTAGTAAAATTACGCAAATTTTGACTCTTGAGTATGAGGTTGTCGCAATGTCGGTTTCTAAAAAACCTATGGTACTGGTGATTCTGGATGGCTATGGCTATCGCGAAGAACAGCAGGATAACGCCATTTTTAGTGCTAAAACCCCGGTAATGGATGCACTGTGGGCCAATCGTCCGCATACCCTGATCGACGCTTCCGGTCTGGAAGTCGGTCTGCCTGACCGTCAGATGGGTAACTCCGAAGTAGGTCACGTTAACCTGGGTGCCGGCCGCATCGTGTATCAGGACCTGACTCGTCTGGATGTTGAAATCAAAGATCGCGCTTTCTTTGCTAATCCGGTGTTGACTGGCGCGGTAGATAAAGCGAAAAACGCAGGCAAAGCAGTACACATTATGGGTCTGCTCTCCGCAGGTGGTGTACACAGCCACGAAGATCACATCATGGCGATGGTGGAACTGGCAGCGGAACGCGGCGCAGAAAAAATCTACCTGCACGCATTCCTTGACGGTCGCGACACCCCGCCGCGCAGTGCTGAATCCTCGCTGAAAAAATTCGAAGAGAAATTTGCCGCGCTGGGCAAAGGCCGCGTAGCGTCCATCATTGGTCGTTACTATGCAATGGACCGTGATAACCGTTGGGATCGCGTTGAAAAAGCGTATGACCTGCTGACTCTGGCGCAGGGTGAGTTCCAGGCCGACACTGCTGTTGCCGGTTTGCAGGCTGCTTATGCTCGTGACGAAAACGACGAGTTCGTGAAAGCGACCGTTATTCGTGCAGAAGGTCAGCCAGACGCGGCAATGGAAGACGGCGATGCTCTGATTTTCATGAACTTCCGTGCTGACCGTGCGCGTGAAATCACTCGTGCTTTCGTGAACGCTGATTTCGACGGCTTCGCGCGTAAGAAAGTGGTTAACATCGATTTCGTGATGCTGACCGAATACGCCGCTGACATCAAAACTGCGGTTGCTTACCCGCCAGCTTCTCTGGTTAACACCTTCGGCGAGTGGATGGCGAAAAACGACAAAACTCAACTGCGTATTTCCGAAACTGAAAAATATGCTCACGTCACTTTCTTCTTTAACGGTGGTGTAGAAGAGTCGTTCAAAGGCGAAGACCGCATTCTGATCAACTCACCGAAAGTGGCTACCTACGATCTGCAACCGGAAATGAGCTCCGCAGAGCTGACCGAAAAACTGGTTGCGGCAATCAAGAGCGGCAAATACGACACCATTATCTGTAACTATCCGAACGGCGACATGGTTGGTCACACCGGGGTGATGGAAGCGGCGGTTAAAGCGGTTGAAGCGCTGGATCACTGCGTGGAAGAAGTCGCGAAAGCGGTTGAGTCCGTGGGTGGACAACTGCTGATCACCGCTGACCACGGTAACGCTGAACAGATGCGCGATCCGGCAACGGGTCAGGCGCACACAGCGCACACCAACCTGCCTGTTCCGCTGATTTACGTTGGCGATAAGAACGTGAAAGCGGTTGAAGGCGGCAAACTTTCTGACATCGCGCCGACCATGTTGTCGCTGATGGGTATGGAAATCCCGCAAGAGATGACTGGTAAGCCGCTGTTCATCGTGGAATAATCCCTCCCCATGAGGGGAAAGGCGATTAATACCATGACACGGGCCGTGAAACCGCGCAGGTTTGCAATCAGGCCCATCATCTACGCCAGCGTTCTTAGCGCTGGCGTATTGTTGTGCGCCTTTTCCGCCCACGCGGATGATCGCGACCAACTCAAATCTATTCAGGCCGATATCGCCGCGAAAGAGCGCGCGGTACGCCAAAAGCAACAACAACGCGCAAGCCTGCTCGCACAATTGAAAAAGCAGGAAGAAGCGATCTCCGAAGCCACTCGCAAGCTGCGCGAAACGCAAAACACACTCAATCAACTGAATAAACAGATTGATGAGATGAACGCGTCGATTGCCAAACTGGAGCAGCAAAAAGCCGCTCAAGAACGCAGCCTCGCCGCGCAACTGGATGCCGCGTTTCGTCAGGGCGAGCATACCGGTATTCAGCTCATTCTCAGCGGTGAAGAAAGCCAGCGTGGTCAGCGTTTACAGGCTTATTTCGGTTATCTCAACCAGGCACGACAAGAAACCATTGCTCAGTTGAAACAAACGCGTGAAGAAGTCGCTATGCAACGCGCCGAGCTGGAAGAGAAACAGAGCGAGCAGCAAACGCTGTTATATGAGCAGCGCGCCCAACAGGCGAAGCTGACTCAGGCGCTGAACGAGCGTAAAAAGACGCTGACAGGGCTGGAGTCTTCCATCCAGCAAGGTCAGCAACAGTTGAGCGAGCTGCGCGCCAACGAATCTCGTCTGCGTAACAGCATTGCCCGTGCGGAAGCGGCGGCGAAAGCGCGTGCTGAACGTGAAGCGCGCGAAGCCCAGGCGGTTCGCGACCGCCAGAAAGAAGCGACGCGCAAAGGCACCACCTACAAACCTACCGAAAGCGAAAAATCGCTGATGTCCCGAACTGGTGGCCTGGGTGCACCGCGTGGTCAGGCATTCTGGCCGGTTCGCGGGCCGACGCTGCATCGCTATGGTGAACAGCTACAGGGCGAACTACGCTGGAAAGGGATGGTTATCGGTGCCTCTGAAGGTACTGAAGTTAAAGCCATTGCCGATGGTCGGGTGATTCTGGCTGACTGGCTGCAAGGCTACGGTCTGGTGGTAGTGGTTGAGCATGGTAAAGGCGACATGAGTCTTTACGGCTATAATCAAAGCGCGCTGGTGAGCGTTGGTTCGCAGGTTCGTGCGGGCCAGCCAATTGCACTGGTGGGCAGCAGTGGTGGTCAGGGCAGACCTTCACTCTATTTTGAGATTCGTCGCCAGGGTCAGGCCGTCAATCCACAGCCGTGGTTGGGAAGATAAGTTTTGTTTCCATTTCGTCGTAACATTCTTTCACTTGCCGCTCTGTTGGCGCTCTCCTCCCCCGTAATTGCTGGCAAACTTGCCATCGTCATTGATGATTTTGGGTATCGCCCGCACAACGAAAACCAGGTGCTGGCGATGCCCTCCGCTATCTCCGTCGCTGTATTACCCGATTCACCGCACGCCAGAGAGATGGCGACCAAAGCGCATAACAGCGGTCACGAAGTGTTGATTCATCTGCCGATGGCACCGTTGAGTAAACAGCCGCTGGAGAAAAATACGCTGCGCCCGGAGATGAGCAGCGACGAAATTGAGCGCATTATTCGTAGTGCGGTCAATAACGTGCCCTATGCCGTGGGGATCAACAACCACATGGGTAGCAAGATGACCTCTAACCTGTTTGGTATGCAGAAAGTGATGCAGGCGCTGGAGCGTTACAATCTTTACTTCCTCGACAGCGTAACCATCGGTAATACCCAGGCGATGCGCGCCGCGCAAGGTACTGGCGTGAAGGTTATTAAACGGAAGGTGTTCCTCGACGATTCGCAAAATGAAGCAGACATCCGTGTGCAGTTCAATCGCGCAATTGACCTGGCGCGTCGCAACGGTTCAACCATTGCCATTGGGCATCCTCACCCTTCAACGGTACGCGTGCTACAACAGATGGTTTATAACCTGCCGCCAGACATTACGCTGGTGAAAGCCAGCAGCTTGCTGAATGAACCGCAGGTTGATACGTCTACACCGCCGAAAAACACTGTGCCCGACGCACCGCGTAATCCGTTCCGTGGCGTGAAGCTCTGCAAACCGAAGAAGCCGCTGGAGCCGGTTTATGCTGACCGATTCTTTAGCGTGCTGAGCGAAAGCATCAGTCAGAGTACGCTGGTGAACTACATCCGCAATCAATGGCAAGGCTGGGGGAGGACACCCGCCAATACCGCAAACGCTAATTCAGATTAAGCGCTTTGCGTGCATTTTGTTGGTGCGACAATGTTTTGTCGCGCCATTGCCACAGACGCAAAGACCACAGCAAGACCTGATAACCGACCTTAGCGCTGCGCACATTAGTCACCATGCGTTTATACATACCGGAAGTAAAAATTTCGGCAATCATGCGCTGACGGGTAAAAAGATCGGGTTCTTTTCGTACTGCATGGCAAACACGTAATGCTTCATAACTTATTTGCTGATGGAATTCTGGATAAATCGGAATTTTATCAGCATAATCACGATTTAACTTTTCCAACAAGCGGGTAATTTTAATATAGTGCCGTTGATAATTAAGGTTTTTATTCCCTTGTCTTTTCAAACGACTTATTGAGTTATTATGTAAAAAGTACTTATATAAAGATTGTTCGGTATAACGTACACGCAAGGCATTAAACATGACCTCGGTGCTCCAGATAATATCCTGATGATGCAAACCGGGAATAAATTTAATATTGTTTTTAATAAGAATTTCCCGGCGATAAACGCCCATCCACACCACGTGTGTCCAGCGGCGAGAAGCAAGCGCTAATCGCAGCCATTCCGGGCCATTTAAAACGCCTGTTGAACGAATACGATCACCTGGAATAGATTGCCATGTTCTGCCCGTTTCACGTACGCACCAGTCGGCGTTACCTTGTGCCACATCGAGATCATCCTCTAACGCCATCGTCATCAGCGTTTCGTACATGGTGGGATAGACCTCATCATCAGCATCGACAAAAGCGACATATTTGCCCGTCGCTGCCTCGATCCCGCGATTACGCGCTACCGATGCGCCAGCATTCGCCTGATGCAGCAAACGAACATGCGAATAATTTTTTGCATAATATTTTGCTATTTCAACGGAATTATCTGTTGAACCATCGTTAACAATAATGATTTCCAGAGCAGTCCAGGTTTGCGCGATTAAAGATTCCATGCAGGCGTTAAAATCATTTCCCGCATTATATAACGGGATAATAACACTAAGTTTATTTGCACTGTTCATCATAAATTACCGACTACCTCTGAAGTAACCCTGTCTTTGTACAGACTTTGTATTAAGAAACTATTAAGTGGGCGAGATATTAATATTACGAATTAGCGTAACGTCAGATTAAAGAGAGAATGAGAACAGCAATATAAGAGAATAGAGTAATTACGAACTCTTTATTACACTGACAAGATTTTACATATTTAACAGATTATCCTCAGAGAAAAGAGCTGGGATTCCAGCTATGCAAGCCTGATACGCGTAGCGTACCTGGCAACTTTGTTCCCAGCACATTGATGGCGCTTTCGTTTTCTACCTTGTAAACGAAGCGCCATTCACTCTTTAAATCACCCGTGAGAACTGCTGCATCCGCGCTTTCTGACGCAGATAGGTATCAAAGCACATGCAAATGTTGCGGATCAGCAAGCGACCTTTCGCCGTCACCTGAATCCCCTTCTCATCCACATCCACCAGCCCATCTTTTGCTAACGGGGCAAGTAGTTTGAGATCTTCCGCAAAGTAATCAGCGAAGTGCAAATCCCACTGTTGCTCAATAGGGGCGTAATCCAGACGGAAGTTGCAGATGAGCGACTTAATCACATCGCGGCGAATACAGTCATCACGCGTTAGCGCAATACCACGCCACAGCGCATTGCCTTGTTCATCCACTTGCTGATAGTACTGCTTCAACTCTTTCTGGTTCTGCGCGTAGCAGTCGCCAATCATGCTGATGGCTGAAACGCCCATCCCCAGCAGATCGGTATCGCCCTGAGTGGTGTAGCCCTGGAAGTTACGATGCAGCACGCCTTCACGCTGGGCCACCGCCAGCTCGTCATCCGGGCGAGCAAAGTGATCCATCCCGATAAACTGATAGCCCGATTGCGTCAGGAAGGCGATGGTTTCCTGCAGGATATCGAGTTTTTGCTGCGGACTCGGCAGGTCAGCATCTTTGATTTTGCGCTGAGCAGCAAAAATGGTCGGCAGATGCGCGTAGTTAAAGACACTCAGACGATCGGGGTTAAGTTCCGCCACACGTTTCAGGGTAAAAGCGAAACTCTCCGGCGTCTGCTTCGGCAGGCCGTAAATCAGGTCGATGTTGGTGGAAGTAAAACCAATCTCACGCGCATGGTTAAGCAGTGCAAAGATGAACTCTTCATCCTGCTCGCGGTTAACCAGACGTTGCACTTCTTTGTTGAAGTCCTGCACGCCCATGCTCAGGCGATTAAAGCCTTCGGCGCGTAAATGATCGAGTACATCCAGTTCTATTTCGCGCGGATCGACTTCGATCGAAATCTCCGCATCAGTATTGAACTGGAAGTTTTCGCGCAGCAACTTCATCAGTCGGCTGATTTGCGCTTTGTTCAGATATGTCGGCGTTCCACCGCCCCAGTGCAGCTGGCTCACCTTGCGCCTGGTAAACAGCGGCGCACGATGGACGATTTCTTGCTCTAGTGCGTCCAGATACTGATCGGCCTTGTGCTGCTGGCGAGTAACAATCTTATTGCAACCGCAGAAGTAACAAAGTTTGTGGCAGAACGGGATATGTACGTAGAGAGATAATGGACGCTCAGGATAGCGCGCCACGGCTTGTAAAAACGCCTGTTCGCCGAAGTCTTCTGAAAACTCCAGCGCGGTCGGGTACGAGGTGTATCGTGGCCCGGAATAGTTATATTTCTGGATCAGGGCCAGATCCCAGTCGATTTGCTGTACAGACATGCTCACTCCTTCCGATGGCGTCTCTGGCGGCTACGGCGTACCGGCGGATGCCCGTTTCGAGTCATCAGCCGGTTGCGCAGCCACTTTTGTCGCCGCGACAACCGCTGTAGTTTAACGAATAACCACACCAGATAACATATAACCGGAAGGGTTATCAGCAGAACGGGAAGGCCCACGGCGGCAATCCGTTAGTTGCCCCGCAGCAGACGCATCATGTCTTCTTGCTTCTCGTCTTCTTCCTCTTCTTCGTCGTCGTCATAAGAGAGGCCGAGTTTCTGCATCAGCTCATCGATACGATCCAGTTTGGCATCAACCCAGGATTGCTCTTCAGCGCTCAAGGTTTCTCCTGCTTCCAGACGTTCCAGCAGCGCATCCAGACGCTCATCCGTTTCCAGTAACTCCAACTCCGCCTGCGGTGAAAGCATAGGTTTCTCACTCTTCGGTTTGTGCTGTTTGGTGACTTTTTCAGTCACGCCCAATGGAATAGGGGTTTTACTGCCAATACGTGGATCTTTCGGTGCGTTCTGGCCTTTGCTGCCCGACGTGGTGTTACCGCCCGCTGCGCGACTGCCCGGCGCATGGCCACGACGTTTTTTCTGACGCTTGCGGTCACGAGCTTCCTGATTCAGCTCTTCGCGCGTTTTGCGACGCGCTTTTGCATGACCTTTGCTGCGTGATGGTGAAGATGGTTTCATAATGGTTCGTCTTTTAGCCGTTTTATTCAGTATAGATTTGCGGCGGAATCTAACAGAAAGCAAGCAAAGAAAAAAGGCGACAGATTGCTCTGTCGCCTTTTTTCTTGACTCAAAACCCTCAGCGGGCCTTACAATCCCTGTTGGCTATCAACACGCCCTGTTTTTCCCTTAGCCTGGAACTTCCGTGTTATTTCCATTTCCCTTTTCTAACGTCTCCTGACGTTTGTCTTCCTGACCTTCCTGTGTCTTCGCCTCCTGGCGTTCCTGACCCTCGTCCTGAGTCATCATTCCTGTCTGCGTCCTCGCTCGATGGGTGTTACTCTACGCGATTCGCTAAAACTCACAAGAACCCTGGGGCTTTAAGCCCACATTTTAGGAATGAGATATAAAAGTAATCACATGATTTAACTAATATAAATTATGACTCAGCGTGATAATCACACCTAAATTTCGCATAAGTACAATGGTCAATGTCTTACAAAGTGCAGGGCTTTAACTTACACCAGCCCCTGGCCGAAAAACCAGTCTTTTGCTGCCGTTCAGGTATAATCGCCCCAAAGCTTTGACTGACGGAGACGACCGCTTTGAATAACTTGAATTATCAACAGACGCATTTTGTGATGAGTGCGCCTGATATTCGCCACTTACCTTCTGATACAGGGATCGAAGTGGCATTTGCTGGCCGTTCCAATGCGGGCAAATCCAGCGCACTGAATACACTGACAAATCAAAAAAGCCTGGCGAGAACATCGAAAACCCCTGGACGTACTCAATTAATCAACTTATTTGAAGTCGCGGATGGAAAGCGTCTTGTTGACTTACCGGGCTATGGCTACGCAGAAGTTCCGGAAGAGATGAAGCGCAAATGGCAGCGCGCGCTCGGCGAGTACCTCGAAAAACGTCAGAGCCTGCAAGGTCTGGTGGTGCTAATGGATATTCGTCATCCGCTGAAAGATTTGGATCAGCAGATGATTGAGTGGGCGGTAGACAGTAATATCGCCGTTCTGGTGCTGCTGACCAAAGCGGACAAACTGGCAAGCGGCGCACGTAAAGCGCAATTGAATATGGTGCGTGAAGCGGTGCTGGCGTTTAACGGTGATGTGCAGGTTGAAACGTTCTCTTCGCTGAAGAAACAAGGCGTGGACAAGCTGCGGCAGAAACTGGATACCTGGTTTAGCGAGATGCAGCCAGTAGAAGAAATGCAGGACGGCGAATAATTTTCTTGCCTTAATGCTTGTGCCGGATGTGGCGTATCCGGCTCTGGCATAGGCCTGATAAACATCAGGCATTACGATCTTTTCTTTCGCCCAATAAAAAACGCCCCAGTCATTACTGACTGGGGCGGCTAAAATATTCAGCCAAATCCGATTACGTGAAGTAAAAGGTCTGAAAGATAGAACATCTTACCTCTGTACCCTACGCGACTAACTTTACTCTTTTTTGTTCAGTTCAGAAAGCACTTTTTGTAATTTTTTTTCAGCTGTTGCATAGGAATTTCTAATACCCATCACAAAATGCGTCTGCTTATGTTGCTTACTTACGAAAAAAGGGCATGTTCAGGCGAATCTTAGTGCGCCTGATCCCAGTTTTCGCCACTCCCCACTTCCACCAGCAACGGCACATCCAGACGGGTACAGTTTTCCATCAGTTGATGAATCTGTTTCGCGACGGCATCGACATCATCTTTATGAACTTCAAATACCAGTTCATCGTGTACCTGCATAATCATACGCACACGCGGTTGCTCAGCCTGTAACCACGCATCAACGGCAATCATCGCCCGTTTGATAATGTCGGCGGCGGTTCCCTGCATTGGCGCGTTAATGGCTGCACGTTCAGCTGCTGCACGGCGCGCGCCGTTGCTGGATTTGATATCCGGCAGATAAAGACGACGACCATCAAGTGTTTCAACGTAGCCCTGCTCTTTCGCCTGCGCACGGGTGCGCTCCATATACTCCAGCACGCCTGGGTAGCGTTCGAAGTAAAGGTCCATGTACTTCTGCGCTTCTTTACGTGGAATGTTCAATTGTCGCGCCAGACCGAAAGCACTCATGCCATAAATCAGACCAAAGTTGATCGCTTTCGCGCTACGGCGTTGCTCGCTGGTGACGGTTTCCAGTGGCAAACCAAACACTTCTGCTGCCGTTGCCCGGTGGATATCTTTTCCTTCCGCGAATGCGGTCAGCAAGCCTTTGTCACGCGAGAGATGCGCCATAATGCGCAGTTCAATCTGCGAGTAGTCCGCCGAGACAATCACATAATCCTCTGGCGCAATAAACGCCTGGCGGATACGGCGACCTTCTTCGTTACGCACCGGAATGTTTTGCAGGTTAGGATCGGTTGACGATAAACGTCCCGTCGCAGTTACGGCCTGGTGATAAGAGGTATGTACACGCCCGGTTTTTGGGTTGATCATCAGCGGCAGCTTGTCGGTGTAGGTCGATTTCAGCTTCGCCAGACCACGATACTCCAGAATCACTTTTGGCAACGGATAGTCCAGCGCCAGCTCTTCCAGTACCTCCTCCGACGTTGACGGCGCACCACCCGGCGTTTTCTTCAGCGGTTTAATACCCTGTTTTTCAAACAGAATGGTTTGCAACTGCTTGGTGGAAGAAAGGTTAAACTCTTCACCTGCAATTTCATGCGCTTTCTTTTCCAACTCAGCCAGACGCAGAGTGAGCTCTTCAGAGTGATTATGCAGCACTTTCGGATCGATCTTAACACCGTTACGTTCAATGCGTGAAAGCACCGGCACCAGCGGCATTTCGATGTTCTCGAAGACGTTCAACGGCCCTTTGTTTTTTTGCAGATCCGGCCACATTTTCAGATGCAGCTGCAAGGTGACATCGGCATCTTCGGCTGCGTAACGTCCGGCCTCTTCGAGGGCAATCTGGTTAAAGGTCAGTTGATTTTTGCCTTTACCCGCAATCTCTTCAAAAGTGATGGTTTTGTGCTTCAACCAACGTTCCGCGAGGCTGTCCATATCGTGACGCCCGGCAACGCTATTGAGAATGTAGGATTCAAGCATGGTATCAAACGCAATCCCACGCAGCTCAATGCCGTAATTCGCCAGAATACCGCGATCGTATTTCAGGTTTTGCCCAACCTTCAGCGCCTTTTCATCTTCCAGCAGCGGTTTTAGCAACTCGAGTGCACGCTCGCGAGAGATTTGATCGGGCGCATCAAGATAATCATGAGCAACCGGAATATATGCCGCTACGCCTGGCTCGATAGCAAAAGAAAGCCCGACCAGGTTAGCAGAGATGTTATCGAGGCTGTCGGTTTCGGTATCAAAGGCAAATACCGGCGCTTTTTCCAGCTTCGCAATCCACGCTTTCAGTGTTTCTTCATCAAGGATGGTGACGTAGTTGTCATACGAAATCACCGTTGCCGTCACTTCTGGTGCTTCGTCTGCAACACTGGTTTCCTGCGGCCTGGCTGCGGGTTTCGCCCCTTTAGCCTGTAGCCATTTGCCCGCTTCGACATCAGCAGTCCAGCGTTTGAACTCATACTTTTTGAACAGCCCTAACAACTCTTCTGCCGCCGGTTGCTGCACTTCCAGTTGTTCACAGGTCAGCTCCAGTTCAACGTCGGTTTTAATCGTCGCCAGCTGGTAAGAGAGATAAGCCACTTCTTTGTTTTGCTCGAGCTTCGCCGCCATTGTTTTCGCGCCACGGAAGCTTAGGCCAGCAATTTTTTCCGGCTCGGCATACAGCGTATCCAGCCCGCCAAGCCCCTGCAGCAGTGCCTGCGCGGTTTTTTCACCAACGCCCGGTACGCCAGGAATGTTATCAGAGGAGTCCCCCATCAGCGCCAGGAAGTCGATGATCAGTTCTGGCGGCACGCCGTACTTATTCACCACCTCTTCCGGGCCGAGGATGGTATTCGTCATGGTATTGATAAGCGTAATATTTGGCGTCACCAGCTGCGCCATATCTTTATCGCCAGTGCTTATCAGCACCGGACGCCCCGCTTTTTCGGCTTCCCGCGCCAGAGTACCGATAACGTCGTCCGCTTCTACGCCAGAAACCGCCAGCAGCGGCAGCCCCATCGCTTTAACCATCGCGTGCAGGGGTTCGATTTGTGCTCGCAGATCGTCCGGCATTGGCGGGCGATGTGATTTGTAATGTTCAAACAGTTCATCACGAAAGGTTTTTCCCTTGGCGTCAAAGACCACCGCTGCATGCGTCGGTTTATATTGCATGATCAGACTGCGCAGCATGTTGAGGACACCATACATCGCACCGGTCGGCTCGCCTGCACTGTTAGTTAGTGGCGGAAACGCGTGGTATGCGCGATAAAGATAAGATGAACCATCTACAAGGATAAGGGGATTTTGCGGGATCTGAACCATAATGTCCGTGCCTGTTTATCAGATTATGGGTAAAGGATGCCACATACGGGGGCAAAACTTGAGTTTTTCACTCTCTTTAGGGCAAATCTTTTGCTATTCTCCGGCCCCGCTCGCAAAACATATTGTGGATAACTTTGTGCATAAATTATTTACATCTCATTTTTAATATTCTTATGATAGATGAATCACTCTATTTATCTCTATTTTTCAATTAATTATATAATTTCCTGCTTTCATCATTATCAATATTAATGATTACTGTAATGTGGATAGATATACTCCATGTTCCTGGTCACTAAGACCCATCATTTGCGCCGTTTTCTGTTAGAATCGGCCACTTGCGCGGCTTTCGCGCCTTGTCTATGGCTAACTTTTTGAAAAATAAAATTATGACGAGAATACTCGCTGCGATAACGATTTTGCTGAGTATCGTATTGACCGTCCTGGTCACTGTTTTCTGTTCCGTTCCCATCATCCTTGCAGGAATTGTGAAAATTTTGCTGCCTATACCGATTGTTTGGCGCAAAGTGTCGCTCTTTTGCAATTTCATGATGTATTGCTGGTGTGAAGGATTAGCAGCATTGTTGCACCTCAATCCCCATCTCCAGTGGAAGGTCGAAGGGCTTGAAGGGTTGAGCAAAAAAAACTGGTATTTGCTTATCTGCAATCACCGCAGTTGGGCAGATATTGTTGTGCTTTGTGTCCTGTTCCGTAAACACATTCCCATGAATAAGTACTTTCTTAAACAGCAATTAGCCTGGGTACCTTTTATCGGTCTCGCATGCTGGGCATTAGATATGCCTTTTATGAAACGTTATTCACGGGCATATTTACTCCGTCACCCGGAACGGCGCGGTAAGGACGTGGAAACCACCCGACGCTCATGTGAGAAGTTTCGCCTGCATCCCACCACAATTGTTAATTTTGTCGAAGGCTCCCGCTTCACTGAAGAGAAACACCAGCAGACACGTTCCCCCTATAAAAACCTGTTACCACCAAAAGCAGCTGGGATCGCAATGGCACTGAATGTGCTGGGCAAACAATTTGATAAATTGCTTAACATCACTCTCTGTTACCCAGAAAACAATCGTCAGCCTTTTTTCGATATGCTGAGTGGGAAGTTAACGCGAATTGTTGTAAAGGTTGAATTGCAGCCCATAGCTGAGGAATTACATGGCGATTATGTGAACGATAAAGCGTTTAAGCGCCGCTTTCAGCTATGGTTAAATACACTCTGGCATGAGAAAGATCAGTATCTGAATACGCTTATCTCTTCCGAACAGCGAGATTGACCATAGTTGCTCGCCCCGAAAATCCCCGAGGCGAGTAATAAATATTAAGGCATCAAACGTGCCATGCGCATGAAAAACTCCATATCCGTCATTTCTTTACCGTTAAAATATACTTTTCCTTGTCCATAGTGAATTTGCAATGACCCCGTATTTTCATCAAACTTAAGTAAATCGAGTTGTTGACCCACATCCTTAAATTCTGCGACCGCCTGTTCAGCCTTGATCTGTGCTGCTTCTCTACTGTGACCTTCTGATAAACGAATTTGTTTCGCTAATTCCCCGATAACGTTAAGTGGCAGAGAAATATTCAGATCTAACGACTTTATACTATTATCAACAGATTTAGCATCAGCCATCGCAATATTCAGATCACCTTTCAATTCCCCTACAGCATTTCTCCATTTAACAGGGATCTGGATAACAGGTTCACTTTTGAACAAGATTGGTAAACTCTCTGCAAGTACCCCAACCCGGAGATCATCCATCGCATTTTCATCTTTCATTACATCTGGATTATTTGCCAATTGCTTGCGTAATAAAATATTGTAGTGTTCAATAAAAACTCTAAAAGCGAGTGGATCAATAGCATTAAATTGCAACGACATATCTCCACTGCCAAAATTTTGATCGCCTTTTTTTAAGGTATCAATGCCGTAGGAGAAATTAGTATTGATATATTTTTTATCCTTAGCGCGTTCAAATATTATTTTTGAAGCAAAAGAATTAATTTTAGTAATGTCATCATCAAGTCCCTGAAGCGTAACCTGATTAAATTTTACATCACTTGTTCCTACTGGATATCTCATTTCCTCTATACGAGATAATGAATTAAGAGTCATCGAGTTTGCAGTAAGTTTGGTTATGGAGTCCAAATTTACAATGATATTATTCAGATATCCAGTTACTTCCATATTTGACGGCGAACTGTCATCACCACGAAACGTGAACTTACCATCTTTATAAGAGACTTCCTGAAAGGTTGCCGGAGTTATATTCACTTCAGTGGTTAGTGCCCCACCCAATGCAACCACGATATCAGCAACGAATGGTGACTTACCTTTCGTTGCAGTGTAGTAGGATTGTGTAACCTCATTCTTAGCCAGAGATACCTTTGCCGTTGCCATAGTTGGCTTTATATTACCCTTTGAAAGCTGACCCAGTGGAAATGGTCCATGATCAACATTTACATCCAGTATAATATTCTGACCCGGTTTAATTTCGCTATCTGTAATACCATTATTAAAGGTCAGAGCTACTTGAAAAGATGAACTAAAAAAACCTCTTTTATAATCTTTACAACTTAGCGTCATATCATGAGCGCCATTACTACTTTTATTAGCTTTATTAAAACCAACAATAAACTGCTCAACACTGGTTTGAGTTTTCATACCAGAAAACCATGTACCACCACCCAGAATGACAACAACAGCAATAACCGAACCAGCAATTGATTTACGTATCATATTTTATCCCTGAAGAGTAACGCGATTTGGTATATCGCTATGCGAATATCCTCTACAGAGTTTATATTGTCCAGCAACGACGTAAAATATCAGAATATATTTATATTTATTAAATAATAAAAAAGCCCGTGAATATTCACGGGCCTTATGTAATTCACAATGAATTATTTTTTCTCGGACAGATATTTCACAGTATCAGCATACTGCTGAACAAAAACATCCATATTGCTGGTATCCATACCCTGCGGATTCAGCTGATATTTACCGTTAACAAACATCGCCGGAACGCCACGCAATTGCACGTCGGCTGCGGCTTTTTCCTGCTGAGCCACCAGAGATTTCACCACGAAGCTGTTCCAGGCCGCGTCGTACTCTTCACCTTTAATACCTGCGTTGATAAATACATCGCGGATATCAGATGCAGAACGAATGGTCTGGGTTTTCTGTACGCCTTCAAACAGCGGAACAGTCACTTTGTCTTCCACGCCCAGCGCCATCGCCACTGCCCATGCCTGAGTCAGTTCTTTGCCCAGATCCCCACCCATGAAGTTGACGTGGTATTTAGTCATTTTCACGCCTTCCGGCAGTTTTTTCTTCACGTTCTCAGAAATATGCAGAACTTCTTCAAACTGATAGCAGTGCGGGCAGAAGAAAGAGAAAAACTCCAGCACTTGCGGCGCGCCAGCAACCGGTTTTTCCAGGGTGGTGTACTGTTTACCATCTTCATACTGCGCCGCCGATGCGCTAAACGCTAAAACTAAACCAGCCAGCGCCAGCCAAATCTTTTTCATGATCTACTCTCTCCGATTAATACATAGGTGTTAATTGCAAAGGGGGTTCTTGTAGAACTTTTGCCTGTTCTATAAAAGTCGCCGTCTGTCGCAGCCAGTAATCTTCCCCGGTTAACCACGGGAAATTTTTCGGGAACGCGGGATCAGCCCAACGCCGCATTAGCCAGGCAAGATAATAAACCAAACGCATGGCGCGTAAAGGTTCAATCAGTCCGATTTCAGCGATATCGAACTCGCTAAATTCTTCATAAGCCTCAATAATAGTTTCCAGTTGCATCCGCTGCTCAGCTTTATCGCCATTGAGCAACATCCACAAATCCTGAATAGCCGGACCATTACGTGCATCATCCAGATCAACGAACATTGGACCATCGCGCCAGAGAATATTCCCGGCGTGGCAGTCTCCATGTAGCCGCAGAACGGTGAAATCTTCCCGCCAGTGTGCTGTAACGGCGGCGATCAGCTCATCTGTCGCTTTCAGGAATGCCGCTTTTAACCCGGAAGGTATCAATGTAGCGTCCTCAAACAGCTTGCGTGGCTCAATGAGGTATTCATTCAGACCGATGGTCGGGCGATGGATAAAAAGCTGTTTACGCCCCGTCTGGTGCATACGCCCTAAATAACGCCCAACCGCTTCCATCTGATCGATATTATCAGCTTCGAACTGGCGACCACCGACGCTTGGAAAAACAGCGAAATAAAATCCCAGATGATTCAATAAAGTCTGACCATTAAAGGCCACAGGTGCTGCGACCGGAACTTCATCGTTAACCAGCTGCAACGCAAATTGATGTTCTTCGAGGATTTGATCGGCTGTCCAACGTTCAGGGCGATAAAATTTGACGACAAAACGTCGACGCTCTTCGTCCTGAAATTGATAGACACGGTTTTCATAGCTGTTAAGCGGGGTAAGACCGGAATCCACCCGGATCCCATGCTCAAACAGAGCGTCCATGATGGTATCCGGGTGTAGTGTCTGGAAAGTAAAAGCGCTGTTGTTCATCCCATCATCCGGAAAACATTACGAATGATGAAGGATATCATTTCACGATGATTTTGGTTGCGCCGCTTACAAGCTTTTACTCTTTAATTACGCCACGTGCGCGTAATAGCGCCGTTTTGAAATCTTCTTCATAATCTTTCTGCAAACCCGGGATCACCGCATCTTTCGCGGAATCACGCATTTTCAGGTGATAGATCAGAATGTCATCCGTCAAATCCGCCAGTTCGCCGTCAAAACCTGACTCTTTCGCCAGTTTCTGCAAAAATTGCAGCAGGTTAAGGTCTGGTTCTTTTTGCCAGGCTGGCTGGAGGAGTTCAATAACTTCATTCAGACGTTTACATTTCATAGTGATGCTCCTTACTCTTGAGACAGACACGTTAGCAGGGTCAATCCCACAATAAAAGAGGCGATATCGGTCAATCTGATGACGACGATAACAGGCGTTGTGCTGGCGGGCGGTAAAGCCAGACGAATGGGCGGCGTAGATAAAGGATTGCTTGAATTAAACGGCAAACCATTATGGCAACATGTCGCTGACGCGCTTATGACGCAGCTCTCTCACGTCGTGGTTAATGCTAATCGTCATCAGGAAATCTATCAGGCAAGCGGTCTGAAAGTGATTGAAGATTCACTGGCGGATTACCCAGGCCCTCTGGCAGGAATGCTTTCAGTAATGCAGCAGGAACCTGGTGAGTGGTTTTTGTTTTGCCCGTGCGATACGCCTTACATTCCCCCTGATTTAGCCGCCCGGCTTAATCATCAGCGCAAAGATGCGCCTGTCGTGTGGGTCCATGACGGTGAACGTGATCACCCGACTATTGCTCTGGTAAACCGCGCTATTGAGCCTTTATTACTAGAATATCTGCAAGCAGGAGAACGCCGGGTAATGGCATTTATGCGTCTGGCTGGCGGCCATGCGGTTGATTTCAGCGATCATAAAGATGCATTTGTTAACGTGAATACGCCAGAGGAGCTTGCCCGATGGCAGGAAAAACGATGATACCGTTACTCGCCTTTGCCGCGTGGAGCGGCACTGGAAAAACTACGCTGCTGAAAAAACTGATCCCGGCATTATGCGCCAGAGGGATCCGTCCAGGGCTGATTAAGCATACGCACCATGATATGGATGTTGATAAACCGGGCAAAGATAGCTATGAGCTGCGCAAGGCTGGCGCGGCACAAACCATCGTTGCCAGCCAGCAGCGATGGGCCTTGATGACGGAAACACCAGACGAAGAAGAGCTGGATCTACATTTTCTCGCAAGTCGAATGGATACCTCAAAGCTGGATTTGATTCTGGTCGAAGGGTTTAAGCATGAAGAGATCGCAAAGATTGTGCTGTTTCGCGATGGAGCCGGACATCGACCGGAAGAATTAGTGATAGACAGACATGTTATTGCTGTAGCCAGTGATGTGCCGCTTAATCTTGATGTCGCGTTACTGGATATTAATGATGTTGAGGGGCTGGCTGATTTTGTGGTGGAGTGGATGCAAAATCAGGACGGATAAGCAAGAGTAGGCTGGATAAAACGCGCCATGCGTTGCACCCGGCATTATTTTCTGCACCAATGCAAAAAGGCCATCCGTCAGGATGGCCTTCTGCTTGATTTGATGCCTGGCAGTTCCCTACTCTCGCATGGGGAGACCCCACACTACCATCGGCGCTACGGCGTTTCACTTCTGAGTTCGGCATGGGGTCAGGTGGGACCACCGCGCTAAGGCCGCCAGGCAAATTCTGTTTATCAACACGTCCCGTTCTGACCTGTCGATTTAATCTGTATCAAGCTTACTTGTCGATGTCTCTTCCGCCAAAACACCTTCGGCGTTGTAAGGTTAAGCCTCACGGTTCATTAGTACCGGTTAGCTCAACGCATCGCTGCGCTTACACACCCGGCCTATCAACGTCGTCGTCTTCAACGTTCCTTCAGGACCCTTAAAGGGTCAGGGAGAACTCATCTCGGGGCAAGTTTCGTGCTTAGATGCTTTCAGCACTTATCTCTTCCGCATTTAGCTACCGGGCAGTGCCATTGGCATGACAACCCGAACACCAGTGATGCGTCCACTCCGGTCCTCTCGTACTAGGAGCAGCCCCCCTCAGTTCTCCAGCGCCCACGGCAGATAGGGACCGAACTGTCTCACGACGTTCTAAACCCAGCTCGCGTACCACTTTAAATGGCGAACAGCCATACCCTTGGGACCTACTTCAGCCCCAGGATGTGATGAGCCGACATCGAGGTGCCAAACACCGCCGTCGATATGAACTCTTGGGCGGTATCAGCCTGTTATCCCCGGAGTACCTTTTATCCGTTGAGCGATGGCCCTTCCATTCAGAACCACCGGATCACTATGACCTGCTTTCGCACCTGCTCGCGCCGTCACGCTCGCAGTCAAGCTGGCTTATGCCATTGCACTAACCTCCTGATGTCCGACCAGGATTAGCCAACCTTCGTGCTCCTCCGTTACTCTTTAGGAGGAGACCGCCCCAGTCAAACTACCCACCAGACACTGTCCGCAACCCCGATAAGGGGCCAACGTTAGAACATCAAACATTAAAGGGTGGTATTTCAAGGTCGGCTCCATGCAGACTGGCGTCCACACTTCAAAGCCTCCCACCTATCCTACACATCAAGGCTCAATGTTCAGTGTCAAGCTATAGTAAAGGTTCACGGGGTCTTTCCGTCTTGCCGCGGGTACACTGCATCTTCACAGCGAGTTCAATTTCACTGAGTCTCGGGTGGAGACAGCCTGGCCATCATTACGCCATTCGTGCAGGTCGGAACTTACCCGACAAGGAATTTCGCTACCTTAGGACCGTTATAGTTACGGCCGCCGTTTACCGGGGCTTCGATCAAGAGCTTCGCGTTACCGCTAACCCCATCAATTAACCTTCCGGCACCGGGCAGGCGTCACACCGTATACGTCCACTTTCGTGTTTGCACAGTGCTGTGTTTTTAATAAACAGTTGCAGCCAGCTGGTATCTTCGACTGATTTCAGCTCCACGAGCAAGTCGCTTCACCTACATATCAGCGTGCCTTCTCCCGAAGTTACGGCACCATTTTGCCTAGTTCCTTCACCCGAGTTCTCTCAAGCGCCTTGGTATTCTCTACCTGACCACCTGTGTCGGTTTGGGGTACGATTTGTTGTTACCTGATGCTTAGAGGCTTTTCCTGGAAGCAGGGCATTTGTTGCTTCAGCACCGTAGTGCCTCGTCATCACGCCTCAGCCTTGATTTTCCGGATTTGCCTGGAAAACCAGCCTACACGCTTAAACCGGGACAACCGTCGCCCGGCCAACATAGCCTTCTCCGTCCCCCCTTCGCAGTAACACCAAGTACAGGAATATTAACCTGTTTCCCATCGACTACGCCTTTCGGCCTCGCCTTAGGGGTCGACTCACCCTGCCCCGATTAACGTTGGACAGGAACCCTTGGTCTTCCGGCGAGCGGGCTTTTCACCCGCTTTATCGTTACTTATGTCAGCATTCGCACTTCTGATACCTCCAGCATGCCTCACAGCACACCTTCACAGGCTTACAGAACGCTCCCCTACCCAACAACACTTAGTGTCGCTGCCGCAGCTTCGGTGCATGGTTTAGCCCCGTTACATCTTCCGCGCAGGCCGACTCGACCAGTGAGCTATTACGCTTTCTTTAAATGATGGCTGCTTCTAAGCCAACATCCTGGCTGTCTGGGCCTTCCCACATCGTTTCCCACTTAACCATGACTTTGGGACCTTAGCTGGCGGTCTGGGTTGTTTCCCTCTTCACGACGGACGTTAGCACCCGCCGTGTGTCTCCCGTGATAACATTCTCCGGTATTCGCAGTTTGCATCGGGTTGGTAAGTCGGGATGACCCCCTTGCCGAAACAGTGCTCTACCCCCGGAGATGAATTCACGAGGCGCTACCTAAATAGCTTTCGGGGAGAACCAGCTATCTCCCGGTTTGATTGGCCTTTCACCCCCAGCCACAAGTCATCCGCTAATTTTTCAACATTAGTCGGTTCGGTCCTCCAGTTAGTGTTACCCAACCTTCAACCTGCCCATGGCTAGATCACCGGGTTTCGGGTCTATACCCTGCAACTTAACGCCCAGTTAAGACTCGGTTTCCCTTCGGCTCCCCTATTCGGTTAACCTTGCTACAGAATATAAGTCGCTGACCCATTATACAAAAGGTACGCAGTCACCCCATAAAGAGGCTCCCACTGCTTGTACGTACACGGTTTCAGGTTCTTTTTCACTCCCCTCGCCGGGGTTCTTTTCGCCTTTCCCTCACGGTACTGGTTCACTATCGGTCAGTCAGGAGTATTTAGCCTTGGAGGATGGTCCCCCCATATTCAGACAGGATACCACGTGTCCCGCCCTACTCATCGAGCTCACAATATGTGCATTTTTGTGTACGGGGCTGTCACCCTGTATCGCGCGCCTTTCCAGACGCTTCCACTAACACACACACTGATTCAGGCTCTGGGCTCCTCCCCGTTCGCTCGCCGCTACTGGGGGAATCTCGGTTGATTTCTTTTCCTCGGGGTACTTAGATGTTTCAGTTCCCCCGGTTCGCCTCATTAACCTATGGATTCAGTTAATGATAGTGTGACGAATCACACTGGGTTTCCCCATTCGGAAATCGCCGGTTATAACGGTTCATATCACCTTACCGACGCTTATCGCAGATTAGCACGTCCTTCATCGCCTCTGACTGCCAGGGCATCCACCGTGTACGCTTAGTCGCTTAACCTCACAACCCGAAGATGTTTCTTGCGATTCATCATCGTGTTGCGAAAATTTGAGAGACTCACGAACAACTTTCATTGTTCAGTGTTTCAATTTTCAGCTTGATCCAGATTTTTAAAGAGCAAAACTTCGCAGTGAACCTTTGCAGGTACACTCTGAAGTATTTTTTATTTAATCACTACAGAGATGGTGGAGCTATGCGGGATCGAACCGCAGACCTCCTGCGTGCAAAGCAGGCGCTCTCCCAGCTGAGCTATAGCCCCATAACATGTAGTTAAAACCTCTTCAAATTTGCGGTGCAAATTTGGTAGGCCTGAGTGGACTTGAACCACCGACCTCACCCTTATCAGGGGTGCGCTCTAACCACCTGAGCTACAAGCCTGTAGAGGTTTTACTGCTCATTTTCATCAGACAATCTGTGTGAGCACTGCAAAGCACAGTTCTTTAAGGTAAGGAGGTGATCCAACCGCAGGTTCCCCTACGGTTACCTTGTTACGACTTCACCCCAGTCATGAATCACAAAGTGGTAAGCGCCCTCCCGAAGGTTAAGCTACCTACTTCTTTTGCAACCCACTCCCATGGTGTGACGGGCGGTGTGTACAAGGCCCGGGAACGTATTCACCGTGGCATTCTGATCCACGATTACTAGCGATTCCGACTTCATGGAGTCGAGTTGCAGACTCCAATCCGGACTACGACGCACTTTATGAGGTCCGCTTGCTCTCGCGAGGTCGCTTCTCTTTGTATGCGCCATTGTAGCACGTGTGTAGCCCTGGTCGTAAGGGCCATGATGACTTGACGTCATCCCCACCTTCCTCCAGTTTATCACTGGCAGTCTCCTTTGAGTTCCCGGCCGGACCGCTGGCAACAAAGGATAAGGGTTGCGCTCGTTGCGGGACTTAACCCAACATTTCACAACACGAGCTGACGACAGCCATGCAGCACCTGTCTCACGGTTCCCGAAGGCACATTCTCATCTCTGAAAACTTCCGTGGATGTCAAGACCAGGTAAGGTTCTTCGCGTTGCATCGAATTAAACCACATGCTCCACCGCTTGTGCGGGCCCCCGTCAATTCATTTGAGTTTTAACCTTGCGGCCGTACTCCCCAGGCGGTCGACTTAACGCGTTAGCTCCGGAAGCCACGCCTCAAGGGCACAACCTCCAAGTCGACATCGTTTACGGCGTGGACTACCAGGGTATCTAATCCTGTTTGCTCCCCACGCTTTCGCACCTGAGCGTCAGTCTTCGTCCAGGGGGCCGCCTTCGCCACCGGTATTCCTCCAGATCTCTACGCATTTCACCGCTACACCTGGAATTCTACCCCCCTCTACGAGACTCAAGCTTGCCAGTATCAGATGCAGTTCCCAGGTTGAGCCCGGGGATTTCACATCTGACTTAACAAACCGCCTGCGTGCGCTTTACGCCCAGTAATTCCGATTAACGCTTGCACCCTCCGTATTACCGCGGCTGCTGGCACGGAGTTAGCCGGTGCTTCTTCTGCGGGTAACGTCAATGAGCAAAGGTATTAACTTTACTCCCTTCCTCCCCGCTGAAAGTACTTTACAACCCGAAGGCCTTCTTCATACACGCGGCATGGCTGCATCAGGCTTGCGCCCATTGTGCAATATTCCCCACTGCTGCCTCCCGTAGGAGTCTGGACCGTGTCTCAGTTCCAGTGTGGCTGGTCATCCTCTCAGACCAGCTAGGGATCGTCGCCTAGGTGAGCCGTTACCCCACCTACTAGCTAATCCCATCTGGGCACATCCGATGGCAAGAGGCCCGAAGGTCCCCCTCTTTGGTCTTGCGACGTTATGCGGTATTAGCTACCGTTTCCAGTAGTTATCCCCCTCCATCAGGCAGTTTCCCAGACATTACTCACCCGTCCGCCACTCGTCAGCGAATCAGCAAGCTGATCCCTGTTACCGTTCGACTTGCATGTGTTAGGCCTGCCGCCAGCGTTCAATCTGAGCCATGATCAAACTCTTCAATTTAAAAGTTTGATGCTCAAAGAATTAAACTTCGTAATGAATTACGTGTTCACTCTTGAGACTTGGTATTCATTTTTCGTCTTGCGACGTTAAGAATCCGTATCTTCGAGTGCCCACACAGATTGTCTGATAAATTGTTAAAGAGCAGTGCCGCTTCGCTTTTTCTCAGCGGCGCGGGGTGTGCATAATACGCTTTCCCGCTACAGAGTCAAGCATTTTTTTGCTTTTCTCTGCCGAGATTCTCAGGAGAACCTCGCTGACCCGGCGGCGTGTATGCCGTTGTTCCGTGTCAGTGGTGGCGCATTATAGGGAGTTATTCCGGCCTGACAAGAGGAAATTTAAAATAATTTTCTGACCGCGCATTTTTTATTCTTTATGCTTATTTCAGCGTCGGTTTGTCGGTTAAATGGGCGATTTCTCGGGCGAAATTCGCCACCTGCTCCCAATCGGTATAGACAACTTCTTTGCGCGTATCCGTTTCACCGCCTGACATCTTCATAATCAGCTTGATCATAAAGCGGTCGTACCAGCGGTAACGTGGATAACGTAGCGCCCCGGCAATGACGGCACAGCGATCGGGACGCCATTGTGAACTCATCAGAAACTTCCGCGCGTAGCTATTGGTCTGTGGAGTACGCTTCTCCGGTTTGCGCGCCACCAGGTTTACGGAGTAAAAAGCGCTCGGCATCGAGTTCAGCCGCGTCGCATGCTTTTTGACAAATTCCTGGAACGCAGAATGGTAGTGACCGTAGCGAATAGAAGCGCCAATGACCACACGGTCGTAGTTTTCCCACTGTGGTTCTTCAATGCGGTGCACATTGGCGACATCCGCCTGGATCCCCAGTTCTTTCAGTTCCGAAGCCAGGTAGGAGGCAATCTCGCGCGTTTGTCCGTCCCTTGTTGAGAAAAGAATTAATGTTTTCACGTATTACTCCATCATTCACGCCAGAAAGTCGGGGTAAAGAGCACCAGCAATGTAAAGACCTCGAGACGACCAAACAGCATATTGGCAATCAGGATCCATTTAGCCACCGGGTTCATACTGGTAAAGTTATCAGCAACCACGCCAAGCCCTGGCCCCAGGTTATTCAATGTCGCAACAACCGAGGCAAAGGCAGAAAAGTCATCCACGCCCGTGGCGATAATCGCCAGCATACTGACAATAAACACCAATGCATAGGCGGAGAAAAATCCCCAAACGGCTTCGAGGATACGTTCCGGCAGTGCGCGATTCCCCAGCTTAATGCTATACACGGCGTTCGGGTGCACCAGTCGTTTCAGCTCACGGTTCCCCTGCTTAAACAGCAGCAGAATGCGGATCACTTTCAGGCCACCGCCCGTAGACCCGGCGCAACCGCCAATAAATGCTGAACATAAAAGCAGTACCGGCAAAAAGAGCGGCCAGCGGGCAATGCTATCTGTCGTAAATCCGGCGGTCGTCGCCATCGACACCACCTGAAAAAACGCCTGGTTAATTGTCATCAGCGCCGAACTGTAGACATTATGAAACCACAGCACGAGGGTACAAATAACCACCAGCGTAAACTGTACGCCGATAAACATGCGAAATTCCGGATCGCGCCAATAAACCTTCAGACTACGCCCACTTAACAGTGAAAAGTGCAGACCGTAGTTACAGCCGGAGATCAGCAGGAAGATAGCAATGATGGTGTTAATAGTCGGGCTGTCGAAATAACCGATACTGGCATCATGTGTCGAGAAGCCGCCAATAGCGATAGTCGCAAAGCTATGGCCGATGGCATCAAAGGCATCCATTCCGGCAAACCACAACGCCAGCGCACAGGCGACGGTCAGCAAGACATAAATCAACCACAGGGTTTTCGCCGTTTCCGCAATTCGCGGGCGCATTTTGTTATCTTTCAGTGGGCCGGGCATTTCCGCGCGATAGAGCTGCATCCCACCCACGCCGAGGATAGGCAGTATCGCAACCGCCAAAACGATGATCCCCATCCCGCCAAACCATTGCAGCATCTGGCGATAAAAGAGGATTGCGTGAGGAAGTGTATCCAGTCCCACCAGCGTAGTGGCCCCCGTGGTAGTCAGACCGGAGAAAGATTCAAAAAACGCATCGGTAATCGTGAGGTTTGGGCTTTCCGAAAAGATAAAAGGGAGCGCACCGACGCTACCCAACACGGTCCAGAACAGCACCACTATCAGAAACCCTTCACGGGATTTCAGTTCGCCCTTCTCTTTACGGTTCGGCCACCACAGCATAGAGCCAATGGCGAGGGCGACAAAAAAGGTCTGGGTAAAAGCGCGGCCCGCACCATCCCGGTAGATGAGTGCTACCAGTCCAGGGATAATCATGGTCCCTGAAAATAAGATGACCAGTAGTCCAACAATTCGGGTAATGGCGCGAAAATGCATCTCTGCCGCTTCCTTAGTTCTGCAAAATGAAGTGGGGATTATTCTTCAATCGCTAACAATTGCAATGAACCACGGCTAAAATCCGCCAGTTTTGCGGAAAATTCAGCCACTTTCGCCGCCGGAAGCGCCACCCGCAGCAGAACGAATGCCTGATAATCACTGTTGATAATTTTGCCGTCACAGTGCCCCAGCAACGCTTCAATGCCGGTTAACTGACTATATTCACATTGCAAAGTATATTCGGTTAATGGCGTCTTGCGTTGGGTCGTTAGCTGGCGCAGTGCCTGATTCACGCCGCCGCCATACGCTTTCACTAACCCACCGGTGCCCAGCAATATGCCGCCGTAGTAGCGCACCACCACGGCGGTAATTTCCCCGACGCCGCTGCCCATAAGTTGGGCGAGCATCGGTTTACCTGCCGTTCCCGCCGGTTCCCCGTCATCAGAGAAACCCAGTTGTTGAGAATCATCCGGTGCGCCAGCTACCCACGCCACGCAATGGTGGCGGGCATCAGGGTGTTCTGCCCGCACCGATTCAACAAACGCTTTCGCCGCCTCGACGCCATCGGTATGCGCCAACAGCGTAATGAAGCGGCTTTTTTTGATCTCTTCAACAACCGTGACCGGTGCCGCAGGAATTAACCAGCTTTCCATCACGCCAGTTTCAGATCCCGGGTCATGTTTTCCACGTTGTTTTCGTGGATCACCACGTTGTCTTCGATACGAATACCGCCGAACGGTTTCAGTGCTTCAATTTTCTGCCAGTTGAAGTGTTTGCTGAACTGCCCTTCACGCCACGGCGCCAGCAGCGATTCGATGAAGTAGATACCCGGTTCGATGGTTAACACCATGCCCGGCTGGAGAATACGAGTGCAGCGCAGGTACGGATATTTTGCCGGTGCCGCGAGGTGCGTACCGCTATCATCCTGCATAAAACCAGCGACGTCATGCACCTGCAGGCCCAGCGGATGGCCGATACCATGCGGCATAAACGGTCCGGTAAGATCATTTTCGACCATCGCCTCTTCACTCATATCAGTGATGATTTGATGTTTACGCAGCAGTTTGGCGATGCGCTGATGGAACTGGATGTGGTAATCCACATAGCTGACGCCTGCTTTCATGGTAGCGATCAGCGCCAGTTGTTCATCATTTACGTCTTTCACCAGCTGTGCATAGTCGTTGTCGCTTTTTGCCGACCAGGTACGAGTCAGGTCAGCCGCATAGCCGTTATATTCGGCCCCGGCATCCAGCAGGAAGCTGCGCATCTCTTCCGGTGCCTGATGGTCCAGTTTGGTGTAATGCAGTACCGCAGCATGTTCGTTGAGCGCCACAATGTTGCTGTAAGGTACGTCGGTATCACGATGACCGGTCGCGGTCAGATAGGCAATGTTGATATCGAACTCGCTCATGCCAGAACGGAACGCTTCTTCTGCCGCGCGATGACCGTTGACCGCCATTTTCTGCGCTTCACGCATACAGGCCAGTTCGTACTCAGTTTTGAAGGAGCGGTAGTAATGCAGGTAGTCGATAACCCCTTTCGGGTTGATATTGCTGGCCTCAATGCCCAGTTGCAGCGCACGTTCCGGCACCGGGCCGATATACCCGATATTGCCGCGCGCAGCTGGTAACAGGCTACCAATGCCATCGGCTTTCGGCAGCGCGATCACTTCTACGTCTTCAGTCCAGAAAGAGGTCGGCAAAGGTTCGACGTTGTGCCAATAATCAACCGGCAGATAGAACCACAGTTTCGGCTTATTCACGCCATCCACCAGCAACCAGCAGTTTGGCACCTGAGTTACCGGCACCCACGCTTTGAATTGCGGGTTCACTTTAAACGGATAGGGATGATCGTCGAGAAAAACGTTGAACAGTTCGCCGGAGTGAATAAGTAACGCATCCAGCTTGAAGCGCGCCAGCGCATCGCGAGCCCGTTTCTGCAAGGTAGCTATATGATTTTTATAGAGTGAGGCCAGTGATTCCATTTTTTACCCTTCTGTTTTTTTGACCTTAAGTCTCCGCATCTTAGCACATCGTTCATCCAGAGCGTGATTTCTGCCGAGCGTGATCAGATCGGCATTTCTTTAATCTTTTATTTGCATATTTTTAACACAAAATACACACTTCGATGCATCTGGTACGACCAGATCACCTTGCGGATTCAGGAGACTGACATGCTTTACAAAGGCGACACCCTGTACCTTGACTGGCTGGAAGATGGCATTGCCGAACTGGTATTTGATGCCCCAGGTTCAGTTAATAAACTCGACACTGCGACCGTCGCCAGCCTCGGCGAGGCCATCGGCGTGCTGGAACAGCAATCAGATTTAAAAGGGCTGCTGCTGCGTTCGAATAAAGCAGCCTTTATCGTCGGTGCTGATATCACCGAATTTTTGTCCCTGTTCCTCGTTCCTGAAGAACAGTTAAGTCAGTGGCTGCACTTTGCCAATAGCGTGTTTAATCGCCTGGAAGATCTGCCGGTGCCGACCATTGCTGCCGTCAACGGCTATGCGCTGGGCGGTGGCTGCGAATGCGTGCTGGCGACCGATTATCGTCTGGCGACGCCGGATCTGCGCATCGGTCTGCCGGAAACTAAACTGGGCATCATGCCGGGCTTTGGCGGTTCTGTACGTATGCCACGTATGCTGGGCGCTGACAGTGCGCTGGAAATCATTGCCGCCGGTAAAGATGTCGGCGCGGATCAGGCGCTGAAAATCGGTCTGGTGGATGGCGTAGTCAAAGCAGAAAAACTGGTTGAAGGCGCGAAGGCGATTTTACGTCAGGCCATTAACGGCGACCTCGACTGGAAAGCGAAACGTCAGCCGAAGCTGGAACCGCTAAAACTGAGCAAGATTGAAGCCACCATGAGCTTCACCATCGCTAAAGGAATGGTCGCACAAACAGCAGGGAAACATTACCCCGCACCCATCACCGCAGTAAAAACCATTGAAGCGGCTGCCCGTTTTGGTCGAGAAGAAGCCCTAAACCTGGAAAACAAAAGTTTTGTCCCACTGGCGCATACCAACGAAGCTCGCGCACTGGTCGGCATTTTCCTTAACGATCAATATGTAAAAGGCAAAGCGAAGAAACTCACCAAAGACGTTGAAACCCCGAAACAGGCCGCTGTGCTGGGCGCAGGCATTATGGGTGGCGGCATCGCTTACCAGTCTGCGTGGAAAGGCGTACCGGTTGTCATGAAAGATATCAACGACAAGTCGTTAACCCTCGGCATGACCGAAGCCGCGAAACTGCTGAACAAGCAGCTTGAGCGCGGCAAGATCGACGGTCTGAAACTGGCTGGCGTGATCTCCACGATTCATCCAACGCTCGACTACGCCGGGTTTGATCGCGTGGATGTTGTGGTAGAAGCGGTAGTCGAAAACCCGAAAGTGAAAAAAGCCGTGCTGGCAGAAACCGAGCAGAAAGTACGCCCGGATACCGTGCTGGCTTCCAATACTTCAACCATTCCTATCAGCGAACTGGCCAACGCGCTGGAACGCCCGGAAAACTTCTGCGGGATGCATTTCTTTAACCCGGTCCACCGGATGCCGTTGGTGGAAATTATTCGCGGTGAGAAAAGCTCCGACGAAACCATCGCGAAAGTTGTCGCATGGGCGAGCAAGATGGGTAAAACGCCAATTGTGGTTAATGACTGCCCCGGCTTCTTTGTTAACCGCGTGCTGTTCCCCTACTTCGCCGGTTTCAGCCAGCTGCTGCGTGACGGCGCGGATTTTCGCAAGATCGACAAAGTGATGGAAAAACAGTTCGGCTGGCCGATGGGTCCGGCATACCTGCTGGATGTCGTGGGCATTGATACCGCGCATCACGCCCAGGCAGTGATGGCAGCAGGTTTCCCGCAGCGGATGCAGAAAGATTATCGCGATGCCATCGACGCACTGTTTGATGCCAACCGTTTTGGTCAGAAGAACGGCCTCGGTTTCTGGCGTTATAAAGAAGACAGCAAAGGTAAGCCGAAGAAAGAAGAAGACGCCGCCGTTGACGACCTGCTGGCAGAAGTCAGCCAGCCGAAGCGCGATTTTAGCGAGGAAGAGATTATCGCCCGCATGATGATCCCGATGGTCAACGAAGTGGTGCGTTGTCTGGAAGAAGGCATTATCGCCACTCCGGCAGAAGCCGATATGGCACTGGTCTACGGCCTGGGCTTCCCTCCGTTCCACGGCGGCGCGTTCCGCTGGTTGGACACCCTCGGTAGCGCAAAATATCTCGATATGGCACAGCAATATCAGCACCTCGGCCCGCTGTATGAAGTGCCGGAAGGTCTGCGTAATAAAGCGCGTCATAACGAACCGTACTATCCCCAGGTTGAGCCAGCCCGTGCGGTTGGCGACCTGAAAACGGCTTAAGGAGTCACAATGGAACAGGTTGTCATTGTCGATGCAATTCGCACCCCGATGGGCCGTTCGAAGGGCGGTGCTTTTCGTAACGTGCGCGCGGAAGATCTCTCCGCTCATTTAATGCGTAGCCTGCTGGCGCGTAACCCGGCGCTGGAAGCGGCTGCCCTCGACGATATTTACTGGGGCTGTGTGCAGCAGACGCTGGAGCAAGGTTTTAACATCGCCCGTAACGCGGCGCTGTTGGCTGAAGTGCCTCACTCTGTCCCGGCGGTTACCGTCAATCGCTTGTGCGGATCATCCATGCAGGCATTGCATGACGCAGCACGGATGATCATGACTGGCGATGCGCAGGCATGTCTGGTCGGCGGCGTGGAACATATGGGCCATGTGCCGATGAGTCACGGCGTCGATTTTCACCCCGGCCTTAGCCGCAATGTCGCCAAAGCGGCGGGCATGATGGGCTTAACGGCAGAAATGCTGGCGCGTATGCACGGTATCAGCCGTGAAATGCAGGATGCCTTTGCCGCGCGGTCACACGCCCGCGCCTGGGCCGCCACGCAGTCGGGTGCATTTAAAAATGAAATTATCCCGACTGGTGGTCACGATGCCGACGGCGTCCTGAAGCAGTTTAATTACGACGAAGTGATTCGCCCGGAAACCACCATGGAAGCCCTCGCCACGCTGCGTCCAGCGTTCGATCCAGTCAGCGGCACGGTAACGGCAGGTTCGTCCTCTGCGCTTTCCGATGGCGCTGCCGCCATGCTGGTGATGAGTGAAAGCCGCGCCCGAGAATTAGGTCTTAAGCCGCGCGCCCGCGTGCGTTCGATGGCGGTCGTTGGTTGTGATCCGTCGATTATGGGTTACGGCCCGGTTCCGGCCTCGAAGCTGGCGCTGAAAAAAGCGGGGCTTTCTGCCAGCGATATCGGCGTGTTTGAAATGAATGAAGCTTTTGCCGCGCAGATCCTGCCATGTATTAAAGATCTGGGACTGATGGAGCAGATTGACGAGAAGATCAATCTCAACGGTGGCGCGATCGCACTGGGTCATCCGCTGGGCTGTTCCGGTGCGCGTATCAGTACCACGCTGCTGAATCTAATGGAGCGCAAAGACGTCCAGTTTGGTCTGGCGACGATGTGTATCGGTCTGGGTCAGGGTATTGCAACGGTATTTGAGCGGGTTTAAAAGCAACAGACTCCTGAAACGGCGCTTCGCTTGCCCGACCTGGCTACATGCAGGACGGGCAAGCGAAGCGCCCCTGGCTAAGAAGTTCGAACAGTTTATTTCAAAGCCATTGTTGCCAATGTCGATGAAAGAAAATTTAGTTGCCGTTCTTCCCGCCTGTCAGGGGCGGGTTTTTTATCTTCTTTATTCAGTGAATGCTTTAGTTAAACTGAAAGGCATTGCCTGATAACCACGAGTACCATGCAGTTGCATTTCAACGGCGGGTTCTTTTTCACCCCATTTGAACTCTTGCAAATATGGGTTCGGCAAGCTGGTGAATGCCCCAACTGTCAAATCAAATTCCCCACCGGCTGTTGCCGAGTAGACAAAAACGGAGTTTTTATCGTTCTGGAATTCGGTAATTGACGTAACCGGACTAAACCACTCATTGCCACGTTCTTTGCCGTATTCCCAGATTTGCTGCACCGTTTTATTCTTTTGGTCGATTTTATAGATCACCGAGCGACTGTATTTCATGCTCTGCATCGCAGGTTGTTCCAGGCCACGCCCGTCGCCGTTATCGAAAGCGGAGAGATAGAGAATGTCGCCTTTACTCTTACTGTCGATTTTGAACGCTGTGTGTTGCGTCCATGTCCAGTCAAAGTCGCCTTCGCAGGTGTTATTCTCACAAGCGATTTTTTGCCCTTTATCATCAACCGGCGTTAACACGGTAGCATCAAACGGTGCTTTCCAGCCTGCTGGTGTGCCCAGTATCCATTTCACTTTCTTGTCACGACCGATTTTTATGATCGCACTTTGGTGACGGGAACTAATAATAATGGAGTCATCTTCACTATCGTAATCGACGCTGTTTACATGCGCCCAGTTGCGGCCAGGGCCGCTACCTACGATATCGCCGAATTTATCTGAGGAGTCCAGTGCCGCGAGATCTTCTTCATTAAGCGTATGACCCGCCTGGCTGGCATCAATGTTCAGGCAAACAGCTCCCTGATCCAGGGTTTTCATAACCACATCGCGATAAGGATCAAGAATATCGAACAAACGCCATTCATCGACCACTACGCCGTTCTCATCTACTTCGGCAATAACATCGCGCACGGTACGCACATTTTTGCCATCAAGCCGCTTGTGGTTTGAACTGGCAACACGCAGGAAATAGTGCCCATTTGCGGCATTATCCATGGAGTGGGAGAAATCATTGTAGTTATCAGGTAAGCGACGATTAAATATCTCGCGTCCCATAATATCGTACTTCACGTAACGTTGACCGTAGCCCCAGGTAAGTGCGCCATCATGGTTTTGTTTAAAGCCCATCATTACGCCAGCGTTATAAATAGACTTTAGATCATAAATAGGGCTTGCGTTCATAAACCAACGAATATCGCCCTTCGAGTCAATAATTGCGTTGACAGGATAGAAGTTCCATTCCAGTGCGCCACCCACCGGGTTATTCCAGACAGTACGCGTTCCATTACCTGATTTATCTTTCAGATTGTTGAGTAAATACAGACGGTCCTGGAATTCTGGGGAGGTTTTCTTAACATCGACAGTAAAGAATGCGGAGGTTTCTTCTTTGGTTCCTGCTGATTCGTTATAGGCAGGCGGGGCGTATATCTTATAACTTTCTTTGATATTTTCGATCTTGCTGCCATATATTCGGGTGTATGCCACTTCAACAGTATTTAGATAGTCAGGGTAAAGACCGAAAACCGGGATACCGCCATAGGTTAAAAGGTATTTATTATTCACCTTATAGGCAATTTCCTGACCATTCTCTTTTGGCACGATACGCACTGATACATCACGCAGCTGATACCCACCATTACGAATCACAGCTGTCAGTGGCGCAATATCGTAGGGGTTCATAACGACTTCGCCAAGTTGCCCCTGGCGTTGATAATCAATTTTGGCGCCACTGGCACCACCAATTGCAAAAGCGGTATCAGGTATAGAGGTAATTGCTGCTACAGATAAAGCGAGAGAAGTTAACGCATATTTAAATTTCATAACACTCTCCATCAGTTTAATTAAAATACTTATTCCATTTTATTTTTCTGTCATAGCATCAGCGCTTTATTACAAGAATCCGTAAAATGAATTTTTTAAAACTAATATTATTGATTGGATGAATACAACCGGAGAGATTTCATCCCGTCTGGTATAACACAGGATGGTAGACATTGCGATTAAGAAATAATTAATAGAAAATTAAGCCACTCTACATTTTAAATAATTAGGATTGCAGACACAGGACATATATCAGGGGCAATATGCCCCTGATATATCATTTAAATAAACGCAAAAGCATCACCAAACAGGCGATCTTCTCGTGCATTGCGCTCATTACAGAACAGGTCACGAGCAATTTTCGCCATCTCGAAACGCCCGGCGATATAGATATCATGTTCCGCCAGCGTACCATGATCCTGCAACACTGCAGTTAACACCGTTCCGGTACGACCACGCCAGCCAGGCTCCGGTTGCTCAACAACAGGTTCGACGCGCAGACCTGGATACTGAAGCGATAACGCTTCCAATTCAGAGAGATCATAAAGGTGTTTTTCTTCCCGACCGCCCCAGTAGATAGTGACATCACGATTGGGATTACGCGCTAGTGCAGTCAGTAAAATAGAACGGGCGTAGGAGAATCCAGTACCACCGGCGATCAGAATCAACGGACGCTCTTCATCGTCACGCAACCATGCCTCACCGTGGGGAATATCTACCTCAATTTGACGATCTTTTAGAATTCGATCCATCACTGCCATGGCATAGAGATTGAGTTCCGAAGCGCCAATATGCAACTCAATAAACCCTTGTTCATTTGGTGTTGAGGCCATTGAGAATGGGCGCTTATCGCGCTCATCCATCACAACCATCAAATATTGGCCAGCACGAAAAGAAAAGGCCGCATCTGGCACTAAACGAACGCGGTATACGGTATCAGTGATAGCTTCTACCGAGGTCACTTTACAGCTTAAGGTTGTCATGCGCTTTCTCTGTCGGATCGATAAATAGGGCAAAACAAACGCGCATCAGGCGTTTTTACCGTTGTTGAAGATGGCCAGTTCATCCCAGATGGCGTCAATATGCGCGACAACATCCGGATCTTTTTTGATGGGACGCCCCCACTCACGCTGAGTTTCCCCCGGCCATTTATTCGTGGCATCCAGCCCCATTTTTGAACCCAGCCCGGAAACAGGCGAGGCAAAATCCAGATAATCAATGGGCGTGTTTTCGACCAACACCGTATCCCGCGCCGGGTCCATACGGGTGGTAATCGCCCAAATCACATCGTTCCAGTCGCGTGCGTTGACGTCATCATCACAAACGATCACAAATTTAGTGTACATAAACTGGCGTAAGAACGACCAGACGCCCATCATGACGCGCTTCGCGTGTCCGGCGTACTGTTTTTTGATTGTCACTACCGCCAGACGATAAGAACAGCCTTCCGGCGGCAGGTAAAAATCGACAATTTCCGGGAACTGTTTTTGCAGAATCGGCACGAACACTTCGTTCAACGCTACGCCCAGTACCGCGGGTTCATCTGGCGGACGCCCGGTATAGGTGGAATGGTAAATCGCATCTTCACGCTGGGTAATATGCGTCACGGTGAATACCGGGAAACTATCGACTTCGTTATAGTAACCGGTGTGGTCGCCATACGGCCCTTCCGGCGCCGTTTCGCCTTGTTCGATATACCCTTCCAGCACAATCTCCGCACTGGCGGGCACTTCAAGGTCATTGGAGATACACTTCACCACTTCGGTCTTGGTGCCGCGCAGCAATCCGGCAAACGCATACTCTGAAAGCGTATCCGGAACGGGGGTGACTGCACCGAGAATCGTGGCGGGATCGGCACCCAGCGCCACAGAAACCGGGAAACGTTCGCCCGGATGCGCCGCACACCACTCCTGATAATCCAGCGCGCCGCCGCGATGCGACAGCCAGCGCATAATCAGTTTGTTTTTACCAATCAGCTGCTGGCGATAAATGCCCAAATTCTGCCGCTCTTTATGTGGGCCGCGCGTTACGGTCAGCCCCCAGGTAATCAGCGGCGCGGCATCTTCCGGCCAGCAGGTCATAATGGGAATGCGATTGAGATCGACGTCATCGCCAGAGACGATTTTTTGTTGGCAGGGCGCACCACGCAGTCGCTTTGTCGGCATGTTCAATACTTGCTTAAACTGCGGCAGTTTATCAAACAGGTCGCGGAAACCTTTTGGCGGCTCCGGCTCTTTCAGAAACGCCAATAATTTACCCACTTCACGCAGCGCCGAAACATCTTCCTGCCCCATGCCCATCGCCACGCGCTTTGGCGTACCGAACAGGTTGCACAGCACCGGCATTGAGTAGCCTTTAGGGTTTTCGAACAACAACGCAGGCCCACCGGCACGCAAAGTGCGGTCAGCAATTTCAGTGATTTCCAGATGCGGATCCACCGGGAGCGTGATACGTTTTAGCTCACCCTGCTGTTCAAGCAGCGTCAGGAAGTCGCGTAAATCGTTATATTTCATGGCGTCCATTGTAGCCTCTTAATCTGCGCCCATTATACGGCGTTCATCTTTGCGATGCTGTAAATTTGTTAAATTAGCGTGAACTCTGACGGTATAACGCAAACCGGGGAATATAATTAACTTAGCGCAAAGCTTTTGCTATCCTTGCGCCCCGATTAAACGGATAAGAGTCATTATGCAATCCTGGTATTTACTGTACTGCAAGCGCGGGCAACTTCAACGTGCCCAGGAACACCTTGAGAGACAAGCGGTTAATTGCCTGGCTCCGATGATCACCCTGGAAAAAATCGTACGGGGTAAACGTACCGCAGTCAGTGAACCGTTATTCCCTAACTACCTGTTTGTGGAATTTGATCCAGAAGTGATTCATACCACGACTATCAGTGCTACACGTGGCGTCAGCCACTTTGTGCGCTTTGGTGCCTCACCTGCGATAGTCCCATCAGCGGTAATCCATCAGCTTTCTATCTACAAACCCGAAGGTATCGTTGATCCGGGAACGCCGTACCCAGGCGATCAGGTGATCATCACCGAAGGCGCTTTCGAAGGTTTTCAGGCCATTTTCTCCGAGCCTGATGGTGAAGCTCGTTCAATGCTATTGCTTAACCTTATCAATAAAGAGGTTAAACATAGTGTGAAGAATACCGAATTCCGCAAAATCTAGAACGAAATCCCAAACAGTGTTTTGACGTTTGTATCTGTTGTAGCGGCCAGACACGCGGCATCTTCTCCACGCCATTGCGCAATTCGTTGCAGAATATGGGGCAAATACGCAGGTTCATTGCGCCGGGATGTTGGCTTCGGCGTGAGATCACGTGGGAGCAAATAGGGCGCATCGGTTTCGATAAGCAATTTCTCCGCCGGAATCAACGGTAACAGCTCGCGCAATTCCAGCCCACGTCGCTCATCACAGACCCAACCGGTAATACCAATATAAATCCCACGCGCCACGCACGCCTGCATCTCTTCGCGCGTTCCGGTAAAACAGTGCAACACTGCACCAGGTAGTTTCTCCAGCCACGGTTCCAGCAAGGTGATAAATCGCTCGTGGGCATCACGACAATGCATAAATACCGGCATGTTTAATTCAGCGGCAATGCGCAACTGGGCGACAAAGGCACGTTCCTGCTCTTCCGGTGTAGAAAAGTTACGGTTAAAGTCGAGGCCACACTCACCAATCGCCACCACTTCTGGCTGCGCGGCAAGCTCAATAATTGCTTCTTCGGTCGCAGCTTGCCACTGGCTGCTGTCGTGAGGATGCACACCCGCTGTTGACCAACAGTGCGGGTAATGACGTGCCAGCTTTTGCGCCTGCTGGCTTTCACGCAGGTTAGTGCCGGTGATGAGCAGCCCATTAACGCCCGCAGCAAAAGCGCGCGTTACGATATCATCACGATCTTTCGCAAATTGCGAGCTGGTCAAATTAACGCCAATATCAAACATCCTGCTCTCCATATGACAACCGCCCTGACGGGCGGTTGAATTTATTCAGTTTTTTCGCTTTCTGCTTCAGCATCATTTTCTTCTTCCCGGTTTCGGCCTTTACCAACATAAAAGCGTGAGAAGAAGACACCAATTTCAAACAAGCAGTACATCGGGATCGCCAACAGCGTTTGCGAGAAAACATCTGGCGGTGTCAGCAGCATCCCGACGACGAATGCGCCAACCAGCACATACGGACGTTTTCTACGCAAGTCTTCTGGTGTGGTGATTCCCATCCAGCACAGCAGCACAATCGCCACAGGCACTTCAAAGGAAACACCAAACGCCATAAACAACGCCATGACGAAACTCAGATAGCTGGCGATATCGGTAGATACCTGTACCCCTTCTGGCGCGGTATTGGCGAGGAAGCCAAATGCCAGCGGGAAGACAACGAAATAGGCAAATGCCATACCGATATAAAAAAGCAGAGAGCTTGAAATCAGCAACGGCACCACCAGGCGTCGTTCATGCTTATACAGCGCAGGGGCAATAAATGCCCATACCTGATAGAGAATCACTGGCGCAGACAAGATCAGCGACACCATAAAGGTCAGCTTGATCGGCGTAAAGAACGGTGAGGCCACGTCGGTGGCGATCATCGTTGAACCTTGCGGTAACTGCTTGATCAGTGGCGCAGACACCAGGTGATAGATGTCATTGGCGAAATAGACCAGACACAGGAATATCACGATTACCGCGATAATGCAGTTCAGCAGACGCTTACGCAGCTCAATCAGATGCGTGATAAGCGGTTGAGTATCTTCTACAGACATGTTTACGGTTTATCACTCGACGAAGGGGAAGGCGCAGCGGTTTTCAGTTCAGCGTCCGGCGCATCCGCAGCAGATTTTACCTCTGGTGCAGGCTTTGTCTCAGGCTTTTGTTCCGGTGAACTGGCCTGATGCTCTGCAGCAGCTGGCGTGACGCCCTCGTGGGCAGTTTCATTGCCTTTCACCACCGGATTATGGATGGTATGCGCTTCATCGCTCGCCTTTTCAGGATCGTTAACGCTATAAGAACGTTTCATCGATTCCGCAGCCTGACGCAGTTCATCCATAGACGCTTTCAGTTCTGGCGTCAGGTTAGTCAGACTCGCTTTTTCAACCTTTTTCAGGCTGTCCTGAAACTCCTGGAGTTTTAACTCCTGGGTCAGTTCGTTCTGCACCGTCGTTGCCAGTGAACGCAACGCGCGAACCCAGCCCGCTACCGTTTTTACTGCCACAGGCAAACGTTGCGGCCCCAGTACCACGAGGCCGATGATGAATACCAATAGCAGTTCGCTAAAACCGATATCAAACACGGATTACACCTGCTCTTTATCGTGGCGCTTTGCGTCTTCTGTTTTAGCCTGTTCCTGTTTGACATCAGCCTGCTTATCAGTAATAGATTTTGCAGTAAAATCAGCGTCCTGACTGGTTTTGTCCTGCTTTGGCTCATCATCGCTCATAGCTTTTTTAAAGCCTTTGATCGATGCACCAAGATCGGAACCGATGGAGCCGAGCTTTTTGGTGCCAAAAAGCAGTACAACGATGACGGCAATAATCAACAACTGCCAAATACTGATACCACCCATACATGTTCCTCTGTGGTAGATGATGAATTAATAAAGCCGCATTATACGTTACACGGCCCGCCTTGAGCGATGAAAAAATCAGCGTGTTTTGCGCCAACCGACAAACCATGCGACCAGACCAGCTGCCATTAACCAGCCGGGCATCAGGCCCCATTCAGGTCGGCTAACCAGCAAAAATGTGCCACTTAATACTAAAGTCGCGCCAATCCCTAATAAATAGCGAGATTGCCCCTGACGCACATGATTGGACTGTAACTCGCGCGCAATCTTATCAACACTGTGCTGCAAATACTTGCCCTGGCGCAAACTGTCGTAAACCAGTTCAGGCAGTTCTGGCATTTTTTCGACCCAGAACGGTGCTTTTTCCTTTAATGCTCTCACCAGCGCAGGAATACCGACCTGATCTTTAATCCACGACTCCAGGAAGGGCTTCGCCGTTTTCCATAAATCGAGCTGCGGATAAAGCTGGCGGCCTACCCCTTCGATATAGAGCAAGGTTTTCTGGAGTAACACCAATTGCGGCTGCACTTCCATATTGAAGCGACGCGCCGTATTAAACAGATTTAACAGCACATGTCCAAACGAAATTTCGGCCAGCGGTTTCTCAAAGATAGGTTCACAGACCGTACGAATGGCAAATTCGAACTCTTCAACATTGGTATCTGGCGGCACCCAGCCAGAATCGACGTGTAGCTCTGCCACTTTGCGATAGTCGCGATTAAAGAAGGCGATAAAGTTTTCTGCCAGATAGCGTTTATCTTCTTTGTTTAGCGAGCCGACAATCCCGCAATCAATGCCGATATATTTTGGGTTTTCCGGGTGTTCATAGCTTACGAAGATGTTGCCAGGATGCATATCGGCATGGAAAAAGCTGTCGCGAAAGACCTGAGTGAAGAACACCTGCACGCCGCGTTCCGCCAGCAATTTCATGTTGGTGCCGTTTTTCTCCAGCGCCGCGACATCAGAAACCGGAATGCCGTAAATACGCTCCATCACCATCATCCCTTCACTGCAATAGTCAGGGTAAACTTCCGGGATGTAGAGCATCGGGCTGTCTTCAAAATTGCGCCGAAGCTGAATGGCGTTGGCAGATTCCCGCAGCAAATTCAGTTCGTCGATCAACGTTTTTTCGTACTCGCGCACCACTTCGGTTGGGCGTAGACGACGACCATCCGGCAGCAAACGCGGTACCCAACGAGCCAGACGGTAGATAAGTTTCAGGTCTGCTTTAATGACCGGCAAAATATCCGGGCGGATGACTTTAATTACCACCTCTTTGCCATTCGATTTCAGCCGTGCAGTATGAACCTGGGCAATAGAAGCCGAAGCCAGCGGCTTAATATCAAAATCATCAAACCAGGCTTCCACCGGCAGGCCGCCCATTGCTGCTTCAATCTGTTGCTTCGCCAGTCTGCCATCAAATGGCGCAACTTTGTCCTGCAATAACGCCAGTTGATCGGCAATATGTGGCGGGAACAGGTCGCGGCGGGTAGATAACATCTGCCCGAACTTAATCCACACCGGCCCCAGTTCTTGTAGAGCCAGTCGTAGTCGCTCACCTAATGGTTTGTCTTTATGCCGATTCGGCATCCAGAATAATGAGTATCGCCATAGCCGTAACGGCAGGGTGATACGCATTTTAGGGATCAGTTCATCAAGTCCGTAGCTTAAAAAAGTGCGAATGATGAAATATAGGCGCCGTACTTCACCTGGCGTCATTTAACCTCCAGTTTTTCCAGCCGTTTGGTCAGGGAATCCACGGCACGTTCAACGGCTGCCGTTTCTTCCGCAAACCAGGCTACTTCAAGTGGACCTGGCGCCATACGCCACTCTTCGGTAATGGCTTCCGCCACGTAACGTTGCTGGCGTTTAATGCCGTGATGCAAGAACTTCGCGCCTCCACGCAAGGCTTTGCTGATACCTTCAGCGGCGATATCACCGGTATAAGGCGCTAGCAATTCTGCTGGGTCAAACTCGGCCAGATCTGCCAGTGCAACGAAGTTCTGCACCACCTGAATATCGCCCTGTACTTCCAGCTCACCGCTGCGAATTAACGCGGCAAGCTGCTGGCGATCGCGAAGTTTCGGCAACACGCTGGCGTAGGCGATAACGGTGCAGTCAGCATCTCCTGCCCATTCACCCAGCACATCGACCTGGCGTTCGCTGAACACCAGAATCAATGACGTCGAAAAGCCTTTTACCTCCACGCGCAAAACTTTACCCAGCAGACGCGAGCGGGCCGTTTTCAGCGCGGGTGAGCGATACAGGAAGGTGTTGAGCAGACTTTCAATTCCTGCCGTCACTAAAGGTTTAAAAGGCATTTCCGGTCTCCTGTCAGAACTTATAACCACGATGCAGCGCCACAACACCTGCCGTCAGGTTGTAATAGTCAACGCTTTCAAAGCCTGCGTCTTCCATCATTGCTTTCAGAGTATCCTGATCAGGATGCATACGGATGGATTCCGCCAGATAACGGTAGCTATCGGCGTCATTTGCGACCAGCGAACCGATACGCGGCAGGATATGGAATGAATATGCGTCGTAGGCTTTGCTTAACGGTTCAATAATCGGTTTGGAGAATTCAAGCACCAACAGGCGACCGCCTGGTTTCAGCACTCGATACATGGAACGCAGCGCTTTCTCTTTTTCGGTAACGTTACGCAGCCCAAAAGAAATAGTAATGCAATCAAAGGTGTTATCCGGGAATGGCAGCGCTTCGGCGTTTGCCTGCACATATTCCACATTCCCAATTACACCGATATTGCGCAGCTTTTCGCGGCCCATTTTGAGCATCGATTCGTTGATATCGGCAAGGACGACTTTACCGGTTTCGCCCACCATGCGGGAGAATTTAGCTGTCAGATCGCCCGTACCGCCCGCCAGGTCGAGGACAGTTTGTCCACGGCGTACGCCACTGCAATCAATCGTGAAGCGTTTCCACAAACGATGTATGCCAAAAGACATCAAATCATTCATGACATCGTATTTCGATGCCACGGAATGGAAAACATGGGCGACCATATCCGCTTTTTGTTCCTTCGCGACGGTCTGAAAACCAAAGTGCGTCGTTTCTTGTGACTTATCCACCATCTCAGTGCCTGCTCATCAAAAAATTGTTCCAGAAGTGTAACAGATTGGGCGTCATTGCCCTACATTTCCGCCCGGCCTCACTACCCCCAAAGAGCTAGTGCGACTGTTGATTATATTCTTCATCGCGTTGATAAACTTCATCATTCGGCTGCTCCGGAACTGATCGTAAACGGTACTCCTCATCCTGGTTTACCGCCTGATCAGTCAATTCAGGATTAATCTCGCGTTTAATTTCTACCCCTAAACCGCGAAACGCTTCTGCCTGCGCCAGCACATTTCCGCGACCTGAAGAGAGTTTTTTCATTGCCTGACGATAGTTGTCCTGTGCTTTGTCCAGACTTTGACCGATCGCGGACATATCATCGACAAACAAGCGCATTTTGTCGTACAACTTGCTGGCGCGATCGGCTATTTTCTGAGCGTTGCGGCTTTGATGCTCATAGCGCCAGAGGTTGGCGATAGTGCGCAGCGCCACCAGCAGCGTGGTCGGGCTAACCAGCATGATATTGTTTTTCAACGCTTCGGTGATCAGCTCCGGCTGGCGGTCAAGCGCCAGTAAAAAAGCGGGTTCAACAGGGATAAACATCAGCACGTAATCCAGGGTTCGCAGCCCCGGCAGTTGTTGATAATCTTTGCGCCCCAGTAAGCGGATATGGTTACGCACCGACGCGATATGCTCCTGTAGCGCGCTTTCACGTGCGTAGTCATCTTCAGCGTTGAAATAACGTTCATAGGCAACCAGCGTCATTTTGGCGTCGATCACCACATCTTTGCCCTGCGGCAACCGCACAATGACATCTGGTTGCATTCGCGAACGCGTGTCGGTTTCGATGCTCACCTGAGTCTGATATTCATACCCTTCACGCAGACCAGACGCCTCCAGTACGCGGGTTAGCACCACTTCGCCCCAGTTGCCCTGGGTTTTATTGTCGCCTTTCAGGGCGCGAGTGAGGTTAATGGCTTCCTGGGCCATTTGCGCATTAAGCTGCTGGAGATTGCGGATTTCATGCGCCAGCGTATGGCGTTCTTGTGCTTCTTTACCAAAGCTCTCCTGAACCTGACGGCGAAAACCGTCCAGTTGTTCACGTAGCGGCGACAACAGGCTGTTCAGACTCTGACGGTTTTGCTCATCAACCCGGCGATTGCTGTGCTCGAAAATACGGTTGGCGAGGTTTTCAAACTGCTCACTGAGGCGCTGTTCGCTGTTGATCATTTGGCGAATTTTATCGTCAGCATGTTGCTGCGCAGCTTCCATCCGCGTGGTGACTTCACGCAGATCCGCCTCCAGCGAGGTGTTAATGCTTTGCAGACTGCGCACTTCATTATTGAGTAACTCGCACTCAGCACGCCAATGTTCGCTTTGGGTAATTTGTTGTTTTGCCGCACTTAACTCCGCGACCATCTCTTCACGTTCAGCGAATTGCTCGGCTTTTTGCTGCGCATGCTGATAACTGGCAATCAGCCAGCCAATCGCCACGCTCACCAACGCAATAACTGCGTAAACCATGATTGAGATATCCACAACGCCTCCAGCCTCATTACTTACCCGCACAAAATAGAATTGTGCTGTACAAACGTCCAGTTTGAAAGAAGTTTCCTGCGAGGCGCTACGCAAAACGATCGTTAATTTTCATTATTTTATCCCACAATATGAGATGAAGTTTATATTGTGGGATATATCACCTTTTCCCCACTTCATTATGTGGAACACTTCAGCAATATCATCAGGAGAAACGTATGGCAGAAACCTCTTCAACCACCGCAGGCGCACAAACGTTATTACGCGGACTGGCGGTTCTTAATGCTGTTTATAACGGCTGCCATGACCTGAAAAGTATCGGCGAGTTCACCGGCACGACCCGGAGCACAACCCATCGTTTAGTCACCGTTCTGGTGGAACAACGCTACCTGCGCCATGTCCCAACGCAGGGCTACCAACTGGGTGCCAAACTGATCGAATTCGGTGCCAGAGCACTGGAAAGCACCTCGCTGTACGAAGTTGCCCAGCCCGTTTTGCAACGCCTTGCCCGTTACACCCTGGACACCGTGCATCTGGGGATCGTTGAAGGCGACGAAGTGCTGTATCTGGAGAAGATCAACAGCCAGCGCGGGCTGGAAATGCGCTCACGCCCAGGCCATCGCATGCCACTGGCAATCACCGGCATCGGCAAGGCATTGATCCTCAACCGAACAGAAGAAGAGTGGCGCACGCTGTTTAAGACCTGTGGTGATGAAACAAAACTGGGCACATTTATTCAGAACATGCGTCGTTATGCCGCCAGTGGTTTTGCTTTTGATCTGGAAGAGAACGAGCCGACTATCCGTTGCGTTGCAGCGCCGGTATACAACGCCCGGGATGAAATTGTGGCGGCTATTTCTGTCGCCAGTACCACTACGTATATGTCACTGGCGCGTCTGGAAGAACTGGCACCTTACGTCAAATCCTGTGCAGAAGAGATATCCGCTGAACTGGGCTGGGGTAAGCACGTCCACAAAAATAAATAAACCATGACTAAAGGAAACGGCTAATGTCGGGAAACACCTCATTTATTGCCCTGGACTGGGGAACGTCATCGCTTCGGGCATGGCGTTTTGGTGACTCACCAAATCCACAAGAAAAACGTGAATTCCCGTGGGGGATCATGAAATTACCCTCCCAGGCAGCAACACGTGAGGACGCTTTCCACGATACGTTTTTACGTGTCTGCGGCGACTGGCTGGCACAATCCCCATGCCCGGTTCTGGCTTGCGGCATGATCGGCAGTGCGCAAGGGTGGCAACCAGCAGCTTATTTACCTTGCCCGGTCACTCTTGAGGGTCTGGCAAAGCAGTTGACGCCTGTTATCCACCAGCAGCAGACAATGCTGCACATCATTCCTGGCGTGATTAAAGAAGGTGAAATGCCCGAAGTGATGCGTGGTGAAGAGACACAAATCTTCGGTGCTATCTCGATGGAACCGGCCCTGCACAACGCAATCCATCAGGGTATGCCTGTGCTGATTGGCTTACCTGGCACACATGCGAAATGGGCTGTAGTTGAAAACAACACCATTACCGATTTCCGAACCTTTATGACTGGCGAGTTATTTGATGTTTTATCCCGCCATTCGATTCTCGGTGCCACCATGCGTTCGGGAGATGAACCGCACTGGGATGCCTTCGCCCACGGGCTGACAGCAGCACAAGAGCATCATCAGACCGGATTATTATCGACGCTATTTTCGACCCGTTCGCGCCTGCTGACCAGTAATCTTACGCCGTCCTCACAGGGGGATTATCTTTCAGGATTACTGATAGGCCATGAATTATGCGGTCTGGCATCCAGTTTGCTACGTGATTTACCCGCCACAACACCGATCGCCTTAATCGGTAGCGCCACTCTGAACAGCCGCTATTCACAAGCATTCAGCCACGTTTTTCCCGACAGACAGCTACACGCCATTCCTAATGCCACTGAACAGGGGTTATGGCGAATCGCCCACGCTGCCGGGCTACTCTCCACCAACGCCAGGGAATGTACTCATGCCATTTAATACGCTTTTGCAAAAAACCGGGTTAGTCGCCATTTTACGCGGCGTGAAACCGGATGAGATTGTCGCCATCGGTGAAAAGCTGTATGCCGCTGGATTTCGCCTGATTGAGATTCCCATGAACTCGCCGGAGCCGTTGCAAAGTATCAGTTTACTGCGCGACGCCCTGCCTAAGGACTGCCTGGTCGGAGCCGGAACTGTGCTTTCGGTGGAGCAAGTCGTCGCGGTTAAAGAGGCTGGAGGCCAGATTATCGTGATGCCGCATTGCGATACTGCGGTGATCCGTCGTGCCCGTGCGCTGGGTATGTATTGTGCGCCTGGCGTCGCTACGCCCACCGAAGCTTTTGCTGCCATTGAACATGGCGCCAATGCCATCAAGCTGTTCCCGGCTGAACAAATTACGCCTGAAGTCACCAAAGCCTGGCGTGCGGTTATTCCACAATCCGTTCCGATGTTACCGGTTGGCGGTATCACTCCAGACACAATGGCGCGTTATCTGAGCCACGGCGCAAACGGCTTTGGCCTCGGTTCTGCGCTATATCGCCCCGGCATGACGCCAGAGCAAGTCTATGAAAATGCAGTACTGTTTATGAATGCATGGAACAATTTAAATAGCAACTAACTGATAAATAAGGATATAAAAGCAATGATAAAACATCTTACCTTACCGAAAAAAATGGCTGCAATGGTACTTCTTGCCGGCGCTGCCCTCAGCACTGCGCCTGTGCAGGCGGCCTCCTGGCCAACCAAACAGATCGAGTTAGTCGTCCCCTACGCGGCCGGAGGCGGTACGGACCTGGTTGCCCGAGCCTTTGCAGATGCCGCCAAAAACCATTTACCCGTCAGCATCGGGGTTATCAATAAACCTGGCGGTGGCGGCGCTATCGGCCTGAGTGAAATCGCCGCTGCCCGCCCTAACGGTTACAAAATTGGTTTAGGCACGGTTGAACTGACCACCCTTCCCAGCCTCGGAATGGTGCGTTTTAAAACCAGCGACTTTAAACCCATTGCCCGTCTGAACGCGGATCCGGCTGCTATCACCGTCCGTTCTGATGCGCCGTGGAATAGCTATGAAGAATTTATGACTTACGCCAAAGCGAATCCCGGAAAAGTACGCATTGGTAACTCAGGCACCGGAGCTATCTGGCATCTGGCGGCAGCTGCACTGGAAGACAAAACGGGCGCAAAGTTTTCCCATGTCCCGTATGACGGCGCAGCTCCTGCCATTACAGGTCTGTTAGGCGGGCATATTGAAGCGGTTTCCGTAAGCCCAGGTGAAGTTATCAACCATGTGAAAGGCGGCAAGCTGAAGACACTGGTAGTGATGGCTGATGAGCGTATGAAAACCATGCCTGACGTACCGACGTTAAAAGAGAAAGGCGTTGATCTCTCCATCGGCACCTGGCGCGGTCTGATCGTGTCGCAAAAAACGCCGCAGGATGTGGTTGATGTTCTGGCTAAGGCCGCAAAAGAGACGGCTGAAGAGCCTGCATTCCAGGATGCACTGCAAAAGTTGAATCTCAACTATGCATGGCTTGATGGTGCCAGCTTCCAGACCCAAATCAACGAACAGGAAAAGTACTTTGACGAGTTACTAACTCGGCTGGGCTTGAAAAAATAATCCCGAGGTACGGTCGATGAACACAAAACAGTCTGTTGCTCAACTCGCCGTACCGCACCGCAAGCGCCTTTCATCCACTGTGGTGGTGGCGCTGTTACTTTGTGTGGTTGCTGGCGCGGTGATAATTAATGCCGCTGATTTTCCAGCAACTGCCATTGAAACGGATCCCGGTGCAAGTGCCTTCCCTACTTTCTATGCCTGCGCTCTGATTGTGCTCGCTGTCTTACTGGTGATACGCGATCTTTTGCTGGCAAAACCAGTCCCTTGCGCCAACGCACAGGAAAAACCGGCATTCAGGAAAACGGCAACAGGAATTGCGGCAACCGCGTTTTATATCGTGGCAATGAGCTACTGCGGTTATCTCATTACTACTCCTGTTTTCCTCATCGTCATTATGGCATTGATGGGCTACAGGCGATGGGTACTCACACCGGGTATTGCGCTGCTGTTAACGGCAATCCTCTGGTTGCTGTTTGTCGAAGCGTTACAGGTGCCATTGCCTGTCGGCACATTTTTCGAATAACAGGGGCCTGCAATGTTTGAAAGTGAACTTTTAACTCAGGGGTTTTCGACATTACTCAGTAATCCTCAGGCGCTACTGTTTGCCACGTTTGGAGTGATGCTGGGTATTATGATTGGCGCTCTGCCTGGCCTGACAGCGACCATGGGTGTGGCGATTTTGCTGCCTTTCACCTACGGCATGGAGCCTGTTTCTGGCTTGTTGATGATTTGCGGTGTCTTTTTTGGTGGTGTGTATGGTGGTTCTATCACCGCAATTTTGCTCAAAATTCCCGGTACACCTGCCGCCGCTGCCACCGCCATTGACGGTTATGAGTTAACGAAGCAGGGAAAAGCCGGGCTGGCGTTAAGTGCCGCCACGTTCTCTTCTTTTAGCGGTGGAACGCTCAGCATTATCGTATTGATGTTTCTCTCTCCGGTCCTTGCCAGTTGGGCGTTGAAATTTAGTGCCTCGGAGTCCTTCGCCCTGGCAACCTTCGGACTAAGCATTATTGCCAGTATTTCCGGTGAGTCGCTGATTAAAGGGCTGATTGCCGGGGTTGGCGGATTACTGATCGCAACGATAGGCCTTGATCCAATGGGCGGTTTTCCACGCTTTACAGGTGGATTTGTGGAGCTGATGAATGTGCCATTTATCCCGGTGATGATTGGTTTATTTGCTGCTTCAGAAGCATTCCGCTCTATGGAGCAAAACCAGCAAATTCGTCAGGGGGCGAAGGTGGCTATCGGCAGTCTGTTACTGCCCTGGCAAACACTACGCCGCATCGCATTAACCATTTTGCGCTCATCAGGATTAGGGGTTTTTATCGGCATGATCCCCGGTGCGGGGGCAGATATTGCAGCTTTTGTTGCCTATAACGAAACTCGTCGTTTCAGTAAGACGCCTGAAAACTTTGGTAAGGGTGAGATTAAGGCGGTGGCCTCCTGTGAGGCAGGCGCGAATGGCTGCACCGGTGGCGCATTGTTACCTATGCTGACGCTGGGGATCCCAGGCGATGCGGTAACTGCCATCATGCTGGGCGCGTTAACGTTACAAGGGATGCAGCCAGGCCCACTGATGTTTACCGACCACGGCGATATGGTTTATACGCTGTTTGTCGGCATGATCTTTTGTTACTTCATGCTGCTAGTTCTTGGACTGCTCTCTTTGAAAGTCATCGGTAACGTGGTGAAGATCCCCGGCAATATTCTCACGCCGATGATCCTCGCGCTTTGTGTTGTTGGGACTTATGCGCTGAACAACAGCCTGTTTGATGTTGGCATTATGCTGATTGCAGGCGTGGTGGGCTATTTCATGCAAAAAGGGGGGTATCCGGCGTCACCCGTAGTGCTGGCATTGATTATGGGGCCAATGGCGGAAAGTAATTTTCGCCGTGCGCTGTCGCTTTCAGGGGGGTCACTCGACTTCCTGTATACCCGACCGATAACCCTGGCATTGCTGACTCTGGCAGCCTTTACGCTACTGACGCCAATAATCCGCAAAATTATGCGCTTACGGCGTCAGTAACTGATATCGCTCCCCGACGTTGGGGAGCGTTTTTTTATTTCAGCAGACGACGCGCCGCTTCCACCACGATTTTCACCGCATGGCTTTCGGTTTGTTTCATCGTCTCAGCATTCGGGATCTCTTGCTGGGTACGATTGACGATAACGCCCGCCACCATACCCGCACGCAGGCCCTGGCTTGCACACATGGTCAGCAGGGTTGCAGATTCCATTTCATAGTTCATTACGCCCATCGCCTGCCACTCTTCCATCGAACCTTTAAAGTGGCGCACAACACGACCAGAGTAAGTGTCGTAGCGTTCCTGGCCTGGGTAGAAGGTGTCGGAAGAAGCCGTCACGCCAACGTGAGTGGTTGCACCAATTGACTTCGCCGCTTCAACCAGCGCGGTCGTACATTCGAAATCAGCCACAGCCGGGAACTCCAGCGGAGCGAAGTGCAGGCTCGCGCCATCCAGACGAACAGACGCAGTGGTCACCAGCACATCGCCGACATTGATATGCGGCTGAATTGCGCCCGTAGTACCAATACGCAGGAAAGTACGGATACCCAGCTGTGCCAGCTCTTCAACAGCAATAGAAGTGGAAGGACCACCGATACCAGTAGAACAAACAATGACAGGTTTACCATCCAGCTCAGCACGCCAGGTGGTGAATTCGCGGTGAGATGCCAGCTTAACTGGCTTTTCCATCAGCGTTGCAATTTTTTCCACGCGATCCGGGTCGCCAGGAACGATAGCCAGCGTAGCCCCTTGTAAATCGTTTTTAGTGAGGCCGAGATGAAAAACATCAGACTTGGACATAAACAACTCCTCTGTGAATCGGTTTAGTCAGAAGAAGCAAAAAGACACTTTACCGAAGGGTTTAACATTTTTTCGTGACACTCATCACCTTGATGTAAATGCGTTGCATAAATTTACCCACCAAAAGTGATGTGAATCACATAAATCACTCTTCATTCTGCATGACTGCATAAAAGATGAGCCGATTCAGGCAATGTGATTTGTTGCATGCTGACTATAGTTAACATTGCGCAACATTTTTATAAGGGTACGGAGAATACCATGGCAACAACACAACAATCTGGATTTGCACCTGCTGCATCACCTCTCGCTTCGACCATCGTTCAGACCCCGGATGACGCGATTGTAGCAGGTATCACCTCTATCCCTTCCCAAGGGGATAACATGCCTGCTTACCATGCCAGACCAAAGCAGAGCGATGGCCTACTACCAGTGGTCATTGTAGTGCAGGAAATTTTTGGCGTGCATGAACATATCCGCGATATTTGTCGCCGTCTGGCGCTGGAGGGGTATCTGGCTATCGCACCTGAACTTTACTTCCGCGAAGGCGATCCGAATGATTTTGCCGATATCCCTACGCTGCTTAGCGGTCTGGTAGCAAAGGTGCCTGACTCGCAGGTGCTGGCCGATCTCGATCATGTCGCCAGTTGGGCGTCACGCAACGGCGGTGATGTCCATCGTTTAATGATCACCGGATTTTGCTGGGGTGGGCGCATCACCTGGCTGTATGCTGCGCATAACCCGCAACTGAAAGCGGCGGTGGCATGGTACGGCAAGCTGACGGGCGATAAGACGCTAAATTCACCGAAACAGCCTGTTGATATCGCAACCGATCTTAACGCGCCAGTTCTCGGCTTATATGGCGGCCAGGATAACAGCATTCCGCAAGAGAGCGTGGAAACCATGCGTCAGGCGCTGCGGGCAGCAAACGCGAAAGCAGAGATTATCGTCTACCCGGATGCCGGGCATGCATTCAACGCCGATTATCGCCCCAGTTATCATGCTGAGTCGGCGAAAGATGGCTGGCAGCGAATGCTGGAGTGGTTTAAGCAGTATGGCAGATCAGTTAGATAACAAGTACAGAATTGCCCTATACGAAACTTATTACGCCGCATCCGGTGAGAAGTTTTGCACGCCTGCCTGCCGTTAATTACGGCAGGTTATTCCTGCTTACGATAGGTACTGTATTGAAATTCATACTCCTCACGGTACCAGGTTTCGCCCCAGAGAACAGGAGCATCATTACCCGTCAGGCAGGTATGCTGGCGCACCATCATCGGGCGCGTTCGTTTGCATTCCAGTGTCTGAGCGATTTCTTGCCCCGGTAGTGCCACACGGATCTGATTGTGAATCGTATGGATTACTACCCCAAGTTGTTGTTCAAAAAGCACCTGTAATGGCAGCATCTCCAGACCTTCCAGCTGCAATTTACGCGCGATATCACCTTTCAGATAGCGAATTTCAAGCGCTAAAGGTTTGTCCTGCACAAGACGTAAACGCATAAGGCGGTATATTTTATCTTGCGGTTCAGCTTTCAAATGCGCCTGTAGTTCCGCAGAAGAAGCACATTCATTAAATTGCAGTACTTTGTACCGCACGGATAAGTCGGCATCCTGGAGATCTTTTTCGAAGAAACCAATCTCCTGTGTGCTGACCCTGGAAATGATAGGTGAGGCCTTAACAAACGTTCCTTTCCCACGAATACGCTCAATTAGCCCCTCTACCAGTAACCCTTGCATGGCATGAACTACTGTCGCCCGAGTCGTTGAATACTGTTGGGCCAGTTCGTTTTCAGACGGTAGCTTTTCCCCCGGTTTAAACTCTCCGGTTTTTATATCACTACGCAGTTGTTCCTGAATCTGAACATAAAGCGGCAAAGTGTGAGCCATGTACAAAATTCTCTTTTCGATAAGTTGTATAGTCAACTACAGTTAAAGTTGACTATACAACTATGTATGATTTGAACGTTTCTACGTGAAAATTGGATTACGTTTTGCTGATAGTTTATCGCTATCGTGCTGAAAAAGGATAAATTTCATATGCGTTTTGATACCCATGCCCATGTTTTCCGCTTAGACCTACCGTTGGCAGAACAATGCCGCTACGTTCCTGAATATGATGCAACACCTGAACATTACCTCTCACATCTTGACCAGCACGGTTTCGATAAAGCGATTTTAATCCAGCCAAGTTTTCTGGGAACAGATAACCACTACATGCTTGAGGCTATTCGCCGGTATCCGGATCGTTTTTTCGGTGTCGCGGTGATCGATATCACAACTTCACTTTCAGCGATGGAAGAGATGAAACGAAACGGCATTGTTGGTATTCGCCTGAATTTAATTGGACAACCAATCCCCGATCTGACCTCTCCTTTATGGCGTCAATTTCTAATTCAAATTAAGAATCTGGGCTGGCATGTCGAACTTCATCGTCCGGTAGCAGATTTACGTCCTTTAATTGAAGCATTGTTACAGGCCGGGGTAAAAATCGTTATTGACCATTTCGGATTACCCAAAGATAAAGTGCAAGACAGCGGATTTAATTTTCTTCTCAAGCAGGCCAGCTCTCGAAATATTTGGGTCAAAATTTCCGCCAGTTATCGTAATGGTGATTATCTATTGCCTGCTGATAATGTTGGGATGCTTCTGTCGCCCTTGTTGAAGAATGTTGGCGCTGATCGCTTATTATGGGGAAGTGACTGGCCTCATACACGTTATGAAACTCGTATAACATATGAAAAAACTGTTCATGAATTTTTTAACTGGCCACTTTCGGAAAAAGAAAGAAACATGATTTTAGAAAAAAGTGTAGTAGATCTACTAACCCTATAATGGGAAATCATACATAATTCATATAAATAATCAGCATAATTTCTGTCACCCGACTGTGATAAAGATTATTGCGCGCATATAACATAATAATATTGAGCAGGCTGATGCTGTAAGTCTGTATTTTCAGATTTTATTAGCTGTATTTTCCGGTTACTAAACAAAAGGATTTATCATGAATATCAGCATGATAGTTGTTTTAGCTATCATTGTAGCGATTGCATTAGGCTACAAAACAAAAATTAATACAGGATTGTTTGCAATAGCATTTGCCTATCTTATCGGTTGTTTCTTATTAGATATGAAGGCTGGTGAACTGATAAAAACCTGGCCTGTTAGTATATTTTTTGTGATTTTTGCTGTGTCACTTTTTTACAACTTTGCCTTAATCAATGGCACATTAGAAAAAATGGCCATGTATCTATTATACCTCTGTCGCCATTTCCCTAAATTATTACCTCTAATTATCTATTTTGCCGCAAGTCTGGTGGCAGCGTTAGGTGCGGGTTTCTTCACGGTGTTAGCCTTTTTTGCACCATTAACATTGCTGTTATGCAGAAAGACAGGAATGAACAAACTAGTGGCAGCCGTCGCCGTAAACTATGGTGCACTTGGTGGCGCAAATTTTATGACCAGCGCAAGTGGTGTTGTATTTCGTAGCCTGATAGATAACGCAGGTTATAGCGCAAACTCATTTATTTACAGTTCAGCAATTTTCATTGTTTCCTTTGTACTTCCTGTGGTTGTCATCTCCTTACTTATTGCTGTTACAGGAAGGGATCAAAAAATGGCTACTGGTTCCTTACAAATCGAAAAGCCAGAGGCTTTTAACCATCAACAAAAAATAAACCTTATTCTGATTTGTACCATGTTGCTGGTAGTGCTCGTTTTCCCGGTTTTACATTTAATTGTGCCTCATTATGATGTTGTTAAATTTATAAATATCCGGGTTGATGTTGGGTTAGTCGCCATTCTCTTTACCGTTATTGCGTTATTACTCAATCTCGGTGATGAAAAAAGGCGGTGGCGCTGGTTCCCTGGGGCACACTGATTATGATTTGCGGCGTGGGTATGCTTATCCAGGTAGCGATTAAAGCGGGCACCATAGATATGTTAGCCAGCTGGGTGGGTACAAGTTTACCTACTGCAATAGTGCCCTTCGCTTTGGCTATTATTGGCGGGATGATGTCATTTTTCAGCAGTACACTAGGTGTAGTTTGTCCGGCATTATTCCCCATTATGCCTTCGATTGCCGAATCAACGGGAATAGACGCTATTATATTATTTACCGCAACTGTTATTGGTGCTCAGGCAACCGCTATATCTCCTTTTTCATCCGGAGGAAGTTTATTGCTCGGTTCATGTTCAAATGAAGAAGAGCGCAATGAAATGTTCCCGACCTTATTATTTAAAGCTGTTCCTGTTTGCGTAATATTCTCATTAATAAGTGTGGCTATTATGATGATCCTGTTTTAGGGACTAAGGCCCATGGATGGGCCGAATAATCCGCAAACGCAGCACATGCAACGTGAATATCAGTGCTTCCCGATATATTTATCCTCCAACTTTGCGAGTGTTCCGTCTTCTTTCCACGCGGCAAGCCAGCGACTTACCGCTGCATAATTTTGTGGGTCATTGCGTGGAACACAAAACGCCTGTTTGATTTGGCTGTAGCTGTCAGGTAACACCCGCACAGAGGCGTTGTCTCTTGCCGTCCGCTCCAGCACCTGGCGGATATTCGCCATCATGTCACCTTCACCAGCCAAAAAAGCCGCTAAAGCTTGCTGAGTGGTGGAGTACTCCTGTAACTGCGCATGCTGCAACTGGCGAACGAGTGGCAGTGAATAAGCGGAACCTTTGCCAACATTGATGACTGTTCCGGGGCGGTCCATCTCCTGCACTGTATGAATGTTGCTTTCATGGCGAACCAACAATGTACAGTCGAGTGTGAGATAAGGTTCGGTGAAACGCAGCTCCCCTTCACGGGCCGGATCAACCGCTAAAAAAGCGATATCCCAATGTCCTTTTTCGGCATCATCCACGATACGTTTCGCTGCCGGGTATGAGATCAACTCACATTGACGCTGACATGCTGCTGCCATTTTCTTTGCCAGTTCAACTGTAAACCCATGTAATTCTCCACCTGACGATTGCCCGGCCAGCATGGCATTACCTAAGTTAATGGCAAATCGCAGCGCAGAGTGTGATGACATGATTAATCCTTATTCTCTGAAAGGTGGGTGAAATTAAATGGAAGAAATTGAGTTACTCCCCGGTGCCGCTCCTGCGCATTTTGTTCCAGCCATGTCTCTTGCAATAAATTGACCAGTCGCTCAGCGGCGGGAGACAGCGGGATATCATTCCTCGCAATCAGGCCAATACTTCTGCGTATTACCGGCTCTACCAGTGGAATGGTGATTAAATTATGGCTATTGTTTTGCGACATCGCCAGGCACGGTAGCGCAGCAATACCCAGCCCGGCTTCCACCAGGCCAATTGCTGTCGAGTAATGCCGCACTTCATAAAACCATTCCAGCGTACCGACCGTCCGGGAAATTTCTTGTTCAATCAACATTCGGTTGCCACTGATACGCCGGACACCTATCAGCCGATGTGCCGCCAGGTCCCGCCACTCAACCAGTTTATTGTTGGCTAAAGGGTGGTCGCGACGACAAAGTAAAATATAAGGTTCATCAATTAATGGCGTAAAATTAATTTGTGGATGAACAACACGATTCATATTAATACCGAAATCTGTTTCGCTACTTAATACAGAATTAAGGCAATCGACAGTTGCCTGTTCATGAACATGGACGCGGATATTCGGGTAAAGTGTATTAAACTTCTTTAATATTTGCGGTAAGAAATAAAATGTTGCGGTCGGTATACAGGATAACTTAATAACGCCTTTTTGATGTACCGCCAGTTCCTGAACACTAAGAATGGCATCATCCATATAACCTAACAGTGCCCGGGCATGAGGTAAAAGAGCTTTACCTGCACTGGTCAGTGTGACTTTGCGTGTCGTCCGTTCAAACAAAGTCACTTTCAGGCTTTCTTCCAGTTTTTTCACACGGCGAGTCAGTGCGGGTTGCGATAAATTAAGTTCATCCGCAGCCCTGGTAAAACAGCCTAAATCAGCAATAGTCACAAAAGCTTTTGTACCTAAAAGTTCACTTTTCATCTCTGCTTTCCATAGTTAAAGGTCGGTACATTCTCGTTAAAAGATACTCACACCTGGTGACTTTACAATAATAATTTTGCGCGTATGTGCACAAAAAATTAATAATTGTTTACGCTCAAAAAATTAACACCGGATATCTTTGTGATGCGGCTCATCTTTTTAATCGCCGTTACCTTGCGTTAAAAAGGTAAAAATATAATCTAAAGAGAGATTTCCCTTGCTATTTACCCTGTTTGTTAACATTGAGAGTATAAAATTGAGCGGTTAATAACATATTTACTAAACAACCCAACAAAGTATACACATGATTATTTCGTTATGGTTATCAATCAAACCAGCAAAGTGATTTATAACCCTGAGATAAAAATGTCACCATGCTGGTTATTAACTACTGGTCACAAAATCATTCACCATAAGAATAAATAAGACCAGATATAGCCTAATTTTTTATCTTACAATGGAAAAAAATCATGACTGTATCCTACATTGGCACCCGAACTACTGCTTTACGTAACGCCAGAGGCAAAGGTTTAAGCGTCTGGAATATTAATGATGACACCGGGGAATGGACACAACTCCAGGTACTAAAAGAACAAGAAAATCCCTCTTATCTTACTTTCGATAACCAGCAACAATTTTTATATTCAGTACACGGTGACTATACCGACGTTACCAGCTATGCCATAGATGAAACGACAGGCACTCTTACGTTTATCAATAAAATCTCTTTGGAAGGTGGAAAAAACCCGGTTTTTATCACCGTTGATAAGAGTAATCGTTTCCTGTTAGTTGCAACCTTGCAGGGCGGTAAAATATTTGTGATCCGCAGAGAAGAAAATGGCGCATTAGGCGAAGTTATCTTTACCTGGCGTTTTGCTGGAAAAACGGATGACACTATTTCTCATGCTCATCAGTGCATTTGGGATCAAGATAAAAACTACCTGTTCGTGCCGCAACAGGGGCGTGTGGTAGGTTACGCAGGCGTCAGCGTACTGAAATTTGATCCTGAGAGTGGCAGGCTTATTGAAACAGATTATTTTCGTGCCAGGGAATATGCAGAACCACGCCATATGGCGGTCCATCCGAATAATGAATATTGTTATCTGGTTAATGAAAAAGATAACACCGTCACCTGGTTTTTCTTCGATCAGCACAACGGCACGCTACAGCCACAACAGATAATTCCTGTTCTTCCAGAAACATATACTGGTGAAGGGCAGTCCAGCGCCATTCTGGTTGATTGCAGCGGCAAATGGGTTATTGAGTCAACGCGTATTCATGAGTCACTGTCTATTTTCCGTATTAATCCTCTGACCGGTTATCTGACGCGTGTTGAAACGATGAAAGTTCCAGGTAAAACACCACGCTTTATGACCTTTAATAGTACAGGTGATCGCCTTTATGTCGCGAATGAGGACAGTGACACAATTATCCAGTATGCCTTCGATAGCACAGACGGTAGCCTGACGCAATTACAGCCGGTGATTACGACAGAAAGCCCGGTCTGTATTTTATTTAAATCACTGTAACCGGGGGAAAAATGCCAAATCTTGCTCTGGTTTCACTGCTTGCCATCGTGATTGCTATCGTCGTGGGTTTTTATAAAAAAACGAACGTTGGGATAATCATGGTCGCGTTTGCTTTTATCCTCAGCCTGGCGTATGGAATTTCAACCGCCAAACTGTTTAAGGGATTTAGTGTTTCCCTGTTTATGGCAATGCTGGGGGTAACTTATTTATTCAGTATTTTGCAAAGTAATAAAACACTGGAATTGTTATCCCGCAAAATTGTTGGCGCCGTAAATCACCGTAATTTACTTCCTGTAGCCATGTATGTTGTGGGTTTTGCTTTATGTGCTGTTGGCCCCGGTGCGATCCCAGTCCTGGCAATAATTCCGGTGATCGCTATTCCTGTTGCATTCCAGGCACGTATTAACCCGGTAATGCTGGCAGTTATTGGTCAGTGTGGTGTTTTTGGCGGTCGTATGACGCAAATCACACCAGAAGGCGTGCTGGTTATGGAATTAATGGAAAAACAGCACATCACTGCCGATTTATTCCCGGTTTGGTTATGTCTGTTTTCCACCTCCATTATTATGGCGATACTTTGCTACATCTGGTATCGCGGCTGGCGGGAAGACGATCTGCAAATAGAAACAACGGCAGTAACAGAAACACCTAAGTTTACCTTTATTCACTGGGCCTCTTTGGCGGGATTATTGGCATTAATTCTCTGCGCAGTTGTTTTCTCGTTAAATGTCGGGATGACGGCATTTGTCATTGGCGCATTGTTATCTGCACTGGGTGTCGGTGATGAAAACAAAGCGATTAAAAGTATTCCCTGGTCTGTTCTTATTCTGGTGAGTGGTGTTGGACTATTAATGAATATCGTCATGGAATCTGGCGGTATAAAACTCCTCTCGCAAACACTCACTACATTTATGAATGACAGTACCGCTGCTTCGGTGATGGTGATCACCTCTGCCATTATGTCCTTTTTTAGCTCAGGACTTGGGGTGGTCTTCCCGACATTAATTCCTGCCTGTCAAGGTATTGTCGAACAGCTCGGCGGAAATATTTCAGCGGTTGAACTGGTGGCAATGGTTGTTGTAGGTGGAACAGTTGCTGGTGTCAGCCCTATCTCCACCGCAGGGGCATTAATTATGTCAGGCGTTGCCACGAATAAGCAGGCTGAACAGAAATATACCGCCAGCAAAATGTTTATTGAGTTATTTGGCTGGGCTTTTGCCGCCATGATTCTTTGCTTTGTAATGGCGATTGTCGATATCTACAGCTTATTTTGCTAACAATTTTAAATACTGGAACAGACCATGATTGAAATCAAAAAACAAAATATAACGAGAAAAATCATCTCTCAACATTTGCTTGGCGGGAGAATGGTTGCCGGGGAAGAGATTAGTATCGAGATTGATCACACCTTAACTCATGATGTGACAGGTACACCTGCTTATCTGGCTTTCGAAACATTAGGGATTGCACAAGTAAAAACTAAACGGTCGGTCAGTTATATCGACCACAATATGCTGTATACCGATAATAAAAATCCAGATGACCATATTTATTTACAGACGGTGGCAAAAAAGCACGGGATTTATTTATCTAAAGCAGGCAACGGCATTTGCCACACAGTACATTTTGAGCGTTTCAGTCGTCCGGGGATCACGTTGTTAGGTTCAGACAGCCATACGCCAACGGGTGGAGCTGTTGGTGCGCTGGCACTGGGTGCCGGTGGTCTGGATGTCGCGCTGGCGATGGCAGGAGAACCAACCTGGTTAAAAATGCCACAGGTTATTAATGTGCGCCTGCATGGTCGTATGCAACCTGGTGTTTCGGCGAAGGACGTCATACTGGAAATGTTACGCCGTGAAACCGTGAAAGGCGGTCTTGGTAAAGTGTATGAATATACTGGCGATGGTGTTGCACATATTAGTATCCGTGACCGCTCAACTATCACCAATATGGGCGCAGAAATGGGTGCTACCACGTCCATTTTCCCCAGTGACGAAATCACCCGTGAATTCTTTATTAAAGAAAATCGCGAACATGAGTGGATTGCTCTGCAACCCGATGATGGCTGCGAATATGACGGTTATATCGATATCTACCTCGATAAGCTCGAACCTCTGGTCGCCATGCCGGATATGCCAGACAACGTGACCGAAGCGCGTAATTGCCGCGATGTGAAGATTAACCAGGTTTTCCTCGGCAGTTGTACGAACGCGTCATATACCGATTTCGCCAAAGCTGCGGCAGTACTTGAGGGGCGATTTGCCCATCCGGAAGTGAGCTTTGTTGTCGCACCAGGCAGTCGCCAGTTGTATATGATGCTGGTGCGCGACGGCATTATCGGCAAACTGATCGCTGCTGGCGCACGCGTAATTGACTGTGGTTGCGGCGCTTGCTGTGGCATCGGTCAGGCCCCTTCCACTGACGGTGTTTCTCTGCGCACCTCTAACCGCAACTTTAAAGGTCGCGGCGGGCATCTGAATGCCAAACTTTATCTTTCCAGCCCGGAAGTAGCTGCGGCATCAGCGGTGACAGGTTATATCACTGACCCACGTGATCTGGCTGATATGTTGCTATTGCAGGATATCGTTGAACCGCAGGACTACATCATTGACGACCGACTGATTCTTGCTCCAGCGGACAACGGTGAAGAGATAGAAGTCATTCGTGGGCCGAATATCAAACCGATGCCGATCAACGATCCACTGCCAGACTCGTTGACTATCCATGTTTCAGCCGTGCGTGGCGACAACATCACTACCGATGATATTACGCCTGCTAATGCGCATTTCTCCGCCCTGCGATCCAACATTCCAGAGATCAGCAAATACTGCTACGGGCGTATTGACCCGGAATTTCACGACCGCTGCAAGCAACTGGGTATCAGCATCATTATTGGTGGCGAAAACTATGGTCAGGGTTCCAGCCGTGAACATGCAGCTATCGCCCCTATGTATCTCGGCGTGAAGGCGGTTATTGCCAAATCGATGGCGCGTATCCACAAAAACAACCTGGTTAACCACGGTGTTGTGCCACTGATATTCGCCGACCCGGCAGATTACACCTGCTTCGATATGTTTGATGAATTACGTATCGAAAACTTCCATCAGGGGCTTCGTCAGCGGCGCGTATTGTTAAATAACGTCACCAAAAACAGGCAGATCGCGTTATCTGTTGATCTCACCGATCGAGAAATTGAGATCGTGATCGACGGCGGCCAGTTACGCCATGTCGCAAACAAAAATGCGTAATAACGGTTAGCGAAATGCAGGCGCTATGCCTGCATTAACGCCAGTTGAGGCATCCCTTATCTCTTTATCCAGGAATACTCATGCGAAAATTCAAAACAGTATTTATGCGTGGCGGCACCAGCAAGGGCTGTATGTTTTTAAAAGACTTCTTGCCTGCTGATCGTGCGCAATGGGACTCCATCTTCCTGCAAGTCATGGGCGATCCTGATCCTAAACAGATTGATGGAATGGGTGGTACAGTCTCCTCTAATAACAAAATCGTTATTGTCTGGAAGAGTGAATTACCCGGGGTCGATGTGGAATATCTGGTCGGCCAGGTGATCGCCGGAAAAAGTCAGGTCGATTACAAATCGAACTGTGGAAATATGACCGCTGCCGTCGGTCCATTTGCCATCGAAGAAGGGCTATTACCGGCTATTGCCCCAATAACTACCGTCAGAATGCTCAATCACAACACCGGTAAACGCATCGATATTACTGTTCCTTGTGAAAATGGTGGTATTGCCCTGGATGGTGATTGCCAGATCGCGGGTGTCGATGGCACCGCCCCGGAACTGAAAGTTAACTTTCTTAATCCCGCCGGTTCCAAAACCGGCAAGTTGCTGCCAACCGGAAACACGCTGGATGTATTAACTATTCCTGGGCTGGGTGAAATCGAAGCCACAATTCTCGATATCAGCAATCCGATGGTGTTGGTACGTGCCGAAGATTTGGGATTAACCGGGACAGAACTCCCGGAAGAGATTAATCAAAACAACGCCGTCTGCGAGCTGCTGGAAAACATCCGTGGCACAGCTGCGTGCATGATGGGCTTTGCTAATAACCTGGATGACGCACGGGAAAATAGCCCTGCTGTACCCAAAGTTGGCATGGTTACCGTGGCGAAAAGTTACCCCCACATCGCCAATGAACACGTTGATATGCAAGAGATGGATATCTGCGCACGTGTGATTTCCGTCTTCAAATGCCACAAAGCCTGTCCTCTTACCTCCGCCAGCGCTATCAGCGTAGCAGCTTTTCTGCCTGGCAGTCTGGTGCAGCAAATCATCCCCAATCGGGACTGGTTACAAGGTGTGCGTATTGGTCACCCCAGTGGCGTTATGAAGATGTATCCGTCATTTGCGCAGGAAGGCGACGACATTGTGATTCCCGGCGTTGCTGTACAGCGTACAGCCAGACGCATCATGGATGGAATGGTTTATATCCGTAGTTAAATCATTCAGTTATAACAGATTCGATAAGGAATATTTTAATGATTACGCTTTCTGACAGCGGTGTTTACTTACGCAACGGCAATGAGATTATTGATGAGCGCCATGCCCCGGCGACGTTCAACAAAGAAGAGGCGAAAAAAGGCACCATCGCGTGGTCTATTTTGCAGGCTCACAACACATCGGGTGATATGCGTCGACTGAAAATTAAATTCGATGCCCTTACCTCCCACGACATTACCTTTGTCGGCATTATCCAGACGGCGAAAGCCTCTGGCATGAACTGGTTTCCCGTACCGTACATCCTGACCAACTGCCATAACTCCTTATGTGCAGTAGGCGGCACAATCAATAGCGACGACCACATGTTTGGGCTTTCCGCCGCAAAGAAATATGGCGGAACATTTGTGCCACCGCATTTGGCGGTTATCCATCAGTACATGCGGGAAATGATGGCTGGCGGCGGCAAAATGATCCTCGGTTCTGACAGTCACACACGCTATGGCGCGCTGGGTACGATGGCGATTGGCGAAGGTGGCGGTGAACTGGTTAAGCAGCTGCTAAATGACACTTACGATATCGACTACCCGGAAGTGATTGCCATTCATCTGAGTGGCAAACCGCAACCAGGCGTTGGTCCACACGACGTGGCGCTGGCGATTATTGGTGCAGTATTTGCGAATGGCTATGTCAAAAATAAAGTGATGGAATTCGTTGGGCCGGGCATTGCGGAAATGGACACCGACTTCCGCAATAGCGTCGATGTGATGACCACTGAAACGACCTGCCTGAGTTCAATCTGGCGAACGGATGCTGACACCCACTGTTTCCTGGCGAAACATGGCCGCCCGGATGCTTATAAGCGTCTTGATCCTGCTGATATCACCTGGTACGACGGCTGCGTGCAGGTGAATTTAAGCGCTATTCAGCCGATGATTGCTCTGCCCTTCCATCCGGGCAATGTGTATACCATTAATACACTGAATGAAAACTTAAGCGATATTCTGCATAGTGTCGACCGCGAGGCGAAACAGATTGCCGGAGAAGAAACCTCATTTTCTCTGCTCAAACATATAGAGAATGGCAAACTGCGCGTACAACAGGGAATTATCGCGGGCTGTGCTGGTGGTAACTATTCCAACGTCTATGCCGCATCGCAAATGCTCCGTGGTAAGCAGTGCGGCAACGATGCCTTCTCACTCGCCGTTTACCCCTCTTCTCAACCCGTCTTTATGGATCTGGTGAAAAAAGGCGTGATTTCCGATCTGATGGCGTCCGGGGCTGTCATTCGCACCGCATTCTGCGGCCCTTGTTTTGGCGCAGGCGATACCCCGTGTCACGATGGCATAAGTATTCGCCATACCACGCGTAACTTCCCGAATCGTGAAGGTTCCAAACCCGGTGTAGGTCAGATGTCTGCCGTGGCGCTGATGGACGCCCGTTCAATTGCAGCAACGGCAGCCAACGGCGGCCTGCTCACTCCGGCAACCGATCTTCCGCCAGTAGAAATTGCCGAATACGAGTTTGATCCCACCCCTTACCATAGCCGTGTATATATCGGCACTCATCAGCCAGTCAAAGACGCAGAACTGGTCTATGGTCCGAATATTAAAGACTGGCCAGAGCTTGGCGCACTTACCGAGCATATTTTGCTTAAAGTTGTGTCGAAAATCATGGACCCGGTGACGACGACCGACGAACTGATCCCCTCTGGTGAAACATCGTCATGGCGCTCTAACCCATTGAAACTGGCTGAATTCACGTTATCCCGTCGCGATCCCCAATACGTTACCCGAAGTAAAGCCGTTCAGGCTCTGGAAAATGCTCGTGTAAATGGGGAAAACGTTGCCGAACTGGCCCCTATTTTTACCCGGATCCACGCACTGGCTGGTTTCGATACTGTTCGTCCACAAGACGTTGAAATTGGCAGCATGATCTACGCCGTGAAGCCCGGTGATGGCTCTGCCCGTGAGCAGGCAGCAAGTTGCCAGCGTGTACTCGGCGGCCTGGCGAATATCGCGGAAGAGTACGCCACCAAACGTTATCGCTCTAACGTCATCAACTGGGGAATGCTGCCCTTCCAGTTAACCGGAGAACCGACCTTTGAACCTGGCGATGCCATTTTCGTTCCTTACGTACGTGCAGCCCTGGATGCCGACGCCCTGACCTTCCCGGCTTTTGTCATCCGGCAAAACGGTCAGCCTGAAGAGATCGAACTGACGATGACTCCACTTACTCAGGATGAACGTGAAATTATTAAGGCTGGCTGCCTGATTAACTACAACAAAGCTCGTAACCATAAGTAAAAAATGGAGTTGTTATGACATTTATCGAAGAGGCTCAGGCGAAATTTGCAGAGTTGATCACCAGCGAACTGGCGCGTATTGCCACCATGAAACAAGCCGGAGAGGTAAAAGATTTCGCCAGCATGGAGCGGATCGTCGTCGGTATTTTGCCAGGCGATGGTATCGGCCCAATCATTATGGCTCAGGCATTACGGGTGCTGGCATTTCTGGCACAAGAGGAGATCGCCGCGGGTAAACTGGAGCTGCGCCCTGTTAGTGGAATGACCATTGAAGATCGTGCACGTCAGGGGCAAAGCCTTCCTGATGATGTTCTGCAGCAAGTTAAACAGTGTGATGTGTTATTAAAAGGCCCGATGGTGACACCGCGTCCGGGTGAAGAATGGCCCAATATGGTCAGTGCGAATAGCCTGCTGCGCCGTTCACTGGACCTGTTCGCCGCCGTGCGCCCGGTTGCTATTCCTGAGAAGAATATCGACTGGACCTTCTTTCGCGAAAATATCGAAGGCGAATATATCTGGGGTAACAAAGGGATTCAGGTGACAGAAGATCTGGCGGTGGATTTCAAAGTGCAAACCACACCAGGCACTGAGCGCATTGCACGTCAGGCATTTGAGTTTGCGAGAAAAAATGGCAAAACCAACGTCACGGTGATCACCAAATCCAATATCGTCAAACTGGCAGATGGTAACTTTCTGCAAGGAGTTCGTGAGGTAGGTAAACGCGAATACCCGGAAATTGATGTTCAGGATCGGCTGGTTGATGCCATGTGTGCTCGCATGGCGGACGAAACCTTCTGCAAAGGATTGCAGGTTTTTGTATTACCAAACCTGTATGGCGATATCGTCACTGATATTGCCGCCGAACTGCAGGGCGGATTGGGTACCGCGGCTTCCGCCAATATCGGCAACCGCTACGCCATGTTTGAGGCAATTCACGGCACGGCACCGGGTCTTATCAGCGAAGGGCGTGGCGAGTATGCCGACCCGTGCAGCCTCATTCGTGCGGTAGGCATGTTGCTCGCACATATCGGTTATGGCGATAAGAGCCGTAAGCTAAGCCAGGCGCTCCACCGTTGTACTGTCAGCGAACGAAAAAAAGTCGTTACCACATGGCCACAGGATGCCAGTGCGGCGGAGTTTACTGACTATCTGCTGGAAGTGTTGGCTGACCTGAACTAACGCACTCCCTCTCCTGGCGGCATTCGTCGCCGGGATAAACCAAAAGGAAAATCACCGTGCTGGATGAATACCGCCAACATCAGCGTGCCCGGGCAGCGGCTGGTCTGGTACCAAAGCCCCTGAATGCAGATCAGGTCCGTGCTCTGACAGATTTGCTGCAAAATCCCCTCTCTGCCGATGACGAAGCATTGTTATATGATCTGCTGGTGAATCGTGTTCCACCGGGTGTGGATGAAGCCGCTGAAGTCAAAGCTTCATTTCTGGCTGCTATCGCTCATGGCGAACTCGCTTGTGCGAGAATCAACAAACTACAGGCAATTACATTGCTGGGAACTATGGCTGGAGGCTATAATCTGCCACCCTTGATTGCCGCCCTTGATGACAACGAACTTGCCTCCACAGCGGTGACAGCTCTCGCCAACACCCTGTTAATCTTCGACTATTTTCAACCAATTGCCGACAAGGCAACCGCCAAAAACCCCTACGCCATGCAGGTACTACACGCCTGGGCAGCTGGCGACTGGTTTCTTAGCCGTCCGGCAGTGGCAGAAAAAATCACGCTAACCGTATTCAAAGTAGCCGGAGAAACGAATACCGATGACCTCTCCCCGGCGCAGGATGTCTGGTCTCGCCCGGATATTCCTCTGCATGCCCTGACGATGCTAAAGAATCCGCGTGAAGGCATTATTGCAGACAAACCAGGCGAAATTGGTCCGATGCGACAAATCGCCAGTTTGAAAGAGAACGGGTATCCATTAGCTTTCGTTGGCGATACCGTCGGGACAGGTTCATCACGTAAATCCGCAACAAACTCCTTACTCTGGCTCATGGGAGAAGATATCCCGTGGATCCCGAACAAACGCCGGGGCGGCGTGGTGCTGGCAGGGAAAATCGCCCCCATTTTCTTTAATACGCTGCAAGATGCCGGTGCTCTCCCCATAGAAGCGGATATTTCATCTTTGCAGATGGGCGATATCATCGATATTTACCCAATACGTGGCGAGATACGCGCTCATCATAACGACGAACTGCTGGCACGCTTTACGCTCAAAACCGAAGGGATGCTTGATGAAGTACGTGCCGGTGGACGCATTGCATTAATTATTGGTCGCGCGCTCACCGCCAAAGCCCGACAAGCGCTGAATCTGCCACCGTCTATGTTATTTCATTCACCGCAAACAGCTGTAGTAAGTTCCCAGGGATTTACTCAGGCGCAGAAAATAATGGGGCGTGCCTGCGGTGTTGAGGGTGTTCGCCCCGGCAGCTGGTGTGAACCTAAAATCACATCTATAGGTTCGCCAGATACCAGCGGTCCATTAACACGTGATGAACTCAAGGACCTGGCTTGCCTGCATTTTTCTGCTGATTTGGTCATGCAGTCCTTCTGTCATACAGCGGCATATCCTGAGCAAATCGATGTGGCAACACATCAAACACTGGCAGATTTTATGCGCCAACGAGGTGGTATTGCGCTGCGTCCTGGTGATGGCGTTATCCACTCCTGGCTTAACCGCATGTTGCTGCCTGATACCGTCGGAACGGGTGGCGATTCGCACACCCGTTTCCCTGTCGGACTCTCTTTGCCTGCGGGATCTGGGCTGGTGGCATTCGCTGCTGCAACAGGTGTGATGCCACTGGATATGCCAGAATCAGTACGGGTCCGTTTTCATGGTGAGCTGCAACCGGGGATCACCTTGCGCGATCTGGTACATGCCATCCCCTGGTATGCCTGCCAGAACGGCTTACTCACTCTTGAGAAACGTGGCAAGGTTAACGTTTTCTCCGGGCGAATCATTGAAATTGAAGGGCTGGAGCATCTCAGTGTCGAGCAGGCCTTTGAGCTGACCGCCGCCACTGCCGAGCGTTCTGCCGCTGGATGCACCATCGCGCTGAGTGAAGCCTCAGTAATCACCAATATGCAGTCGAATGTTGCCCTGTTGAAAGGGTTGATCGCCGACGGTTATGGTGACCGGAACACTCTGGAGCGTCGCATCAGGAAAATGGAAGCATGGCTGGCAAGCCCAAAATTGCTGGTTGCAGATGCTGATGCGCAATATGCCGCTACCCTGGATATTGATCTGAATAGCTTGTGTGAGCCATTACTTTGCGCACCTGACGATCCTGATGATGTACGCCCACTTTCTGCTCTTAGTGGTGTCTCTATAGATGAGGTGTTTATTGGTTCCTGTATGACCCGTGTTAGTCATTACCGGGCAACGGGAGAATTACTTCGTGGGCATAAAGGGCAACTGCCAGCACGCCTGTGGCTGACACCACCAACGCGGATGGATGCCAATAAACTACGGGAAGAGGGTTGGTTCAGTGTTTTTGGGCAACGCGGTGGCAGAATTGAGATCCCCGGTTGTTCATTGTGTATGGGCAACCAGGCGCGAGTTGCTAATAACGCCACAGTGGTGTCGACATCAACACGTAACTTCCCGAATCGATTAGGTAATGGCGCCCATGTTTATCTGGCCTCCGCAGAAGTTGCAGCGATTTGCGCCCGACTGGGACGATTGCCAACGAAGGAGGAGTATTTTGCTGCTGTTGCGTCTCTTGTTAGCTGCGAAAGACCTTGAGTGAATACTCCGTTCGTTAAGACTTTATCCTGACGATGCATTTTTCTCGCAAGAAGATAAACTGCCGAATCTGTTTGATATTGTATACAATATGGCGCTTCCAGTGTGGTGGCGTCATAACCACAATGGGCTTTTGACTGTAATACCCGAACTGCATGGATTGCTGATGACTACCGGGTTTCTGGCCCACCTTCCTGCAGATCTCCTGTTATCTGATGATTATCCCGTGAGCTATTAATGAAACTCGTTAGTTTTACCCACAATAACGCCCATCGTTATGGGATCCTCCAGGATAGCGGCGTGACGGATTTAACGCTGCATTTTCCACAATACCCAACCTTACGGTCATTTCTGGAAGTACTGGAAAATATTCCTCCTTCGACCCTGACCACACTGGAAATCAACTATCCGCTGGACGACATCACCTTTTTACCGCTGATACCCGATCCGCAAAAAATTCTTTGTGTTGGGATGAACTATCAGGAGAAGCGTCTGGAGTTTGATGAAGAAGATCCGGCACCGACGTTGTTTGTGCGTTTCCCTGATTCGCAATGTGGACATATGGGAAACATCATCAAACCCGCAGCCAGTCAGGAATTTGACTATGAAGGTGAGCTGGCACTGGTGATTGGAAAAGGTGGGCGCAATATTTCAGCAGACAATGCACTGCAACATATTGCGGGATATAGCTGCTATATGGATGGCTCTGCCCGTGACTGGCAACACGCCTGGTTTACCGCCGGGAAAAACTGGCCCTCAACCGGGGGATTCGGTCCGTGGTTGGTAACGCGTGACGAAATTAAAGATCCCAATACGCTTTGTATCAAAACGCGTCTTAATGGCGTGGAAGTTCAAAACGAAAACACGATCAATATGATACACAGCGTTCCAGAGCTGATTACCTATATCAGCACCTTTTGCCAGTTAGTCCCCGGCGACGTGATTTTAACGGGTTCTCCTGGCGGGGTTGGGAAGAAACGCACGCCACCGTTATTTTTAAAAGACGGCGATACCATTGAAGTGGAAATCGAAAAGATCGGTTGTTTATATAACCGGATTATTGATGAGATTCCTGAAAATATCGCCATTTGATCAATCACGGAGGCTTTCGCCTCCGTTCTTATTATCATCCCCGACGCAAATTCTGCGCCGCCTGCACCATGTTCGCCAGTGCCGCGCGGGTTTCTGGCCAGCCGCGCGTTTTCAGGCCACAGTCCGGGTTTACCCACAGACGCTCTGCCGGAATGCGTTTTGCCGCTTTCTTCAGCAGGGCTTCAATCCATTCCACGCTCGGTACGTTTGGCGAGTGAATGTCATAGACGCCTGGACCAATTTCATTTGGATAATCAAACTCTTCAAACGACTCCAGCAACTCCATGTCGGAACGCGAGGTTTCGATGGTGATGACGTCTGCGTCCAGCGCCGCAATCGAATCCATGATGTCGTTGAACTCGCAGTAACACATGTGAGTGTGGATTTGTGTGTCATCTTTCGCCACGGCGGCGTTGATACGGAAAGCCTCCACGCCCCACTGGAGATAGGCATCCCAGTCGCTGCGACGCAGCGGTAAACCTTCGCGTAGCGCCGGTTCATCAATCTGGATGATGCCAATTCCAGCCGCTTCCAGATCGGCCACTTCATCACGAAGCGCCAGCGCAATTTGTTTGGCGATGGTTTCACGGCTGACATCTTCACGCGGGAACGACCAGCAGAGAATGGTCACCGGACCAGTCAGCATCCCTTTCACCGGTTTGTCAGTCAGGGATTGCGCATATTTTGCCCACTCCACGGTAATCGGCGCCGGACGACTAACGTCACCAATAACAATCGGTGGCTTCACGCAGCGGGAACCGTAGCTCTGTACCCAACCGTTTTGCGTAAAGACAAAGCCATCCAGGTGCTCGCCAAAGTATTCCACCATGTCATTACGCTCGGCCTCACCATGCACCAGCACATCCAGACCCAGACGTTCCTGCTCAACAATGGCCTGCTTGATATGTTCTGCAATGCCCGTACGATAGTTGTTGGCGTCGAGATTACCCTTTTTGAAATCCAGACGCAGGGTACGGATTTCTGTGGTTTGCGGGAAAGAGCCAATCGTGGTGGTCGGCCAGGCTGGCAGTTTAAAACGCGCACGCTGGGCTTCAGCACGCACTTCATAAACGTTTGCACGCTGACTGTCCTGGGCAGTGATCGCCGCCAGACGCTTTTCTACCGCCGGATTATGTACACGAGTAGAGTGACGACGCGCCTGAATCGGAGCACTCCACTCTGCCAGAGCTGCCGTATCACCACTGTTCAGCGCATCGCGCAGCAATGCCAGTTCATGGCATTTTTGCAGAGCGAAGGCAAACCAGCTTTTCACTTCCGCATCAAGACGCGTTTCAACACTCAGGTCGATAGGGCTGTGCAGCAATGAGCAGGAAGATGCCACCCACAAATCGCGTTTGCCGACAATGTCCTTAATTTGCGCATATTTCTCGGTAAGATCGGCGCGCCAGACGTTACGACCATTGATAAGACCAGCAGATAGCAGCCAGTCAGAAGGCAGACGCTTGTGCAGTTCAGCAACGTCATCTTTACCATGTACGAGATCGACATGCAGACCCTGAACAGGCAGCGCAGTAATGGTGTCGAGATTTGGCGTTACGCCTTCAAAATAGGTAGTCAGCAGCAGTTTCACCTGGCCCTGGAGCGCGTCGTAAGCGGGTTTATAGGCGTCCAGCCACGCCTGCGGCAGTTCCAGTACCAGAGCCGGTTCGTCGATCTGTACCCACTCAATGCCACGTTTTGCCAGTTCTGCCAACACTTGCTGATAAACCGGCAGAATGTCGTTCAGCAGGCTCAGGCGATCAAACTGTTCACCTTTCACTTTACCCAGCCACAGGTAGGTAACCGGCCCCAGCAGCACGGGCTTGACCTTGTGGCCCAGCGCCAGCGCCTCGTCCACTTCCTCCAGCAGCTGCGTCCAGGTCAGTTTGAACTGTTGGCCTTTAACGAACTCCGGCACCATGTAGTGATAGTTGGTATTAAACCATTTGGTCATTTCCGCTGCCGCCGCAGGTTCGCCAGTCGGTGCACGTCCACGACCAATACGGAACAGGGTGTCGATATCTACCGAACCATCTTTGTTCTGGTGACGCGCCGGAACGTTACCCAGCAGCAGGCTGGTGGTCAGGACATGATCGTACCAGGCAAAATCACCCACCGGCAGCAGGTCGATACCTGCTTGCTTTTGTTGATCCCAGTGACGAGCACGCAGTTCACGCCCTACCGCCAGCAGTTCTTCACGCGTGGAGTTCCCCGCCCAATAACTCTCTTGCGCTTTTTTCAGCTCGCGACGCAGGCCAACGCGAGGGAAACCGAGGGTGTGATTAAGAATTGTCATTATATGCCCCTTATGGAATTTTTAGTATTTAGCCGTCCAGATGTTTACACATCCATAATTGGCGGTTACTGTATATTCCTCAAGCGCAAATTATTCATGCCGAAGTGAAGGACTTTCATGATCGAAGTAAAACACCTGAAAACGCTACAAGCGTTGCGGAACTGCGGCTCACTCGCAGCCGCTGCGGCGACGTTGCATCAAACGCAATCCGCCCTGTCTCACCAGTTTAGCGATCTGGAACAACGCCTTGGCTTCCGGCTATTTGTGCGTAAAAGCCAGCCGCTTCGGTTTACACCGCAGGGAGAAATCCTGTTGCAACTGGCGAATCAGGTGCTGCCGCAAATCAGCCAGGCACTGCAAGCCTGCAATGAACCGCAGCAGACGCGCCTGCGCATTGCTATTGAATGCCATAGCTGTATTCAGTGGCTGACGCCCGCGTTAGAAAATTTCCATAAGAACTGGCCGCAGGTGGAGATGGATTTTAAATCAGGCGTAACGTTTGACCCGCAGCCTGCATTGCAGCAGGGCGAGCTGGATCTGGTGATGACCTCCGATATTCTGCCGCGCAGTGGCCTGCATTATTCGCCGATGTTCGATTATGAAGTGCGTCTGGTGTTAGCACCTGACCATCCACTGGCGGCGAAAACGCGAATCACGCCGGAAGACCTCGCCAGCGAAACGCTGTTGATTTATCCGGTGCAGCGTAGCCGACTGGATGTCTGGCGCCATTTTCTTCAGCCAGCAGGCGTTAGCCCGTCGCTGAAAAGCGTCGATAACACCTTGTTGTTGATTCAGATGGTTGCCGCGCGGATGGGTATTGCCGCCCTGCCGCACTGGGTGGTGGAGAGTTTTGAGCGCCAGGGTCTGGTCGTAACCAAAACCCTGGGCGAAGGATTGTGGAGCCGACTGTACGCCGCCGTGCGCGATGGCGAGCAGCGTCAGCCGATTACAGAAGCGTTTATTCGCTCAGCGCGCAATCACGCCTGCGATCATCTGCCGTTTGTGAAGAGCGCGGAGCGACCCACTTACGATGTACCCACAGTGAGGCCAGGATCACCATCGCGCCTGTAATAAACGTTGGCCAGTGCGGCTGTTGGTGCCAGATAGCCAGGTTAACCAGCAGCCCTGCCGGAACGTGCATATTATTCATAATGCCCAGCGTTCCGGCGTCCACCTGAGTCGCGCCGTAGTTCCACATAAAGTAGCCAATACCGGAAGCCACCACGCCAAGAAACACCAGAATGCCCCATTGCAGCATGGTTTGCGGCATTTTCTGCGCATTTCCCAGCAAGAACCATGCAATCACCGCCACCAGGAACGCGCCAAGATAGAACCACGCAAAGGCGTTATGCTGCGGCATCGGGCGAGTTTCCATCAGGCGTTTGTAGCCCACCATGCCGATGGCAAAAGTGATATTGGAGAGTTGCACCAGCAACAGGCCGGTCCAGAAGTGGTCGGTGACCTGATCATAGCGAATAATCCCGGCACCAATCACCGCCAACAAGGCGCTAAAAGCATAGCCCCAGCGCAGACGGCGCTTACTCATGATGTCATAAATCAGCGTGATGTAGAGCGGAGTCAGTACGGTGAACAGCAACAGTTCGGAGACCGTCAGGTAGAGATAGGCGCGAAAACTCAGCATATACATCACGCCAAGCTGCATCGCGCCCACCAGCATATACAGGCCGACCGTTTTCAGGCTATTGCCACGGGTACGCAGAAACGGCAGAAAAACCAGTGCCGCCAGGCCAACGCGCACCAGCACTGCAAAATAGCTATCGACGTGCCCCGCAAGGTACTCGCCATAAAAGCTAAAGGAGAAGGCCCACAGAATCGTGGTGATGATAAGTAGCGCCACAATGGATGTCTCTTTGTTTATCGGGTATCCATTGTAGCGAAGTATCAGGTTGACAACTGACTAAATAAAGAACGATTACGATAAATAGAGCTTACGCAGATAATGCGGCACCGCATCTTCGGCGTTAGTACCAATCACTTCCAGCTCCGGATGCAGATCTTTCAGACGCTGGTGCGCACTGCCCATAATGCAGCCTTTACCTGCCATCGATAGCATTTCGGCGTCGTTCATCCCGTCACCAAAGGCAATACAATCTTTCAGACTGTAGCCCAGTTTCTTCGCCACCGCTTCCAGGGCATGGCCTTTTGAAACGCCACCCGCCATCACTTCCAGACAAGTTAGGGTAGAGAAGCTGACGTTGACGCGATCGCCCCAACGAGCGTTGATTGCCTGCTCCAGCGGCAGCAGTTGCTCATGAGAATCACAGGTGAAGAACACTTTGCTGACGCCTTCCGGCTCCAGTAATCCTGGCTCATACAGCGCATATTTGAACACCGCCTCTTTAAAAAAGCGCATCTCTTCCGGGCGGTGGCGATTCATAAACCATTCGTCGTCGCGATAAACGTTAGTAATGATGTCCGGGTTGTCGTTGACCACGCCAAACAGGTCGCTGGCAATGTCGCGATCCAGGTTATGAGCAAAAATCAGATTGCCATCCAGATCGTGAACACGCGCGCCATTGGAGGTAATCATGTAAGACTTAATCTCCAGATTATCGCGAATTTGCCCCACATCAACGTGATGGCGACCGGTCGCAAACACAAAGTTAATGCCGCGCGCGGTGAGCAGCTTCAGAGTTTCTTTGGCGTAAGGGGATAACGTATGGTCGGGAGAAAGTAACGTGCCATCTAAATCAGACGCAACAACCTGGTACATAAGAAATTTAAACCTCTGTAGAGCGGTTTCCGCTGGGTGAGTTATGCCTGTTGAAAAAATCAACAATGGCGTGGAGCGCGACTGAGCGCATTGCGTCCTTTTCAAAAAGGATCTCATGGTACGCACCTTTAATTACCAGCGGTCGTCCCCCTTCGACAGGATGGCCCGCAGCGGTGCGGAGTTCACAAAAACGGTCGTGCATGCGGTTATCCACCACGCGTTCCTCTTCAGCCTGTAAGAGAAGCGTTGGCGTGGCGTCATCACCCGCTCCGGCTAACACCTGTTCGCCAGCCAGAATACTTTCGCGTACCCAATGGTAGGTCGGCCCACCGACGCGAATCGTTGGGTCATCAGCATAGAAGCGTAAGTTACGTCGATATCGCTGTCTGCTGTGGGTCAGTACGTTGATAGCAAACGGCAACGCGCGCCAGCGCCCGGTGCCTATTGCATAGCCATCACGGAAACGTGGATGTGCTTCGGCCCAGTTAAGGATCTGCCGCGCCATAAATGACGGCATACGAATCACAATCCCAAACATTGGTGCAGTTAGCGCAATGGCGTCACATACACCTGGATGGCGTTGCAGAAATAACGTGGAGATCGCACCGCCCATCGAATGTGCCAGTATATAGCGCTGACGCCACGGACCGGGCTGGACCTCCTGTTGCCAGAATGCCGCCAGATCATCAACATAATCATTAAAGCGATTAACATGCCCAAGATGCGGATCGGCTAACAGGCGACCGGAACGTCCCTGCCCGCGATGGTCGATGATTAAGACATCAAACCCCAAATGGAACAGGTCGTAGGCCAGTTCCGCATATTTTACGTAGCTCTCAATACGCCCCGGGCAGATGACTATCACCCGGTCATGGTGCTGTGCGCGAAAACGGACAAAGCGCACCGGAATGTCATCTACACCAGTAAACTCTGCTTCATCACGCTGACGCCAGAAATCAGTCAGCGGTCCCATGGTAAAAGCAGCAAACGCGTTTTCTCTTGTTTCCCAGTCTTTTTGCTGCTGAAACATCGGGTAATCTGCCTCTTAAACCACGTAAAATCGTTTTTTTAAGCGTGCCTGACACAACGCTTCGACAGTAGCGTATTGTGGCACAAAAATAGACACACCGGGAGTTCATCATGACCTTAGAATGGTGGTTTGCCTACCTGCTGACATCGATCATTTTAAGCCTGTCGCCAGGCTCTGGTGCAATCAACACCATGACCACCTCGCTCAACCACGGTTATCGTGGTGCGATGGCGTCTATTGCTGGGCTTCAGACCGGACTGGCGATTCATATTGTGCTGGTTGGTGTGGGGTTGGGTACGCTATTCTCCCGCTCAGTGATTGCGTTTGAAGTGTTGAAGTGGGCAGGAGCAGCTTATTTGATTTGGCTGGGTATCCAGCAGTGGCGTGCTGCTGGCGCAATTGATCTTAAATCGCTGGCCTCTACTCAATCGCGCCGACATTTGTTCCAGCGCGCGGTTTTTGTGAATCTCACCAATCCCAAAAGTATTGTGTTTCTGGCGGCGCTCTTTCCGCAATTCATCATGCCGCAGCAGCCACAACTGATGCAGTATATCGTGCTCGGCGTCACTACCATTGTGGTCGATATTATTGTGATGATCGGTTACGCCACCCTCGCCCAACGGATTGCGTTATGGATAAAAGGGCCGAAACAGATGAAGGCATTGAATAAGATTTTCGGCTCGCTGTTTATGCTGGTAGGAGCGCTGTTGGCATCGGCGAGACATGCTTAAAACTGGAATAAAGCTCGCGTAAATTAATGTGCCTCGAGAGATTGTTACATCCGCGCTCGAGGCATCTCGTAATATGCGTAATCTATTAATTTATTTACTATTTACTTCTCTTTGTTAGTGCCAGAATGCCGCCAAATTTCACCCACGGATGATGAAAGATGACGGAAGCAACGACACCACATGACGCAATCTTTAAGGCTTTTTTATCCCGACCAGAAACGGCACGTGACTTTATTGAAATTCATCTGCCGCCTTCTTTAGTTAAACTCTGTAATCTTGATACGCTCCATCTCGAGTCCAGCAGTTTCGTAGAGGAAAACCTGCGCCAGTATTACAACGACGTACTTTATTCAGTAGAGACGACGAAAGGGTGCGGATATATCTATGTGTTGATTGAGCATCAAAGTTCACCTGATGAAAATATGGCGTTCCGTATGCTTCGCTATGCTATTGCCACCATGCAGCGGCATCTTGAAGCGGGACATGATTATCTGCCTCTGGTGATCCCCATTCTTTTTTACCAGGGAAAGCGTAGCCCATATCCATGGTCAACAAACTGGCTCGATGGTTTTCCGGATCCGGACGTTGCACGCGATCTCTATTTCCATGCTTTTCCGCTGGTTGATATTACGCTAATTCCTGATGACGAAATCATGCAACACCGCAGCATGGCCGCCTTTACGCTGGTACAGAAGCATATCCGTCAACGGGATATGACAACGCTGTTAGATAAGTTATCCCGCTTAATGATTCTGGGGCAGATGAGCGGACAGCAAATACGCATGTTGATAAACTACATGGCGCTGGTAGGTGAAGCACAGGATGTACGAACATTAGTACATGGTCTGGCACAACGAGTGCCTCAACAAGGAGAGGAACTGATGACTTTAGCGGAAGAACTTCGGCGCGATGCCCTTCTCAATGTCGCAAAAGCAATGCTACAGCGTGGCTTTGATTTGCAGTTGATTATGGAAATGACCGGGCTTTCTCAGGAAGACCTTTATCAATTGCAATCCTGATGTTATTCCCCCTGATAGCGTATCAGGGGGAAGTGCTTAACGCGAAATAATCAAATGAATGCCAAATCCGGCAAATAACGCTCCGGCAAAACCATCAATCCACTTCGCCAGACGCTGATAACTACGGCGCATTTGCGGTAGAGCAAACAGGCTGGCAACCACCGTAAACCACGCCAGCGTTTCGACAATAATCAACGCGAAAATGCCCCAGCGCTCGGTGGTGCCGACGTTATCGCCGACAAACAATGAGAATACCGAACCAAAGTAGATAATCGCTTTCGGATTGGCGAGATTGGTCAGTAAGCCTTTCAGGAAACTACGCCCGCTTTTCGCCAGCTCGACCTGTGGCGCAGGCGCAGAAACAGCCTCTTTTTTCAGCGCGCCACGCAGCATCTGGTAACCCATCCAGCAGAGATACAGACCACCGCCCACCATAATCAGCGTATGCAGCCAGGCCATTTTTTCGATAATCAAATGCAGGCCAAGCAGCGCGATACCTGCCCAGACCATTACGCCGCAGGTAATGCCCAGCACGCCCATCATCGCCTCTTTACGGGAACGACTGACAGCGGTCTGAGAAACAAAGAAGAAATCGGGACCGGGGCTCATAAGCGCCACAATGTGCACCATGGCAACGGTGAGGAATAACATCAACATACAATTGACTCGCGGGGAAATCGTTTACGGAGTCTTCATCCTGGCACTTTTTTATGCTGCTGACTACTCTTCGTCATCGCCATCGACATGCGCACGAATCAGCGCCATAAACGGTTTGCCAAAGCGTTCCAGCTTGCGCATCCCAACGCCGTTAACGCTGAGCATTTCGCTGGCGGTGATTGGCATCTGTTCCGCCATCTCAATCAAGGTCGCGTCGTTAAACACCACATACGGCGGGACATTACTTTCATCAGCAATGGATTTACGCAGTTTGCGTAATTTGGCGAACAGTTTGCGATCGTAATTGCCGCCGAACGATTTCTGCATCGCCTTCGGTTTAAGCGCCACAATACGCGGCACGGCAAGTTGTAAAGAGGATTCGCCGCGCAACACAGGCCGTGCGGCTTCTGTCAGTTGTAATGCCGAATGCTGGGCGATATTTTGCGTCACAAGGCCGAGATGAATCAGCTGGCGGATCACGCTGACCCAATGTTCATGGCTTTTATCACGGCCCATGCCATAGACTTTCAGTTTGTCATGACCATAGTCGCGGATTCGCTGGTTATTGGCGCCGCGAATCACTTCCACTACATAGCCCATACCAAAACGCTGATTCACACGACCAATGGTGGAAAGCGCAATCTGCGCATCGGTTGAACCGTCGTACTGTTTCGGCGGATCGAGACAGATATCGCAGTTCCCGCACGGCTCCTGCCGCCCTTCGCCAAAGTAGTTCAGCAGCACCAGACGACGACAGGTTTGCGCCTCAGCAAACGCGCCCATCGCATTGAGTTTATGGCGTTCGATATCCTGCAACTGCCCCTGCGGTTTCTCTTCCAGGCAACGGCGCAGCCACGCCATATCGGCCGGATCGTAAAACAGCATCGCTTCCGCGGGCAGGCCATCACGCCCGGCGCGACCGGTTTCCTGATAATAGGATTCGATATTGCGTGGAATATCAAAGTGAACCACGAAGCGGACGTTAGGCTTGTTGATGCCCATGCCGAACGCTACCGTCGCCACCACAATTTGCAGGTCATCACGCTGGAATTTTTCCTGCACGTCCGCACGGACATCGTTTTCAAGCCCGGCGTGATAAGCCGCTGCGCTGATACCCTTGCTTTGCAGACGCGCGGCGGTGTCTTCTACTTTCGCACGACTATTACAGTAAATAATCCCCGACTTACCGCGTTGTTCCTGCACGTAGCGCATCAACTGATCGAGAGGTTTGAACTTCTCCATCAGCATGTAGCGAATATTCGGACGGTCAAAACTGCTAATTTGAATCAGCGGATCGTTCAGCCCCAGCAGGCGCACGATATCCTGCCGCGTGGTGTCGTCGGCGGTGGCGGTTAGCGCCATAAACGGCAGAGTAGGAAAACGCTGACGCAGCTGACCGAGCGCGGCGTATTCCGGGCGGAAATCGTGCCCCCATTGGGAGATACAGTGCGCTTCATCAACAGCTAATAACACCGGATTCCAGTGCGCCAGATGCTCAAGAAAGTTATCCAGCATCAGGCGTTCCGGCGCGATATACAGCAGGCGGATTTGCCCGGTGCGGCAGCCTGTCATTACTTCAAGCTGCTGCTCGCGGGTTTGCGTCGAGTTAAGGCACGCCGCCGCCACGCCGTTGGCCTGTAGCTGATCCACCTGATCTTTCATCAACGAAATCAGTGGTGAAACAACCACGGTAAGACCGTTTAGCAGTAAGGCAGGAATTTGATAGCAAAGGGATTTTCCGCCACCAGTGGGCATGACGACCAGGCAATCGCGACCGGAAAGTACGGTGTCGATAATCTCTTCCTGGCCGGGGCGAAACTGTTGGTAGCCAAAGGTTTCTTGTAAAACCTGTTTAGCTCCGGACTCCAGATTCAACACTTCCGCCTGCGCCACATTAACCCCGATTGCCTGAAATAAAAACAGGCGCTATTTTCAGCGCCTGCGCGAGAAACTGCAATGCTTTTAGCGTCTGGCTGGATAATGTTGGATGTAAGATTCCAGTTTTGCCAGAATGTTGAAGAAATCATCCTCTGTCAGATCGAACCAGACACTCCATTCTTCACCATCCAGTTCTTCATCCAGCCACTCGTCGCGTCCTGCATCTCTTGCCCGGAGTAAAAATGGAGGGCGAAGTTCACAAGCAAGATTCACGGCAATTCTGACTCGCCCGTCCCAGTGCCCATAACATTCAAGTCCCAGACATGGTTCGGTGAACCACAACCGCACACTGGAGGGTAAACGGCGCTCAGACAATGCAGAGAACCATTCGTGGATCCTCTTAATATCAATGCACTCAAGTGCCGGATCGATTCTGTCGAAGCGTTTATCAGCCTGAGTCAGATTCACCTTCAATAAAAGCCAGTTATCGCTTGCCTCAGGAGACTCATATCCGACGACATCCAGTGTCAAAGTAACGGCCAGCTCACTATTGCTTAACGTAATCATAGCATTTGATTTTTAAACAAAAATTAGGTGCTGGCACTCTACCATGCATTAAAACAGGTCGTTCAGCATAACCCCCACACCCACACGGGTCTGGTTAAAGTTATAGTCGATGAGCGATTCGCCATAACCGCTGTAAACCTGGGTATAAAGGCGCACATGCCTGGTGATCGGGTAACTTAAGCCTAACTCCGCACCACCGTAACCGGTGTTCCAGTTGTACTGTCCTTTCGCACTCAACACCGCATCACCGAGGTGATAGCCGATTTTAAGCTGGTAATAACCCATATATTTGGTGATGTCCGGATTATCGTCCGTATTACCCACCACATACCACGGCTTCACTTCCACCAGCCAGTTGCCGTTTTCTGCCATCAGGCGGGTGTAGATACGGTTCCAGCTACGGGAAGTGGGATCAGAACGCCCGTTAGAGTCGTGGTTATACCCCATCTCCACATCGCGCAACGTCCAACCAGCAAAGCGGTAATCGGTGGCAAAACCGAGGAACAATTGCGGTTCGTAGTTGGTTTCACGAAACGGTGAAGACTCTTTACTGTTAGAAAGCTGCCACCACGATTTCTGCGTGTAAGACGCACCTAATACAGAGTTTGGCCCTAAAATTCCACGCCATAGAGGGAACGCCAGGCTCAACTGGAACTTAACTTCATCCTTACGCGCATTTTCCGACCAGTTATAACTGCTAATCGCTTCTTTATTCAGGTCGCTGGTATCGGTGTAGATGATGTAGTTAGTGTCATAAGGATAGAGCGTGAAAGGATTGTCATGCTCCTGCAACATATTGGCGATAACACTGCCTCGTACCGCTGGTGCATCATGCACTTCTTTCACTGTTGCCTCTTGCGCATTTGCCACCATCGGCAGCATACACACAGGCAACAAGCAGCCCAGTAGAGTCCGCATCGGTCGTGTTCTCCGTAACGAATGATTGAAGATATGAATATTTTATGCGGGCTATTCTACATACTTACCTTGAAGGACGTTAGTTATCCCGTCTTAAAGTAGAAAACCACAATTAAGAAGCATAAAATCAACATTTCATTAACCAATGAAGTGTAAGGATGATATGTCTGCCGTACTGACCGCTGAACAAGCCCTGAAATTAGTGGGTGAGATGTTTGTTTATCACATGCCATTTAACCGTGCGTTAGGGATGGAACTGGAGCGTTACGAAAAAGAGTTCGCACAGCTGGCCTTTAAAAATCAGCCAATGATGGTGGGTAACTGGGCGCAAAGCATTTTGCACGGCGGGGTTATTGCGTCGGCGCTGGATGTCGCCGCAGGTCTGGTGTGCGTGGGAAGTACCTTAACCCGCCACGAAACCATCAGTGAAGATGAACTACGCCAGCGGCTATCGCGGATGGGGACCATTGATCTTCGCGTCGATTATCTGCGCCCAGGCAGGGGCGAGCGTTTTACTGCTACCAGTAGTCTGTTGCGTGCAGGCAATAAAGTCGCCGTCGCCCGCGTTGAATTACACAATGAAGATCAGCTTTATATTGCCAGTGCCACCGCCACCTATATGGTAGGTTGATAACGTAAAAGCAGGTAAACTGCTTTTACCAATAAAAAATGAGCTTTTCCAATGGATATCAAACAAACGCGGCAGGGCGTATTACTCGCTCTTGCCGCTTATTTTATTTGGGGTATTGCACCCGCGTACTTCAAGCTGATTTATTACGTACCCGCTGATGAGATCCTGACACATCGCGTGATCTGGTCGTTTTTCTTTATGGTGGTGCTGATGAGCATTTGCCGCCAGTGGTCCTATTTAAAAACGCTGATTCAGACACCAAAGAAAATCTTCATGCTGGCAGTCTCTGCCGTGCTGATTGGTGGCAACTGGCTACTGTTTATCTGGGCGGTGAACAATCACCATATGCTGGAAGCGAGCCTTGGTTACTTTATTAACCCACTGGTGAACATTGTGCTGGGGATGATTTTCCTCGGCGAGCGATTCCGCCGGATGCAATGGCTGGCTGTGATTCTGGCGATATGTGGTGTATTGGTCCAGCTCTGGACTTTTGGTTCGCTGCCAATCATCGCGCTGGGGCTGGCGTTTAGTTTTGCCTTCTACGGCCTGGTACGCAAGAAAATTGCCGTTGAAGCGCAAACCGGCATGTTAATCGAAACCATGTGGCTGCTGCCCGTGGCGGCGATTTATCTGTTTGCTATTGCCGACAGCTCAACCAGCCATATGGGGCAAAACCCGATGTCGCTGAATTTGCTGCTGATCGCCGCCGGTATTGTCACCACCGTACCGCTGTTGTGTTTTACCGCAGCTGCTACACGCTTACGACTCTCAACATTAGGCTTTTTCCAGTACATTGGGCCGACGCTAATGTTCCTGTTGGCAGTGACGTTTTATGGTGAAAAACCGGGAGCCGATAAGATGGTGACTTTCGCCTTTATTTGGGTAGCGCTGGCAATTTTTGTGATGGATGCGATTTATACGCAGCGTAGAACGTCCAAATAAAAAAATAAATATATTCTGAAAAAATATGCCTGCTCTTGCATGAGAGTGGGCATATTGTCATGCTGACAGGAGACTCACACAAGGATGTAAAATTTATGTTGCGTATGTTTATCCCAACATCTAGCGGTAAGATTTCCAGACGCCGTTATATATTTTCATTTATTTTAACAAATTTCATTTTTGCCTTTCTTATTATCTTTTTTAACGATGGTGAAGCAGACTTTCTTGTTATAGTCTCTACTATCGTACTCCATTATCTCGTCATCAACATGAATTGCCAACGACTCCGTGATAGTGGTTTCATATATATAAAAACTTATGTTTTTGGTACATTAGCAGTATATATCATCTCTATCATCACAATGATAGCCGAACATTTTGATTGTTCAGGCAATGGTTCGATGATTTTTTTGATTTGTTATTTTTCTACTTTCAGTATGCTAATGCTTGCACCTACTGATTCATCAAAACAATAGTTATGGAGTATTTATGAGTAAGGAATATATGAACGATGGTTCATTAAGTGAAAAATGGAAATATCGCTTTAGTTTTTATGATCAACATGGCTTTCCTGGATTCTGGGGGGCAACACCAGAATATAAAGCAGCATTTAAAGCATTAAAAGTAAGACAACGATTAACTATTCAAATTAATTTCATTGCTTTCTTCTGTTCCTGGATCTATCTATTTGTTCTGGGTTTATGGAAAAAAGCAATTATAGTTCTATTACTTGGCATTCTATCTCTATTTGTTGGTGCACTAATTGGCGTTAACATTTTGGGAATTGCCGTAGCAGCCTATGTTGCTGTTAACACGAACAAATGGTTTTATGAGAAAGAGGTAAAAGGGTTAAATACCTGGAGCCTTTGAATAACTGGTGGCTTAGCCGGGCTAAACCACCACTCTCGTTTTTTACAACCAGTTCTTCCGTTTAAAGTACAGATACGGTGCCAGGCCTGCGAGGATCATAAAGATAATCGCTGCCGGGTAGCCGAAACTCCACTTCAACTCTGGCATAAACTCAAAGTTCATGCCATAGCTGGAAGCAACCAGCGTCGGCGGCAGGAACACGACGGATACCACCGAGAAGATTTTGATGATGCGGTTCTGCTCGATGTTGATAAAGCCCATAGCCGCCTGCATCAGGAAGTTCACCTTCTGGAACAGGGATTCGTTATGCGGCAGCAGGGATTCGATATCTCGCAGGATTTCACGCGCCTGCTCCAGTTGCCCACCCGGTAAGCGTGCTTTACGCACCAGGAAGTTGAGTGCACGCTGGGTATCCATCAGACACAGGCGAACTTTCCAGCCGATATCTTCCAGCTCCGCCAGTGTGGAGAGCGCCTCGTCGTACTCATCGCCCTGATGCCCTTCCATAATTACCCGGCTCAACTGCTCCAGGTCGCTATAGATATTTTCAATTTCATCTGCCAGCTGTTCGATTTTGGTTTCGAACAGATCCAACAGCAGCTCGTAGGCGTTACCGTCCACCATTGACTGGCTACGGGCGCGCATACGATACAGACGGAATGCAGGCAGTTCACGCTCACGCAGAGTAAACAGACGACCATCACGGATGGTAAATGCCACAGTGGAGTTACCGGCGTGATCTTCCGCATCTTCAAAGAAGAAGAAGGAGTGAATATGCAGGCCGTCATCGTCTTCAAAGAAACGTGCCGATGCTTCGATATCTTCCAGTTCCGGGCGGGTTGCCAGGCTCTGGCCAAGTTCAGATTGTACGCGCAGTCGCTCGTCGTCATCCGGTTCGACAAGATCAATCCATACTGCATTTACAAGGGGTTGTGACTCTTCGACTTCCAGCCGGGTCAGTCGGTTATTTTCCAGTTGAAATGCGCTCAGCATGACCGGGACTCCCAATGCTTAAAATATCGGACAGTTCGGTGGGCACACAGAAACAAATTGGGTTTCAGACCATTAAACAGCCTGACTCAGCGCGACGGGAAAAATTGAGGTCGCTGACAACCGCTAAGGCTATCAGCAAAAAGGGATAGCCTTAGGAGTTGATCCTGGATGACAGGATAGTGAGCCAGTATCTACTGGGTGTGTCCAAGGCGAATGTCCTCTTAGAGTGATCGTGCGCGCATGTTACGCCAGCAAAATTTTGCCGTCAACACGCAACAGAACACCACAGAACAATAGTTGAACTTCGCGCTTTTTGGTACTCGTCAAGGTCGCTAACAGGATAAAAAAATCCCACATCCAGGACCTATAATGGCGCATCGGCTACTCATTGGTAAAGGAATGATCACCTTGAATCTAAAACGGATTTTTCTCGCCCTCACCTTACTTCCCTTGTTTGCTGTTGCCGCTGATGATTGCGCACTCTCAGATCCGGCGCTGACCGTACAGGCGTATACCGTTAATCCTCAAACAGAGCGGGTGAAAATGTACTGGCAAAAAGCCAATGGCGAAGCGTGGGGAACGTTACATGCGCTGCTGGCGGATATTAATAGTCAGAGTCAGGTGCAGATGGCGATGAACGGCGGCATCTATGATGAAAGCTATGCGCCGCTCGGTTTGTACATCGAAAACGGTCAGCAGAAGGTGGCGTTAAATCTCGCTTCAGGTGAAGGGAATTTCTTTATCCGTCCTGGCGGTGTGTTTTATGTCGCGGGAGATAAAGTCGGCATCGTTCGTCTGGATGCCTTTAAAACCAGTAAAGAGATTCAGTTCGCGGTGCAGTCAGGGCCAATGTTGATGGAAAACGGCGTCATTAATCCGCGTATTCATCCCAACGTCGCCTCACGCAAAATTCGTAACGGTGTTGGGATTAATAAACAAGGGAACGCCGTGTTTTTGTTGAGCCAGCAGGCGACAAATTTTTATGATTTTACCTGTTATGCCAAAGCGAAACTGAACGTTGAGCAGTTGCTTTATCTTGATGGCACAATTTCACATATGTATATGAAAGGCGGGGCAATCCCGTGGCAACGCTATCCTTTTGTCACCATGATTTCCGTCGAGCGGAAAGGTTAAGTATTGTACACTCGAGGAGGCCAGACAAACTGGGACTGGCTACACAGCTGGAAAATCATCAGATAAATGAAGGGAAACAAAAATGAAAAAAACGCTCGCAACGTTATTTTTATTAACGTGTCTGGGATCATCATCCGCCTATGCGGATAACGCTTTGATTTTACAAACTGATTTTAGCCTGAAAGATGGTGCCGTCTCGGCGATGAAAGGGGTCGCATTCGGCGTTGACCATGATCTTAAAATCTTTGATTTAACACACGAAATTCCACCGTATAACATCTGGGAAGGCGCTTATCGCCTGTATCAGACTGCCAGTTACTGGCCGCAAGGTTCGGTGTTTGTTAGCGTGGTCGATCCGGGCGTAGGCACTGACCGTAAATCGGTGGTGCTAAAAACCAAAAACGGTCAGTACTTCGTTTCACCCGATAACGGTACGCTCACTTTGGTGGCACAAACTCTGGGTATTGATAGCGTCCGGGAAATCGATGAAAAAGCTAACCGCCTGAAAGGTTCTGAAAAGTCATATACCTTCCACGGTCGTGACGTGTATGCCTACACCGGTGCACGCCTGGCTTCCGGGGCGATCACGTTCGAACAGGTGGGGCCAGAGCTTCCTGCAAAAGTTGTCGAACTTTCTTATCAGAAAGCAAAAGCAACAAAAGGTGAAGTGAAGGGCAATATCCCGATTCTCGATATTCAGTATGGCAACGTCTGGAGCAATATCAGCGACGAGTTGCTGAATCAGGCGGGGATCAAACTCAACGATACGTTGTGTGTGACCATTTCCGAAGGTTCCCAGAAAAAATACGAAGGGAAAATGCCGTATGTCGCAAGCTTCGGCGATGTGCCGGAAGGCCAGCCGATGGTGTATCTGAACAGCTTGTTGAATGTTTCCGTGGCGCTGAATATGGATAATTTTGCGCAGAAACATCAGGTTGCGTCTGGTGCTGACTGGAATATTGATGTGAAGAAGTGCGCTAAGTAAGGTGCTGATGCGGGATGCGGTGTGGCGCACCGTATCCCACAACGGAATCGTAAATTACACCGTCTCCAGCCGGGCGTAAGCCGCCACCAGCCATTTAATACCCTGGCCCTGAAATGCCACCTGCAAACGACTATGTTCGCCGCTGCCTTCCATATTGACGATAGTCCCTTCACCAAACTTGGCGTGTCGTACGCGCTGGCCGAGTTTGTAACCGCTGTCGTTCTCAACCATCGGCGTACCCATACGCTGATGGCTGACCGGGCGGCTTACCGTAGCGCGTAAACGCACCTCTTCCACACACTCTTCCGGCAACTCGCCAATAAAACGCGACGGGCGATGGTAAACCTCTTTGCCATACAGACGCCGGGTTTCCGCGTAGGTCAGCGTCAGTTTCTGCATCGCGCGGGTTACGCCAACGTAGGCCAGACGGCGTTCTTCTTCCAGACGCCCGCCTTCATCCAGCGACATCTGGCTTGGGAACATGCCCTCTTCCATACCGACAATAAACACCTGCGGGAATTCCAGACCTTTCGCCGAGTGTAGCGTCATCAACTGTACCGCATCCTGCCAGGTATCCGCCTGCCCTTCACCCGCTTCCAGTGCCGCATGGGAGAGAAACGCCTGCAAAGGCATTAAGTCTTCGTCTTCTTCGTTGTAGCTGAACTGGCGCGTTGCCGTCACCAGTTCCTCTAAGTTTTCGATACGTGTCTGGCCTTTTTCCCCCTTCTCCTGCTCGTACATGGTGCGCAGGCCGGAGTCTTTAATTACCCGGTCAGTCTGTACATGCAGCGGCATATCGGCAGTTTCTTGCGCTAAGGCGTCGATCAGTTCCATAAACCGTTGCAAAGCGCTGGCAGCACGTCCGGCGAGGGCTTTTTCCTGCAACAGTTCACGACATGCCTGCCAGAGTGTTAACTGGCGATCGCGCGATGTCTGACGTACCACGTCCAGCGTCCGGTCACCAATACCCCGCGTTGGCGTATTGACCACGCGCTCAAAGGCCGCGTCGTCGTTGCGGTTGGCAATCAGGCGCAGATACGAGAGCGCATCTTTGATTTCCTGGCGTTCGAAGAAGCGCATCCCGCCGTAAATACGGTACGGCATACTCGCCTGCAATAACGCCTCTTCCAGCACACGCGACTGGGCGTTGCTGCGGTAGAGAATGGCGCACTCGGCAAGCGCCCCGCCGTTGTCCTGCCAGGTTTTGATGCGGTTAACCACAAAACGCGCTTCGTCGAGTTCGTTAAAAGCGCAATAGAGGGAAATAGGCTCACCGTCCGCGCCATCGGTCCACAGTTTTTTACCCAGACGCCCGTTATTGTTTTCAATCAGGGCGTTAGCGGCGCTCAGAATATTGCTGGTAGAGCGGTAGTTCTGCTCCAGACGGATAGTTTCAGCACCGGGGAAATCATTGAGGAAACGCTGAATATTCTCGACCTGCGCCCCGCGCCAGCCGTAGATTGACTGGTCGTCATCACCGACTATCATCACTTTGCCGGTGTCACCCGCCAGCAGGCGGATCCACGCGTACTGAATGTTGTTGGTATCCTGGAATTCGTCCACCAGGATATTGGTAAAACGTTCGCGGTAGTGTTGCAGGATATGCGGCTTGTTAAGCCACAGTTCGTGGGCGCGTAGCAGGAGTTCAGCGAAGTCTACCAGGCCCGCGCGGTCGCACGCTTCCTGATACGCCTGATACACCTTCTGCCAGGTCTGCTCCACCGGATTACCGTAGCTTTGAATATGATGCGGACGAAGGCCTTCATCTTTCTGGCTGTTGATGTACCACATTGCCTGGCGCGGCGGCCACTGCTTCTCGTCGAGGTTCATGGCTTTGATCAGACGCTTAAGCAGGCGCAGCTGGTCTTCGCTGTCGAGGATCTGGAAATCCTGCGGCAGGTTGGCGTCCATATGGTGCGCACGCAGCAGACGGTGTGCCAGCCCGTGGAAAGTGCCGACCCACATACCGCCCTGGCTGGTACCCATCAGTTGCCCGATACGATGGCGCATTTCCGCCGCCGCTTTGTTGGTAAATGTCACCGCCATAATCGAGTACGGCGAGCAGTTTTCCACGCTCATCAGCCAGGCGATACGATGCACCAGTACGCGCGTCTTACCACTGCCCGCGCCCGCCAGCACCAGAAGGTTGCTGCGTGGCGCGGCCACCGCTTCGCGCTGTTTGTCATTAAGGCTGTCGAGCAGGTAAGAAACGTCCATTGGCACCGCCGCGTAAAAATAGGTTGGGCGGAAAAGCGCGACGCCCTCCGCCAAAAAGCTGGGTATATATACAGATTTGCTGATTATATCAGCGAGGTCAGAGATGCCAACCGGGAAATTTCCAGATGCGGCAGTAAACGGCTGTCCCAGGTTTGCATCAGATCGCCATTTTCCGGTCTGATCCAACAGGCCTGCATTCCGCTGCGAATTGCCCCACCCACGTCAGTGGTGAGATCGTCCCCGACATGTAAGATCTCGCCGATCGGCACGTTGAGTTTTTCCGCCGCCAGAAAGTACATATCGCTGAACGGTTTCGAGCGCCCGTGCGGACCAGCGCGCAGCACAAACTCAAAATAATCCCCCAAACCAAACAGTTCCGGCTGGGCGTTGCCGTTGGTGATCGCCACCAGCGGCCATTTCTTCGCCAGCTGTTTTAAGGTGTCGTGCGTTTGCTGCGGAACGTCGATCCGGCTACGCCATTTGGCAAAGTTGATCATTGCCGCGTGTGCGCCTGCACTGGCTTCTTCTGCGCTCAGCCCGGCGTCGAGCATCGCTTGTTCTATTGAGCGAAAACGCCAACGCGTCACATCATGATAAATCTCGGGTTCCGCTTCCCGTACCGCCTGACGCAGACGTTGCAGATCTTCATTCTGGAAGCTGCGCAGCGCCGGATGGTAATTTTGCACAAAGATAAGCGCCTCCTGCTCAGTGCGCAAAATCACCGGACGGTTATCGTAAAGGGTATCATCCAGGTCAAAGGTGAGCGCCGAGATGCGCCCCAAAGGCCGGTAAAAACGCATTATTTCCCCCGTTTGGCGCGTGGATGCGCCGCATCGTACACCGAGGCAAGGTGTTGAAAATCAAGATGAGTATAGATTTGCGTGGTGGAGAGGTTGGCATGACCCAGCAGCTCCTGCACACCACGAAGATCGCCGCTCGACTCCAGCATATGGGTAGCGAACGAGTGACGTAATTTATGCGGGTGAACGTGATTATTCAGCCCTTGTTTTATGCCCCATTCGGCAAAGCGTTTCTGCACATTACGCGCGGAGATGCGTTTGCCCAGTTTCGACAGAAAAAGCGCGTCGTCTTCACTACCAAACAGGTCGCGCAAATCAAGCCAGTGCTCAATCCACGCCACGGCGTTGCGACCAATCGGCAGGCGGCGCTCTTTGCTGCCTTTCCCCATCACCCACACTTCGCCGGACTCCAGGTCGAGGTGTTTGATATCGAGCCCCACCAGCTCGGAAAGACGCAGACCCGCGCCGTACATCACTTCCAGCATTGCCCGATCGCGCACGGCGAGAGGATCGTTGATATCAATATCCAGCAGCCGATTCATATCATCGACGTCGATGTTTTTCGGCAGATGACGCGGCGCTTTCGGTGCCGAAACACCTTTCGCCGGGTTAGCTTTGAGTTCGTTCTGGCTGACCAGCCAGTCAAAAAAGCTACGTAGCGCAGAGAGGCGTAATGCGAGGCTTGCCGCACCCAGCCCTTTACGGCGACTGCGTACAGCAAAATTACGCACCATCGTCACATCACATTGCTGCCAGCTTTGCAGGCCGTTTTCGCTGGCAAAATTGATGATCGCCTCAAGCTGACGCTGGTAGTTAAGCAGGGTTATCGGGCTAAGCTGACGCTCCACGCTCAGATAACGTAGGTAGCGTTCTACATCGGTGTGTAAATCGGTCATACGCGTTCAATCCAACGCTCCAGAAGCTCCGGCAACATCAGCGCAATTTCATGCAGTAACTGCGTTCCCTGCCCTTGTTGATAGTGACTGGCATCACGGCTGGTGAACAGCACCACGCCTAAATCAGCATCGCTTCCCAGCATCGACATCGCCACCGATCCCACCGCTTTCGCTTCCGGTAGCACCACCAGCAACTCCGGTCCGTTAAGCGGCCCCAGATAGTGCTGTTCCTGCCCCAGACGCTGAATACGCAGCGGTTCGAAAGACTGACGGCTTAATGCGAGATGAGTGTAGTTCGACGGCGCACCTAAGCGCCAGCGATCCGGAAACAGACGCAGACTCGCACCTGCCAGGCCGAGATCGCGTGCCCAGCGGTGAAAACGCATCAGCATATCGTCGAGACTGCTGGCGGCGGTGAGACTACGCTGCAGGTAAAGTAAGCGATAGAACAAGCCTTCGTTGGCGATAGCCTGTTCCATCAACAGCGCCATGTTCTCTTCCAGAACATGAATATGATTACGTGCGCGGGCCATGTGCCACTCGACCAACGAAACGGTGCCGCGTACCGGATGCGGCACACGTATCGCTTCTACTGCGCGCGCATTGCGGATAAAAAACTCAGGATTTTTAATCAGATAATCGACAACCGCCCGGTCATCTAGCTCCGTGAGTGTTTCCTGCAGTTCTTCCCCTGGTTGCTTCATAGATGAATAAATCCGTCGTAGACATGTACCGCCGGCCCCGTCATATATAACGGGTGACCCGGACCTTTCCAGGCGATATCAAGACGACCGCCGGGGAGTTCCACGCGTACTTCTTCGGCCAGCAAACCTTGCTGAATCCCTACCGCCACCGCCGCACACGCGCCGCTGCCGCAGGCCTGGGTTTCTCCTGCCCCACGCTCATAAACGCGTAAACGAATATGCTCGCGTTTAACCACTTGCATAAAACCGATATTGGCGCGCTCCGGAAAACGTTCGTGGCTTTCCAGAACAGGACCAAGCGTTTCTACCGCTGCAGTATCGACATCATCAACCTGAATCACGCAATGCGGATTTCCCATCGACACCACGCCGCATAAGATTGTCTGCTCGGCGGCGCGCATAATATAGGTCTTTTCCGCTTTGTTAGCGCGAAACGGCACGGCGGAAGGTTCGAAGTTGGGTTCGCCCATATTTACGCGGACCAGATCATCATCGGTGACGGTCAGAACCATCCGCCCGTTGGCGGTGCTGACGCGGATATCGCGCTTATTGGTCAGCCCTTTCAGGCGCACAAAACGGGCAAAGCAGCGCGCACCGTTGCCGCACTGCGCCACTTCACTGCCATCAGCATTGAAAATGCGATAGTGGAAGTCCAGTTCGGGATCGTAAGGTGGCTCTACCACCAGCAGTTGGTCAAACCCTACCCCCAGGTGCCGATCCGCCAGGCGACGAATCAGTTCCGGTGAAAAAAAGACATTCTGCGTTACCGCGTCGACGACCATAAAATCGTTGCCAAGGCCATGCATTTTCGAGAACTGCATCATTTACTCCAATCACGCGGGTACAGAAACTGACTTTTAGTAATTCACCTGGGATGGACCATCGCCAGTGGCGCGGTCGTTTTTATCCGGCACCGTGGATTGCGTTTGCGTCTCTACCGGTTTGGTCGGCGGCGGTGCGTTTTTATCTGCAGGCGGGAAATAGAGCGGACCTTTCAGACCGCAGCCCGTCAGGCTGAAGAGAGTAAGTAATACAGTGAGTGCCTTAAACACGTTTTTCATTATGGATTGCCTGTAAAGTTCATCGCTTTCTGCTTTCTATCATCGCAGGAGAAGACGTAAAAGCAAGCGTTTAGCGACTCTTTATGAAGTCTGAAAAGTGAGTAAATGCTGCGAGTATAACGCTTACACGTGGGGATTTATGTTTTGCTGGTAGTTTCGTGATCGGCACCTCGCGCCAGGATGGCTTTATGCACTATCGCAACGTGGTTTGTTTGTTGTCTTGTTCGTTATTCTTATCCCCGGCATGGGGATGTCGGCTTTCCGCGCCTGAACATAATATTTACCAGAAACAGGGAAAAGGCGTGGTGTACCTGCGCCCTTATAAAGAAACAAATCTTTCTCTACCTGACGTGAATTACAAGAGTTTGCGTCGTTTACCTAATTTATTAATAGACGCAACAACACAAGATGAATGGAATAAAGAACCACCTCTGACTGATCTAACAACTGACAACCTCTATGAGGGCGCACAAGCCTGGTATCCCCATTACTCCTGGCATAGCGATGGTCGCTATATCCTCTACGCGGGTGAAGTAGTGCAAAATCCTCACGACGCACCACCCGTCGATATCGCCTCATTCAAGGCATGGGGAGATTTTGCCGCGGATAAACACAGTCTCTATTTTGAAGGCAAGCGCACCGATAACAATGGCGGGGGAAATCGCTTAGATATCAAAACACTGCATCAGGTGGAATTCCGGCCTCCCTGGGATCCTGACTTACTGGGGCTGATATTACGTGACGCTAATTTCTTGTATATCAATGGGCATCGCCTCGCAGATCCCGATAGTTTCCGTGTGCTGGCACAAAAGTCATGGGATCAGCGAGGAAAGTTTTCTACCGCGTTTAATCCCTGTGTGGCTATGCCATTTGGCCCCTGGGATACCCTGGCTCGTACACGGACCAAAATCCTGATCAACGGCGAACAGCTTGATGCCGACCCGGACACCTTTTCCGTCGTGCGCTGGATGCCCGGCTCACTCTTGACCTGGCGTGATAAAAACGGGCTACAGCGTAAAGTCCTCGACAAGGAAAATCTGGCGTGGGATGAAGATTTAACAAAGCACTGTCTGGATTTTTCTCTGCTGGAAAAGAAAGTGTTCTGGCGTAAAGGGCCTGCTTGTAAACAGGAAGAATTACCGGGGCTCGATCCTGAACAGTTCCACCCCATCAGTGATGCTGTCGCCCAGTATCAGGATTCGCTTTATACCATCATCGAAACAGAGTCTGGTGACCGCAAGCTGGAGATCGTGAAACTTGATGATCCCAATCTTATTATCAACAAACGTTTCAACGCCGGGAAACGCCACGGCTATTTACTTACGCGTGCCGAAGGGTGGCCATACCATTCCGGTTTACACGTGTTTGAATCTGACGGACCGCTGATCTTACTGGATAACCGCTCTCCGGATGAACGCGAAGCCCATCTTAATGACCATCCCTTTTTGCGCAGATGGTATGCCCGCGATAACCGCTACGTTTACAGCTTTGATGGCGCGCAGCTCTGGCGATACCGCACTGCGGATCCGAAACAAGTTCGCTTAATCTGGAAGGAACAACATTCGGGATATGGCTACGGGGTAAATTACAAAACGGGATATCTGGACGGAAAAATTACCGATGACGGCGAATTTATTCCTGCCCCGCGCAATGAGGCGACAAAATGAATGGTCAAATAATCACAGTTGCACTCATCCTGTTGGGGCACATATTTCTGACGCCTGCTGTACAGGCCATAGGGTTCGACTATTACAATGATCACGGTGTTATGTCTTACGGTAAAGGTTATGGGGAGGATGAGAAAATCATTGCCCAATTTCCGAAGATGAACAGAGCCGATTTGCGCCTTGTGACAAATATATCCGGGGAGCGGGAGTTGGTGGAAGGCTATATACCCACCGATGAAATAAGCATAAAAAATGAGGAATACCACTGGGTGACAGACGGCCGCGTTATTCTCTGGCGTGGCAAAATCGTTAGCAATCCACCGGGAACACCCACTGTCGATATTGCCAGCTTTCAGGCTATGGGCCGCTTCGCGGTCGATAAATATAGCCTCTATTTTGACGGACAGCGCACCGAAAGTAATAGCGGCGCGTCACGTGTTGATCTGGCGACACTAAAAGCTATCGAAGGTAACTCTACCACGCTGGTGGATAGTAAAAATCTCTACTTGTCTGGTCGACGTCAGGGGAGCAGCAGTAATGTTACTGTATTAGAAAAAAGATGGTGGGGTATTAATCCACGTCTTATGAGTGTAAACAGAAATTCGTATGCCAATGATCTACTTATCCGCAGTGGGCAGAACATTTATTTAAATGGCGTTCGCCTTGCAGCGAATGCAGATTCATTTGAGATAATTCGCTGGATACCCCATTCACTGCTGGTTTTTCGCGACAACAAGGGTTTGCATCGTTATCCCTTTGGTCAATTATCAGGCAAGGCAATACCCGTAGATGATGACGTCTCTTTTGAAGTAGGGGAAAGTCGCGTTCGCTGGCGTAAACAGCTCACGCCCGACCGTCAGTGGAGCCAGTGGATAGACCTACCAGGTATTGAACCTGAACAATTTCATCTGATTACTGACAATATTGCGCAGTATAAAGATCGGCTGTATGTAACAAAATTATCGACTTTTGGTGAAGACCAGCTTGAAATAATCCCGCTGGATTCGCCAGACCTGGTCATTGATCACTCATTTAATCGCGGCAAACAGCATGCTTACTTTATCCACCTATTACGGTCACGCAAGAGCGTGCAAATTATTCCAGTTAACGGTCCGCTAACTAAAAACGATCGCTTCGCTTATGACGATCGCAATGTTTATACATGGACCGATACAGAGGTAAGGATTACACCCTCCCCCTGCCCAGCGAAAACATACGTCAGAGAAAAGAATGTCCGTGAAATTCATAACAGCGACATTATTATTCCGGTGACGGAGGAATCGTGCCGGAACGCAGCAGCAGACGGGTAAACTTTGAAGCCCTGACACCATGCCGCTATACTGCCGCCATCACCTAAAAACAGGAAACAACAATGAACGACAGTGAATTTCATCGCCTGGCCGATACCCTGTGGCTGACCATTGAAGAACGTCTGGACGACTGGGATGGCGACAGCGATATCGACTGCGAAATCAACGGCGGTGTGCTGACCATTACCTTTGAAAATGGCAGCAAAATCATTATCAACCGTCAGGAACCGCTGCACCAGGTGTGGCTGGCAACCAAACAGGGCGGCTACCATTTTGATCTGAAAGGCGATGAATGGATTTGCGACCGTAGCGGCGAAACCTTCTGGGATTTGCTGGAACAGGCGGCAACGCAGCAAGCGGGTGAAACAGTCAGTTTCCGCTAAGATTGCATGCCGGATAAGCCTCGCTTTCCGGCACGCTCATCACGAAAAATACTGCTGTAATAGCGGCGTGTCGTGATCCTGATTGGCAGGCGGCATGTTGCCGATAGATTTGGTGCGGAACGGAATCACCTGTTCACGACCATCAACCTTCACAATCTGATAGAACTGCGGCAGGTTGAAGTTGATGAAGCTTGAGCCGTAGGTGAAGCGGTCGTGCGATGACGAATAGAAGCGACTGACGTCACGCACCAGCTCCTCTTTGCTGCCTTCGCAGTGGTGATACACCTCAACCCGGTTGCTTTCGTCGAGAATGTAGATATTAAAGCCATTCTCGTCTTGCGTTTCTTCGAAGAAGAACTGGATGATCCCTTCGCTGGCAAAGCCGTCCACCACCGCCGGTAATTTGACGTGATTGGTTTCAACCTGCACTGACAGGCCGTGCAGTTTGTTATGCGAAATAGCGCCATAAAACTCGATGGCATTTTCCAGTTTCTGTACCGATACATTCAGGCGTTCGAAGAATAAGCCCCAGGTTTGACCAGAAACGCGCAGCGCCTTGAAGCGCCCGGTTTCCTGGCGGGTGCTGGAAAGACGCAGTTCAATGCACTCAGAAACCAGTTGCTGCACGCGAGTACGGATTAATCCGCGCAGATGCTGGCTGTAGCAGAAGACTTCCACGCTATCTGGCGGTGCGGCGTCCTGATGCATTTTGCCGAGAATAGTTTTCAGGGCTTCGATCATCGATTGCTCGCCGTTGAAGTGCAGCGTACGCACTTCGTTCCACGAGTTGCGGTACAGCAGGTCCACGCTACCTACCAGGCAATTTTGATTCTCGCCAAAGCTGAAGACATCCAGCTTACGGAAATCAAAATGCACCACCTGATTGCGGAACGCAGCTGTAGGGTCATATTCCAGGTTAACGATAATCGCCAGATGGCGAATCTCACATGGGCTGTAGAGCGCTTTTGGTGTCGGTGCAGGCAGGCGCAGCGGGAAATGGTGTGACACATCGGCGACCATCTCCTGCAACTTCGGCAAGTCAACAATGCCATTGCCCTTAATATACAAGCGAGTGCGCGAGGTCAGCAGGCCGTTAAACCAGGCCCATGCCACCAGTTTATTCAGGTAGCGGTTATATTCCAGCGGCTGATGGCTGATGATCGATTCAATCGTTGGCGCACGGTTGTACAGATACCAACCTGAACGGTTAGCACGACCCGGCGGCACATAAATAAAGGTCAGATTCGGTTCCGAGAGATCGGGTGAAATCTGCGGATTTACCAGCGTCACTTTACCTGGCAATGCTTCAAACGCGGCATACAGTTTACGCGTCAGCACGCCGATATCCTGCGGACTGGCAGAGACGCTAAGGTTATTGCGACGCGCAAAGCGGATCAGATTGCGGTAGCTCTGCATCATTGCATCGAGCAGTTCGTTGTGCGCCTCGCGCACCTGATCAATCTTCCAGTTAGCGCGGTTATCGAGCATTGCCAGACGAGCATCGTCCCATTCCCACTCTTTCACTAACTGGGTTAACACTTCACGACGCCAGCCTACGCAAGCGCGTTCGCGACTGAGTTTTTCGCACACTTTTAAATAGAAGCAGCGGCGTACTAAATCCAGACGGGTGAAATCTTCAATCGCCGTCAGGTACTCAGTAACACGCTCCAGCATCATGCAGTACGGATCGAGGCCAAACGACACAATCTCGCCGTCGTGCAAACGCTGTTTGATATCTTTCGCCAACAGGCGTGGATTTGGATATTCCCAGGAATAGGCTTCCAGCAGCAGTGTTTTCAGCACCGCTTTGTAGGGAGAATCGATACTCTTATAGAGCTGCCAAAGGCTGGCACCAAAATACTCTTCAGCAGAAAGCGAGCTTAAGCCACCGAGATCCAGCCATTCATTAGGAGTGAGCACACCCTGCGCATAGAGCGTCATCACGTAGTCATCGTAATGCTCTTCTTCGTCGCACGGCACCATATTCCACAGAATACGCTTACCGGCGAGACGCACGGCGGTACGATAAAATTCGTCAAGCAGCAGCATATGCTGGGTGGAGCCACAATCTTCGCCCCCCAGACTGCCACTTTCATTATGGCGGAAACGGTTTTCATCAATCAGGAAGAAGCTAACTTCCACGCCCAGCGAGGCGGCCCAGCTTTCCAGCAGGCTGCATTTACGTTGTAGTAACTGGCGCTCTTCACTATCAAGCCAGGATTGATGGCAGACCCAGATATCGAGATCAGAAGAACAGCTTTGCCCAACCGAAGAGGTACTACCCATGGAATAAACGCCAGTAATGGGAAGCTCACCTTTCGGCGGCTCCTGTGGCGACATTCCCCGGTAGAGTTCGAGTTCGTTCAGGTAGTGGCGTTGAGTTTCATCAGGCGTGTAGAGGCAGATGCCTCGTGGAACGTTACCTTCAAGGTAACCCGGCATCAGCGGATGGTGATAGTGCAGTAATGTCGGCAGCAGACTGTATACCTGCTGGAAAGCAGGTCCCATTGCAGCAAGCGCGCGATCCACGCGCAGTTGGTTAATGGCATCCAGTCGCTGTTTCAGAGTCTCAATATAGAGGTACAAGACATATCGCCTGATGTTGCTACCCGTCATGATGATGTTTCCGGCAATATCACTGGAAACACGTAGCATTCGGGATATTTTATATATAAAAAATAGCCATTCCCCATTTTCGATCAGATATTTTTACAGATATCCGCCGAAAAAATGGTCTAAAACGTGATCAATTTAACACCTTGCTGATTGACCGTAAAGAAAGATGCACTACATACCAGTGTAGCACTGATTGTCGCGTCGAATTTTCTTATCATTAAGTCACTCAGAGCTGGGTATTATCTTGCCCTCTCCCTCACCTTCGACCGTAACACTGACATCCCAGTTGTAAGAATGTTAGGATGGTTCACGGAAGATAACGACGGTAACAAGCATGTTAGACAATGTTTTAAGAATTGCCACGCGGCAAAGCCCTCTTGCACTCTGGCAGGCACATTACGTTAAAGATGCGCTGATGGCCAAACACCCTGGATTGACAGTGGAACTGGTGCCAATGGTCACTCGTGGCGATGTCATTCTGGATACACCGCTGGCAAAAGTTGGCGGTAAAGGTTTATTCGTAAAAGAGCTTGAAGTCGCATTGCTGGAAAACCGTGCGGATATTGCTGTGCATTCGATGAAAGATGTGCCGGTCGAATTCCCACAAGGTCTGGGCCTGGTCACAATTTGTGAACGCGAAGATCCCCGCGATGCGTTTGTTTCGAACAAATATGCCAGTCTGGATGAGCTGCCAGCAGGCAGTATCGTTGGAACGTCGAGTTTACGCCGTCAGTGCCAGTTGGCGGAACGCCGCCCGGATCTGATTATCCGTTCACTGCGTGGCAATGTCGGTACACGCCTTAGTAAGCTGGATAACGGCGAATACGATGCCATTATTCTTGCCGTAGCCGGATTAAAACGTTTAGGGCTGGAATCACGCATTCGTGATGCGCTGCCGCCTGAAGTATCACTACCCGCGGTAGGACAAGGTGCGGTAGGTATTGAGTGTCGCCTTGATGATACGCGCACCCGCGAGCTACTCGCCGCGCTTAATCATCCTGAAACCGCGCTGCGTGTCACCGCCGAACGCGCTATGAACACCCGTCTTGAAGGTGGTTGTCAGGTGCCGATTGGTAGCTATGCGGAGCTAATTGGCGGTGAGATTTGGTTAAGAGCATTGGTTGGCGCACCGGATGGTTCGCAGATGATTCGTGGTGAACGCCGTGGTTCGCCGCAGGACGCCGAAAAAATGGGTATTTCGCTGGCAGAAGAACTGCTCAATAACGGCGCACGGGCGATTCTCGCTGATGTATATAACGGAGATGCCCCCGTATGAGTATTCTGGTCACCCGCCCGTCTCCCGCCGGGGAAGAATTAGTGAGCCGTCTGCGCACACTGGGCAAGGTGGCCTGGAGCTTTCCACTGATTGAATTTACCCCTGGCCGGGAGCTGCCTACGCTCTCCCGCCATCTGGAAACACTTGGCGATAACGATCTGCTCTTTGCACTTTCTCAACATGCAGTGTCATTCGCCCATGCGCAGTTGCAACAGCAGGGGCTAAACTGGCCATCACTTCCGCATTATTTCGCTATTGGCCGTACTACCGCTCTCGCCCTGCACACCGTAAGCGGACATAAGATTCGCTATCCACAAGATCGGGAAATCAGCGAAGTCTTGCTACAATTACCGGAATTACAAAGTATTGCGGGAAAACGCGCACTGATTTTGCGCGGTAACGGCGGCCGTGAATTGATCGGTCAGACGCTGACATCACGTGGTGCCGACGTTACTTTTTGTGAATGTTATCAACGCAGTGCGAAGCATTACGATGGTGCGGAAGAAGCAATGCGCTGGCAGTCTCGCGGCGTAACAACCGTCGTTGTAACCAGCGGTGAAATGCTGCAACAACTCTGGTCGCTGATTCCACAGTGGTATCGTGAGCACTGGTTACTACGCTGTCGGCTACTGGTCGTCAGTGAGCGTCTGGCGATCCTTGCCCAGGAACTGGGTTGGCAAGACATTCAGATCGCTGATAACGCCGACAACGATGCGCTACTACGCGCATTACAATAACTCTCATAATGGGAAGCCATAATGACGGAACAAGAAAAATCCTCCGCCGTGGTTGAAGAAACCAGGGAGAACGTGGATACCCCACCACAGCCAGTAGTTGCTGAGAAAAAAAGTAAAAACAGTACCGCGCTGGTCCTGAGTGCTGTGGCTATTGCCATTGCACTGGCGGCAGGCGTTGGGCTTTATGGCTGGGGTAAACAGCAGTCTGTTAATCAAACTGCCACCAGCGAAGCACTGGCTTTGCAGGTTACAGCGTTACAAAAAGCGCAGGAAAGCCAAAAGGCAGAACTGGAAGGTATCATCAAACAGCAAGCAGTTCAGCTGGCGCAGGCGACTCAACAGCAACAAGTGCTGGAAAAACAGTTGGCTGAAGTTCAGCAAAAAGTGGCCACTATTTCTGGTAGCGATGCGAAAACCTGGCTGCTGGCGCAAGCAGATTTTCTCGTCAAACTCGCCGGGCGGAAATTGTGGAGTGATCAGGATGCCACAACTGCCGCAGCACTGCTTAAAAGCGCAGACGCCAGCCTGGCCGATATGAATGATCCAAGTTTGATCGCTGCTCGCCGTGCGATTACTGATGATATCGCCAGCCTCTCTGCCGTTGAACAGGTGGACTATGATGGCATCATCCTCAAACTGAATCAGCTGTCTAATCAGGTAGATAACTTACGTCTCGCAGATAAAGACCCTGATGGTTCGCCAATGGACTCGGACGATAGTGAGCTTTCCAGTTCCATTAGCGAATGGCGCATTAACCTGCAAAAAAGCTGGCAAAACTTTATGGACAGCTTTATTACCATTCGTCGCCGTGATGACACAGCTGTACCTCTGCTCGCGCCAAATCAAGATATCTATTTGCGTGAAAATATTCGTTCTCGCCTGCTGGTTGCCGCACAGGCCGTACCACGTCATCAGGAAGAAACCTACCGCCAGGCGCTGGAGAATGTCTCCACCTGGGTGCGGGCGTATTACGATACTGATGACGCTACCACCAAAGCGTTCCTTGATGAGGTGGATCAGTTAAGTCAGCAGAATATCTCAATGGATGTGCCGGAAACCCTGCAAAGCCAGGCAATTCTGGAAAAACTGATGCAAACGCGCGTACGTAACCTGCTGGCACAACCTGCTGCTCCAGCAACGGAACCGACTCCTGCTCCACAAGTCGATACTCCGGCAGCTGCGCCGCAAGGAGAATAACCATGTTAAAAGTGTTATTGCTCTTTGTGTTGCTGATTGCGGGGATCGTGGTCGGCCCGATGATTGCCGGGCATCAGGGTTATGTACTGATCCAGACCGATACCTACAATATCGAAACCAGCGTCACTGGCCTGGCGATTATTTTGATTCTGGCGATGGTGGTGCTGTTTGCCATTGAGTGGCTACTGCGACGGATCTTCCGCACCGGCGCACACACCCGCGGGTGGTTTGTCGGACGTAAGCGTCGCCGTGCGCGTAAGCAGACCGAACAGGCGCTACTGAAACTTGCTGAAGGTGATTATCAGCAAGTTGAAAAACTGATGGCGAAAAATGCCGATCACGCTGAACAGCCGGTGGTGAACTATCTGCTGGCTGCCGAAGCCGCGCAACAACGTGGTGATGAAGCGCGCGCCAATCAGCATCTGGAACGCGCCGCAGAGCTGGCAGGTAACGACACCATCCCGGTGGAAATCACCCGTGTGCGTCTGCAACTGGCCCGTAATGAAAATCACGCCGCTCGCCACGGTGTGGATAAGTTGCTGGAAATTACGCCACGCCATCCAGAAGTGCTGCGTCTGGCGGAACAAGCGTATATCCGCACCGGTGCATGGAGTTCGCTGCTGGATATTATCCCATCGATGGCGAAAGCCCACGTTGGCGATGAAGAACATCGTGCAATGCTGGAACAACAGGCATGGATTGGCCTGATGGATCAGGCGCGTGCCGATGACGGTAGCGAAGGTTTGCGAAACTGGTGGAAAAACCAAAGCAGGAAAACGCGTCAACAGGTGGCGTTGCAGGTGGCAATGGCGGAACATCTTATTGAGTGTGACGATCATGATACTGCCCAGCAAATTATCATCGACGGCCTGAAACGCCAGTATGACGATCGCCTGCTGCTGCCGATCCCGCGCCTGAAAACCAATAACCCGGAACAGCTTGAAAAAGTGCTGCGCCAACAGATCAAAAACGTGGGCGATCGTCCGCTGCTGTGGAGCACACTGGGTCAGTCGCTGATGAAGCACGGAGAATGGCAGGAAGCATCGCTCGCCTTCCGCGCAGCGCTGAAACAACGTCCGGACGCCTACGATTACGCATGGCTTGCCGACGCGCTGGACAGACTGCACAAGCCGGAAGAAGCCGCAGAAATGCGCCGCGATGGCTTGATGCTGACGTTGCAGAACAACCCGCCACAGTAATTTATATCGCCTCGTTCAGAGGCGATATTTTTTACAAGGATGTCAAAATGCGTATGCCGTCCCACTCGCTTTTCCGCTTGCCATCGCCTGAAATTAATCCTGTTCGGGCAAGGTTGTTGCTTTGCTTTTTGATATGCGCTGCTCTGGCTGGCCTAAGCTGGTTGATTATTTCCTTCGTGCGTACGGGCAACACCTTAATTTTCTGGTTAACACTTTTTATTGTGTTTCTGATAGCCGCTGCGAAACAGGAGAAAATAAAGCTCCTCGAGAAGCGGCGAATCATGGCCGATAAACGTCAGGGACTTTCCATTTGTCAGTTCGCACGCCAGTTTGACCCCCGAACCGTAGATACATGGATCATTCGGGCTGTGTGGAATACCTTGCAAGAAAACGGCTATATCGGTTACCCACTGCCACTTAAAGCCGACGATAAACTGGACGAAGATCTGGATTTGGTAAACGATGTCGTTGAGTTAGAAGAGCTGGTCGAAGATATCGCCGCTCGCTGCGGACGCGATTTAACAGGACTAGAGACTAATCAGTTTCTTCCCATCGTCACGGTAGGCTCTCTTGTAAGGGTGCTAAATGCACAACCAATGACACAGGAGCGACGTAGCCTGTTGTTTATTCAGCCATAAAAAAACGCCTGCTCTTATTACGGAGCAGGCGTTAAAACAGGTCTGTTTGACAACAATTGGGTGCTTCACTCAACGTTATGTCCATGGTGTTTGATGAGGCATAAGCGACATCTGTCAGTGGACGATAAGCACCGTAAACGGCTCTGCGTCATTCCTGAGTTTATGAGGCACTAAGGCGAACATAAGAGATGGAATGAGCATCTACTCTTATATTATGACATATCATTCAGAAGAATAACATCCCTTTACCCAGAAATGAGATGACTCTGAACCGTACGTATTCCTGACATCTTTCGGAAAAAGTTGCTGATTATTCATAAACGAAATGAATATTTTTATAGCAGACAAGATAAATATAATTATTAATATGGATTAATCAACAAATAAATATAAATTAAATAAATACATCTACTCCGGAAAAGCAAAAGTGCATGAATAATCAACAAGATAATTAATCCGATGCTTACTAAATTCATGCCATCAGCGTAGGATAAAAAATGTTCTCACGCCATTAGTAATTATTCATTATATATATATTTATAGATTATATATTTTTGTATGAAATGGAATGCTGATGTCGTGATGAATTATTTCAGTAATGTTTATTTACGCCATATTCTGGATGACATGAAACCGGAGCATTTTGCATGGAAATTTCCTTTTCACCCAAACTTATTGTGGTCGCAGTCGCTGCGGCTATTCCTTTACTGGCCAACGCTGCAGATACCCCGTCAACCGCCACCGCGCGTGAGGGTTTTGCTGGTTACGATCACCCAAACCAGTATCTGGTTAAACCTGCAACCAAAATTGCCGACAACATGATGCCGGTAATGCAGCATCCCGCACAAGACAAAGAAACCCAGCAGAAGCTGGCAGAACTTGAGAAAAAAACCGGTAAGAAGCCCAATGTGGTTATCTTCCTGCTGGATGACGTGGGCTGGATGGATGTCGGCTTTAATGGCGGTGGCGTGGCGGTAGGTAACCCAACGCCAGATATTGACGCCGTTGCCAGCCAGGGATTGATTTTAACCTCTGCGTATTCTCAACCAAGTTCTTCCCCTACCCGCGCCACCATTCTCACCGGACAATACTCCATCCACCACGGCATTCTGATGCCGCCAATGTACGGGCAACCGGGCGGTCTGCAAGGGTTAACCACCCTGCCGCAATTGCTGCACGACCAAGGTTACGTCACCCAGGCTATCGGAAAATGGCATATGGGGGAAAACAAAGAGTCGCAGCCGCAGAACGTCGGATTTGATGATTTCCGTGGCTTCAACTCAGTGTCCGATATGTATACCGAATGGCGCGATGTTCACGTCAACCCGGAAGTCGCCCTGAGTCCGGACCGTTCTGAATACATCAAGCAATTACCATTTAGCAAAGATGATGTTCATGCCGTGCGCGGCGGCGAACAACAGGCCATTGCTGACATTACGCCAAAATATATGGAAGACCTGGATCAACGCTGGATGGAATATGGCGTTAAGTTCCTCGACAAGATGGCGAAGAGCGATAAGCCTTTCTTCCTCTACTACGGCACTCGCGGCTGTCACTTCGATAACTACCCAAATGCGAAATATGCGGGTAGCTCTCCGGCGCGCACCTCTTACGGCGACTGCATGGTGGAGATGAACGATATCTTCGCCAATCTGTATAAAGCACTGGAGAAAAACGGTCAGCTTGATAACACGCTGATTGTGTTCACCTCTGATAACGGTCCGGAAGCCGAAGTTCCGCCGCACGGTCGCACACCGTTCCGCGGTGCGAAAGGTTCTACATGGGAAGGCGGCGTTCGCGTACCAACTTTCGTTTACTGGAAAGGCATGATCCAACCGCGTAAATCTGACGGTATTGTCGATCTGGCGGATCTCTTCCCAACCGCGCTGGATCTGGCAGGACATCCTGGAGCGAAAGTGGCGAATTTAGTGCCGAAAACCACCTTTATTGATGGTGTGGACCAGACATCTTTCTTCCTGGGAACAAATGGTCAGTCTAACCGTAAGGCCGAGCACTACTTCCTCAATGGCAAACTTTCTGCTGTGCGTATGGATGAGTTTAAATATCACGTACTAATCCAACAGCCATACGCTTATACCCAGAGCGGATATCAGGGTGGATTCACCGGCACGGTTATGCAAACGGCGGGATCATCGGTATTTAACCTGTACACCGATCCGCAGGAAAGCGATTCTATAGGCGTGCGCCATATTCCGATGGGTGTACCACTGCAAACGGAAATGCACGCGTATATGGAGATCCTGAAAAAATATCCACCACGCGCGCAGATTAAATCTGATTAATTCAGCACTATCGCTCTGCTCTGCCTTTGCCGGATGCGATGCTGACACATCCGGCAATCAACCACAGGCGGCCTCCAAACGGCCGCTTTTTTACTTATTCACCACCATCAAATGCGCCTGCATAATGTCGCTGGCCGGGCGACCGTGCGCCAGCAAATCAGCCATGGCTTTAAGATATGGCGGTAGATGGCGGAAATAACGCTGATACCCGGCACACAAATAATTCAGCCCCGGTTTACCGCTGGTATCGAGCATGAAGCGGTGTTTCGGACAGCCTCCCCAACATGCTTTTAACACGTTACAACTGCGACACTGCGCCGGTAACTGCTTAAATTTATCTTCACCAAACACCTGCTGTTGCGGGGAATCTACCATTTCTGCAATTGTCTGCTGAAGCATATTCCCCAGTCGATATTGCGGATAAACATAGTGATCGCAGGCGTAAACGTCGCCGTTGTGTTCGACAATCACCGAGCGTCCACAGGTCGGCTGATGATGGCAAACCGCACCCGGCGCATCGACAAAATTGGCAAACGCCCATTCGATATTCATCACGAAAATCTTGCCGACGTCACGTTTGATCCAGTGGTCAAAAATTGCCACCAGAAACTCACCGAATTCATCGGGGCGCACCGACCATTCTGTCAGCTCACCCTGAATATCGCCAGGCGCATGTAATTTCAGTCCATGGCGGGCGGCTGTTTCATCAGCCAGACGCTCCACCACCGGAATAAACTGGATGAACTCCACGCCTGCATCGCACAAAAAATCATAAACCTGTAACGGTTGCTGCACGCTGGTGCAGTTGACACAAACCAGCACGTTATAGTCGACATGATGTTTTTGCAGGAGCGTCAGGGCACGCATCACCAGCTTATGCGTGGGTCTGCCACCTTTGGTCACGCGATATTGATTGTGGATCTCAGCCGGACCGTCCAGCGATAACCCAACAAGAAAATGATTTTCTGCCAGAAATGCACACCACTCATCATCAAGCAGCACACCGTTAGTCTGGAAGCTGTTACTTATCTTCCTGTCAGCACCATATTTCGCCTGTAGCGCCACGGCACGGCGGTAAAAATCCAGCCCGAGTAACGTTGGTTCGCCGCCCTGCCAGGTAAAAGCCACTTCGTTTTGGGGTTCGCTGGCAGCGATATAGTGACGGACATACGCTTCCAGCGTGTCATCGTCCATATGCGCAACTGGCTTTTCGCGGTAAAGGGATTGTTTTTCGAGATAAAAACAGTAGTCACAGTTCAGATTACAATCGGAACCGCTTGGTTTCGCCATCACATGAAAAGCACGCGTTGGAACCTGTTGCAGCATGGTCGCTCCTTGCCTGAAGTCATCCTTCAATACGTTAAGGGCGAAATCATACCGTGTAGCAATGAGTGACTACGGGCGTTTCTTGCGAAGGGAGAGTGATGAAATGCACAGAAAACAAAAAACCCCGCCGAAGCGGGGTTCAAAATTGGTCGGCGAGAGAGGATTCGAACCTCCGACCCACTGGTCCCAAACCAGTTGCGCTACCAAGCTGCGCTACTCGCCGAAATACTGCTTTTTGAATTTTTAGTTCAATTCTTTAAAGTCGTGGTGCGAGGGGGGGGACTTGAACCCCCCACGTCCGTAAGGACACTAACACCTGAAGCTAGCGCGTCTACCAATTCCGCCACCTTCGCATTGTCACAACTTCTAATAATGGGGTGGCTAATGGGATTCGAACCCACGACAACTGGAATCACAATCCAGGGCTCTACCAACTGAGCTATAGCCACCACTACAAATCTTGTTACGCGGTATTACTACCACCGCAGCTCAAGCGCCGGGACTAAATGGCGCGCCCGACAGGATTCGAACCTGAGACCTCTGCCTCCGGAGGGCAGCGCTCTATCCAGCTGAGCTACGGGCGCTTAGCGCCGTTGCGGGGGTGGATAATACGGACTTCCCACCCCTCTGTCTAGTCCCTTTTTAAATAAATTGCGCGTTTGGTTACGGTTTGTGCGTTTTGCCGATTATTCATCCAGCTTATGCGCTTTACCGTGGCGATTAAGTCCAAAAACTTTATAAATTGCCGTCACCGCCAGCATAAAGATGATGCCGACAAACAGTGACATACGCGTATCTTCATTAAAGTACATGCCGATCAAAACGCAAATCAGGAATGCCATTGTTACGTAGTTGGCCCACGGGAACAGGATTGAGCGGAACGGATGGCTGGCAATCGCCGCTTTGTGCGCTCGACGAAAACGCAACTGGCTTATCAAAATCACAAACCATGGCACCATCCCCGGAAGCACGCTGGCACTGTAGACATAGACAAACACACGCTGTGGATTGGGAATGATATAGTTCAGGCATGAGCCAATTAACAGAATAGCAATTGATACCGCCACGCCTGCAACCGGAACACCTTGACGGGAAACTTTCGCCATCGCCGCCGGTAACTGACGGTTTTTCGCCAGCGCGTAGAGCATACGTCCGCAACTGTACATGCCGCTGTTACAGCCAGAGAGCGCAGCCGTCAGCACCACAAAGTTGATAATACCCGCCGCTGCGGTAATGCCGATTTTGGCGAAAGTCAGTACGAACGGGCTGCCGTTGCTGCCAATTTCATTCCACGGGAAGATGGTGACAATAACGAAAATCGCACCTACGTAGAAAATCAGGATTCGCCACAGCACTTTGCCAACGGCACTACGCAGTGTCACCTGCGGATTCTTCGCTTCACCGGCCGTAATGCCAATCAGCTCCACGCCCTGGTAGGACGCCACCACAATACACAATGCGGTCAGGAACCCTTTCCAGCCACCCGCAAAGAAACCGCCATGCTCTGTGAGATTGCTAAAACCAATCGACTGCCCGCCATTGCCAAAACCAAAGAAAATTACGCCCAGGCCAATGACAATCATCACGATAATCGTGGTGACTTTGATCATCGCGAACCAGAATTCGATTTCGCCGTACAACCGCACTGCCGCCAGATTCGCCAACGCTACCAGCGCCACCGCGATCAATGCGGGTATCCACTGCGCCATCTCCGGGAACCAGAACTGGACATAAACGCCAATGGCGGTGATTTCTGAGATCCCCACCGCCATCCACATAAACCAGTAAGACCAGGCGGTGAGATAGCCAAAAAACGGGCTCATATAACGATGCGCATAAACGGCGAACGAACCGGTAACCGGTTCGAGGAACAACATTTCGCCCATTGAACGCATGATGAAAAAGACGAACAGCCCGGCGATGATATAGGCCAACAATACGGATGGCCCGGCCCATTTCAGGGTACTGGCGGCCCCCATAAACAGGCCGACGCCAATGGTGCCCCCCAGGGCGATGAGTTCGATATGTCGAGCTTCCAGCCCACGCTGTAGCTCTGGTTTGTTATCTGCCATAAATCCTCGTGTTGTGTTTGCATGCTTTCCGGTGTTACCGGTTATCGTTATGGGTACATCGAGTGTTGCGAATGTTTTCGTAATTCAGGAGAAATGGCAAATAAAGCATTAAAAATTTGAATGCTTTGTGTAATAAAAAGACAGGCAGGCGACGAAGTGACCACTCCGTCGCTTTACAGAGAGAGGAAAATCAGAGGTTGCCGGTGTAATGCCAGCGTAAATAACGCAGCAAACGAAGCTGACGCTTAATGCGGCTCGGCTGCGAAAGCAGGCGGTAGAGCCACTCCAGCCCCAGCGTTTGCCAGATTTTCGGTGCGCGTTTCACGTGACCGGTGAAAACATCGTAAGTCCCGCCAACGCCCATATACAGCGCATCCGGATGCACCAGACGGCAGTCGCGCATGAAGATCTCCTGCTTTGGCGATCCCATCGCAACGGTGACGATTTGCGCTCCGCTGGCATGAATGCGTTCAAACAGCGCCTGACGCTGCTCGGGTTTAAAATAACCATCCTGACTGCCAACGATATTCACATTCCACTGATTGCGCAGTTTAGCTTCAGTTTGCGCCAGCACTTCAGGTTTACCGCCCACAAGAAATACCGGCGTCCCTTCTTTGCCTGCGCGCGCCATCAGCTCTTCCCAGAGATCGGCCCCGGCAACGCGGGAAACCTGTGCCTGCGGGTACTTTTTACGTACTGAACGTACAACGCTGATGCCATCAGCATATTTAAATTCGGCAGCATTAATTAACGCCCTGACCTCGGCGTTATCTTCAATGGTCAGCATTTTTTCGGCATTAATGGCAACCAACGTTCCCTGCTTAAGCTGCCCGTCAGCAAACAGATAATCGAGAGCGTGCTGCATATCACGCCAACCGATTAACTGCAAGCCACGCAACGTATAGGTCGGTGCTGTGGTGTTGTTATTCATTGTTATCCTTCAACCTGCGTCCGGAGCGATGATTTTGTACGTTTATGAATGAGTCCGGCGCTTTCAAAAAGCCAGTACAACAGTTTTGCGATCATCAGACATGCGCCGAAGACCACGATAAAAAAGACCACGCGTGAGACAAACGAGTCCAGCCCTTCACGCGCCAGTACGATCATATTGAAGATCGCCCCGAAGCAGAAACTGTGCAATATCGCAGCCTTATAGCGATTAGTTTCGCGGTTACCCAGCTCATACAGCCAGTCGAACCATTTGATGATCAGACCAACCACGATCGCCCCCAGAGGAATAAACAGCGCGCCGCCCATCACCACTAGTGAACCAATAAGCGTAGGCGAGATCGCCAGACCAGAGTGGTTATTCAGAACTTCCCAGGTAAAGTAGTTGGCGGAGTTCAGCACCATACTCGGGCGACCCGGCCACAGCCAGGAAGGGATAAAGACATAGAAATCGCGGACAATGGGAGCCAGGCCCTGGAAGTCGATGTTGTCGTAGTTCTGCAACAGCAACGCCAGATTCTCCCACGGCGAGAAGGTGTCGCGAGTGAGATAGAGAAACGTATAGAACGCTTCATCGCCGCTCACATTCATTCCATAGCGTTTTAGCGCCAGCCAGAACATGCCCACAATCCCCAGCACGCCCGCCGCCGCCAGCATCCACAACGAAATCCAGCCGCGAATAATGCCAATAAACAGGAAGATAGCAAATGCGATGATAATATTGGCGCGAGTGCCGCCGACAATCATGTAAGTCAACAAGCCAAACGCTACCGTGCTGACGAGGAAAAACAGCCACGCTTTGCTGTCCTGGCGCAGAAAGTAGACCACCAGCATCGCCGGGATGAAAAAGTAAAAGAAGCGCTTTAACGCCACGCCGGAGACTTCACTGGAGAAGATCTGACTGTAGGAGTTAAGCCGGAACAGCAAAAATCCGTTGTGCATGAAGAAGATGCCGACGCTTACCAACGCAATGCCCATCAGAATCACCCATGTGAGATTGGTCTCCACGCGGTTCATGGTAAACAATGGGCGGCGCGGTACATCGGTAGTGCGTTTGCGTAGGCGGGTTTTGTAAGTGACGTAGTAAACCGCATAGAAGCAGCCCGCAGAAAGCAACGCCTGTAACAAGATTTCTGGCGGCGCGACACCAACATCAAAGCGAAATACCAGCACGCTGGTCAGCGGAAAGCCGAAGAAAAAGGTGAGCAAAAACAGCAATGAAAAGAAGACATTGAAGTTAAAGCGCACACGGCGAAACTCAAACCAGGTCAGCGTGGCAATAAACAGCGTGCAGAGCAGCCAGACAACAAACAGGCCACTGAATTGCAGCAGACTCATGCGACCTCCCCGGCGGCAATCGCCAACGCCCGCTGCCAGCCTTGCAGATAGTTCGGGCTAAAGAAGGCAATGGTGTTTTTATCCACCGACGCAAGCTGGCGCTGCGCTTCACGCACAATATCCTCGTTGAGATCGTCGGTAGTAAACAGCACCGGCAAATGCTGTTCCGTCATATCCTGCCAGAACGGATTTTCCCGGTTAAGCACACAAGGAATACCCGCCTGAATAAGTAAGCACAGCGTACCAATGCCCTGCTGGCGGGCAAAAATAAAGTAACCGAGATCGCACTGACGAAGTAGCGTCAGATAGGCGTCAAATTCCAGTTTTTCGCTCAGAACTTGCAGATTTTCTTCGCTGAATAACGCCAGCCCCGCCTGACGAACTTCCTCGATGTACGCTTCGTTATTAGGCGGATATCCCATCGGTACAACCACTTTTACAGTATCGCCAAATTGCTGATGAACGGCGCGTAAGGCGGCGACATGCTCATTGCTGCGGTCGCCGGAGTTCCCCACCAGAATGGTCATTTTCCCTTCACGTTGGCGATCGTTCGCCATCGTATTGAGAGAAGGGTCCATCCGCGTCGGGAAGTACAGCAGTTCGCCCCGCACCTTTGGATGCGTTTTGGCAAAAAAACTCAAATCACCGCGAGTGGCAAATACACAGCCGACTCGCTTTTGCGCCAGACGGCGCAGCGGATAAAAAAGCTTATATCTCAAGCCACTGGAAAGCTCATACAGGTCTGCCCCCCAGATATGCCAGTAAAACTGGCTGGGCTTAATGCCCCCACTCAGCAGGGCCAGCCACAGTTTGGGATTGAACTGACCGTGGAAGAAAAATCGCTGCTGACGGTTAGCTTTTGCTTTCGCAATGACCGCTTCCGCCAGCGATTTTTTCCCAGGGAAAAATTGCACAGAAAGCGCCGGACAGCTATCAATTAGGCCGTCGTCCTTGCCAACAACCATAAACTCGCGCGCATTCTCGCTCGTCGCGGCCAGCACGTCGTTGAAAAACCGCAGAACGGTTTGGTTATGGTGAGGGATATCCGATCCCAGTACGTGAATCAGTACAGTCATGCCCGCCTACGCCAGAGTAAAAATACTCCACAACAAAGAGAAAAATAGACGATATAGGTTGCCATGTAGGCCTGCGCCGCGCCCAGTGCGCCATGCGCGGGGATTAGCCAGTGGGCAAATACCATCAATAAAGTGAACTGGCTGACTTCCGCCAGAATATAAAACCGCAGTGACGCTTTGGCGATCACCAGATAACCAAAGACATAAGCGCCCACTTTTAATACATCGCCCACCAACTGCCAGGCAAAGAGATCGCGCATAGCGGTAAATTTATTCGACAACAGCAGCCAGATAGCAAAATCACGCAGCAACCAGACGGTAAAACTCGCCACAGCTACCGCCGGTAAGACGAATTTCAGCGATTTAACCACTTCCCGGGTGATATCGCGCTTTTCCGTTAGCCGCGACAACGTGGGCAGCAAATATACGCTGAACGATGCCGTAATAAATTGCAGGTAGGCATCGGAAATACTGCTCACCCCTTGCCAGATACCCACTTCATCCCAGCTATACTGCGCCGCCAACAGTTTACGCATCATGATGTACGCAACGGGCAAGGTCACCGACGTAATCAACGCCATGAGCGTAAATTTGCTCAACTGCCCAGCCAGGCCGTTATCCCAGCTGGGTTTCAGATAGCTTAACGGGATGGCACCACGTTTGATCAACATGATGACGGCAGGAATCACCACCAACGCGGGAATCAGCGCCAGCCCCAGCAATGCCCCTTCATAACCGCCCAAACGGTAACTGACATAATAAGCAATTACGCCAATCAGGCTGCCGACAATCAGCGATAACGCATTACCTGCAGCATCGCGAAAGCCTTTCATCAGCGCCAGCAACAGGTTGCCCCAGGCGATCCCCATTTGCACCAGCGCCACTAAACGCACCAGCCCCACATAGTCGGTATTACCAAACAATCCCTGGCTAATTGGCGCTGCCGCCAGCACAAAAACCAGCGCCATCAGCGTAGAGAAGCCAAGCACCATCGCTGATGAAGTGCCGACCACGCGGCGCAGCTGCTGCGGATTATCATGGTACTGGGCAACGTATTTGGTTACGCCGTTAAAGATGCCTGCCCCAGCAAGCACACCGAGCACGGTAATCAACTGGCGGAAATTTGCCGCCAGCCCAAGCCCCGCCGGACCAAATGACACCGCCAGCAACTTACCGACCAGTAACCCGGCACCAATCTTGACCAGTGTACTGGCCGCCGTCCATAAGGACGCTTTTGCCAACGACATATCAGGAGAAGTAATTCAACAAGGTCGCAATTACCGTACGCTGATTGACGGGCGACAGGTTGTAGAACAGCGGCAGGCGCAGCAGGCGCTCGCTCTCTTTGGTGGTGTAGCGATCTTCACCGTGGAACTCACCAAAGCGTTCCCCCGCAGGGCAACCGTGCAGCGGAATATAATGGAACACCGCCATGATTTCCGCTTCTTTCAGAAAGTTAATCAACGCGCTCCGGTCATCAATATCCCGCAGTTTAATGTAGAACATATGCGCATTCTGCACGCAGCCATCCGGAATCGATGGTAGCTCGATACGCCCGGCTTTCGCCAGAGGCGCTAACGCATCGTAGTAGTTTTGCCACAGCGCCAGACGTTGCTGGTTGATACGATCCGCAGCTTCCAGTTGCGCCCACAGGTACGCGGCTTGCAGATCGGACATCAAATAGCTGGAGCCAATATCGCGCCAGGTATATTTATCAACCTGACCACGGAAGAACTGGCTGCGGTTAGTCCCTTTTTCCCGGATGATTTCGGCTCGTTCGATCAATGCCTTATCGTTGATCAGCGTCGCGCCGCCTTCACCGCCCGCCGTGTAATTTTTGGTTTCATGGAAGCTAAAGCAGCCAATATGACCAATGGTTCCCAGCGCACGCCCTTTGTAAGTGGACATCACGCCCTGAGCGGCATCTTCCACCACAAACAGGTTATACTTTTTCGCCAACGCCATAATGGTGTCCATTTCACAGGCCACGCCTGCGTAATGCACCGGCACGATAACGCGCGTTTTGTCGGTGATCGCCGCTTCAATCAGCGTTTCGTCGATATTCATGGTGTCCGGGCGAACATCCACAAAGACGATTTTCGCGCCACGCAGCACAAAGGCATTGGCGGTGGAGACAAAGGTGTAGCTCGGCATGATCACTTCATCGCCAGGCTGGATATCGAGCAGCAGCGCCGCCATCTCCAGAGAAGCGGTGCAGGACGGCGTCAACAGCACTTTGGCGCTGCCAAAACGTTGTTCCAGCCACTGCTGACAGCGACGGGTAAAACCGCCATCGCCACACAGTTTGCCGCTACCCATTGCCGACTGCATATAGTCGAGTTCGGTTCCCACCACCGGCGGTGCGTTAAATGGAATCATGTGATCACCTGTATAACCAGTACGCGGTGCTTTCTACATTCGCACCACTTTGTATGTATCGTTTAAGCGCGGCGGTGTTGCCCATCTGGGTCGCCACCCGCAAAGTTGTTTTACCGCGAGCATACGCCCAGTTTAGCGCTGTTTGCATCAGCTCAGCACCTGCACCGCGTCCAGCCAGCAGGCCAATTCGCGCATCTGTCGCATTGAGTTCCCGTAAAGAGACATAGCCGCGAATATCGCCGGACGCCGAACGTAAAATGAGGCATTGATGATCAAAGGTGCCGCGCACGGCATTTTCAACCCACTGCGCATAAAAGCGACCGCTGGCGTCAGGCGCATACCACGGCGCACGAAAACGGCTTTGCGCAAATGCGGCGCTGGCTAACTGACGTAATGCGGGAATATCTGTCTCTTGTGCCACTTCTGCGCCGCTATCACTGACATTGTTCACGGGTAGCGCCAAATCAACTTCACCTTCAACCAGGCAGAATCCCAGCTGTTGCAAGGCATCCAGCTCAACAGTATTTGATGCAGTAATTTTGGCCTGTACTCGTGACCACGGCGCTAAAGCGTCTGGCGTCAGGAGTGGCGCATCAGGAGTGATGCGCACGATAGCGCTGTTAACGCCAAAGAAGGCATTTTCCCAGGCTAGTGGTTCAATACTGGCGCGGACGGGCACGGAGTAACTCCAGCAGATATTGGCCGTAGCCAGTTTTCGCTAATGAACTGGCAGCACGCTTCACACCTTCGTCATCGAGCCAGCCGTTACGCCAGGCAATCTCTTCCAGGCAGGCAATCTTAAAGCCCTGGCGTTTTTCCACCGTCTGTACAAAGGTACTGGCTTCAATCAGGCTGTCGTGTGTGCCGGTGTCCAGCCAGGCAAATCCGCGCCCGAGGAGTTCAACGGTCAGGTTGCCTGCCTCAAGGTACATCTGGTTGATGGAGGTAATCTCCAGTTCACCACGCTCCGACGGCTTCACCTGCTTTGCGTACTCCACAACTTTACTGTCGTAGAAATAAAGCCCGGTCACCGCCCAGTTTGATTTTGGCTGTTTTGGCTTTTCTTCCAGAGAGATAGCGCGGAAATTGTCGTCAAACTCCACGACGCCAAAGCGTTCTGGATCCATTACCTGATAGCCAAATACCGTCGCCCCTTGCGTGCGCGCCGCAACATGGCGCAGCTTCGGACTGAAGCCCTGACCGAAGAAGATGTTATCGCCCAGCACCAGACAAGATGGCTCACCATTAAGGAAGGTTTCACCGATGATAAATGCCTGTGCAAGACCGTCCGGGCTGGGCTGTTCGGCATATTCCAGCTGGATACCGAACTCACTACCATCGCCCAGCAGGCGCTGGAAATAACCTTTATCTTCCGGCGTGGTGATGATGAGAATTTCGCGGATACCGGCCAGCATCAGCACCGACAGCGGATAGTAAATCATTGGCTTATCGTAAATCGGCAATAGTTGCTTCGATACGCCGCGCGTAATCGGATGCAATCGGGTGCCGGAACCGCCCGCCAGGATAATACCTTTCATGTTTGCCTCCGCTGAGAATTAGCCGTTCAGACCTAAACGCTCACCCTGATAGCTGCCGTCCTGCACCTGCTTCCACCAGCTTTCATTAGCCAGATACCACTGCACTGTTTTACGCATTCCACTTTCAAAGGTTTCCTGCGGCAGCCAGCCAAGTTCACGGGCAATTTTCGCAGCATCAATGGCATAGCGTAGGTCATGCCCTGGACGGTCAGCGACAAAGGTAATCAGATCGCGATAGTGCGCCACACCGTGCGGTTTATTCGGGGCCAGTTCTTCCAGCAGCTCGCAAATGGTTTCCACAACCTCGAGATTCTTACGCTCGTTGTGACCACCAATATTATAGGTTTCACCGACTTTCCCGGTGGTCACCACGCAATACAGCGCGCGGGCATGATCTTCAACATATAACCAGTCACGGATTTGCTGCCCATTGCCATATACCGGCAGCGGTTTACCCGCCAGCGCGTTGAGAATCATCAGCGGGATCAGCTTTTCAGGAAAGTGGTAAGGACCGTAGTTATTAGAGCAGTTGGTGATTAACGTCGGCAGGCCGTAGGTCCGCAGCCAGGCGCGCACCAGATGGTCGCTGCTGGCTTTTGAAGCAGAATAAGGGCTGCTCGGCGAATACGGCGTGGTTTCGGTGAAGAAATCATCTGTGGAATGTAGGTCACCGTATACTTCATCGGTGGAGATATGATGAAAACGGAACGCCGATTTTTTGTCTTCTGCCAGCGCATTCCAGTAAGCCCGCGCCGCTTCAAGCAGTGTATAAGTCCCGACAATGTTGGTTTCGATAAACGCTGCCGGGCCGTCAATAGAACGGTCAACATGGCTTTCAGCTGCCAGATGCATGACGCAGTCTGGCTGATGTTCTGTGAAAACACGCGCCAGTTCTGCCCGATCGCAGATATCAACTTTCTCAAAGGCAAAGCGATCGCTTTGCGCGACTGGTGCCAACGACATCAGGTTTCCGGCGTAAGTCAGCTTATCGACCACCACCACCGCATCGTTCGTCTCGTTGATGATATAACGCACCAGCGCCGAGCCAATAAACCCGGCACCGCCTGTTATCAGAATCTTTCTCATTAGCGCCAGACTCCTTTGGCATCGACGACATACTGCTGATGAACGTTGTCGCCATTGATAACTTTGAACTGACTATGATCGACCAACATCACCAGCACATCTGCCGTTGCCAGCGCCTCGTCAAGCTGCGCCAGAGTACAAAGCCCATTCAGTTTGTTCGGCAACTGGTGAATGTTAGGCTCAACAACCAGCGTTTCGCCGCTGTGCCACTGAGCGATCAATTCAGCGATTTCCATCGCCGGACTTTCGCGCAGGTCATCAATATTCGGTTTAAACGCCAGACCAAAACAGGCAATTTTCAGCTCACTGGCGCGTTTATCGGTAGCGGCCAGGCAGTCGGCAACCGCCGCTTTGACCTGATCAATCACCCAGAACGGTTTGTGATCGTTCACTTCACGCGCGGTACGGATAAGCCGCGCCTGCTGCGGATTCTGTGCCACGATAAACCACGGATCAACAGCGATGCAGTGACCACCCACGCCAGGGCCAGGTTGAAGAATATTGACGCGTGGGTGGCGATTCGCCAGGCGAATCAGTTCCCAGACGTTAATCCCCTGATCGGCGCAAATCAGCGACAGTTCGTTAGCAAAAGCGATATTCACATCGCGGAAGCTGTTCTCGGTGAGTTTACACATTTCCGCCGTCCGTGAGTTAGTGACGACACACTCACCTTCGAGGAAAATTTTGTACAGTTCGCTGGCACGGGCCGAACAAACCGGCGTCATACCACCAATCACGCGATCGTTTTTAATCAGCTCGACCATAACCTGGCCCGGTAACACGCGTTCCGGGCAGTAAGCAATGTTGACGTCCGCTTGCTCGCCCACCTGCTGTGGGAAAGTCAGGTCCGGACGCATCTCTGCTAACCATTCTGCCATCTTCTCGGTTGACCCCACCGGCGAGGTGGATTCAAGGATCACCAGCGCGCCTTTTTTCAGCACTGGCGCAATGGAGCGAGCAGCCGATTCAACGTAGGTCATATCTGGCTCATGATCGCCTTTAAACGGCGTGGGTACAGCAATCAGCCAGGCATCCGCTTCAACCGGCGTCGTGCTCGCTCGTAAAAAACCGCCTTCTACGGCAGTTTTTACTACGCTCGCCAAATCAGGCTCGACGATATGGATTTCGCCACGATTGATGGTATCAACTGCGTGTTGGTTGATATCGACACCAATCACCTGTTTTTGCCGTGAGGCAAACGCTGCCGCCGTTGGCAGCCCGATATAACCCAGTCCGATAACAGAAATGGTCGCAAAACTCATAGTGATATCCGATTATTTTTTAACGCTTCCAGAATGCGAGAGCATGCCTGACCATCACCATACGGGTTATGGGCACGGCTCATAGTTTGATATTCGTTTTCATCTTTTAAAAGACGCGTCACTTCCTCGACAATTCGCTGCTTATCCGTGCCTACCAGACGCACCGTACCTGCCGTCACCGCTTCCGGACGCTCGGTGGTATCGCGCATCACCAGCACCGGTTTCCCCAGCGAAGGCGCTTCCTCCTGAATGCCGCCTGAGTCAGTCAAAATCAGCCAGGCGTGGTTCATCAGCCAGACAAACGGTAAATACTCCTGAGGATCGATCAGAATGACATTTTTCACGTGCCCCAGAATGCGATTGACCGGCTCTCTGACGTTCGGGTTGAGATGCACCGGATAGACAATCTGGATGTCCTGGTGCGTGGTGGCGATGTCTGCCAGTGCATGGCAGATTTCTTCAAAACCACGACCAAAGCTCTCACGCCTGTGACCGGTCACCAGAATCATCTTTTTATCAGGGTCGATAAACGGATAATTTGCCGCCAGTTCTGAACGCAGCGTATCGCTGCTCATCACCTGGTCACGCACCCATAACAGTGCATCAATAACGGTATTACCGGTAATGAAGATTCGGCTGTCAGCAACGTTTTCACGCAGCAAGTTTTGCCGGGAAGTTTCGGTTGGAGAGAAGTGATACATCGCCAGATGCCCGGTCAATGTACGGTTAGCCTCTTCCGGCCACGGCGAATAGAGATCGCCCGTGCGCAGACCAGCCTCAACGTGACCAACAGGAATACGCTGATAAAACGCTGCCAGGCTGGTTGCCAGCGTCGTCGTCGTATCACCGTGAACCAGCACGACGTCTGGTTTGAATTCGGCAAGAATTGGTTTTAGCCCTTCCAGAATCCGACAGGTTATCTCTGTCAGGCCCTGTCCTGGCTGCATTATGTTGAGATCGTAGTCAGGTACAATGGAAAAGAGTTTCAGCACCTGATCGAGCATCTCCCGATGCTGCGCAGTGACGCAAACTTTAGCCTCAAAAAAAGGATCTTTTGCCAACGCATGCACCAACGGCGCCATCTTGATGGCTTCCGGGCGCGTACCAAATACAGTCAGTACTTTCACATCGATTCTCTTCGAATAAGCGGCGAGCGCCTTTGCGCTCACCGCAGCAGTGTTGCTATTTCGAGCAACGGCGGGTTAATGCGACACCAGCCCCGATCAGACCCCCGACAATGCCCCACATAATCATCAGGAAGGCACGACGTGGGCTATCGCGTTTTACCGGTTCTTCCGGCGTACGCAAATAGCGATAGGTCTGAAAACGCGGATCCAGGGTTGGACCAACATTCAGGGTGTTTAACATGGCCCGATTCTGATCATAGTCGAGATCAAAGGCCGGACCGACGGCCTGTAAATTTTCCAGTCGCGCCTGGAGCATCGGACGACCCAGTAAAAATAACTCAGAATCAGGCAGTTCCTCCGCTGGCACATCTGTCGCACTGCGAGAGATGTTATGCTGCTCGGCAATTTTCAGCGCCTGTTCAATACTGTTCAACCGGCGGTCGTAGATGGCTTTCGCCACCTCTTCCTGACGCTTCACCTGAGCTTTCATCTGGATGGTGCGCGCCGCCCATGCGCCTTTCAGCTCATCATTCAGATGGCTGGCTGCACGCTGGCTGGCAAAAGCAACATACTGACGTAACAGGTTATTAGCGTCAGGCGCAGTTTCGGCAATCAGCTTAACGCTGTCGTTGACCGCGCGAGTGAAGTCACCGGGAATAAACACGATATTGTTGATCATTTCATCCAGCAACGCCGCATCGGCTTTGCTGTTCCCGACCATCCGCTGTTTGTAATAATCTGTCTGCAACCAGAAATCGCGGCGGGTATCCCACGAGGCCAGTTGCATAACAAACTCTTTATAGGCTTCGTCCATGACCGAAGGTTGGTCGACAGAAGCCATGTTTGAACGGACGTCGAGATTACGCAAAAATTGCTGCTGCGAGTAGTATCCCCCCAGCATATTCACTGTTGGACGATCAGTAATCGCCGTCGCGCTCCACTCCTGTCGGGCAAAAAAAGTATACGCCAGCGCGATTAACGCAAACGCCAGCCCCATGCCAATAATCCACAGCTTCCCAGCCCACAAGGTACGAAACAACCCACGAATATCCAGTTCATTTTCAGCATTTTCGGCTGGTTTCCCAGGCATTGGTTGCGTCATTACATCCTCATTTATTTGGTTAAATTGGGGCTGCCACCACGATTTCTACGCAGTCTGCGTTTTACGCGCTTAATAAAGCGAGCAACTTTCCAGGCACGCTTAATGCAATATCCATAGAGGAAGAATGCTAGCAAAAAGAGCACCAGCATGACCCATTCCGGGACAAAATGAGAGTATTCTGCCAGCACGCCAATAGAAGCGAGCAGTGCTGCGGCAAGGGTAATCAGCACAAATGCCTGGCGGGAAGTAAACCCGGCACGCATGATCAAATGGTGAATATGCTGACGGTCAGGAGAGAATGGGCTCATGCCTTTACGCAGGCGACGGTACATAATCGCCACCATATCCATTAGCGGAATGGCGATAATCCATAATGCAGTAACCGGGCTTATTGGGTGCGTTTTTCCCTGAGTCGTTTCCAGCAGGATCCAGATAACGGTAAAACCAATCAGCGTACTGCCCGCATCACCCATAAAGACTTTGTAGCGGCGACCCAGGATACCAAGGTTAAGCATGATGTATGGCAGAATGGCGGCGATCATCGCAAAGCACCAGATTGCGAGGCTGGTTTGCCCGTCGAACCACAAAATCATCCCGATTGCTGCAAACGAGACGCAGGATAACCCGCCCAGCAAGCCATCAATGCCATCGACCATGTTGAACGCATTAATTGCCGCCCAGACGGCAAATAGCGTCAGGAAGTAACCAAACGGTCCGAGCACCATCTCCCAGGAGCCAAAGATATAACCCAGACTACTGAGATAAAGTTTGCCGAACACCATCATAACAATGCCAACAGCGGCCTGTATGGTGGCACGGATTTTTACGCTGATATCAAAACGGTCATCCAGCGCGCCAATGAACACAAGCACACCGGCACAAGCGAGATAGAGAGATGCATGCGGAATATAGTAATCGACGATTCCGAACGTGAAGCAAATCCCTGCGTAAACCGAAATCCCCCCAACGAGAGGTATCAATCCCTGGTGACGTTTGCGGAAGTTTGGTTTATCCACTAAACCGACTTTTTTTGCCACCTTACGGGCAAAAAACAGAAACAGTGTCGTGAATAAAAAAATACTGATGAGATCAGTACTCACTGTCAGTAAATTCACAATGCATGCTCTCAGAGAAAAATATTAGCAGAAGTATAACCACGAAGGCCTTTATTCAGAAGGGAAACTCTGCTCTGAACCCACCGACCTTGTGCAAAAAACAACCACGTGATTCGTGTTATGCGCAATAAACAAACATAACTCGTATTTGTTATAACGCCGTTAAGATTACAGATATAAAAGTAAAACGCCACGTAAATACGTGGCGTTTTTGGCATAAAACAAATTTATGAGCGTTTCATCATCTCGAAGAAATCGTCATTGGTCTTGGTCATTGCCAGTTTATTAATGAGGAATTCCATTGCATCGATTTCGCCCATCGGGTGAATGATTTTGCGCAGGATCCACATTTTCTGCAGTTCTTCCTGAGTAGTGAGCAGCTCTTCTTTACGGGTACCGGAACGGTTGTAGTCGATAGCCGGGAAGACGCGTTTTTCAGCGATCTTACGAGAGAGGTGCAGTTCCATGTTGCCTGTACCTTTAAACTCTTCGTAGATAACTTCGTCCATCTTGGAACCGGTATCGATAAGCGCGGTGGCGATGATGGTCAGGCTGCCGCCCTCTTCCACATTACGCGCCGCCCCGAAGAAGCGTTTCGGGCGATGCAGGGCGTTGGCATCCACACCACCGGTCAGCACTTTACCTGACGCCGGAACAACGGTGTTATAAGCGCGCGCAAGACGAGTGATGGAGTCGAGCAGAATGATAACGTCTTTCTTGTGCTCAACCAGGCGTTTCGCCTTCTCGATCACCATTTCCGCAACCTGAACGTGGCGAGAAGCGGGTTCGTCAAAGGTAGAAGCAACAACTTCACCTTTTACCAGACGCTGCATCTCGGTTACCTCTTCCGGACGTTCGTCAATCAGCAGAACCATCAGCACACAATCCGGGTGGTTGTAAGCAATGCTCTGGGCAATGTTCTGCAGCAGCATGGTTTTACCGGCTTTCGGCGGTGCCACAATCAGACCACGCTGACCACGACCGATAGGTGATGCCAGATCCAGTACGCGAGCGGTTAAATCTTCAGTAGAACCGTTGCCACGTTCCATGCGCAGACGAGAGTTTGCGTGCAGCGGGGTTAAGTTCTCAAAGAGGATTTTGTTGCGGGCGTTTTCAGGTTTGTCGAAGTTAACTTCGTTAACTTTCAGCAGCGCAAAATAGCGTTCACCTTCTTTCGGCGGGCGAATCTTACCAGAGATGGTATCACCAGTGCGGAGGTTGAAACGGCGGATTTGGCTAGGGGAAACGTAGATGTCATCAGGACCGGCGAGGTAGGAGCTGTCTGCGGAACGGAGGAAACCAAATCCATCCTGCAATATCTCCAGTACGCCATCACCAAAGATATCTTCGCCACTCTTTGCGTGCTGCTTCAGGATGGCAAAAATAATGTCCTGCTTACGCATACGAGCCAGGTTTTCCAGCCCCATATTTTCGCCGAGAGTGATCAGCTCAGAAACCGGCGTATTCTTTAATTCGGTAAGATTCATAATGGTGTGAGTTCTTAAACTTGGGGTAAATCTCGAACTTAATGTTGTGAATGGTATGGCAGGATCATCCATGCCTGTTTACGGTCATCATCTCATGTCTTTTCGCTGCCTGGTCACAGGAGAGTACGCAGAACTGAAACGACAAGACGGATTGAGTGACAAACCAGAAATCTGTTCACTTCGCATTAGATAAAACGGGAAGCGTTGGATATTACAAGATTCAAACTTAATAAGGTAAGTTTAATACGAAGTCAACATTAAGTTAGCATGGCTCACGCCGGGCGTCCAGTTTTTAGCGACGGGGCACCCGAACATGAAATTCCCTTACGCCAGGTTAGCGTCGAGGAACTCTTTCAACTGACCTTTAGACAGTGCGCCCACTTTGGTTGCCGCCACTTCACCGTTTTTGAACAGCAGCAGAGTCGGGATACCACGGATGCCATATTTCGGCGCAGTGCCAGGGTTTTGATCGATGTTCAGTTTTGCAACGGTCAGTTTGCCCTGATATTCGTCAGCGATTTCATCCAGAATCGGGGCGATCATTTTGCACGGACCGCACCACTCTGCCCAGAAATCAACGAGGATCGCCCCGTCCGCTTTGAGTACATCCGTGTCAAAACTGTCGTCAGTCAGGTGAATAATTTTATCGCTCATATATAACTCCACAGGAATAAGCCTGGCGTGTTGGTTTCGTTGTTGGTGTAACATTAACCAACTAAAGGTTGACTTTATTTCACCGGATACGCTTTCGTAAAGCAATAGTAAGCTGATATTCTACCACACTATGAGCAAAACACATTTAACAGAACAGAAGTTTTCCGACTTCGCCCTGCATCCGAAGGTTGTAGAAGCCCTTGAAAAAAAAGGGTTTCATAACTGTACGCCCATTCAGGCACTGGCCCTTCCGCTGACGCTGGCGGGTCGTGACGTAGCCGGGCAGGCGCAAACCGGTACCGGGAAAACGATGGCGTTTCTTACGTCAACGTTTCATTATCTTCTCTCTCATCCCGCGATTGCCGATCGCAAGGTGAATCAGCCGCGTGCCTTAATTATGGCACCGACGCGTGAACTTGCCGTGCAGATCCACGCCGATGCGGAGCCACTGGCGCAAGCTACCGGCCTGAAGCTGGGTCTGGCTTACGGTGGTGATGGCTACGACAAACAGCTGAAAGTGCTGGAAAGCGGCGTTGACATTCTGATTGGCACCACGGGTCGTTTAATTGACTACGCCAAGCAGAACCACATTAACCTCGGTGCCATTCAGGTGGTGGTACTGGACGAAGCCGATCGCATGTACGATCTGGGCTTTATTAAAGATATCCGCTGGCTGTTCCGCCGTATGCCGCCTGCAAACCAGCGCCTCAACATGCTGTTCTCCGCCACGCTTTCGTACCGGGTACGCGAACTGGCATTCGAGCAGATGAACAATGCCGAATATATTGAAGTGGAACCGGAACAGAAAACGGGCCACCGTATAAAAGAAGAGCTTTTCTACCCTTCTAACGAAGAAAAAATGCGTTTGCTGCAAACGCTGATTGAAGAAGAATGGCCAGACCGAGCGATTATTTTCGCCAACACCAAACATCGTTGTGAAGAGATCTGGGGCCACCTGGCGGCAGATGGTCATCGTGTCGGTTTGTTGACAGGCGATGTCGCGCAGAAAAAACGTCTGCGTATCCTTGATGAATTTACCCGTGGCGATCTGGATATTCTGGTTGCCACCGACGTTGCTGCGCGTGGTTTGCATATTCCGGCAGTGACGCACGTCTTTAACTACGATTTACCCGATGACTGTGAAGATTACGTTCACCGTATTGGTCGTACAGGTCGCGCAGGAGCAAGCGGTCACTCTATTAGCCTGGCGTGTGAAGAGTATGCATTGAATTTGCCTGCTATTGAGACCTATATTGGTCACTCAATTCCAGTAAGCAAATACAATCCGGACGCATTGATGACCGATCTGCCAAAACCGCTGCGCCTCACGCGCCCGCGCACAGGCAATGGTCCGCGTCGTACTGGCGCTCCGCGTAATCGTCGTCGTTCAGGTTAAATAAAAAATGTCATACTCAAAATCATTCAAACTGTATCAAGATGGCAAGAGAGTTAATCCCAATGAGCTTACTGTAGTAAGTGATTCGGATGAAAGAACGCAGCCAACGCAGAGACAGATTGAAGGATGAAGAGTATGGGTTCCACCTCGTCATTATATGCAGCCATTGATCTCGGTTCGAATAGTTTTCATATGCTGGTTGTGCGCGAGGTGGCTGGAAGCATCCAGACGCTGACGCGAATTAAACGCAAAGTGCGTCTGGCTGCGGGCCTGAACAGCGAAAATGCCCTGTCTAATGAAGCAATGGAGCGCGGTTGGCAATGTTTGCGCCTGTTTGCTGAACGTCTGCAAGATATCCCTCCCTCGCAAATTCGCGTTGTCGCCACGGCGACATTACGCCTTGCCGTCAATGCCGGTGATTTTATTGCCAAAGCGCAGGAAATCCTCGGTTGTCCGGTACAAGTGATCAGCGGTGAAGAAGAAGCTCGCCTGATTTATCAGGGCGTTGCTCACACCACTGGCGGTGCCGATCAGCGCCTGGTGGTGGATATCGGCGGCGCCAGTACTGAACTGGTAACCGGCACGGGCGCACAAACCACCTCGTTGTTCAGCCTGTCGATGGGCTGCGTCACCTGGCTGGAACGCTATTTTGCCGATCGTAATCTGGGGCAGGAAAATTTTGATGCCGCAGAAAAAGCGGCACGCGAAGTGTTACGTCCGGTTGCCGATGAATTGCGGTATCACGGCTGGAAAGTATGCGTTGGTGCTTCCGGCACTGTGCAGGCCTTACAAGAAATCATGATGGCACAGGGGATGGATGAACGCATTACCCTGGAAAAGTTGCAGCAATTGAAACAGCGCGCCATTCATTGCGGTCGGTTGGAGGAACTGGAGATTGACGGGCTGACGCTGGAACGTGCGTTAGTGTTCCCGAGTGGTCTGGCGATCCTGATAGCCATTTTTACCGAACTGAATATTCAGTGTATGACCCTGGCTGGCGGTGCACTGCGTGAAGGCCTGGTCTACGGCATGTTGCATCTGGCCGTCGAGCAGGATATTCGCAGCCGTACGCTGCGTAATATTCAACGCCGCTTTATGATCGATATTGATCAGGCTCAGCGAGTAGCCAAAGTTGCGGCTAACTTCTTCGATCAGGTGGAAAACGAATGGCATCTTGAAGCAATAAGCCGTGATTTGCTCATCAGCGCCTGTCAGCTTCATGAAATCGGTCTGAGCGTTGATTTCAAACAAGCGCCGCAACATGCTGCTTATCTGGTGCGTAATCTGGATCTTCCCGGTTTTACGCCTGCACAGAAAAAATTACTGGCGACGCTACTACTCAACCAGACGAACCCAATAGATCTCTCCTCGTTGCATCAACAAAATGCCGTACCGCCACGCGTCGCAGAACAACTCTGCCGTTTACTACGCCTGGCCATCATTTTTGCCAGCCGTCGCCGTGACGATCTCGTGCCAGAGATGACATTAAAGGCCAACCATGAACTGTTGACCTTGACGCTTCCGCAAGGTTGGCTAACCCAACATCCGCTGGGTAAAGAGATTATTGATCAGGAAAGCCAGTGGCAAAGCTATGTTCACTGGCCGTTGGAAGTGCATTAAAGAGTAATATGCTGGGTGCGATGCTCGCGCATCTTACCCGGCCTTGATTATTTCCCTCGTTTTGCTGCCATCATCGCCTTCAGATTTGCCAGATGGTTTTGGCCTTTCTGCATTCGTTCTTCGGCGCTGACAACTTTGCGCTCCTGTTCCCATACCAAATCATCCTGCGGCAGCTCCAGCAGGAAGCGACTCGGCTCCGGGCGCACAAGTTCGCCGTACTGACGGCGTTCTTTACACAGCGTAAAGGTCAATTCCTTCTGGGCGCGGGTGATGCCAACATAGGCCAGCCGACGCTCCTCATCAATATTGTCTTCATCGATGCTGCTCTGGTGAGGCAAAAATCCTTCTTCCATACCGACCATGTAGACATAAGGAAACTCCAGCCCTTTTGACGCGTGCAGAGTCATCAGTTGTACCTGATCCAGCTCTTCCTCGCTCTCGCCGCGCTCCATCATGTCTCGCAGAGTAAAGCGCGTCACCACCTGAGTGAGCGTCATCGGCTCATCCAGTTCACTGCCTTCCAGCATCTCCGTCATCCAGCTAAACAGTTGGTTGACGTTCTTCATGCGCATTTCGGCAGCTTTCGGGCTGGGCGATGTTTCATACAGCCAGGATTCATAATCCATGCCGTGGATCAGATCGCGTACTGCGGCAATCGGTTCCCGCTCCGCCAGGCGCTGGATTTCTGCCAACCAGTGAGTGAAGCGGGTCAATGCTTCATAACCACGTCCACTAAGCGTCTGACTCAGGCCCATATCAAAGCTGGCGGTAAACATACTTTTATTGCGCGTCATCGCCCACTCACCCAGCTTTTTCAGCGTAGCCGGGCCAATCTCTCGCTTCGGCGTGTTAACGATACGCAGGAACGCACTATCATCGTCCGGGTTAGTCAGCACGCGCAGATAAGCCAGCAAATCCTTGATTTCAGGACGGGAGAAAAACGACGTACCACCAGATATTTTGTACGGTATGCGGTTTTGCATCAGGAATTTTTCAAACACCCGCGACTGATGGTTACCGCGATAAAGAATGGCGTAATCTTTGTACTGCGTTTTATTGACGAAGTGATGGGCGATCAGCTCGCCAGTAACGCGCTCGGCCTCATGTTCCTCGTTATTCGCGCTTAAAACTTTTAGCTCTGTGCCGTAACCCAGTTCAGAAAAAAGACGCTTTTCAAAGACGTGCGGGTTATTGGCGATAAGGATGTTCGCCGCTTTCAGAATACGCCCGGAAGAGCGATAGTTCTGTTCGAGTTTAATCACCTTCAACGCAGGGAAATCCTGGCTCAACAGCACCAGGTTTTGCGGACGGGCACCGCGCCAGGAGTAGATCGACTGGTCATCATCGCCTACCACGGTAAAACGTGCGCGGCTGCCCACCAGCAGTTTCACCAGCTCATACTGACTGGTGTTGGTGTCCTGATATTCATCCACCAGCAGATAGCGAATTTTGTTCTGCCAGCGCTCGCGTACTTCTTCATTACGTTGCAGCAGCAACGTCGGTAATAAAATCAGATCGTCGAAGTCGAGAACGTTGCACGCTTTCAGGTGTGAATCATACAGCCCATAACAATGGGCAAAAATACGGTCCCGCTCGCCCTTTGCCTCTGCCGCCGCCTGCGCCGGAGTTTTGAGATCGTTCTTCCAGTTAGAGATGGTCGAAATCAGCTGTTGCAGAAGAACTTTGTCATCTTCAATCAGCCCCTCGGTCAACTCTTTAAGCAAAGCAAGCTGATCGGTATCGTCAAACAACGAGAAGTTCGCTTTCATCCCAAGCGCCGCATACTCACGCTTGATGATATCCAGCCCCAGCGTGTGGAAGGTGGAAATCATCAGCCCACGCGCCTCTTTACGCCCCAGCGTCTGCCCGACACGCTCTTTCATCTCGCGCGCCGCCTTATTGGTAAAGGTCACCGCCGCGATATGTCGCGCCTGATAACCGCAACCGCGGATCAGATGGGCGATTTTATTGGTGATAACACGAGTTTTACCGGAACCCGCGCCCGCCAGCACCAGGCAGGGGCCGGTAACGAATTCGACAGCTTGTTGTTGGCCGGGGTTTAGACGCATAGGAAAATCGCTCAATGAAAGTCGGGAGGGGAAAATAACAGCGTGGTAGTATAGCCAGCCTCATCCTTACCACTCAAGGCACGATCATGGCAAAAACAGCAGCAGCACTGCATATCCTTGTAAAAGAAGAGAAACTGGCTCTGGATCTTCTCGAGCAGATTAAGAATGGTGCCGATTTCGGCAAGCTGGCGAAGAAACACTCCATTTGCCCGTCAGGGAAGCGCGGCGGTGATTTAGGTGAATTCCGCCAGGGTCAGATGGTTCCGGCGTTCGATAAAGTGGTTTTCTCTTGTCCGGTACTGGAGCCGACTGGCCCGCTGCATACCCAGTTCGGTTACCACATCATTAAGGTGCTGTACCGTAACTAACAGCAAGGCCTTCTCCAGGAGAAGGCCTTGAACTCTGAATCTCTATTAACCCGCAACAGCAATGCGTTTCATATCTGTCATATAGCCGCGCAGTTTCTTACCTACTTGCTCAATCGCATGGCTGCGAATCGCTTCGTTCACATCACGCAACTGCGCGTTATCCACTGCACCTTCCGGAATAGCTTTACCCAGGTCGCCCGGTTGCAGCTCTGCCATAAATGGTTTCAGCAACGGCACACAAGCGTAAGAGAACAGATAGTTACCATACTCGGCGGTATCAGAGATAACCACGTTCATTTCGTACAGACGCTTACGGGCGATGGTGTTGGCAATCAGCGGCAGTTCGTGCAGTGATTCATAGTAAGCAGATTCTTCGATGATGCCGGAATCAACCATGGTTTCAAACGCCAGCTCAACGCCTGCTTTTACCATCGCGATCATCAGTACGCCTTTATCAAAGTACTCCTGCTCGCCGATTTTGCCTTCATACTGCGGCGCGGTTTCGAACGCGGTTTTGCCGGTTTCTTCACGCCAGGTCAGCAGTTTCTTATCGTCGTTGGCCCAGTCAGCCATCATGCCGGAGGAGAATTCGCCGGAAATGATGTCGTCCATATGTTTCTGGAACAGCGGTGCCATGATCTCTTTCAGTTGTTCAGACAGCGCATAAGCACGCAGTTTCGCCGGGTTAGAGAGACGGTCCATCATCAGGGTGATGCCGCCCTGCTTCAGGGCTTCGGTGATGGTTTCCCAACCGAACTGAATCAGTTTTTCTGCATATGCCGGGTCGGTGCCTTCTTCCACCAGCTTGTCGAAGCACAGCAGAGAGCCAGCCTGCAACATACCGCACAGAATGGTTTGCTCGCCCATCAGGTCAGATTTCACTTCCGCAACAAAGGACGATTCCAGCACGCCAGCACGGTGACCACCAGTTGCTGCCGCCCATGCTTTAGCGATCGCCATGCCTTCGCCTTTCGGATCGTTTTCCGGGTGAACGGCAATCAGTGTCGGTACACCGAATCCACGTTTGTACTCTTCACGCACTTCGGTGCCAGGGCATTTCGGCGCAACCATTACTACGGTGATGTCTTTACGGATCTGCTCGCCCACTTCGACGATGTTGAAACCATGCGAGTAACCCAGCGCCGCACCGTCTTTCATCAGTGGCTGTACGGTGCGCACCACGTCGGAGTGCTGCTTGTCCGGCGTCAGGTTAACCACCAGATCTGCCTGCGGGATCAGTTCTTCGTAAGTACCCACTTTAAAACCGTTTTCGGTCGCTTTACGCCATGATGCGCGCTTCTCGGTAATCGCTTCTTTACGCAGAGCGTAGGAGATATCCAGACCAGAATCACGCATGTTCAGGCCCTGGTTCAGACCCTGTGCACCACAGCCGACGATGACCACTTTTTTACCCTGAAGGTAGCTCGCGCCATCGGCGAATTCGTCGCGGCCCATAAAGCGACATTTGCCCAGCTGTGCCAATTGCTGGCGCAGGTTCAGTGTATTGAAGTAGTTAGCCATGGTGATTCCTCGTGATGTTGTGCTTCTTATTGTTCGGTTCGCGTTTGCGAGATTGAATTCACTATATGACAGGAAATTTATTGCGGAAATTGATATATTCACAACGTCACATTGCAATTTTTGCAACGTCAACATTGAGGGCTGCGCCATTGGATTTACGCGATCTGAAAACCTTCCTGCATCTGGCGGAAAGCCGCCATTTTGGCCGTAGTGCGCGGGCGATGCACGTTAGTCCATCCACGCTCTCACGGCAGATTCAGCGCCTGGAAGAAGATCTCGGTCAGCCGCTGTTTGTGCGCGATAACCGCACGGTAACGCTGACCGAAGCGGGCGAAGAACTGCGCGTTTTCGCCCAGCAAACACTGTTGCAGTATCAGCAGCTGCGCCACACCATCGACCAGCAAGGGCCGTCCCTCTCTGGCGAATTACATATCTTCTGCTCGGTGACCGCTGCCTACAGCCATCTACCGCCGATTCTGGATCGCTTCCGCGCGGAACACCCGTCGGTGGAGATTAAACTCACTACTGGTGATGCGGCGGACGCAATGGAAAAAGTTGTAACGGGGGAAGCGGATCTGGCGATTGCCGGGAAGCCGGAGACGCTGCCAGGTGCGGTGGCATTTTCGATGCTGGAGAATCTGGCGGTGGTGCTGATCGCGCCAGCCTTACCGTGCCCGGTGCGTAATCAGGTTTCGGTAGAGAAGCCGGACTGGTCTACAGTGCCGTTTATCATGGCCGATCAGGGACCGGTACGCCGCCGCATTGAACTGTGGTTCCGACGCAACAAAATCAGCAACCCGATGATTTACGCCACAGTCGGTGGGCATGAAGCGATGGTATCGATGGTGGCGCTCGGCTGCGGCGTGGCCTTGTTGCCAGAAGTGGTGCTGGAAAACAGCCCGGAACCGGTGCGTAACCGCGTGATGATTCTGGAGCGTAGCGATGAGAAAACGCCGTTTGAACTGGGCGTGTGTGCACAAAAAAAGCGGCTGCATGAGCCGCTGATTGAGGCTTTCTGGAAGATTTTACCGAACCATTAACCCGCCAAAAAGAACCTGAACGCCGGGTTATTGGTTTCGTCGTGGCAATCGTAGCCCAGCTCATTCAGCCGGGTTTCGAAATCCGGTTCATGATCGCCAAGCTCGAACGCCGCCAGTACGCGCCCGTAGTCGGTGCCGTGGCTGCGATAATGGAACAGAGAGATGTTCCAGTGCGTGCCCAGCGTATTGAGGAAGCGCAGCAGCGCGCCCGGTGATTCCGGGAATTCGAAGCTGTAGAGACGTTCCTGCAACGGATGCGATGGACGCCCGCCAACCATATAGCGCACGTGTAGCTTCGCCATTTCGTCGTCGGAGAGATCAACCACGCTGTAGCCGCCATCGTTGAGCATCTGCAAAATTTCTTTACGCTCTTCGAGCCCTCGACTTAAGCGCACGCCGACAAAAATGCAGGCGTTTTTCGCATCGGCAAAGCGGTAGTTGAACTCGGTGACCGAACGCCCGCCAAGCAACTGGCAGAACTTCAGGAAGCTGCCTTTTTCTTCCGGAATGGTCACCGCCAGCAATGCTTCACGTTGTTCGCCCAGTTCGCAGCGTTCCGAGACGTAGCGCAGGCCGTGGAAGTTCACGTTAGCACCGGAAAGAATATGCGCCAGCCGTTCACCGCGAATGTTGTGCTGAGCGATATATTTTTTCATCCCTGCCAGTGCCAGCGCGCCGGAGGGTTCCGCCACCGCGCGCACATCTTCGAATAAATCCTTCATCGCCGCACAGATAGCATCACTATCGACGGTGATGATGTCGTCGAGATACTCCTGGCACAAACGGAAGGTTTCGTCGCCAATGCGTTTTACCGCAACGCCTTCAGCAAACAGCCCCACGCGCGGCAGATCCACAGGATGACCCGCATCCAGCGCCGCTTTCAGGCAGGCAGAATCTTCCGCTTCTACGGCGATCACTTTGATTTGCGGCATCAGTTGTTTGATCAACACCGCCACACCCGCCGCCAGACCGCCGCCGCCGACCGGCACAAACACGCGGTCAAGATGGGCATCCTGCTGGAGCAGTTCCAGCGCCAGCGTGCCTTGCCCGGCGATCACCATCGGGTGGTCGAACGGTGGCACCCAGGTGAAGCCCTGCTGCTGTGACAGTTCGATCGCTTTCGCTTTTGCTTCGTCAAAGTTCGCGCCATGAAGCAACACTTCGCCGCCAAAGCCGCGTACCGCATCAACTTTGATATCGGCGGTGGCGGTTGGCATGACGATCAGCGCCTTCACGCCTAACCGTGCGGAAGAAAACGCGACGCCCTGCGCGTGGTTACCCGCCGAGGCAGTGATCACGCCATGCGCTTTTTGTTCTTCCGTCAGGCCCGCCATCATGGCGTATGCACCGCGCAGCTTAAAGCTGTGTACCGGCTGGCGATCTTCGCGCTTCACCAGAATCACGTTATCAAGACGCGACGAGAGCTTTTCCATTTTTTGTAGCGGCGTGACCAGCGCCGCCTCGTAAACCGGTGCACGTAGCACCGCTCTTAAATATTCGGCGCCTTCCGGAGCACCAGACAGGGGTTGTGAGTCTGCCATCATTAACCCCCCAGTTTCGATTTATCGCGCACCGCGCCTTTGTCGGCGCTGGTTGCCAGGCTGGCGTAGGCGCGCAGGGCAAAGGAAACCTGACGTTCACGGTTTTTCGGCGTCCAGGCTTTGTCGCCACGGGCTTCCTGCGCTTCACGACGGGCCGCCAGTTCGGCATCGCTTACCTGTAACTGAATGCCACGGTTCGGTATGTCGATGGCGATCAGGTCGCCGTCTTCAATCAGGCCAATGCTGCCGCCGCTTGCTGCTTCCGGCGAGACGTGGCCGATGGAAAGACCAGAGGTGCCGCCGGAGAAGCGTCCATCGGTGATCAGCGCACAGGCTTTGCCGAGACCCATTGATTTCAGGAAACTGGTTGGGTAGAGCATTTCCTGCATCCCCGGACCGCCTTTCGGGCCTTCATAGCGAATTACTACCACATCTCCGGCGACAACTTTACCGCCGAGAATCGCTTCTACCGCGTCGTCCTGGCTTTCGTATACTTTCGCCGGGCCGGTGAATTTGAGGATGCTGTCATCGACGCCTGCGGTTTTAACGATGCAGCCGTTTTCTGCGAAATTACCGTAGAGCACCGCCAGACCGCCGTCTTTGCTGTAGGCGTGTTCCAGCGAGCGGATACAGCCATTGGAGCGATCGTCGTCCAGCGTATCCCAGCGGCAATCCTGCGAGAATGCCTGTGTAGTACGAATGCCCGCCGGGCCAGCGCGGAACATATTTTTTACCGCATCATCCTGGGTCACGACGATGTCGTATTGTTCCAGTGTTTGCGGCAACGTCAGGCCAAGTACGTTTTTCACATCACGGTTCAGTAACCCCGCGCGATCCAGTTCGCCGAGAATACCGATAACACCACCAGCACGGTGAACATCTTCCATATGGTATTTCTGGGTGCTCGGCGCGACTTTACACAGCTGCGGTACTTTGCGGGAGAGCTTATCGATATCACTCATGGTGAAGTCGATTTCCGCTTCCTGTGCCGCCGCCAGCAGGTGAAGTACGGTGTTAGTCGATCCGCCCATCGCGATATCCAGCGTCATGGCGTTTTCAAACGCCGCCTTACTGGCGATGTTACGCGGCAGTGCGCTTTCATCATCCTGTTCGTAGTAACGTTTGGTCAATTCAACAATGCGTTTACCGGCATTGAGGAACAACTGCTTACGGTCAGCGTGGGTTGCCAGCAGCGAGCCGTTGCCCGGCTGCGACAGGCCCAGAGCTTCGGTCAGGCAGTTCATCGAGTTAGCGGTGAACATCCCGGAACACGATCCGCAGGTTGGACAGGCGGAACGTTCAACCTGATCGCTCTGGGAGTCAGAGACTTTCGGGTCTGCGCCCTGGATCATCGCATCAACCAGATCGAGCTTGATGATCTGATCGGACAGTTTGGTTTTCCCGGCCTCCATCGGGCCGCCGGAAACAAAGATCACCGGAATATTCAGGCGCAGGGAAGCCATCAGCATCCCCGGGGTGATTTTGTCGCAGTTAGAGATGCAGACCATGGCGTCGGCGCAGTGGGCATTGACCATATACTCAACGGAATCAGCGATCAGTTCGCGAGATGGCAGTGAATAAAGCATCCCCCCGTGGCCCATAGCGATCCCATCATCCACCGCAATGGTATTGAACTCTTTGGCAACGCCGCCAGCCGCTTCAATTTGTTCGGCGACCAGTTTACCGAGATCGCGCAGATGAACGTGACCCGGTACAAATTGGGTGAACGAGTTCACAACCGCGATAATCGGCTTACCGAAATCGGCGTCGGTCATTCCGGTGGCGCGCCACAGCGCACGAGCACCCGCCATATTACGACCATGAGTGGTGGTGGCGGAACGGTACTTAGGCATACTTTATTTACTCCCAGTGTCTGTCTCGTAAATGGGACGGTGCGTGCCGTCCCATTTTTTGTATTTATTGATTAACTTGATCTAACCAGCCCCATTTATCTTCGGTTTCACCAGTGAAGAGGCCGAAGAAGGCTTGCTGGATGCGTTTGGTAACCGGGCCACAACGGCCTTCGCCTACCTGGATACCATCTACACTGCGCACTGGCGTGATTTCAGCCGCTGTACCAGACATAAACACTTCATCCGCCAGGTACAGTGATTCGCGCGACAGCACCTGCTCACGCACTTCAATTCCCAGTTCTTTCGCCAGTTTGATGATGGCGTCACGGGTAATACCCGGCAGCGCGGATGAGGTGAACGGTGGGGTGAACAGCACACCATCTTTCACTTCAAACAGGTTTTCGCCCGCACCTTCAGAGATATAACCATTCACATCCAGCGCGATACCTTCCTGGTAACCGTGGCGGCGCGCTTCGCTACCCACCAGCAGAGAAGAGAGGTAGTTACCACCGGCTTTTGCCGCGGTTGGGATGGTGTTTGGCGCTGCGCGGTTCCAGGAGGAAACCATTGCATCGATCCCCTGCTCCAGCGCTTCTGCACCCAGATACGCTCCCCACGGGAAAGCGGCGATAATCACGTCGGTTGAGTATCCCGCTGGCGGGTTTACGCCCATGCCAACATCACCGACGAAGATCAGCGGACGGATATAGGCGCTGGTGAGATTGTTTTTGCGGATCACGTCACGACACGCTTCCATCAGCTCATCAATGCTCTGCGAAACCGGGAAGCGATAGATTTTGGCGGAGTCATGCAGACGCTGCATATGCTCACGATGGCGGAATACAACTGGTCCTTTGTGCGAATCATAGCAACGGATACCTTCAAAAACTGAGGTACCATAGTGCAGCGCGTGCGACATCACATGCACCTTCGCGTCTTCCCAGCGAACCATTTCCCCATTGAACCAAATGTAATCAGCTTTCTTCGTGGTCATTTTTATATTCCTTTTGCGCTCAGGCGCGGATTTGTTGTGATGTGGTTGTGCTCTGGCAGATGGCAACGTGTGCGACGTCCACCAGTTTATTTAACTGACTAAACAGTAAGTCGACCGACCGTGGGCTGGCAACGGTCAATTCGATATTTATATTTTGTGCATCGCTGGCGGCGGCCATATTCATTGAGCAGACGTGGAAACCACGATGACGCACCACGCGTAAAACACGTTCTAAGGTTTCCGGATTGAAGCGAGCCGATACATTGACCTGATGTTGCATCATGATAATTTCTCCAACATTTCTGAATTACTGGCGCCAGGCGGCACCAGCGGCCAGACGTTCTCAAGTTCGTCGATTGAGACATGAAGCAGGTATGGCCCATCACTGTTCAGCATGGTGTCGAGTGCCGCTTCAACCTGGTCTTTACGGGTGATGTGTTGGCCAGGGATGCCGAAGGCGCTGGCTAACATGAGGAAATCGGGATTATCGGTAAGGGTGGTTTCGCTATATCGTTCCTGGAAAAACAGTTGCTGCCATTGTCGAACCATCCCTAACCGTTGGTTATCGAGTAAGACGATTTTCAACGGTAACTGCTTGCGTTTTACGGTGCCCAGCTCTTGCACATTCATCATGAAAGAGCCGTCACCGGAGATACAGACGACGGTATCGTTCGGTCGCGCAACTTGCGCACCAACCGCTGCCGGTAAACCAAACCCCATGGTGCCTAATCCGCTTGAAGTGATGAAATTTTCCGGGCGAGTGTGGACGATGTGCTGCGCGGCCCACATCTGGTGCTGCCCTACATCTGTGGTTACTACACAATCTTCAGGTTTACGATCCGACAGTTGTTTTAACAACAACGGCGCGTAGATAGCATCACCGGGATGGTTGTAACGCCATGCATGTTCATCACGCAGCTGCGCGCAGTGTTGCTGCCAGTCATTGATATTCAACGGCTGTCGTAATGCCGGTAACAGAGCATTTAAATCACCCTGCAATGCCACATGCGCCTGACGCAGCTTGTTCATTTCTGCCGGGTCGATATCCATATGGATAACACTGGCGTGTGGTGCGAAGGTGTTCAGTTTGCCAGTTACCCGGTCATCAAAACGTGCACCCACGGAGATCAACAAGTCACATTCCTGCACCGCAAAGTTCGCCGCTTTGGTGCCGTGCATCCCCAGCATGCCCAGATAGTACGGATAATCCGCATCAACTGCGCCAAGTCCTTTCAGCGTGCAGGTGGCAGGCATTTTTGTGGCAGCGAGAAATTCACGCAAAGCCGAAACTGCCTGCGCCATGCCCACGCCACCGCCAACGTACAGCATCGGTTTTTGCGCTTTTGCCAGCATCTGACGCGCTTGCTCGACTTCGGCATGTGGGAAAGTCACTTCGTTTTCAACAGTGGTGAACCACGGTTCCAGATCGCCGCTGGCTAACTGGATATCTTTTGGGATATCGACCAAAACCGGACCGGGACGACCTGAGCTGGCAACTTCGAATGCTTCAGCCATGATGCGCGGCAACTCTTCCAGAGACTGTACGAGGAAGCTGTGTTTGGTACAGGCTAATGACAATCCCAGGACATCAACTTCCTGAAATGCGTCGGTGCCGATGAAGGGAGCGGACACCTGACCGGTGATGGCAACAACAGGGATGGAATCTAACAGTGCGTCCGCAAGCCCGGTTATCAGGTTGGTTGCGCCCGGACCAGATGTGGCGATACATACGCCAGTTTTGCCGGTAGCACGGGCATAACCGATAGCCGCCATTGCCGCGCCCTGCTCATGCCGGCACAGCAAGTGCTCCACGCCGCCGTCATACAATGCATCGTAAACCGGCATAATTGCGCCACCCGGATAACCGAAAACGGTATTCACACCTTGTGCCCGCAACGCATGTACCACCCACTGTGCGCCATTCATAGTTAGTTCCCCGTCCTGAATCTTGAGAAACAGAATTTTGTGCTGTTATTCATTGTCTGCTCCTCAGTTATGTTTTTAAGGTCAAAAAAAAACCCCCGGACCTTTCGGTGCGGGGGTCTTAGTTCGTTAAGGCTTGATCTCTAAGCCTTTCCTCGTCCAAGTGCAGCCCCGCACGGTGGGATAATAATCACCACCACGCTAATCACGACCAGGCTAATCACTCGTAGAAGGGCTGTCATTTTGTCTTTTCTTGCATCTTGTTCGAAGGAATGCCTAAAGAGTTACCATAGATTTTGCGAATAGCACAAGATATTTTTTGGCCGATTTTTATGATGTCTTTAATAATTTCAAGAGAAATTGTTGTTTTTTAAAAAGAAAATAGTGAGTGAAAAAAATTCAATTTCAGTATGAATGTTGTACCCTTCCTCGTAGTTCATCCTTTGCCCGCTGCATTTTTGCGAGCATCATTCCACCGCCAGAACAACTCAACTTCACTTGCACAAATAAACAGGAATCAGCCACTAAAATTCACGAATTAGCGGGCTACAGCAGCGATATCTTATGCACATAATGGTGACTCAAGGAGGGCTTATGTCACTGTCAATTGTTCATACCCGCGCAGCCCTGGGAGTAAATGCGCCCCCAATCACTGTTGAGGTACATATCAGTAAAGGTCTACCAGGCTTAACGATGGTGGGCTTACCAGAAACAACGGTAAAAGAAGCTCGCGATCGCGTGCGCAGCGCCATTATCAATAGCGGATATGAATATCCGGCGAAAAAAATCACCATCAACCTTGCTCCAGCCGATCTGCCAAAAGAAGGGGGACGATATGATTTGCCTATCGCTATTGCGTTACTGACGGCCTCAGAACAGCTTACAGCCAATAAGTTAGATGAATATGAATTAGTCGGAGAACTGGCGCTTACAGGCGCTCTGCGTGGCGTTCCCGGCGCAATCTCCAGTGCAACTGAAGCTATTAAGTCGGGCAGAAAAATTATCGTCGCGAAAGATAACGAAGATGAAGTGGGGCTAATTAACGGTGAAGGATGCCTGATAGCCGATCATCTGCAGGCTGTCTGCGCGTTTCTGGAAGGTAAGCACGCTCTCGAACGCCCGAAACCAACTAATGCAGTATCCCGGGCGCTACAACATGATCTCAGTGATGTTGTCGGTCAGGAGCAAGGAAAGCGAGGACTGGAAATTACCGCCGCTGGCGGGCACAACCTTTTACTGATTGGACCGCCGGGAACAGGTAAAACAATGCTCGCCAGCCGTATTAATGGCCTGTTGCCAGATTTAAGCAATGAAGAGGCACTGGAGAGCGCTGCGATATTAAGTCTGGTAAATGCTGAATCAGTACAAAAACAATGGCGGCAGCGCCCGTTCCGCTCACCTCATCACAGTGCGTCGTTAACTGCGATGGTGGGCGGTGGTGCAATTCCAGGGCCTGGTGAAATTTCGCTGGCGCATAACGGCGTGCTTTTTCTTGATGAGCTACCTGAATTTGAACGACGTACACTGGATGCCTTGCGGGAGCCGATTGAATCCGGGCAGATCCATCTTTCACGCACGCGAGCAAAAATAACCTACCCGGCCCGTTTCCAGCTTGTTGCGGCGATGAACCCCAGCCCTACTGGACATTATCAGGGAAACCATAACCGCTGCACACCAGAGCAAACGCTGCGTTATCTCAACCGACTCTCTGGTCCCTTTCTTGACCGATTCGACCTCTCACTGGAGATCCCACTACCGCCACCCGGTATTTTGAGTAAAGCGGTTGTTCAGGGGGAAAACAGCGCCACCGTTAAACAACGCGTAATGGCCGCCAGAGAGCGCCAATTTAAGCGGCAGAATAAACTGAATGCCTGGCTGGATAGTCCGGAAATACGCCAATTCTGCAAGCTTGAGAGCGAAGACGCCCAGTGGCTGGAAGAAACGCTGCTTCATCTGGGGTTATCGATTCGTGCCTGGCAACGATTACTGAAGGTATCGAGAACTATTGCTGATATTGATCAGTCTGACGTCATCACACGCCAGCATTTACAGGAGGCAGTTAGCTATCGAGCTATCGATCGCTTGCTTATTCATTTACAAAAACTACTGACATAAAAAAAGGGCATTTCGCCCTTTTTATTAATCGTCGGAATCGGTGTAGTCTTCAGCACCTTCAACCTGCGGTTTACCACCGGAAAGGGTGTGAAAACGTTTTGGACGCTTGATACGCGTCATATACTTGGACCACACGCGTTCTGCTTCTGTCACTGGCTCACGTTCGCCACGGCATACTGCTACGAAGAGTTTCTCTTCCTCGGTAACCGGCTCGCGTTTGCCGAGATCCAGCTCATTGAAGGCATAACCATGACGTTCAAGCAGTTGTGCCTCTTTGATGGTGAAATCACCATGACGAGAGAATCCACGTGGATAATGTTTATTGTCGAAATATCGATTAGTCGTCGTAAAGCTTTCCGCCATCCTGCACGCTCCTAATTCTTTGACCGAGCTAGTTATGGCGCGGAGTATTAGTTACGCTTGACAGAGTGTAAAACAAAACATTTAAATCATAACGACAAATAATTTTGCGGAGAGCACTGTGGATACGGAATTGTTAAAAACTTTCCTGGAAGTTAGCCGAACGCGTCACTTTGGTCGAGCGGCTGAATCGCTCTATCTGACCCAGTCAGCAGTGAGCTTTCGAATCAGACAACTGGAAAATCAACTGGGTGTGAACCTTTTCACCCGCCACAGAAACAATATCCGTTTAACCGCTGCCGGTGAAAAGCTACTGCCCTATGCAGAAACGCTCATGAGTACCTGGCAGGCCGCCCGTAAGGAGGTGGCGCATACCTCACGACATAATGAGTTTTCTATCGGTGCCAGCGCCTCGTTGTGGGAATGTATGCTTAATCAGTGGTTGGGACGCTTGTATCAAAACCAGGATACCCATACAGGTTTACAGTTCGAAGCGCGAATTGCCCAACGGCAGTCTCTGGTAAAACAGCTGCATGAACGCCAGCTTGATCTTCTTATTACTACTGAAGCACCCAAAATGGACGAATTTAGCAGTCAGTTGCTGGGGTATTTCACTTTAGCGCTTTATACCAGTGCACCTTCTAAACTAAAGGGAGATCTAAATTATCTGCGATTAGAGTGGGGGCCAGATTTTCAACAGCATGAGGCAGGTTTGATCGGTACTGACGAAGTTCCCATTCTGACAACGAGTTCAGCTGAACTGGCACAGCAACAGATTGCGATGCTTAATGGTTGCACCTGGCTACCAGTCAGCTGGGCGCGTAAAAAAGGCGGCCTGCATACCGTTGTCGATAGCACAACACTTTCACGCCCGCTCTATGCCATATGGCTGCAAAATAGCGATAAACATGCGCTGATTCGCGATCTATTGAAAATTAACGTGCTGGATGAAGTGTATTAATCAGAATGACTGGCAAGGATGCTGGTGGAAAGATTTACTTCGGAGAGGGTTATTACAAACAAAAAAAATCCTTAGCTTTCGCTAAGGATGATTTCTGGCAGGGGCGGAGAGACTCGAACTCCCAACACCCGGTTTTGGAGACCGGTGCTCTACCAATTGAACTACGCCCCTAATTAGGGTGGCGGAACGGACGGGACTCGAACCCGCGACCCCCTGCGTGACAGGCAGGTATTCTAACCGACTGAACTACCGCTCCACCGAATTCTTTTACAACCACCGGTTTTATGACCGGCTTACTGCTTAATTTGATGCCTGGCAGTTCCCTACTCTCGCATGGGGAGACCCCACACTACCATCGGCGCTACGGCGTTTCACTTCTGAGTTCGGCATGGGGTCAGGTGGGACCACCGTGCTAAGGCCGCCAGGCAAATTCTGTTTATCAACACGTCCTGTTCTGACCTGTCGATGTCATCTGTATCAAGCTTACTTATCGATGTCTCTTCCGCCAAAACATCTTCGGCGTTGTAAGGTTAAGCCTCACGGTTCATTAGTACCGGTTAGCTCAACGCATCGCTGCGCTTACACACCCGGCCTATCAACGTCGTCGTCTTCAACGTTCCTTCAGGACCCTTAAAGGGTCAGGGAGAACTCATCTCGGGGCAAGTTTCGTGCTTAGATGCTTTCAGCACTTATCTCTTCCGCATTTAGCTACCGGGCAGTGCCATTGGCATGACAACCCGAACACCAGTGATGCGTCCACTCCGGTCCTCTCGTACTAGGAGCAGCCCCCCTCAGTTCTCCAGCGCCCACGGCAGATAGGGACCGAACTGTCTCACGACGTTCTAAACCCAGCTCGCGTACCACTTTAAATGGCGAACAGCCATACCCTTGGGACCTACTTCAGCCCCAGGATGTGATGAGCCGACATCGAGGTGCCAAACACCGCCGTCGATATGAACTCTTGGGCGGTATCAGCCTGTTATCCCCGGAGTACCTTTTATCCGTTGAGCGATGGCCCTTCCATTCAGAACCACCGGATCACTATGACCTGCTTTCGCACCTGCTCGCGCCGTCACGCTCGCAGTCAAGCTGGCTTATGCCATTGCACTAACCTCCTGATGTCCGACCAGGATTAGCCAACCTTCGTGCTCCTCCGTTACTCTTTAGGAGGAGACCGCCCCAGTCAAACTACCCACCAGACACTGTCCGCAACCCCGATAAGGGGCCTACGTTAGAACATCAAACATTAAAGGGTGGTATTTCAAGGTCGGCTCCATGCAGACTGGCGTCCACACTTCAAAGCCTCCCACCTATCCTACACATCAAGGCTCAATGTTCAGTGTCAAGCTATAGTAAAGGTTCACGGGGTCTTTCCGTCTTGCCGCGGGTACACTGCATCTTCACAGCGAGTTCAATTTCACTGAGTCTCGGGTGGAGACAGCCTGGCCATCATTACGCCATTCGTGCAGGTCGGAACTTACCCGACAAGGAATTTCGCTACCTTAGGACCGTTATAGTTACGGCCGCCGTTTACCGGGGCTTCGATCAAGAGCTTCGCGTTACCGCTAACCCCATCAATTAACCTTCCGGCACCGGGCAGGCGTCACACCGTATACGTCCACTTTCGTGTTTGCACAGTGCTGTGTTTTTAATAAACAGTTGCAGCCAGCTGGTATCTTCGACTGATTTCAGCTCCACGAGCAAGTCGCTTCACCTACATATCAGCGTGCCTTCTCCCGAAGTTACGGCACCATTTTGCCTAGTTCCTTCACCCGAGTTCTCTCAAGCGCCTTGGTATTCTCTACCTGACCACCTGTGTCGGTTTGGGGTACGATTTGATGTTACCTGATGCTTAGAGGCTTTTCCTGGAAGCAGGGCATTTGTCGCTTCAGCACCGTAGTGCCTCGTCATCACGCCTCAGCCTTGATTTTCCGGATTTGCCTGGAAAACCAGCCTACACGCTTAAACCGGGACAACCGTCGCCCGGCCAACATAGCCTTCTCCGTCCCCCCTTCGCAGTAACACCAAGTACAGGAATATTAACCTGTTTCCCATCGACTACGCCTTTCGGCCTCGCCTTAGGGGTCGACTCACCCTGCCCCGATTAACGTTGGACAGGAACCCTTGGTCTTCCGGCGAGCGGGCTTTTCACCCGCTTTATCGTTACTTATGTCAGCATTCGCACTTCTGATACCTCCAGCATGCCTCACAGCACACCTTCACAGGCTTACAGAACGCTCCCCTACCCAACAACACTTAGTGTCGCTGCCGCAGCTTCGGTGCATGGTTTAGCCCCGTTACATCTTCCGCGCAGGCCGACTCGACCAGTGAGCTATTACGCTTTCTTTAAATGATGGCTGCTTCTAAGCCAACATCCTGGCTGTCTGGGCCTTCCCACATCGTTTCCCACTTAACCATGACTTTGGGACCTTAGCTGGCGGTCTGGGTTGTTTCCCTCTTCACGACGGACGTTAGCACCCGCCGTGTGTCTCCCGTGATAACATTCTCCGGTATTCGCAGTTTGCATCGGGTTGGTAAGTCGGGATGACCCCCTTGCCGAAACAGTGCTCTACCCCCGGAGATGAATTCACGAGGCGCTACCTAAATAGCTTTCGGGGAGAACCAGCTATCTCCCGGTTTGATTGGCCTTTCACCCCCAGCCACAAGTCATCCGCTAATTTTTCAACATTAGTCGGTTCGGTCCTCCAGTTAGTGTTACCCAACCTTCAACCTGCCCATGGCTAGATCACCGGGTTTCGGGTCTATACCCTGCAACTTAACGCCCAGTTAAGACTCGGTTTCCCTTCGGCTCCCCTATTCGGTTAACCTTGCTACAGAATATAAGTCGCTGACCCATTATACAAAAGGTACGCAGTCACCCCATAAAGAGGCTCCCACTGCTTGTACGTACACGGTTTCAGGTTCTTTTTCACTCCCCTCGCCGGGGTTCTTTTCGCCTTTCCCTCACGGTACTGGTTCACTATCGGTCAGTCAGGAGTATTTAGCCTTGGAGGATGGTCCCCCCATATTCAGACAGGATACCACGTGTCCCGCCCTACTCATCGAGCTCACAGTATGTGCATTTTTGTGTACGGGGCTGTCACCCTGTATCGCGCGCCTTTCCAGACGCTTCCACTAACACACACACTGATTCAGGCTCTGGGCTCCTCCCCGTTCGCTCGCCGCTACTGGGGGAATCTCGGTTGATTTCTTTTCCTCGGGGTACTTAGATGTTTCAGTTCCCCCGGTTCGCCTCATTAACCTATGGATTCAGTTAATGATAGTGTGACGAATCACACTGGGTTTCCCCATTCGGAAATCGCCGGTTATAACGGTTCATATCACCTTACCGACGCTTATCGCAGATTAGCACGTCCTTCATCGCCTCTGACTGCCAGGGCATCCACCGTGTACGCTTAGTCGCTTAACCTCACAACCCGAAGATGTTTCTTTCGATTCATCATCGTGTTGCGAAAATTTGAGAGACTCACGAACAACTTTCGTTGTTCAGTGTTTCAATTTTCAGCTTGATCCAGATTTTTAAAGAGCAAATATCTTAAACATGACTCGTAAGTCATCTTTAACGATATTAAGGTCGGCGACTTTCACTCACAAACCAGCAAGTGGCGTCCCCTAGGGGATTCGAACCCCTGTTACCGCCGTGAAAGGGCGGTGTCCTGGGCCTCTAGACGAAGGGGACGTATCAGTCTGCTTCGCAAGACGCCTTGCTTTTCACTTTCTATCAGACAATCTGTGTGAGCACTGCAAAGCACAGTTCTTTAAGGTAAGGAGGTGATCCAACCGCAGGTTCCCCTACGGTTACCTTGTTACGACTTCACCCCAGTCATGAATCACAAAGTGGTAAGCGCCCTCCCGAAGGTTAAGCTACCTACTTCTTTTGCAACCCACTCCCATGGTGTGACGGGCGGTGTGTACAAGGCCCGGGAACGTATTCACCGTGGCATTCTGATCCACGATTACTAGCGATTCCGACTTCATGGAGTCGAGTTGCAGACTCCAATCCGGACTACGACGCACTTTATGAGGTCCGCTTGCTCTCGCGAGGTCGCTTCTCTTTGTATGCGCCATTGTAGCACGTGTGTAGCCCTGGTCGTAAGGGCCATGATGACTTGACGTCATCCCCACCTTCCTCCAGTTTATCACTGGCAGTCTCCTTTGAGTTCCCGGCCGGACCGCTGGCAACAAAGGATAAGGGTTGCGCTCGTTGCGGGACTTAACCCAACATTTCACAACACGAGCTGACGACAGCCATGCAGCACCTGTCTCACGGTTCCCGAAGGCACATTCTCATCTCTGAAAACTTCCGTGGATGTCAAGACCAGGTAAGGTTCTTCGCGTTGCATCGAATTAAACCACATGCTCCACCGCTTGTGCGGGCCCCCGTCAATTCATTTGAGTTTTAACCTTGCGGCCGTACTCCCCAGGCGGTCGACTTAACGCGTTAGCTCCGGAAGCCACGCCTCAAGGGCACAACCTCCAAGTCGACATCGTTTACGGCGTGGACTACCAGGGTATCTAATCCTGTTTGCTCCCCACGCTTTCGCACCTGAGCGTCAGTCTTCGTCCAGGGGGCCGCCTTCGCCACCGGTATTCCTCCAGATCTCTACGCATTTCACCGCTACACCTGGAATTCTACCCCCCTCTACGAGACTCAAGCTTGCCAGTATCAGATGCAGTTCCCAGGTTGAGCCCGGGGATTTCACATCTGACTTAACAAACCGCCTGCGTGCGCTTTACGCCCAGTAATTCCGATTAACGCTTGCACCCTCCGTATTACCGCGGCTGCTGGCACGGAGTTAGCCGGTGCTTCTTCTGCGGGTAACGTCAATGAGCAAAGGTATTAACTTTACTCCCTTCCTCCCCGCTGAAAGTACTTTACAACCCGAAGGCCTTCTTCATACACGCGGCATGGCTGCATCAGGCTTGCGCCCATTGTGCAATATTCCCCACTGCTGCCTCCCGTAGGAGTCTGGACCGTGTCTCAGTTCCAGTGTGGCTGGTCATCCTCTCAGACCAGCTAGGGATCGTCGCCTAGGTGAGCCGTTACCCCACCTACTAGCTAATCCCATCTGGGCACATCCGATGGCAAGAGGCCCGAAGGTCCCCCTCTTTGGTCTTGCGACGTTATGCGGTATTAGCTACCGTTTCCAGTAGTTATCCCCCTCCATCAGGCAGTTTCCCAGACATTACTCACCCGTCCGCCACTCGTCAGCGAATCAGCAAGCTGATCCCTGTTACCGTTCGACTTGCATGTGTTAGGCCTGCCGCCAGCGTTCAATCTGAGCCATGATCAAACTCTTCAATTTAAAAGTTTGATGCTCAAAGAATTAAACTTCGTAATGAATTACGTGTTCACTCTTGAGACTTGGTATTCATTTTTCGTCTTGCGACGTTAAGAATCCGTATCTTCGAGTGCCCACACAGATTGTCTGATAAATTGTTAAAGAGCAGTTGCGACGCGGCTTTCAGCTCACTGTCGCGAGGTGGCGTATATTACGCTTTCCTCTTTCAGAGTCAACCCTGAGTTTCAGGATTTTTCTCTTCAACCGAACCGGCTGTTTGTGTGAAGTGATTCACATCCGCCGTGTCGATGGAGGCGCATTATAGGGAGTTCTCCGCAGGCCGCAATAGAAAAATTGCAGAAAAATGACTGACTGCTGCATTCCCCAGCAAAACCCCGCTTTATACCTTTTTACGCACAGAGTTATCCACAATCATCAATATAATTTCTGTATTTTTCCCACGGTAACCACAGTCAAAATTGTGATCGCTATTGAAAGAGAAAAATTCGCGAGCGTTGCGCAAACGTTTTCGTTACAATGCGGGCGAAAAATAAGGATGCCCCGTTAGGGGCGTTAGCTGAGTTTTTCGCGAAAAATTCAGCTAACGCTCTCTGTAATAGTCAAATCCAGGGGATTTACCATGCAACAACGTCGTCCAGTCCGCCGCGCTCTGCTCAGTGTTTCTGACAAAGCCGGTATCGTCGAATTCGCCCAGGCACTTTCCGCACGCGGTGTGGAGCTGCTGTCTACAGGGGGTACTGCCCGTCTGTTAGCAGAAAAAGGTCTGCCGGTAACCGAAGTTTCCGATTACACCGGTTTCCCGGAGATGATGGATGGACGCGTGAAGACCCTGCATCCGAAAGTGCATGGTGGCATTCTGGGCCGTCGCGGCCAGGACGATGCCATTATGGAAGAACATCAGATCCAGCCTATCGATATGGTGGTTGTTAACCTGTATCCGTTCGCCCAGACCGTTGCCCGTGAAGGCTGCTCGCTGGAAGATGCGGTTGAGAACATCGATATCGGCGGCCCAACGATGGTGCGCTCCGCTGCCAAGAACCATAAAGATGTCGCTATCGTGGTGAAGAGCAGCGACTACGACGCCATTATTAAAGAGATGGATGCCAACGAAGGATCGCTGACGCTTGCAACCCGTTTCGATCTCGCTATCAAAGCCTTCGAACACACCGCCGCCTACGACAGCATGATTGCCAACTACTTCGGCAGCATGGTTCCGGCTTACCACGGTGAAAGCAAAGAAGCCGCCGGTCGCTTCCCGCGCACGCTGAACCTGAACTTCATTAAGAAGCAGGATATGCGCTACGGCGAGAACAGCCACCAGCAGGCTGCCTTCTATATAGAAGAGAATGTGAAAGAAGCCTCCGTTGCCACCGCAACCCAGGTTCAGGGTAAAGCCCTCTCTTATAACAACATCGCCGATACCGATGCGGCGCTGGAGTGCGTGAAAGAGTTCGCCGAGCCAGCATGTGTGATTGTGAAGCACGCCAACCCATGCGGCGTGGCTATCGGCAATTCCATTCTTGATGCTTACGATCGCGCGTATAAAACCGATCCTACCTCGGCGTTCGGCGGCATTATCGCCTTTAACCGCGAGCTGGATGCTGAAACCGCACAGGCCATCATTTCTCGTCAGTTTGTCGAAGTGATTATTGCGCCGTCCGCCAGCGAAGAAGCGTTGCAAATCACCGCTGCTAAACAGAACGTACGTGTCCTGACATGTGGTCAGTGGGCCGAGCGTGTTCCAGGCCTTGATTTCAAACGCGTGAACGGCGGTCTGCTGGTTCAGGATCGTGACCTGGGGATGGTTGGTGCAGAAGAACTGCGCGTCGTCACCAAACGTCAGCCGACCGAACAGGAGCTGCGTGATGCGCTATTCTGCTGGAAGGTGGCGAAGTTCGTGAAATCTAACGCCATTGTCTACGCCAAAAACAATATGACCATCGGTATTGGCGCAGGCCAGATGAGCCGCGTGTACTCCGCGAAAATCGCCGGTATTAAAGCTGCCGATGAAGGCCTGGAAGTGAAAGGTTCGTCAATGGCTTCTGACGCATTCTTCCCGTTCCGCGACGGTATTGATGCCGCGGCCGCTGCGGGCGTGACCTGCGTAATCCAGCCTGGCGGTTCTATCCGTGATGACGAAGTGATTGCCGCCGCCGACGAGCACGGTATTGCGATGCTCTTCACCGACATGCGCCACTTCCGCCATTAATGGAGCGACAGATGAAAGTATTAGTGATTGGTAATGGCGGGCGCGAGCACGCGCTGGCCTGGAAAGCGGCCCAGTCGCCGCTGGTTGAGACTGTTTTTGTTGCTCCGGGTAACGCAGGCACTGCGCTGGAACCTGCGCTGCAAAACGTCGCTATTGGCGTGACCGACATCCCGGCACTGCTGGATTTCGCGCAAAATGAAAAGATCGACCTGACCATCGTCGGCCCGGAAGCGCCGCTGGTGAAAGGCGTGGTCGATACCTTCCGCGCCGCCGGGCTAAAAATCTTCGGCCCAACCGCAGGCGCCGCGCAACTGGAAGGCTCGAAAGCGTTTACCAAAGATTTCCTGGCCCGCCATAAGATCCCTACGGCGGAATACCAGAACTTCACCGAGGTAGAACCTGCACTGGCGTATCTGCGTGAGAAAGGCGCGCCAATCGTCATTAAAGCGGACGGTCTGGCTGCCGGGAAAGGCGTTATCGTAGCGATGACGCTGGAAGAAGCCGAAGCGGCCGTTCACGACATGCTGGCAGGCAACGCTTTTGGCGACGCGGGTCATCGTATTGTTATCGAAGAGTTCCTCGACGGCGAAGAAGCGAGCTTTATCGTGATGGTGGACGGTGAGCATGTGCTGCCAATGGCCACCAGCCAGGATCACAAACGCGTAGGCGATAAAGATACCGGGCCGAACACGGGCGGTATGGGCGCTTACTCCCCTGCGCCAGTGGTGACCGATGAAGTTCATCTGCGCACGATGGAACGTATCATCTGGCCAACCGTGAAAGGTATGGCGGCGGAAGGCAACACCTACACCGGTTTTCTCTATGCGGGCCTGATGATCGACAAACAGGGTAATCCGAAGGTTATCGAATTTAACTGCCGCTTTGGCGATCCTGAAACTCAGCCGATTATGCTGCGCATGAAGTCCGATCTGGTTGAACTCTGCCTGGCAGCCTGTGAAGGCAAGCTGGACGAGAAAACCTCCGAGTGGGATGAACGCGCTTCTCTTGGCGTGGTGATGGCTGCGGGTGGGTATCCGGGTGATTACCACACCGGCGATGTGATTCACGGCCTGCCGCTGGCAGAAGTGGAAGGCGGTAAGGTGTTCCACGCGGGCACAAAACTGGCGGATGACGAGCAGGTGGTAACCAGCGGCGGGCGCGTACTGTGCGTCACCGCGCTGGGTCATACCGTGGCAGAAGCGCAGAAACGCGCTTATGCCTTAATGACCGATATCCATTGGGACGATTGCTTCTGCCGGAAGGATATCGGCTGGCGCGCCATCGAACGCGAGCAGAACTAACGCGACAGTTTTGCCAATAGCGTTTTGCGCGTAATCCCTAACTGACGGGCGGCTTCGGTTTTGTTGCCGCCCGTTTTCTCCAGTGCCGCCAGAATCACTTCTTTTTCGACTTCCACCAGCGGCTGAATATCCTGACTTTGTACCAGCGGGATCGGTGTACTGGCAATCGCCAGCGGCAGCTCGCGTTCGGAAATATATTCCCCGGTCAGCAGTACCACCGCCCGTTCCACCGCGTTTTCCAGTTCACGAATATTTCCCGGCCAATCGTAGTGAATCAGCAGATCCATCGCCTGGGGCGTAAAACCTTTTACCGCCTTGCGATTACGCTCGGCAAAGCGCTGAAGAAAATGGCCAGCCAGCAGAGGAATATCTTCCCGCCGCTGACGCAGCGACGGAACTTCAATCGCCACCACATTCAGGCGATAGTAGAGATCCTGGCGAAAACGCCCGGCATTCACCTCAGCGGCAAGATCGCGATGAGTCGCCGCAATCAGCCGGACATCAACCGAGATAGTCTGATTGCTACCGACACGCTGTACTTCGCGCTCCTGAATCGCACGCAGTAGACGAACCTGCATCATCGGTGAGATATCGCCAATTTCATCGAGAAACAGCGTGCCGCCGTCTGCTTCCACAAAGCGCCCTTCCCGCCGTTTGTCGGCTCCAGTAAACGCCCCTTTTTCGTGACCGAACAATTCAGATTCCAGCAAGGATTCGTTGAGTGCCGCACAGTTGAGCGTCACCAGCGGTTTTTCGCTACGTGCGCTACTGGCGTGAATCGCCCTGGCGACCAGCTCTTTACCGGTGCCGGAATCGCCGTGGATCAGCACCGTGGCTTCCGATGGCGCGACAAGGGCGATTTCACTGAGCAGGTGCTGCATCGCCGGGCTTTTACCGACCATACCGAACTGGCTGGCAGACACCGCAGGCGTTTCAGCATCAACACTGTGCGTATGCGCAAGCGCCTTTTCCAGGGTTGCCTGCAGGTTATCGAAATCCAGCGGCTTGATGAGATAATCCAGCGCCCCGGTTTTCAACGCCTCTACCGCCGTCTCGACGCTGGAGTACGCGGTCATAATCAGTACCGGAATTGCCGGATTTAACGCTTTGATCTCTTTCAGCGTGGCGATGCCATCCATCTCTGCCATTCGCACATCACAAAGCACAAGATCAAAAACCTGTTCCCGCACTTGCTCCAGCGCTTGTCGCCCGCTGTTCGCCAGCGCGACGTTATAGCCCCAGCCGCGCAGCAATGCCTGCAAGATAGTGCAGTGGCTAATGTCATCATCCACCACCAGAATATCGATATTATCGTGCGTCATCCTTGTGGGTCCTTACGCGTAATATTGACCGGAAGCCAGAGGGTGAACGTTGCACCTTTCCCCTCCTGGCTTACGACCTGAATTGTACCACCGTGTTGTTCAACAATATTATGCACAACCGCCAGCCCCAGTCCGGTGCCTTCGGCTTTGGTGGTGAAGTACGGGGTGAAGATGGCTTCAAGCTGATCCGCCGCAATTCCCTTACCGCTGTCGGTTACGCTTATTTTAACGCCTGCGCTGCTTTCGCTGGCCGTCACGCTAATCACGCCATGCTGACCAATAGCCTGAATAGCATTGAGATAGAGATTCAACAGGACCTGAGTCAGCCTGTCCGGATCGGCCTGTATCTCCGGCAATGCGTCGTTGGCGGTAAAGCGTAATTGGATCTCCCTACTGTTTGCATCCTGGCTTACCAGTTGTAATGAGTGGTTAATCAGCGTGTTGAGATCCACCGCCTTCAAAGCAAGATGCGTTGGCTTAACCAGCTCCAGCAGCTCGCTTACCACGCGGTTTAAACGGTCGGCTTCTTTCGCCATCACCTGCGCCAATTGATGCGCTTCTCCTCCTGCTGGTGCGCGTTCGGCAAAATATTTCGCCAGCCCTTTAATCGAGGAAAGCGGGTTACGGATTTCATGGGCGACGCCTGCGGCCAGATGTCCCAGCGCCACCAGCTTCTCTTTGCGCTTCATTTCATCCTGTAACAGCTGGCGCGAGCGAAGATAGCGGCGATACCAGAAGAATGACAACACGCTTGCCAGCAAGACCGTCGCCAGGGCGAAGAGGATAATCAGGGTGTTTCTCTGCTCACGCTCTTCGGCACTCACAATGTTACTGGCGTCGAAAGCGATAAAAATTGCTTGTGGTGTCGCGGCATACTGCTGCATATGGCGCATCTGGTGCATTCCAGCAGCAAACATCGGTTGAAATTGGCGATAAATTTCCAGAACAGGCTCGCCGTCTGCACTATCGATCCGCCGCCACGCTTCTTCATCTCCCGGATGTAAACGCTGCATTTCCTGCGGGGAATAAAGCTGTTTTCCCACCATGCCGGAGTTGCTATGCATCACGATTGTTCCTTGTTCATCCGTGACCGCAAACCAACATACACCAGGCTGCCCGGCCATTTCTTCCAGTAAAGCCTGCTGCTGCGCATGATGCATGCGCATCCCCATACCGACGCGCGAGCCGGATTCGAGAGCGCGGATAAGTACACTGCCTTTTTCCAGCAGAGTTTGTCTGGCGGCGGCAGTCTCGCGCCCATAATCGCGAATCACGGTCACCGCAAACAACCCCACCAGTCCAACAATGACTACGGGAAGGATCGCGCTTAACCATTTTGCTAAGGCATCTTTTGATCGCTGCATAAAACGCATCTTCTTCTTTGCCTGTTCATCCCTTTTTGACAGCAGAAATCATGCCATCTTTTATTAGCACTTACCCTGCGCTTTAACACAAAGGCTTAAGTTTCAATGAGTAAAAATGACTCGCTACACACAGCAGGCGAGTCATTTTTACTCGTTTATCATGTCATATTGCCCGTCATATCAGCGTTTCGCCGTTGGCACGAAAGATGCAATACCCAAAGTAAGACAACTACTGGAGGATTAACCATGAAACGGAACACGAAAATTGCCCTGGTAATGATGGCGCTTTCAGCAATGGCGATGGGATCGACATCTGCATTTGCTCACGGCGGACATGGTATGTGGCAGCAAAATGCCGCGCCTTTGACCAGCGAACAACAGACAGCGTGGCAGAAAATCCATAATGACTTTTACGCTCAAAGCAGCGCACTACACCAGCAACTGGTGACGAAGCGTTATGAATACAATGCCCTGTTAGCCGCTAACCCACCGGATAGCAGCAAAATTAACGCGGTCGCCAAAGAGATGGAGAATTTGCGTCAGTCGTTAGATGAGTTACGGGTGAAACGAGATATTGCGATGGCTGAAGCGGGTATTCCGCGCGGTACCGGAATGGGCATGGGTTACGGCGGCTGCGGTGGTGGCGGTCATATGGGGATGGGCCACTGGTAAATCAGAACGTTTTCTCGTTGGGTTGCCAGCGACAGAAATCAGAGTTTGCCACCAACAGTAATTGCGAACCTTCGGGCGCTTCCAGCCATGCCACGCTGACATCAACAGAAGAGCGGCTCTGGCGGCGCTCGATATGCGCTATCGCCTGCGAATCTAAATCAGGTTTAATGGTTTGCCCTTCGCAGGTGGTCACGGTCTGTTCCATCGCATGCCAGCGCCCCTGGCGCAGAATCACTCTCCCCTGCCGTAAGGCATCGCTAATCTGGCGGATCTGATCAGCTCGATAACGGTATAAATCGATTTGGTCGTTAGAAAGCTGCTGTTTTTCCCCGTCGGATTCACGCTGCATAAAGCTCAGATCGCCGCGATCGTCAAAACGCGCGCGAATATTCACCGGCGGTTTGCTGTAAACATTGATATTGATGAGCGTGAGGTTATCGCCCTGCCAGCGATACTCTCGTGTCGTGGTATCGCCACTGCGCCACGGGCTAAACACAGCAAGCAGATGCACATTATCGCCACTGTCTTTTCGCCAGATACGTACCGCGCCCTGATCTTCAGCAAATCCACTGGCGGTAAAGGGAGGAAGTGAAGAGTTGTGACTACAGGCAGTGAGAAACAGAGCGCCCGCCAGCATCAATGATCGACGCCAGAAAGACAAAAGGGGTGAAACCACCCCTTCGTTAAAACTGTTCACTGCCACGCAATCTTACTTAACTGCGTCTTTCAGTGCCTTGCCAGAAACAAATGCCGGCACGTTAGCTGCGGCAATTTTGATTTCTTTACCGGTCTGCGGGTTGCGGCCAGTACGCTCAGCGCGGTGGTTCACTTTGAAGGTACCGAAACCAACCAGTTGTACAGCATCGCCTTCTTTCAGAGACTCAGTAATTGCAGCCAGAGTGGACTCCAGAGCAGCTTTAGCCTGGGTTTTGGACAGTTCTGCTTTCTCTGCAATTACATCAATCAGTTGAGTCTTGTTCATAAGTTATCCTTACAATGTGTTTATCGCTTGCTAAGCATCGAGTGCGACGGAAATGCCAGAATAGCACTCTCCTGCATACACGCACCGATAGCCACTTTTTTTCGCCCCCCAAATGTAGACCAGACGGGGGGCGAAAGGGAAGACTCCAGGTATGACAAATCAGGCGTTAAATCACGTTTTCTGGTCTTATTGCTGAAAAATTATACCAATATTGCTCTCGCCCGCCTCACGCAGGTCTGCCCTAAGGCCTTTTATCAGCTCGATATCGCGTTCTTCGCACTCAGCTAAAAGTCGGAATATTTCCCACTGAATGTCCCACTCTTGCTCTACAGCTGGGTTTTCTTTGAGCTCTTCATCGCTCATTTCACGGCCAGCCTGAGTCATTTCCAGCATCGCCACGGTCGTGATGGAGGTCTTACTCACTTCTACCGCGTGTTCGAGCGTTTCGCCACTTAAACGCGAATGGATCAGTTCACTTAACGCCACGCAGGCATCGATTGCCGGATAAACGCCGTACAGATCGAAATCGTCCGCTGAAGGAATCGCTTCTTCAAATTTCTCCAGTTGGCTATCGAAATTCACTTTTGCGTCTTTGACGGTCAGTGTTTCCCAGATGAGATCGAGAATGCGGCGGTAAATTTGCCCATCACCAAAACCGGTTTGCTGGCAGAACATGGCGTAATTGGGGTACATGCGTTCGCATAAGCAAGCCATGAAAGTGACGTGCTGCCAGCTTTCCAGGCGCTCCAGACGCAGATGAATTGGGTTTTGTAACATGTTGAGTTCTCAAATACGGAAATTATCCGCAGTTTACCTGAATTAGGGCTGATTTGCTGTATAGCGCACGAACGCCGGACGTTCCGAGGCCACCGCGTCTGCCCAGCGCGTTGGCTCCGGCAGACGATAGCCTTTCATGCAGCGTTGTACCCACGCCAGCGCGCTGTCCACGCTGACCCGATGACCGGTAGCGATAAACAACGGGTTACAGCGCGCTTTGCTGCGCCAGACCCATGCCAGCTGCTCGCCTTTATCCATCAGTGGGGCCAGCGCGCCCGGTTCGCTGGAGAGCGGTTCGAATTTACCGCAGAGCCGTTTTTTCGCTACGCCAATGGTCGGCACATCCACCAGCAAACCAAAGTGGCTGGCGACGCCAAGACGGCGAGGATGCGAGATCCCATGACCATCGACAAACACTAAATCCGGCTTTTGCGACAGCATCTCCCACGCTGCCAGCAGCGCAGGATATTCGCGGAAGGAAAGAAAACCTGGAATGTAAGGCATGGTGGTGGCGATGCGTGCCACTTTATACTCCACCAGCTCAAGAGAGGGGTATTTCAGCAGCACCATCGCCGCTCGCGTCACTTCTCCGCCCTGCTCAAACCCGACATCGGCTCCGGCGATCAGATCCGGCGGATCTTTATCGAGTCGATCCTCACGGATCACAGAAGAAGCCAGTTCGATTTGTTGAGCGCGTAATGACGCGAGATCCATAATCACTCCTTAGCGGTGATATTGTTCAGACAAACGATGCACAGCCTCCACAAACACGCCAGCATGTTCTGGCGGCACATCCTGATGAATACCGTGACCAAGGTTAAAGACATGACCTTCGCCGTGACCGAAACCTGCAAGTATAGTCGCGACTTCTTCTTCAATGCGGGCAGGTGGCGCGTACAGCATCGACGGATCCATATTACCCTGCAGCGCGACTTTATTGCCCACGCGGCGGCGCGCATCAGCGATATCCGTTGTCCAGTCGAGGCCCAGCGCATCGCAACCCGTTTCCGCCATAGCTTCCAGCCACTGTCCACCGCCTTTGGTAAACAGGGTGACCGGTACACGGCGACCATCGTTTTCACGCAGTAAACCATCAACTATTTTATGCATGTAATAGAGCGAGAACTGTTGATAATCGCGCCCGGTGAGCACCCCGCCCCAGGTATCGAAAATCATCACGGCCTGAGCACCAGCTTTAATTTGCGCATTCAGATACAAAGTGACGCTTTTCGCCAGTTTATCGAGCAGAGCGTGCAGCGCCTGTGGATCGGCATACATCATCTTTTTGATCACGGTGAACGCTTTGCTGCTGCTACCTTCCACCATATAGGTCGCCAGCGTCCACGGGCTGCCGGAAAAACCAATCAGCGGCACTTCGCCTTTCAGTTCGCGGCGAATAGTACGCACCGCGTTCATCACATAACCCAGCTCATCTTCCGGGTCCGGAATTGGCAGTTTATCAACGTCAGCTTTGCAGGTGACTGGCGAGGTAAAACGCGGACCTTCTCCGGCTTCAAAATAGAGCCCTAACCCCATCGCGTCCGGCACGGTGAGGATATCGGAAAAGAGGATCGCCGCATCCAGCGGATAGCGACGCAGCGGTTGCAAAGTCACTTCGCACGCCAGCTCTGCATTTTTGCACAGCGACATAAAATCGCCCGCCTGGGCGCGCGTGGCTTTATATTCCGGTAGATAGCGACCCGCCTGGCGCATCATCCATACTGGAGTGACATCAACGGGCTGGCGCAGCAGCGCCCGCAGATAACGATCGTTTTTGAGTTCGGTCATTTTGGCTGTTCCTTAGTGCGTCAGGCGGTCAGTGTATCATCACTCATACTCTGCCCGACACATCGCCACCGTATCTTCTATCAGACGGCGCGCCACGGTGCCGGGCGGCGGAAGTAACGGTAAATCATCGTAGCGATACCAGTTCGCCTCGAGCAGCTCTTTCGGATCAATCACGATGTCGCCGCTATCATATTCCGCCATAAATGCGGTCATCAGCGACTGGGGAAACGGCCACGGCTGGGAAGTCACGTACCGCAAGTTTTTAACTTTAATTCCGCTCTCTTCCATCACTTCCCGCGCGACCGCCTGCTCGAGGGTTTCGCCCACTTCGACGAATCCGGCAAGCACCGTATGGACACCGTTACGATGGCGGGTATGCTGGGCGAGGAGGATCGAATCATCGCGACGGATGGCAACAATAATGCAGGGTGCGATTTGCGGGTAGTAACGCTCACGACAATGGCTGCACAGCATCGCCCATTCGGTTTTGCTCGGATACATTTCATGCCCGCAGTAACCACAGTATTTATGCGATCGGTAAAACTCCGCCAGTTGCACGCCACGTCCGGCCAGTTGAAACAGCCTAACATCGAGATCAATGACCTGACGTACCGACCCCATATCGTGACGCCGCTGCTGTTGTACTAACCAAACAGGTTCCCCCTGCCATTCGCCGATTTGTAGTGCGCGCTGACCCACAAGATCGAAATTTGCCGCTTCGCCATATGGCAATTCTCCCTTCGGCAACCATAATTTTTGTTCATGGCTGACGACCCACCAGCCGTGATCTAATTTTTCAATTATACGATCCATAGCTCTTGCACTACCTTTGCATCACTGGCATGTTTAACATGGTTTTTACATTTCTCACTGAGCAGTTTTTGAATACAAACTTGCGGAGTCAATCATGCTTAACCAGCTCGATAACCTGACGGAGCGCGTCAGAGGAAGTAACAAACTGGTTGATCGCTGGCTACATGTACGTAAGCATCTGCTCGTGGCTTACTACAATCTGGTTGGCATTAAGCCTGGCAAAGAATCGTACATGAGGCTAAACGAAAAAGCCCTTGATGATTTTTGTCAGAGCCTGGTCGATTACTTGTCTGCCGGACATTTCAGTATTTATGAGCGCATTCTTCATAAACTGGAAGGCAATGGGCAACTCGCACGCGCCGCGAAGATTTGGCCACAACTCGAAGCCAATACCCAACAGATTATGGATTACTACGATTCCAGCCTGGAAACCGCTATCGATCATGATAATTACCTTGAGTTTCAACAGGTTTTATCTGACATCGGCGAGGCCCTGGAAGCGCGCTTTGTGCTGGAAGATAAGCTGATTCTGCTGGTGCTTGACGCCGCCCGCGTCAAATATCCTGCTTGAGTTCTGCGCTGTTAACGCGTAATTTACATTCAACGCCCCGTTTGCGGGGCTAATTTCTTGTCGGAGTGCCTTAACTGGCTGAGACCGTTTATTCGGGATCCGCGGAACCTGATCAGGCTAATACCTGCGAAGGGAACAAGAGTTAATCTGCTATCGCATCGCCTTTGCGGCGATCGTCTCTTGCTTCATCCGTCGTCTGACAAGCCACGTCCTTAACTTTTTGGAATGAGCTATGTCTGCAACAAAACTGACCCGCCGCGAACAACGCGCCCAGGCCCAACATTTTATCGACACCCTGGAAGGCACCGCCTTTCCCAACTCAAAACGTATTTACATCACTGGCACACACCCCGGCGTGCGCGTGCCGATGCGTGAGATCCAGCTTAGCCCGACGCTAATTGGCGGCAGCAAAGAACAGCCGCAGTACGAAGAAAACGAAGCGATTCCGGTCTACGACACCTCCGGTCCGTATGGCGATCCACAGATCGCCATTAACGTGCAGCAAGGACTGGCAAAACTGCGCCAGCCGTGGATCGATGCGCGCGGCGATACCGAAGAACTTACCGTGCGCAGTTCCGATTACACTAAAGCGCGACTAGCAGATGATGGCCTCGACGAGCTACGTTTTAGCGGCGTATTAACCCCAAAGCGCGCCAAAGCAGGACGCCGCGTCACCCAACTGCACTACGCCCGCCGGGGCATCATCACGCCCGAAATGGAATTCATCGCCATTCGCGAGAATATGGGTCGCGAGCGCATACGTAGCGAAGTTTTGCGCCACCAGCATCCGGGAATGAGCTTTGGCGCACGTCTGCCGGAAAATATCACCGCGGAATTTGTCCGTGATGAAGTTGCTGCCGGACGTGCGATTATCCCGGCCAACATTAATCATCCGGAATCGGAGCCGATGATTATTGGTCGCAACTTTCTGGTGAAGGTTAACGCCAATATCGGCAACTCGGCAGTCACCTCTTCCATCGAAGAAGAAGTGGAAAAGCTGGTATGGTCTACGCGCTGGGGGGCGGATACAGTGATGGATCTTTCCACCGGTCGCTATATTCACGAAACTCGCGAATGGATTTTGCGTAACAGCCCGGTGCCGATTGGTACAGTGCCGATCTACCAGGCGCTGGAGAAGGTTAATGGGATCGCTGAAGATCTTACCTGGGAAGCGTTCCGGGACACGCTGCTGGAACAGGCCGAGCAAGGTGTGGATTACTTCACTATCCATGCGGGCGTGCTACTTCGCTACGTGCCGATGACCGCGAAACGCCTGACCGGTATCGTCTCTCGCGGCGGTTCGATTATGGCGAAATGGTGCCTCTCCCATCATCAGGAAAATTTCCTCTATCAACACTTCCGCGAAATTTGTGAAATCTGTGCCGCTTATGATGTTTCGTTGTCGCTGGGCGACGGCCTGCGCCCCGGTTCTATTCAGGACGCCAACGATGAAGCGCAGTTTGCCGAGCTACATACGCTGGGCGAACTGACCAAAATCGCCTGGGAATATGACGTGCAGGTGATGATTGAAGGTCCTGGGCATGTACCGATGCAGATGATCCGCCGCAATATGACCGAGGAGTTAGAGCACTGCCACGAAGCTCCGTTCTATACCCTCGGGCCGCTAACTACTGATATTGCGCCGGGTTATGACCACTTCACGTCGGGGATTGGCGCGGCGATGATTGGCTGGTTTGGCTGCGCGATGCTCTGTTACGTAACGCCAAAAGAGCATCTGGGTCTACCTAATAAAGAAGATGTTAAGCAGGGGCTTATCACCTATAAGATTGCCGCCCACGCCGCCGACCTGGCGAAAGGGCATCCGGGCGCGCAAATTCGCGATAACGCCATGTCGAAAGCCCGCTTCGAATTTCGCTGGGAAGACCAGTTTAATCTGGCCCTCGACCCGTTTACCGCCCGCGCTTATCACGATGAAACCCTGCCGCAAGAGTCCGGCAAAGTCGCCCATTTTTGCTCCATGTGTGGGCCGAAATTCTGCTCGATGAAAATCAGCCAGGAAGTACGTGATTACGCCGCCGCGCAAACCATTGAAGTGGGAATGGCGGATATGTCGGAGAACTTCCGTGCCAGAGGTGGAGAAATCTACCTGCGTAAGGAGGAAGCGTGATGTATCAGCCTGATTTTCCTCATGTACCTTTTCGTTTAGGACTGTACCCGGTAGTGGATAGCGTACAGTGGATCGAACGTCTGTTGGATGCAGGCGTGCGTACTCTCCAGCTGCGCATCAAAGATCGGCGCGATGAAGAGGTTGAAGCCGATGTCGTGGCAGCAATTGCGCTGGGCCGCCGCTATAACGCACGGCTGTTTATCAACGATTACTGGCGGCTGGCGATTAAGCATCAGGCATATGGCGTCCATCTGGGACAGGAAGATTTGCAAGCCACCGATCTCAATGCCATCCGTGCAGCGGGCCTGCGGCTGGGCGTTTCGACTCATGATGACATGGAAATCGACGTCGCGCTGGCAGCTCGTCCTTCTTATATCGCGCTAGGACATGTGTTCCCGACGCAAACCAAACAGATGCCTTCTGCACCGCAGGGGCTGGAACAGCTGGCACGACACATTGAGCGTCTGGCAGCTTATCCCACCGTGGCGATTGGCGGTATCAGCCTGCCGCGCGCGCCTGCGGTGATGGCGACAGGTGTTGGCAGTATCGCCGTCGTCAGTGCCATTACCCAGGCCGCAGACTGGCGTTTGGCAACGGAACAGTTGCTGGAAATTGCAGGAGTTGGCGATGAATGACCGTGATTTTATGCGTTATAGCCGTCAAATCCTGCTCGACGATATCGCTCTTGACGGGCAGCAAAAACTGCTCGACAGCCAGGTGCTGATTATCGGTCTGGGTGGGTTGGGTACACCTGCTGCGCTATACCTGGCGGGAGCTGGTGTCGGGACGCTGGTACTGGCAGATGACGACGATGTGCATTTGAGCAATCTGCAACGACAAATCCTCTTTACCACTGAAGATATCGATCGCCCGAAATCGCAGGTCAGCCAACAACGACTGACACAGTTGAATCCCGACATTCAACTGACAGCATTACAACAACGGTTAACGGGTAAGGCGTTAAAAGATGCGGTAGCACGGGCCGATGTGGTTCTCGACTGTACCGACAACATGGCGACTCGCCAGGAGATTAATGCCGCCTGCGTAGCACTTAACACACCGCTTATCACCGCCAGCGCGGTCGGATTTGGCGGTCAGTTGATGGTACTGACGCCGCCCTGGGAACAGGGGTGTTACCGCTGCCTGTGGCCGGATAACCAGGAGCCAGAACGCAACTGCCGCACGGCGGGCGTGGTTGGCCCGGTGGTCGGGGTTATGGGCACGTTACAGGCACTGGAAGCAATTAAGCTATTGAGTGGTATAGAGACCCCTGCGGGATATCTTCGACTGTTTGACGGTAAATTAAACCAATGGCGCAACCTGGCGTTGCGCCGCGCTACAGGTTGCCCGGTATGCGGAGGAAGCAATGCAGATCCTGTTTAACGATCAACCGATGCAGTGCGCCGCCGGGCAAACTGTTCACGAGTTGCTGGAGCAACTCAATCAACAACAAGCAGGTGCGGCACTGGCAATTAATCAGCAAATCGTCCCGCGGGAGCAATGGGCGCAACATATCGTGCAGGATGGCGACCAGATCCTACTTTTTCAGGTTATTGCAGGGGGTTGAGATGTTACGTATTGCGGACAAAACGTTTGATTCACATCTGTTTACCGGCACCGGGAAATTCGCCTCTTCACAATTGATGGTGGAGGCGATCCGCGCTTCCGGCAGCCAACTGGTGACGCTGGCGATGAAACGCGTCGACTTGCGCCAACACAACGATGCTATCCTCGATCCACTTATCGCGGCGGGTGTGACACTGCTGCCAAATACTTCCGGGGCGAAAACCGCGGAAGAAGCCATTTTCGCCGCTCATCTGGCACGTGAAGCGTTAGGCACAAACTGGCTAAAATTAGAGATTCACCCTGACGCCCGCTGGCTATTGCCCGATCCCATCGAAACCCTGAAAGCCGCCGAAACGTTGGTGCAACAGGGATTTGTCGTGCTGCCTTACTGCGGTGCCGATCCAGTGTTGTGCAAACGTCTGGAGGAAGTGGGCTGTGCAGCAGTAATGCCGCTCGGCGCACCAATTGGCTCTAATCAGGGACTGGAAACCCGCGCCATGCTGGAGATTATTATCCAGCAAGCCACGGTTCCGGTGGTCGTTGATGCTGGCATTGGCGTTCCCAGCCATGCCGCGCAGGCGCTTGAAATGGGAGCCGATGCGGTGTTAGTGAATACGGCGATTGCCGTCGCGGACGATCCCGTCAACATGGCGAAGGCATTTCGTCTGGCGGTAGACGCCGGCCTGCTGGCACGTCAGTCCGGGCCGGGCAGTCGCAGTCATTTTGCTCATGCCACTAGCCCGCTGACCGGATTTCTGGAGGCATCGGCATGAAAACCTTCAGTGATCGCTGGCGACAACTGGACTGGGACGACATCCGCCTGCGAATCAACAGCAAAACGGCAGCTGACGTAGAGCGGGCGCTCAATGTTTCGCAACTCACTCGCGACGATATGATGGCATTGCTATCACCTGCCGCCGGTGAATACCTGGAACCACTGGCTCAACGGGCGCAGCGCCTGACCCGCCAGCGATTTGGCAACATCGTCAGCTTCTACGTCCCGCTTTATCTCTCTAATCTTTGCGCTAACGACTGCACTTACTGCGGATTTTCCATGAGCAATCGCATCAAGCGTAAAACGCTGGATGAAGCGGATATCGCCAGGGAAAGCGCCGCTATCCGGGAGATGGGCTTTGAACATCTATTGCTGGTCACTGGTGAACATCAGGCGAAAGTGGGGATGGATTACTTTCGTCGTCATCTCCCTGTCCTGCGTGAACAGTTCTCTTCACTACAGATGGAAGTACAGCCACTGGCGGAAGCGGAATACGCCGAGTTAAAGCAACTTGGTCTGGATGGGGTGATGGTTTATCAGGAGACATATCACGAGGCGACATACGCCCACCATCATCTGAAAGGGAAAAAACAGGACTTCTTCTGGCGGCTGGAAACGCCGGATCGGCTGGGCCGTGCGGGGATAGATAAGATAGGCCTCGGCGCGCTAATCGGCCTTTCCGACAGCTGGCGCGTTGACTGCTATATGGTTGCCGAACATTTGCTATGGCTGCAACAACATTACTGGCAAAGCCGTTACTCTGTCTCCTTCCCGCGCCTGCGCCCGTGTACTGGCGGAATTGAGCCAGCGTCGATTATGGATGAACGCCAGTTAGTGCAAACTATCTGCGCCTTCCGCCTACTTGCGCCGGAGATTGAACTGTCACTCTCCACGCGGGAATCACCGTGGTTTCGCGATCGCGTTATTCCGCTGGCGATCAATAACGTCAGCGCCTTCTCGAAAACGCAACCTGGTGGCTATGCCGACAATCATCCGGAGCTGGAGCAATTCTCACCGCACGACGATCGCAGGCCGGAAGCCGTTGCTGCTGCATTAACTGCTCAGGGTTTGCAGCCGGTATGGAAAGACTGGGACAGCTATCTGGGACGCGCCTCGCAAAGGACATGAGACAGAATGTAAGAACGTAAATTTATTCCGAGCAGCTACGGAAGATGAAAAACGCAAGGTTGTTGAAAGCGTTGCGTTTTTTTATGTTAGTACCGTCAGCAGGAATGTTGTCCAGGGCGAAAAGCTTCTTCCTCGTTTCGCCCTGCCTTTCTTAATATTTCCCATGAAGAATTTGCCCTCTGAATAACACCCATAAAAAAACCCGCCGAAGCGGGTTTTTACGTTATTTGCGGATTAACGATTACTCGTTATCAGAACCGCCCAGACCTGCGTTCAGCAGTTCTGCCAGGCTGGCAGATGCGTCTTCTGCAGTCACCTGCGGTGCAGCCGGAGCTTCACCTGCAGCACGGCGACGCATACGATCCTGGTGGTACGCGTAACCGGTACCTGCCGGGATCAGACGACCTACGATAACGTTCTCTTTCAGGCCGCGCAGTTCGTCGCGTTTGCCCGCAACGGCTGCTTCGGTCAGCACGCGAGTGGTCTCCTGGAACGATGCCGCGGAGATGAAGGACTCGGTTGCCAGAGACGCTTTGGTGATACCCAGCAGATCGCGGGAGTAAGTTGCACCCACTTTGCCGTTCGCTTCCAGTTCGCGGTTTGCGATCTTGACGCGAGAGTATTCAACCTGTTCGCCTTCCAGGAAGTCGGAGCTGCCCGCGTTAACGATGGTAGCTTTACGCAGCATCTGACGAACGATAACTTCGATGTGTTTATCGTTAATCTTAACGCCCTGCAGACGGTATACGTCCTGTACTTCGTTAACGATGTAACGAGTCACAGCATGAACACCACGCAGACGCAGAATGTCATGCGGCGCTTCCGGACCGTCGGAAATTACGTCACCACGTTCTACACGTTCACCTTCGAACACGTTGAGCTGACGCCATTTCGGAATCATCTCTTCGTACGGCTCGCTACCGTCTACCGGGGTGATAACCAGACGACGTTTACCTTTGGTTTCTTTACCGAAGGAAACCACACCGCTGATTTCAGCCAGGATTGCCGGCTCTTTCGGACGACGTGCTTCGAACAGGTCCGCAACGCGTGGCAGACCACCGGTGATGTCCTTGGTACCGCCAGATTCTTGCGGAATACGCGCCAGGGTGTCACCAGAGCTGATCTGTACGCCATCTTCCAGCTGAACAATCGCTTTACCCGGCAGGAAGTACTGCGCAGGCATGTCGGTACCCGGGATCAGAACGTCGTTACCCTGAGCATCAACGATTTTCAGTGCCGGACGCAGATCTTTACCACCTGCGGTACGTTCTGCGGAATCCAGAACCACCAGCGAAGACAGACCAGTCAATTCGTCGGTCTGACGAGTAATGGTCTGGCCGTCGATCATGTCAGTAAAGCGTACAAAACCGCTTACTTCGGTGATAACCGGCATGGTGTGCGGGTCCCAGTTTGCAACGGTCTCGCCGCCAGCAACCTGTTCGCCATCGCCTTTCGCCAGTACTGCACCGTAAGGCACTTTATAGCTTTCTTTGGTACGACCGAATTCGTCGATCAATTTCAGTTCGGTGTTACGGGAAGTGATAACCAGTTTACCGCTGGAGTTCACAACCGACTTCACGTTGCTGAGCTTGATGCTACCTTTGTTTTTCACCTGGATGCTGGATTCAGCAGCCGCACGAGATGCCGCACCACCGATGTGGAACGTACGCATGGTCAGCTGTGTACCCGGTTCACCGATGGACTGTGCCGCGATAACACCGATTGCTTCACCTTTGTTGATGATGTGGCCACGCGCCAGGTCACGACCGTAGCAGTGCGCACATACACCAAAGTCGGTGTCACAAGATACAACAGAACGTACTTTTACCGCGTCGACAGAGTTCTCTTCCAGCAGGTCACACCACTGTTCGTGCAGCAGCGTGTTGCGCGGAACGAGGATATCAGCAGTACCCGGCTTCAGAACGTCTTCAGCAGTTACACGACCCAGTACGCGATCGCGCAGCGGCTCTTTAACATCACCACCCTCGATAACCGGCGTCATCATGATACCTTCATGGGTACCACAATCGTCTTCGGTTACCACCAGGTCCTGCGCAACGTCAACCAGACGACGAGTCAGGTAACCGGAGTTCGCCGTTTTCAGTGCGGTATCCGCCAGACCTTTACGAGCACCGTGGGTTGAGATGAAGTACTGGAGTACGTTCAGACCTTCACGGAAGTTCGCGGTGATTGGCGTTTCGATGATGGAGCCATCCGGCTTCGCCATCAGACCACGCATACCCGCCAGCTGACGAATCTGTGCCGCAGAACCACGCGCACCGGAGTCGGCCATCATGTAGATGCTGTTGAAGGAAACCTGCTTCTCTTCCTGACCGTCACGGTTAATAACGGTTTCAGTTTGCAGATTATCCATCATCGCTTTGGATACACGATCGTTCGCCGCAGCCCAGATATCGATAACTTTGTTGTAGCGTTCGCCCGCAGTTACCAGACCAGACTGGAACTGCTCCTGAATCTCAGCAACTTCAGCTTCTGCCTCGGAGATGATTTCGTGTTTCTTCTCCGGGATGACCATGTCATCGATACCAACAGATGCACCAGAACGCGCTGCATATGCAAAGCCGGTGTACATGATCTGGTCCGCAAAAATAACGGTCGGTTTCAGACCGAGAATGCGGTAGCAGGTGTTCAGCATTTTGGAGATTGCTTTCTTACCCAGCGCCTGGTTGACAATGGAGTAAGGCAGACCTTTCGGTACAATCATCCACAGAATGGCACGGCCAACGGTCGTATCTTTCAGGCTGGTTTTCGCTACTAATTCACCGTTAGCATCTTTTTCATACTCGGTGATACGCACTTTAACGCGCGCATGCAGAGAAGCCAGACCAGAGCGATACAGACGTTCTGCTTCTTTCGGGCCAGTCAGTACCATGCCTTCGCCTTTGGCGTTAACACAGTCACGGGTCATGTAGTACAGACCCAATACAACGTCCTGAGACGGAACGATGATTGGTTCGCCGTTCGCCGGGGACAGGATGTTGTTGGTAGACATCATCAGCGCACGCGCTTCGAGCTGGGCTTCCAGTGTCAGCGGTACGTGAACAGCCATCTGGTCACCATCGAAGTCGGCGTTATATGCCGCACAAACCAGCGGGTGCAGCTGGATAGCTTTACCTTCGATCAGTACCGGTTCAAATGCCTGGATACCCAGACGGTGCAGAGTCGGTGCACGGTTCAGCAGTACCGGGTGTTCGCGGATAACTTCGTCCAGGATATCCCAAACGACAGCTTCTTCGCGCTCAACCATTTTCTTCGCAGCTTTAATGGTGGTAGCAAGACCACGCAGTTCCAGCTTGCCGTAGATGAACGGTTTGAACAGTTCCAGTGCCATTTTCTTCGGCAGACCGCACTGATGCAGACGCAGGTATGGACCTACGGTGATTACAGAACGACCGGAGTAGTCAACACGCTTACCGAGCAGGTTCTGACGGAAACGACCCTGTTTACCTTTGATCATGTCGGCCAAAGATTTCAGAGGACGCTTGTTAGAACCAGTGATCGCACGACCACGACGACCGTTATCCAGCAGGGCGTCTACCGCTTCCTGCAGCATACGTTTTTCGTTACGTACGATGATGTCCGGCGCAGCCAGATCCAGCAGACGTTTCAGACGGTTGTTACGGTTAATGACGCGACGATACAGATCGTTCAGGTCAGAAGTCGCGAAACGACCACCATCCAGCGGAACCAGCGGACGCAGGTCTGGCGGCAGTACCGGCAGAACGGTCAGGATCATCCACTCTGGTTTGTTACCAGACTGAACGAACGCTTCCAGCAGTTTGATACGCTTGGTCAGCTTTTTACGCTTGGTTTCGGAGTTGGTTTCGTTCAGCTCTTCACGCAGCTGTTCGCACTCTTGCTCCAGATCCATGCTCTTCAGCAGAGCCTGGATTGCTTCCGCACCCATTTTCGCGTCGAATTCGTCACCGAACTCTTCCAGCGCGTCCAGATACTGCTCTTCAGTCAGGATCTGCTGACGCTCCAGGTTGGTCATACCGCCTTCGATAACCACATAGGATTCGAAGTACAGTACGCGTTCGATATCGCGCAGCGGCATATCGAGCAGCAGGCCGATACGGGACGGCAGCGATTTCAGGAACCAGATGTGCGCGGTCGGGGAAGCCAGTTCGATGTGGCCCATACGCTCACGGCGTACTTTAGTCTGGGTCACTTCAACGCCGCACTTCTCACAGATGACGCCACGGTGTTTCAGGCGCTTGTACTTACCGCACAGGCACTCGTAATCTTTTACCGGCCCAAAGATACGGGCGCAGAAAAGGCCGTCACGTTCTGGTTTGAACGTACGGTAGTTGATGGTTTCCGGCTTTTTAACTTCACCGAAAGACCATGAACGGATCATGTCTGGCGAAGCCAGAGCAATTTTGATCGCATCAAACTCTTCGGTTTTAGTCTGCGCTTTCAGAAACTTTAATAAATCTTTCACGGATTTGCTCCCGTCGGAGTTAGCACAATCCGCTGCCGGGTTTTACCCCGACAGCAGTGACCTGTTTGAGCGAGAATTACTCGTCTTCCAGTTCGATGTTGATACCCAGCGAACGAATCTCTTTCAACAATACGTTGAAGGATTCTGGCATGCCCGGCTCCATCTGATGGTTGCCGTCCACGATGTTTTTATACATCTTGGTACGACCGTTCACGTCATCAGACTTAACGGTGAGCATTTCCTGCAGGGTGTATGCTGCGCCGTATGCTTCCAGCGCCCACACTTCCATCTCCCCGAAACGCTGACCACCGAACTGTGCCTTACCACCCAGCGGCTGCTGAGTAACCAGGCTGTAAGAACCGGTGGAACGCGCGTGCATCTTGTCGTCGACCAGGTGGTTCAGTTTCAGCATGTACATGTAACCAACGGTTACCGGACGTTCGAACTGTTCACCAGTGCGACCGTCGTACAGGCGGATCTGACCAGAAGTCGGCAGGTCGCCAAGTTTCAGCAGTTCTTTAATTTCTGCTTCTTTCGCACCGTCGAAGACCGGCGTTGCGATTGGCATACCTTTGCGCAGGTTTTCAGCCAGACGCATAACTTCTTCATCGCTGAAGGTACTCAGGTCAACTTTCTGACGAACGTCAGCGCCCAGATCGTATGCACGCTGGATGAATTCGCGCAGTTTCGCGACTTCTTGCTGCTGTTTCAGCATGGCGTTGATCTTGTCGCCGATACCTTTCGCAGCCATACCCAGGTGGGTTTCGAGGATCTGACCGATGTTCATACGAGACGGTACGCCCAGCGGGTTCAGTACGATGTCTACCGGCGTACCGTTTTCATCGTAAGGCATATCTTCGATCGGGTTGATCTTAGAAATTACACCCTTGTTACCGTGACGACCTGCCATCTTGTCACCAGGCTGGATACGGCGTTTAACCGCCAGATATACCTTAACAATCTTCAGCACGCCCGGTGCCAGATCGTCACCCTGGGTGATTTTGCGGCGTTTCGCTTCGAGTTTCTTCTCGAACTCGTGTTTCAGTTCGTCATACTGCTCAGCCAGCTGTTCCAGCTGATTTTGTTTCTCTTCGTCGGTCAGGCCCAGCTCCAGCCAGCGATCGCGCGGCAGTTTGTCGAGCTTCTCAGCTTCAACGCCACCGGCTACCAGCACAGCACGGATACGGCTGAACAGACCCGCTTCGAGGATCTGCAGTTCTTCAGACAGGTCTTTCTTCGCCTGTTTGAGCTGCATTTCTTCGATTTCCAGCGCACGTTTGTCTTTTTCTACGCCATCGCGAGTAAAGACCTGAACGTCGATAACCGTACCGGATACACCGTTTGGTACGCGCAGAGAAGAGTCTTTAACGTCAGACGCTTTCTCACCGAAGATCGCACGCAGCAGTTTTTCTTCTGGAGTCAGCTGGGTTTCACCTTTCGGCGTTACCTTACCAACCAGAATGTCGCCACCGGTCACTTCCGCACCAATGTAAACGATACCGGATTCATCCAGTTTGGAGAGCGCAGCTTCCCCCACGTTCGGGATGTCAGCGGTGATCTCTTCTGGCCCCAACTTGGTGTCACGGGACACACATGCCAGTTCCTGAATGTGAATGGTGGTGAAACGATCTTCCTGAACAACACGCTCGGATACGAGGATGGAGTCTTCGAAGTTGTAACCATTCCACGGCATGAACGCTACACGCATGTTCTGACCGAGCGCCAGTTCACCGAGGTCGGTGGACGGGCCGTCTGCCAGCACGTCGCCACGTTCTACCGGTTCACCCAGAGACACACACGGCATCTGGTTGATACAGGTGTTCTGGTTAGAACGGGTGTACTTGGTCAGGTTGTAGATGTCGATACCTGCTTCACCCGGATACATCTCATCTTCGTTAACTTTGATAACGATACGGGAAGCATCCACGTACTGAACGACACCACCACGTTTAGCAACCGCAGTTACACCGGAGTCAACGGCAACAGCACGTTCCATACCCGTACCAACCAGCGGCTTATCAGCACGCAGAGTCGGAACGGCCTGACGTTGCATGTTCGCACCCATCAATGCACGGTTGGCGTCATCGTGTTCAAGGAACGGGATCAGGGACGCACCGACGGATACCACCTGCTGGGTGGATACGTCCATGTAGTCAACCTGGTCGCGGCTGAACAAGCTGGATTCGCCTTTGCTACGGCAAGTTACCAGGTCTTCTACAAAGTGGCCTTCTTCATCCAGGTTGGAGTTCGCCTGGGCGATAACGTAGTTGCCTTCTTCGATAGCAGACAGGTAGTGAATTTCGTCGGTTACAACACCGTCAATCACTTTACGGTACGGCGTCTCAAGGAAGCCATATTCGTTAGTCTGTGCGTACACGGACAGGGAGTTGATCAGACCGATGTTCGGACCTTCAGGGGTTTCGATTGGACATACGCGACCGTAGTGAGTCGGGTGTACGTCTCGAACTTCGAAGCCTGCACGTTCACGGGTCAGACCGCCTGGGCCGAGTGCGGAGATACGACGCTTGTGTGTAATCTCAGACAGCGGGTTGTTCTGGTCCATAAACTGAGACAGCTGGCTGGAACCAAAGAACTCTTTCACTGCTGCAGAAATCGGCTTGGCGTTGATCATATCCTGAGGCATCAGGGTATCCAGATCGCCCAGAGACAAACGCTCTTTCACCGCACGCTCTACACGTACCAGGCCAACGCGGAACTGGTTTTCCGCCATTTCGCCAACGGAACGGATACGACGGTTACCGAGGTGGTCGATATCATCGACTTCGCCTTTACCGTTACGGATATCGATGAGCTTTTTCATAACATCAATGATGTCGTCTTTGCTCAGGATACCGGAACCTTCGATTTCGTCGCGCAGCAGAGAACGGTTGAACTTCATACGACCAACCGCAGACAAGTCATAGCGGTCTTCGGAGAAGAACAGGTTCTCGAACAGGCTTTCAGCGGCTTCACGAGTCGGCGGCTCGCCAGGGCGCATCATGCGGTAGATTTCTACCAGTGCGCTCAGACGGTCGTTAGTTGGGTCGACACGTAAGGTTTCAGAGATATACGGGCCGTGATCCAGATCGTTGGTGAACAGCGTTTCGATACGCTTGTGACCAGACTGGCTCAGCTTAGCCAGCAGATCCAGGCTCAGCTCCATGTTCGCAGCACAGATCAGCTCACCAGTAGACTCATCAATGTAGTCTTTAGCAACCACTTTACCTGCGATGTACTCAACCGGGACTTCGATCAGTTTGACGTCGTCTTTTTCCAGCTGGCGAATGTGGCGCGCAGTAATGCGGCGGCCTTTTTCTACGTACACTTTACCGTTAGCTTCGATGTCAAAAGATGCGGTTTCACCACGCAGGCGTTCCGGCACCAGTTCCATCTGCAGCTTGTTATCACGGATTTCAAAGATAACTTTTTCAAAGAACAGGTCGAGGATCTGCTCTGTGGTGTAGTTCAGGGCACGCAGAATGATGGTCGCAGGCAGTTTACGGCGACGGTCGATACGTACGAACAGGTTGTCCTTCGGATCGAATTCGAAGTCCAGCCAGGAACCACGGTAAGGGATGATGCGCGCGTTATACAGCACTTTACCCGAAGAGTGGGTTTTACCTTTGTCGGAGTCAAAGAAGACGCCCGGACTACGGTGCAGCTGGGAAACGATAACACGCTCAGTACCGTTGATAACAAAGGTACCGTTGTCCGTCATGAGCGGAATTTCGCCCATGTAGACTTCTTGTTCTTTAATGTCTTTTACGGTGCCTTCCGGCGCTTCGCGCTCATAGATCACCAGACGCAGTTTAACGCGCAGCGGTGCGGAATAGGTCACGCCACGGATTTGACATTCCTGGACGTCAAACACCGGTTCGCCAAGGCGGTAGCTGACGTATTGCAGCTCGGAATTACCGCTGTAGCTCTGAATCGGGAATACGGAACGGAAAGCAGCTTCCAGACCATACTGCCCTTCAGGATCTTGCTCGATAAATTTCTGAAACGAGTCAAGCTGGATAGAAAGGAGATAAGGTACATCCAGAACTTGTGGACGTTTACCAAAATCCTTACGAATACGTTTTTTCTCGGTATAGGAGTAAACCATAGGGTTCCTCAGCTCGCTGACAAGTCGACCCATCTGTCCATTGAGCGGACAGTTTGTGCAACACTATTTTGTTGACCGGAAAATGGAACACTTTCCGCAATGCCTGTTGCTATCACGCTTAAACCATTTCATTGCGATTTACACAGAACGGGCGTCCTGTCGCAGTATATTAAGTCGTCGATAGAAACAAGCATTGAAAGGCACAGCAGTAGTCAAACAGTGTGAAACGCTACTGGCGCCTTACAGCGCAAAAAGGCTGGTGACTAAAAAGTCACCAGCCATCAGCCTGATTTCTCAGGCTGCAACCGGAAGGGTTGGCTTATTTAACTTCAACTTCAGCGCCAGCTTCTTCCAGAGCTTTTTTCAGTGCTTCTGCGTCGTCTTTGCTCACGCCTTCTTTCAGAGCAGCCGGTGCAGATTCTACCAGGTCTTTAGCTTCTTTCAGACCCAGGCCAGTTGCGCCACGTACTGCTTTGATAACAGCAACTTTGTTAGCGCCAGCAGCTTTCAGAATTACGTCGAATTCAGTTTTTTCTTCAGCAGCTTCAACCGGGCCAGCAGCTACAGCTACAGCAGCAGCAGCGGAAACACCGAATTTTTCTTCCATTGCAGAGATCAGTTCTACAACGTCCATTACAGACATAGCTGCAACTGCTTCAATGATTTGATCTTTAGTGATAGACATTTAAATTGTTCCTGAATATCAGAATAAGTTTATACGTAAGCGAATGCGTTAAAAAGATAACTGCGATTAAGCAGCTTCTTTCGCATCGCGTACAGCAGCCAGAGTACGAACCAGTTTGCCAGCCGAAGCTTCTTTCATGGTTGCCATCAGGCGTGCAATTGCTTCTTCGTAGGTCGGCAGAGTTGCCAGGCGGTCGATCTGAGACGCCGGGATCAGCTCACCTTCAAAGGCAGCGGCTTTGACCTCAAATTTTGCATTCGCTTTCGCGAACTCTTTGAACAGACGAGCAGCTGCGCCCGGGTGTTCCATAGAGTATGCAATCAGGGTCGGACCAACAAACGCGTCTTTCAGGCACTCGAACGGAGTACCTTCAACAGCACGGCGCAGCAGGGTGTTACGAACAACACGCATGTATACGCCAGCTTCGCGACCTGCTTTACGCAGTTCAGTCATTTTATCTACAGTTACGCCACGGGAATCCGCAACTACTGCAGACAGCGCGCCTTTGGCTACTTCGCTGACTTCAGCAACAATCGCTTGTTTGTCTTGAAGATTTAAAGCCATTAGCTTTGCTCCTGGATGTTTGCCAGAGAAAATCTCTGGAACTCACTTCACTCCTCCAAACGGAGAGAGCGTCTTAATTACGGTGAGCAGAAACAAGCCAGAATATAAAAGAATAATCTTAGCGTTCTGTCACCGTCTACGCAGGGGATTAAGTTTCTTGCGAAACTCCTGCGGTCTTCGACGGAGGCCTGGATAGGCCAGGCTCCAACGAACAAATCTTTTCTATCCGTCGCTATTCAGCTTGTAGCGGCGTTGGCTTCCTTCGTTCGCACCAGTCACATAGTTAGCTATGCTCCTGGCGACTCACTCAGTTGCCGCCTTGCTACAATCCGAATATCTCGGATATACGTCTGCATTAAGCATTATACGTGGGGGTAAGATTGTAGACAAAATCACCGCCCACGTAAAGGCATTAGTTTACAGAAGCGCTCAGGCCAGCCTGGTCAACTGCAACACCTGCACCCATGGTGGTGGAGATGCTAACTTTCTTGATGTACACGCCTTTAGCCTGAGTCGGTTTTGCTTTTTTCAGCGCAACCAGCAGAGCTTCCAGGTTTTCTTTCAGTTTGTCAGCGTCAAAGTCCACTTTACCGATGGTGGTGTGGATGATGCCGTTTTTGTCGTTGCGGTAACGAACCTGGCCAGCTTTAGCGTTTTTAACCGCTTCAGCAACGTTCGGCGTAACAGTACCCACTTTCGGGTTTGGCATCAGGCCGCGCGGACCCAGAACCTGGCCCAGCTGGCCAACAACGCGCATTGCATCCGGAGAAGCAATAACAACGTCAAAGTTCATTTCGCCTTTCTTGATCTGGTCAGCCAGATCTTCCATACCTACCAGTTCAGCACCTGCAGCTTTAGCAGCTTCAGCATTTGCACCCTGGGTAAATACGGCTACGCGAACGGAACGGCCAGTACCGTGCGGCAGTACAGTTGCACCACGTACGTTCTGGTCAGATTTACGAGCGTCGATGCCGAGGTTAACAGCTACGTCCACGCTTTCTACGAATTTAGCAGTCGCCAGCTCTTTCAGCAGAGCGATAGCTTCGTTGATGTCGTATTGTTTGGTCGCATCAACTTTCTCGCGGATAACACGCATGCGCTTGGTCAGTTTAGCCATTTCTTAGTCCTCCACTACCAGGCCCATGGAACGTGCAGTACCTTCGATGGAGCGAGTCATCGCTTCAATGTCGGCACCAGTCATGTCGGCAGCTTTGGTCTGCGCGATTTCCTGCAGCTGAGCGCGGGAAATTTTACCCACTTTGTCTTTGTTCGGCTTACCGGAACCAGACTTGATACCAGCCGCTTTTTTCAGCAGAACTGCTGCCGGCGGAGTCTTGGTAACGAAAGTGAAAGAACGGTCAGCGTAAACGGTGATTACTACCGGAATCGGCAGACCTTTTTCGATGGAATCAGTTTTTGCGTTGAACGCTTTGCAGAATTCCATGATGTTTACGCCCTGCTGACCCAGAGCCGGACCTACTGGCGGACTCGGGTTAGCCATACCAGCTGCAACCTGCAGCTTGACATAGGCTTGTACTTTCTTAGCCATTATAAATTCCTCAAGTTGGGTAATAACGCCTCTGAGAGGCTCCCCGTGATATAAAAAATCGTTTTACGGGCAAGGCCCATAAAAACAAAAGGCGCGAAATTGTATTCCAATCTCGCGCCTTGTGCAACGATTAAATCGCCGCTTTTTTGATCGCTGGGTTAGGCTTTTTCAACCTGGCTGAAGTCCAGCTCTACCGGGGTCGCACGACCGAAGATAGAAACAGACACTTTCAGACGAGATTTCTCGTAATCCACTTCTTCAACAACACCGTTGAAGTCAGCGAACGGACCATCATTAACACGGACCATTTCACCCGGTTCAAACAACGTTTTCGGACGCGGCTTATCACCAACCTGCTGCAGGCGGTTCATAATCGCATCGACTTCTTTATCGCTGATTGGCGCAGGACGATCGGAAGTACCGCCGATGAAGCCCATCACACGCGGTACGCTGCGCACCAGGTGCCAGCTCGCGTCGTTCATCACCATCTGAACGAGGACGTAGCCAGGGAAGAATTTACGTTCGCTTTTGCGACGCTGACCGCCACGGATTTCAACCACTTCTTCGGTTGGTACCATGACTTCACCAAACAAATCTTCCATGTTGTGTAATTTGATATGCTCACGCAGCGACGTTGCTACGCGGCCTTCAAAACCGGAAAACGCCTGAACGACGTACCAGCGCTTTTTAGGAGCTTCAGACATCTCAGAACCTCAGGCCAGTGATAAAGGATACCAGGCGAACCAGAATACCATCCAGTCCCCACAGGATCAGTGACATTACTGCGGTAACCGCAGCCACAATCAGCGTGGTGTGCAATGTTTCCTGGCGAGTCGGCCAAATGACCTTACGGACTTCGGTACGCGCTTCACGGGCAAAAGCAACGGTAGCTTTACCTTTTGTCGTTAACAGCGCGACACCACCCGCTGCAGCAATCAGAATTACTACGGCCAGCGCACGCAGCGGCAGCATAATGTCGCGATAAAGATAGTTGCCGACAATCGCCACCAGGAGCAATGCCACCACAACGACCCACTTCATCGCTTCCAGGCCGCGCCCGCTTCCTTGAGCTTCGGTATTCGCACTCATAAACCAACCTGTCAGAAGTATTCTACAAACATTTTCACCCCGCGATCGCGAGGCAAACCAAATCGAAACGCGTATTAGCTTTTCGGATTATACGCCCTCAACAGAGCCTGTCTCAGCAATGATTATGACAAAGAAAATCACTGATGAGCCAGGTTCTGGTACGAAAGCGTGCAAAAAGGGCATCAAATGATGCCCTTTTAGTGCGCATTGCGTCAAATGTTATCGGCAATTAGCTCAGAACTTTTGCTACAACGCCCGCGCCAACGGTACGGCCGCCTTCACGGATTGCGAAACGCAGACCGTCGTCCATCGCGATCGGGTGGATCAGGGTAACAACCATTTTGATGTTGTCGCCCGGCATTACCATCTCTACGCCTTCCGGCAGTTCGATGGTACCAGTCACGTCAGTAGTACGGAAGTAGAACTGCGGACGGTAGCCTTTGAAGAACGGAGTATGACGACCGCCTTCATCTTTGGACAGAATGTACACTTCAGATTCGAACTTGGTGTGCGGCTTGATGGTGCCCGGCTTAGCCAGTACCTGACCACGTTCGATTTCTTCACGTTTGATACCACGCAGCAGAACACCTACGTTCTCACCAGCACGGCCTTCGTCCAGCAGTTTGCGGAACATTTCAACGCCAGTACAGGTAGACTTCTGAGTCTCTTTGATACCAACGATTTCAACTTCTTCACCAACTTTGATGATACCGCGTTCTACACGACCGGTAACAACGGTACCACGACCGGAGATGGAGAACACGTCTTCGATCGGCAGCAGGAACGGCTTGTCAATCGCACGCTCTGGTTCCGGAATGTAAGAATCCAGGAAGCCAGCCAGTTCCAGGATTTTCGCTTCCCACTCTGCGTCGCCTTCCAGCGCTTTCAGAGCAGAACCACGAACGATCGGAGTGTCGTCGCCCGGGAAGTCGTACTGAGACAGAAGTTCACGAACTTCCATTTCAACCAGTTCCAGCAGCTCTTCGTCATCAACCATGTCGCACTTGTTCAGGAACACGATGATGTACGGAACGCCTACCTGACGACCCAGCAGGATGTGCTCACGAGTCTGCGGCATCGGGCCGTCAGTCGCAGCAACTACCAGGATCGCGCCGTCCATCTGGGCAGCACCGGTGATCATGTTTTTAACATAGTCGGCGTGCCCCGGGCAGTCTACGTGTGCGTAGTGACGGGTCGGGGTGTCGTATTCAACGTGAGAAGTGTTGATGGTGATACCACGAGCTTTTTCTTCCGGCGCGTTATCGATCTGGTCGAATGCGCGAGCAGCACCGCCGTAGGTTTTAGCCAGTACGGTAGTGATTGCAGCGGTCAGCGTTGTTTTACCATGGTCAACGTGGCCGATAGTACCGACGTTAACGTGCGGTTTTGTACGTTCAAACTTTTCTTTAGACATCGATTGTCCCTCTAAGACACGGATAAATCGGTGATATCACCACATCAACCAGGCAACATGCCCGACTTGTTGAATGCAATAAACAGAAGGAAAAAACAGGGAGGAGAAAAGAAGTGGTGCTGATAGGCAGATTCGAACTGCCGACCTCACCCTTACCAAGGGTGCGCTCTACCAACTGAGCTATATCAGCACATCTTGGAGCGGGCAGCGGGAATCGAACCCGCATCATCAGCTTGGAAGGCTGAGGTAATAGCCATTATACGATGCCCGCATCCTGGAACTCGGCTACCTGATTTTCATTCTGCACTGAATATCGAGAGAAGCTCTCTTTATTCGAGCCGGTAAGCGAACTTATCGTCTCGGGCTACGCCATCGCGTGGCCGAAATTGGTGGTGGGGGAAGGATTCGAACCTTCGAAGTCTGTGACGGCAGATTTACAGTCTGCTCCCTTTGGCCGCTCGGGAACCCCACCGGACTTGATGGTGCCGACTACCGGAATCGAACTGGTGACCTACTGATTACAAGTCAGTTGCTCTACCTACTGAGCTAAGTCGGCATCAAGTAGCGCGCATTCTATGGAGACATGCGAGTTCATGCAACTAAAAAATTGCATAATTTGTTTTATTGGTCACATTTTATGCGACACGATGAAGAAACAGTCGAACAGAGGGCAAATTAGCACACTTTTTCAACATCATTGTTCTCAACAATGCGCTCCTTCTAAAGCGCAATTCTTTTTATCAGATGGAATATCTGTCACATTGCTTTTCAACGATAGCTTCCTGGGAGAGATTTTTTCTTATTATTCCTCCCCATCTGGTGTTACCCTCCTGCCCATTAACCCATTCAACAGAACTGTGACGCGCCATGGCAAATATCGTTTTGCCGATAGAGCTATGACCGCCAGAAACATGCTTATGAGTATAAAAGAGCAAACGTTAATGACGCCTTACCTACAGTTTGACCGCAACCAGTGGGCAGCTCTGCGTGATTCCGTACCTATGACGTTATCGGAAGATGAGATCGCCCGTCTCAAAGGTATTAATGAAGATCTCTCGTTAGAAGAAGTTGCCGAGATCTATTTACCTCTGTCACGTTTGCTGAACTTCTATATAAGCTCGAATCTGCGCCGTCAGGCAGTTCTGGAACAGTTTCTTGGTACCAACGGGCAACGCATTCCTTACATTATCAGTATTGCTGGTAGTGTCGCGGTGGGGAAAAGTACAACCGCCCGTGTATTGCAGGCGCTATTAAGCCGTTGGCCGGAACATCGTCGTGTTGAACTGATCACTACAGATGGCTTCCTTCACCCTAATCAGGTTCTGAAAGAACGTGGTCTGATGAAGAAGAAAGGCTTCCCGGAATCGTATGATATGCATCGCCTGGTGAAGTTTGTTTCCGATCTCAAGTCCGGCGTGCCAAACGTTACGGCACCAGTTTACTCGCATCTTATTTATGATGTGATCCCGGATGGAGATAAAACGGTTGTTCAGCCTGATATTTTAATTCTTGAAGGGTTAAATGTCTTACAGAGCGGGATGGATTATCCACACGATCCACATCATGTATTTGTTTCTGATTTTGTCGATTTTTCGATATATGTTGATGCTCCGGAAGACTTACTTCAGACATGGTATATCAACCGTTTTCTGAAATTCCGCGAAGGGGCTTTTACCGACCCGGATTCCTATTTTCATAACTACGCGAAATTAACTAAAGAAGAAGCTATTAAGACTGCCATGACGTTGTGGAAAGAGATCAACTGGCTGAACTTAAAGCAAAATATTCTACCTACTCGTGAGCGTGCCAGTTTAATCCTGACGAAAAGTGCTAATCATGCGGTAGAAGAGGTCAGACTACGCAAATAATTTGCAGGGGAGCTAATGCTCCCCTTTCTTATTTTTCTGCACTACGCAGGGATATTTCACCGCCCATCCATGGTTTTATTATTCCATCCTGCTCAAGCAATAAAGCACCCTGTTTGTCTATTCCGCGTGAAATGCCAAATATTTCTTTATCACCAATGATAAGTTTCACTGGGCGATTAATAAAATTATCCAGCTTTTCCCAGCGCGAAAGATAAGGTGCCAATCCTTCTTGTTCGAAGAGTTCCAGCGCCGCGCGTAATTCACGTATTAGCATGGCCGCCAACGTATTACGATCGAGATTGATCCCCGCTTCTTGCAGCGTGATCCACCCCTGATTAACAACACTCTCTTCAACACGACGCATTGCCATGTTGATCCCGGCTCCAATGACTATTTGCGCCGCATCGCCGGTTTTGCCAGTCAGCTCCACAAGAATGCCTGCCAGCTTGCGATCCTGCAGATAGAGGTCATTAGGCCATTTAACACGAACTTTATCTGCACCCAGCTTGCGTAATACTTCCGCCATCACGATACCGATAACCAGACTTAAACCAATCGCCGCCGCCGGGCCTTGTTCCAGACGCCAGAACATAGACAAATACAAGTTTGCGCCAAAAGGCGAAAACCATTTCCGACCCCGGCGACCACGACCAGCCTGCTGATATTCTGCAACGCAGGCATCGCCCGATTTAAGCTCTCCGATACGATCAAGAAGGTACTGATTCGTGGAGTCAATAACTGGCAACACGGCTACACTGCCGCCATCCAGCTGACTCAATATCTTTTCGGCATTAAGTAACTGGATTGGCTCGGGCAAGCTGTATCCTTTACCCGGAACGGTAAAGACATCAACGCCCCAGTCACGCAGTGTTTGAATATGTTTATTAATGGCCGCCCGGCTCATTCCTAACGTTTCACCCAGCTGCTCACCAGAGTGAAATTCGCCATTCGCTAACAGGGCGATCAATTTCAGCGGCACGGTGTTATCCTTCATGAAATTGTCTCCACTGCGCTCACTTCACCTGATGCGCCAATAAAGCGGACTTCAGGCTCAAGCCAGACATTAAATTTTTCACCAACTTTCTGTCTTACATGATGCGCCAGCTGTACAACATCTTCGCTTTTTGCGTTGTGCTCATTTATGAGAACCAGCGCCTGTTGACGGTGTACCGCAGCACCACCAATTTGCGTCCCTTTAAGCTGGCACTGATCGATAAGCCAACCTGCTGCCAATTTTACTGAACCGTCTGTCTGGGGATAATGTGGTGCTGTTGGAAATTGTGCCAACAACGCGTTAGCCGCTTCGGCAGAAACAACAGGATTTTTGAAGAAACTACCCGCATTACCGTTCACTTTTGGATCGGGAAGTTTTGTAGTCCTCATATGACACACTGCATCAAATACTTGCTGTGGCGTTACCGTTGAAGGGTCCAGGCGAGTTAAGTCACCATACGTTAGTACAGGTTGCCAATCTTTTGGCAGACGCAGACCTACAGCTACAATAGCGAAGCGATCCTGGTATTCATGCTTAAAAATACTGTCGCGATAGCCAAAGCGGCATTCTTTAGCTGTTAAGCGCTCTTGCTTGCCTGTCGCCAGTTCAACACAGTCAACATAAGCGCAAACTCGCTGTAATTCTACGCCATAAGCCCCAACATTCTGGATAGGTGATGAACCGACACAACCAGGAATTAATGCCAGATTTTCCAGACCAGGCATACCTTCCTGCAAAGTGTATTTTACCAGGTGATGCCAGTTTTCTCCGGCCCCTACATGTAAATACCACGCATCAGGTTTATCATGAATTTCGATACCTTTGATCCGGTTGATGATCACCGTGCCGCGATAGTCTTCCAGAAAAAGTACATTACTTCCTTCACCCAGAATAAGAACGGGTTGCCCTTCTGCGGTTGCATGCTGCCAGGCATTGAGTAGTTGTTGTTCGTCTTCGGCACATACAATGTGCTGAGCATTATGATCAATGCCAAATGTGTTCCAGGGTTTTAAGGAGTGGTTCATAGCTGCTTTCCTGATGCAAAAACGAGGCTAGTTTACCGTATCTGTGGGGGGATGGCTTGTAGTTATGACGACAGGGAGAGTTTGTAGAAACGCAAAAAGGCCCAGTCTTCCGACTGGGCCTTCTGCTTTATTTGATGCCTGGCAGTTCCCTACTCTCGCATGGGGAGACCCCACACTACCATCGGCGCTACGGCGTTTCACTTCTGAGTTCGGCATGGGGTCAGGTGGGACCACCGCGCTAAGGCCGCCAGGCAAATTCTGTTTATCAACACGTCCCGTTCTGACCTGTCGATTTAATCTGTATCAAGCTTACTTGTCGATGTCTCTTCCGCCAAAACACCTTCGGCGTTGTAAGGTTAAGCCTCACGGTTCATTAGTACCGGTTAGCTCAACGCATCGCTGCGCTTACACACCCGGCCTATCAACGTCGTCGTCTTCAACGTTCCTTCAGGACCCTTAAAGGGTCAGGGAGAACTCATCTCGGGGCAAGTTTCGTGCTTAGATGCTTTCAGCACTTATCTCTTCCGCATTTAGCTACCGGGCAGTGCCATTGGCATGACAACCCGAACACCAGTGATGCGTCCACTCCGGTCCTCTCGTACTAGGAGCAGCCCCCCTCAGTTCTCCAGCGCCCACGGCAGATAGGGACCGAACTGTCTCACGACGTTCTAAACCCAGCTCGCGTACCACTTTAAATGGCGAACAGCCATACCCTTGGGACCTACTTCAGCCCCAGGATGTGATGAGCCGACATCGAGGTGCCAAACACCGCCGTCGATATGAACTCTTGGGCGGTATCAGCCTGTTATCCCCGGAGTACCTTTTATCCGTTGAGCGATGGCCCTTCCATTCAGAACCACCGGATCACTATGACCTGCTTTCGCACCTGCTCGCGCCGTCACGCTCGCAGTCAAGCTGGCTTATGCCATTGCACTAACCTCCTGATGTCCGACCAGGATTAGCCAACCTTCGTGCTCCTCCGTTACTCTTTAGGAGGAGACCGCCCCAGTCAAACTACCCACCAGACACTGTCCGCAACCCCGATAAGGGGCCAACGTTAGAACATCAAACATTAAAGGGTGGTATTTCAAGGTCGGCTCCATGCAGACTGGCGTCCACACTTCAAAGCCTCCCACCTATCCTACACATCAAGGCTCAATGTTCAGTGTCAAGCTATAGTAAAGGTTCACGGGGTCTTTCCGTCTTGCCGCGGGTACACTGCATCTTCACAGCGAGTTCAATTTCACTGAGTCTCGGGTGGAGACAGCCTGGCCATCATTACGCCATTCGTGCAGGTCGGAACTTACCCGACAAGGAATTTCGCTACCTTAGGACCGTTATAGTTACGGCCGCCGTTTACCGGGGCTTCGATCAAGAGCTTCGCGTTACCGCTAACCCCATCAATTAACCTTCCGGCACCGGGCAGGCGTCACACCGTATACGTCCACTTTCGTGTTTGCACAGTGCTGTGTTTTTAATAAACAGTTGCAGCCAGCTGGTATCTTCGACTGATTTCAGCTCCACGAGCAAGTCGCTTCACCTACATATCAGCGTGCCTTCTCCCGAAGTTACGGCACCATTTTGCCTAGTTCCTTCACCCGAGTTCTCTCAAGCGCCTTGGTATTCTCTACCTGACCACCTGTGTCGGTTTGGGGTACGATTTGATGTTACCTGATGCTTAGAGGCTTTTCCTGGAAGCAGGGCATTTGTCGCTTCAGCACCGTAGTGCCTCGTCATCACGCCTCAGCCTTGATTTTCCGGATTTGCCTGGAAAACCAGCCTACACGCTTAAACCGGGACAACCGTCGCCCGGCCAACATAGCCTTCTCCGTCCCCCCTTCGCAGTAACACCAAGTACAGGAATATTAACCTGTTTCCCATCGACTACGCCTTTCGGCCTCGCCTTAGGGGTCGACTCACCCTGCCCCGATTAACGTTGGACAGGAACCCTTGGTCTTCCGGCGAGCGGGCTTTTCACCCGCTTTATCGTTACTTATGTCAGCATTCGCACTTCTGATACCTCCAGCATGCCTCACAGCACACCTTCACAGGCTTACAGAACGCTCCCCTACCCAACAACGCATAAGCGTCGCTGCCGCAGCTTCGGTGCATGGTTTAGCCCCGTTACATCTTCCGCGCAGGCCGACTCGACCAGTGAGCTATTACGCTTTCTTTAAATGATGGCTGCTTCTAAGCCAACATCCTGGCTGTCTGGGCCTTCCCACATCGTTTCCCACTTAACCATGACTTTGGGACCTTAGCTGGCGGTCTGGGTTGTTTCCCTCTTCACGACGGACGTTAGCACCCGCCGTGTGTCTCCCGTGATAACATTCTCCGGTATTCGCAGTTTGCATCGGGTTGGTAAGTCGGGATGACCCCCTTGCCGAAACAGTGCTCTACCCCCGGAGATGAATTCACGAGGCGCTACCTAAATAGCTTTCGGGGAGAACCAGCTATCTCCCGGTTTGATTGGCCTTTCACCCCCAGCCACAAGTCATCCGCTAATTTTTCAACATTAGTCGGTTCGGTCCTCCAGTTAGTGTTACCCAACCTTCAACCTGCCCATGGCTAGATCACCGGGTTTCGGGTCTATACCCTGCAACTTAACGCCCAGTTAAGACTCGGTTTCCCTTCGGCTCCCCTATTCGGTTAACCTTGCTACAGAATATAAGTCGCTGACCCATTATACAAAAGGTACGCAGTCACCCCATAAAGAGGCTCCCACTGCTTGTACGTACACGGTTTCAGGTTCTTTTTCACTCCCCTCGCCGGGGTTCTTTTCGCCTTTCCCTCACGGTACTGGTTCACTATCGGTCAGTCAGGAGTATTTAGCCTTGGAGGATGGTCCCCCCATATTCAGACAGGATACCACGTGTCCCGCCCTACTCATCGAGCTCACAATATGTGCATTTTTGTGTACGGGGCTGTCACCCTGTATCGCGCGCCTTTCCAGACGCTTCCACTAACACACACACTGATTCAGGCTCTGGGCTTCTCCCCGTTCGCTCGCCGCTACTGGGGGAATCTCGGTTGATTTCTTTTCCTCGGGGTACTTAGATGTTTCAGTTCCCCCGGTTCGCCTCATTAACCTATGGATTCAGTTAATGATAGTGTGACGAAACACACTGGGTTTCCCCATTCGGAAATCGCCGGTTATAACGGTTCATATCACCTTACCGACGCTTATCGCAGATTAGCACGTCCTTCATCGCCTCTGACTGCCAGGGCATCCACCGTGTACGCTTAGTCGCTTAACCTCACAACCCGAAGATGTTTCTTTCGATTCATCATCGTGTTGCGAAAATTTGAGAGACTCACGAACAACTTTCGTTGTTCAGTGTTTCAATTTTCAGCTTGATCCAGATTTTTAAAGAGCAAATATCTTAAACATGACTCGTAAGTCATCTTTAACGATATTAAGGTCGGCGACTTTCACTCACAAACCAGCAAGTGGCGTCCCCTAGGGGATTCGAACCCCTGTTACCGCCGTGAAAGGGCGGTGTCCTGGGCCTCTAGACGAAGGGGACGTATCAGTCTGCTTCGCAAGACGCCTTGCTTTTCACTTTCTATCAGACAATCTGTGTGAGCACTGCAAAGCACAGTTCTTTAAGGTAAGGAGGTGATCCAACCGCAGGTTCCCCTACGGTTACCTTGTTACGACTTCACCCCAGTCATGAATCACAAAGTGGTAAGCGCCCTCCCGAAGGTTAAGCTACCTACTTCTTTTGCAACCCACTCCCATGGTGTGACGGGCGGTGTGTACAAGGCCCGGGAACGTATTCACCGTGGCATTCTGATCCACGATTACTAGCGATTCCGACTTCATGGAGTCGAGTTGCAGACTCCAATCCGGACTACGACGCACTTTATGAGGTCCGCTTGCTCTCGCGAGGTCGCTTCTCTTTGTATGCGCCATTGTAGCACGTGTGTAGCCCTGGTCGTAAGGGCCATGATGACTTGACGTCATCCCCACCTTCCTCCAGTTTATCACTGGCAGTCTCCTTTGAGTTCCCGGCCGGACCGCTGGCAACAAAGGATAAGGGTTGCGCTCGTTGCGGGACTTAACCCAACATTTCACAACACGAGCTGACGACAGCCATGCAGCACCTGTCTCACGGTTCCCGAAGGCACATTCTCATCTCTGAAAACTTCCGTGGATGTCAAGACCAGGTAAGGTTCTTCGCGTTGCATCGAATTAAACCACATGCTCCACCGCTTGTGCGGGCCCCCGTCAATTCATTTGAGTTTTAACCTTGCGGCCGTACTCCCCAGGCGGTCGACTTAACGCGTTAGCTCCGGAAGCCACGCCTCAAGGGCACAACCTCCAAGTCGACATCGTTTACGGCGTGGACTACCAGGGTATCTAATCCTGTTTGCTCCCCACGCTTTCGCACCTGAGCGTCAGTCTTCGTCCAGGGGGCCGCCTTCGCCACCGGTATTCCTCCAGATCTCTACGCATTTCACCGCTACACCTGGAATTCTACCCCCCTCTACGAGACTCAAGCTTGCCAGTATCAGATGCAGTTCCCAGGTTGAGCCCGGGGATTTCACATCTGACTTAACAAACCGCCTGCGTGCGCTTTACGCCCAGTAATTCCGATTAACGCTTGCACCCTCCGTATTACCGCGGCTGCTGGCACGGAGTTAGCCGGTGCTTCTTCTGCGGGTAACGTCAATGAGCAAAGGTATTAACTTTACTCCCTTCCTCCCCGCTGAAAGTACTTTACAACCCGAAGGCCTTCTTCATACACGCGGCATGGCTGCATCAGGCTTGCGCCCATTGTGCAATATTCCCCACTGCTGCCTCCCGTAGGAGTCTGGACCGTGTCTCAGTTCCAGTGTGGCTGGTCATCCTCTCAGACCAGCTAGGGATCGTCGCCTAGGTGAGCCGTTACCCCACCTACAAGCTAATCCCATCTGGGCACATCCGATGGCAAGAGGCCCGAAGGTCCCCCTCTTTGGTCTTGCGACATTATGCGGTATTAGCTACCGTTTCCAGTAGTTATCCCCCTCCATCAGGCAGTTTCCCAGACATTACTCACCCGTCCGCCACTCGTCAGCAAATCAGCAAGCTGATTCCTGTTACCGTTCGACTTGCATGTGTTAGGCCTGCCGCCAGCGTTCAATCTGAGCCATGATCAAACTCTTCAATTTAAAAGTTTGATGCTCAAAGAATTAAACTTCGTAATGAATTACGTGTTCACTCTTGAGACTTGGTATTCATTTTTCGTCTTGCGACGTTAAGAATCCGTATCTTCGAGTGCCCACACAGATTGTCTGATAAATTGTTAAAGAGCAGTGCCGCTTCGCTTTTTCTCAGCGGCGCGGGGTGTGCATAATACGCTTTCCCGCTACAGAGTCAAGCATTTTTTTGCTTTTCTCTGTCGAGATTCTCAGGAGAATCTCGCTGACCCGGCGGCGTGTTTGCCGTTGTTCCGTGTCAGTGGTGGCGCATTATAGGGAGTTATTCCGGCCTGACAAGAGGAAATTTAAAATAATTTTCTGAATGCGCAACATTCAACCAAATCAGCCTGAAACTGCCAGTTTTTCGAGCGTTTTGAAGCCGTAACGCTGTAAAACGGGTAATAACTGTTCAGCTTCTGGCGTCATGTCCATGCAAAAGGCAATATTCGCATCGGCGGATTTTGCATCCGGGGCTTCATGTTCTAACAACCATGCCGTTCGGCGAGCAATCGCTGCGCCAGAATCCACCAACCGTGTTCCCTCTGGCAGCACCTGTAACAGTTCTTCTTGTAGTAGAGGGAAATGGGTACACCCTAGTACAACGGTATCTGGCGGCTCTTTCATTCTTAACCACGGACGCAAGATACGTTTTAGCGCATCCAGAGAAACATCTTCGCCATGCAGCTTCGCTTCAGCCAACTCAACCATCTCTGCCGAGCCCAGCATTTCTATCTGGCATTCATTAGCGAAACGCGCGATCAGCTCATGAGTATAAGAACGTTTAACTGTTCCGCGGGTTGCCAGTAATCCGACAATGCCATTAGCTGTCAGACGTGCCGCTGGCTTAATTGCCGGAACGACACCGACAACCGGGAACGCAAACTTCTCGCGTAATGCAGGAAGTGAGACGGTACTGGCGGTGTTGCAAGCAACAACAGCCAGCGCAAGGGGATAACGCTCTTGCACCGCAGTGACAATTTCCACCACTCGCTCAACAATAAAGTCTTCGTTTTTTTCGCCATAAGGGAAAGCGACATTATCGAAAGCATAAATGTAATGGAGATCCGGTAAGAGATGCCGGATCTCATCATAGACCGACAGCCCACCGACGCCGGAGTCAAACACCAGCACGGTGGGACGTGGTTCAGAAGGTGTAGCTGCCAGACAAGGTGTATTCCCGTCCTGCAGTTTGGTAGCCATAGACTGTCTCATAATCTTTGTCGAACAGGTTGGCTATTTTACCACGAACTGTCAGGTGAGAGGTGACCGGATACGCAACCGCAAGATCCCACAAGCCCACACCGCCCATTTTGACTGACTTATAGGGCCAGGATGAGTAATCCGAATCGTATCGCGATCCCAGATATTGATAAGTTACACCCCAGTCAAAATCGAACACTTGCCAGTCGAGCTGATACTTTACTTGCTGTTTAGGACGACGTTCTAACGGTTTGTCAGTTAAGGCATTTCTGGCATCCGTATAATCGTAGCTAACGGTATGCGCCAGTGGTCCAGTATCAAAGTTTGCTGTAGCCTCAATTCCCTTAATGCGTACTTTTCCGTCGTTGTAATAACGAAGGGTATGTGGATCATAGTTAATCATTTCACTGATATCATTACGATATCCTGAAATACGCCAATTTACGCCTGCTGTTAAACCTTCAAATGCCCCTTCCCACTGTTTGCTTTTTTCCGGGTCCAGATTCGGATTACCATACATGCCATATAACTGCCCCAAATTTGGCGCTTTGAAAGCAGTTCCATAGGAAGCGATAAAGCGATAACCCTCAATAAACTCCCATCCCACACTGGATTGCCATGTTGTGTGGCGATCAAATTGCGAGTTGTCGTCATTACGCACCGCGCCTTCTAACGTAAAATCGCCAAGTTTTTGCAATCCAGTCAGATAAATCCCCGTGTTACGCTGATCGTAACCTTTTGGCAAATATCCAGTTCCAGGAGTAGTGGATTGTTTTTGCCAGTCGATACCAGCTCCAACATCACCGTGACCGACTGTGACGCTATTTGTCCACTGGAGATTGTATTGTTTCATCTCATCCAGGTTAGCTGATGCGTCATAGCGTCCATAATGTGGATCGTAGTTGTAATCTTTACTATGGCTATAACTGGAAACAAGTTGAGATTGCAGTGTTTCGCCAGCGTAGCGAAGACCCGCATCCCAGCTTTGACTATAAAGTTTTCGTGTATCAATCAGCGGAGAACCGGGAGAGTACCAGGCGTCATATTTAGTTCGGTTATCATAGCCGTAGCCACGAACAAATCCGCTCCACGTATCAGAGAAGTTATGTTCAAGTTTGCCGTAGAGTGTTTTACTTAAAAAACCGTCTCTGTCTGACTGTGGCTGCATCCCAGTGTTGCCATAGGCAACGACATCAAATCCCTTGGTATAGGCATAATCACCAAGAAGTGTTACTCGAGTATTTTCGCCAATTTGTTGCTGAGTGGAAATATCGTAATTTTGATAACTATTACTTCCCCATCCTGCTGAAATTTCAGTACCAGTATTCTCACGGGAGGTAATAATATTTATCACACCGCCAATGGCATCTGAGCCATAAATCGCTGAACGTGGCCCACGGATATATTCGATACGCTGCACCAACGCGATCGGAAACTGACTCAGGTCAGCCGCTCCACTGACACCTGCTAAATTCAGACGTACACCATCAATTAAAACCAGAGCATGGTTAGAGTTCGTTCCACGAAGGAAAATAGTTGAGAGCTGACCTTCTCCTCCATTTTGTGCAATTGCCACACCAGGCAAACGGCGGAGAACATCATTTACAGAGGAAACTTGCCATCGATCAATATCCTCACGTGTCACGACAGTGACAGGAGCGAGCACGGCACTTAATGGTTCCTGAAAACGGTTAGCAGTAACGACGAGAGTATCCGGGCTGGTATCCTGTGCCCAAGCAGAAAATGCCGTGACGGAAAACGCCGTCAGCAGCGAAGCTTTTTTAATCATTGTAAAGCATCCACAATAGAAGAAGGATGCCGCAGGCTTCATCAATATTACGCGATGATGAGAACCAGATGCGACGTTAGCCGGCAGGTCTTCGGGCTTGGAGGGGTATATAAAATACTAAGAGATGATGACTTCCCACCGGATGGCAGTGTCCGCATAACGCAATCATCGCACCTTTCCTTACCGCTGCGCGTCAGCTCCAGATTTGCACTGGATTCCCTATTAACTCACAGGACCGGCGAGTGGATGCTACAGGTTGTAACAAGTTGCTGTCCAGACGTAGCTCACAAATAGGAATACATCAAGATCTGGACATCTGATGAGCAATCCCTACAATCGCCGCGTACATTTCATTTTCAGGATACATCATGACCCCCGAACACCTTCCAACAGAACAGTATGAAGCGCAGTTAGCCGAAAAAGTGGTACGTTTGCAAAGTATGATGGCGCCGTTTTCTGACCTGGTTCCGGAAGTGTTTCGCTCGCCGGTCAGTCATTACCGGATGCGTGCGGAGTTCCGCATCTGGCACGATGGCGATGACCTGTACCACATCATTTTCGATCAACAAACCAAAAGCCGTATCCGCGTGGATAGCTTCCCCGCCGCCAGTGAACTTATCAACCAGTTGATGACGGCGATGATTGCGGGTGTGCGTAATAATCCCGTTCTGCGCCACAAGCTATTCCAGATTGATTACCTCACTACGCTGAGCAATCAGGCGGTTGTTTCCCTGCTGTACCATAAAAAGCTGGATGATGAGTGGCGTCAGCAGGCGGAAGTCCTACGTGATGCACTGCGCGCGCAGAATCTGAATGTGCATCTGATTGGTCGGGCAACGAAAACCAAAATCGAGCTGGATCAAGATTACATCGACGAACGTCTGCCGGTTGCAGGGAGAGAAATGATCTACCGTCAGGTGGAGAACAGTTTCACCCAGCCGAACGCGGCGATGAATATTCAAATGCTGGAATGGGCGCTGGACGTGACCAAAGACTCAAAAGGCGACTTACTGGAGCTGTACTGCGGCAACGGTAACTTTTCATTAGCGCTGGCACGCAATTTTGATCGGGTATTAGCTACCGAAATCGCCAAGCCGTCGGTCGCTGCCGCGCAATACAACATTGCCGCTAACCATATTGATAACGTACAAATTATTCGTATGGCGGCAGAAGAATTTACTCAGGCGATGAATGGTGTGCGCGAGTTTAACCGCCTGCAAGGGATCGACTTAAAGAGTTATCAGTGCGAAACCATTTTTGTCGACCCACCGCGCAGCGGTCTGGACAGTGAAACCGAGAAAATGGTGCAGGCGTATCCGCGTATTTTGTACATCTCCTGCAATCCGGAAACGTTATGTAAGAATCTGGAAACATTAAGCCAGACGCACAAGGTTGAACGTCTGGCTCTGTTTGATCAATTCCCCTACACGCACCATATGGAGTGCGGCGTATTACTGACGGCGAAGTAAAATCCATGCCGGATAGCATCGCATCCGGCATGCCACCTATTATTCTGTAACTTCCTGCTTACGGTTACGCACTTTAGTGCCAATCCAGAAGACCAGAATTACCGACAGTACAGCCGGGAAGAAATTCGAGCCAATAGCCGGATATTCCGCACGAACCACAGTGCTATAAAGCAGAACACCGAGAATAAAACAGGCAGCAGCCAGTCCAGGCAACCCAACCGGCATAGTGCGATTAAGGTAACGTTGATGCAGGCAGTAAACTGTCAACACCAGGGAAATAATCGGAAATACTGAAAATGGCACAATCGAGCTAAACAGCGCCGAAAACGTGCCATTAATTGACAGGCCAGCCACCAGCGCCAGCAGTAGCGTACCTTTATCCTGATTAGATTGTTTCATTACTCGTCCTTCACATTTCCCGGAATAATTGCGGTTTTATCTTGCTCACGGCGATACCAGTAATAAGCCCCTTTCGAAATCATTCGCAGTTGCAGTACCAGTCGCTCTTCTAATTGCCGACGTTGCTCGACGCCGACATCCAACGCCTCGGCCCCCGCACTGAAGACAATCGTCACCATTGCTTCGGCTTGCGCTTCAGTAAACGCACGCGGCATATGGTTTTCGAGTTCCAGATAGTCCGCAAGTTCCGCAATGAAGTGCTGAATTTCACGCGCAACCGCAGCACGAAACGCGGCGGAGGTGCCGGAGCGTTCCCGCAATAATAACCGGAAGGCGTTAGGATTATTACCGATGAACTCCATAAATGTGGAGACCGAGGTACGGATCACACTCCCGCCTTTGGCGATACGCTGACGCGCCTGGCGCATGAGTTGGCGCAGCATCAAACCGCTTTCATCAACCATGGTCAGACCAAGCTCGTCTACGTCGCGGAAATGCCGATAAAAAGAGGTGGGAGCAATACCGGCTTCACGCGCCACTTCACGCAAACTCAGGCTGGCGAAGCTGCGTTCAGCACTTAATTGGCTAAATGCGGCTTCCACCAGCGAACGGCGGGTTTTTTCTTTTTGTTGCGCTCTTACGCCCATCACGATGTTTGAATCCTTGCCAATAGTACTGCGGGCACTATACCAGAGAATAAACTGACTGGATTGATTCAGTGTCGTTAATGAATGTTGAAGTCATAAAACATTGCTACTGCAATTCCTTAGTCGGTTCTTTCACGAACAGCAACGCCAGCATAGACAGCAATGTTCCCCCGCCCAGATACCACGCCGGAGCCGTCAGACTATCCAGCAACACGATAGATTGCGTAGCGAAATATTGAGCAAAACCGCCAAAGATTGCCACACCAATGCTATAAACCAGCGCAAAACCCAATGCCCGAATACGCTTAGGTAACAGTTCGGAGATCAACAACATCACTGGTACACCGCCAAGAGTGGTAAAGCTGACCATCACAAAAACCACCGACAGCAACATGCCAGGACTTGGGTAATTCACCAACAGCCAGAACGAAGGCCAGCTACAAATCAACACCATCACACGTGAGATTAAAATCAACTTTTTACGTCCAACCGAGTCACACAGCATCCCCACTAACAGCGCCCCCGCAAACGTAATACCCCCTGCCAGTAACATCGCTGCATGAGAATAGTTTTGATTCATTCCTAAATACTTCGCTGCCCATGTACCGTAATAAAAGAGGGAGATATAGGTTGCGACTGTACTACCAATAGCGAGCAAGATACCGTTAGCGATAGTCGCTTTATGTTGCATAAGTAAGGAGAAGGCACTTTCGCTGGCTGCGGCCTTCTTATTATGTGCTGGCTCTGGAGCATCATTTTCCAGGCTCAGACGCAACCAACAGCCGACAGGCGCTAATAACACGCCAATAAAAAACGGCACACGCCAGCCCCATTCGGCCATTACGGTTTCTGAACCTGTCGCAAAGGGTAGCCATGCGCTTAAACCTAAAGCGACAACACCTCCAAAAGTTGTTGCCAGGCCCTGGGTCGCCAGCGACCAACTGCTGTAAAAACCGCGACGATTTGCCGGAGCTGACTCCACCAGTAGCGACATTGAAGCCCCAACTTCACCGCCTGCCGCAACGCCCTGAATCAAACGCGCCAGTACCAGAGTTGCCGTTCCCCAATAACCCGCCGTTTCATACGTCGGTGCGATGCCTATCATCAGTGTACCGAGGCTCATCAGGGCAATGGTGAACACCATCGCGGGTTTGCGTCCGAAGCGATCGGCCCAGGCGCCAACAATAATCCCACCGAGCGGACGCATAAAAAAGCTCACGCCGAAAGTGGCAAATGCCAGCAGAAGCGCGACGTTTTTATCAGCGCTGGGCGGGAAAAATAGTGTACTGATATAGACCACAAAAAAGTTGTAAACGCCAAAATCAAAAAATTCGAGCGCATTGCCAAACGCCGAGGCAAAAATCACCCGCCTGCCACTGGGCTTTTTCTTCACACTCACGGTTTCATTTACGATCGCCGTCATTCCATATTCCTTGCCATAAAGAGTTGTTGTGTTGTTTTTTTATTTATTGCAGCCAGGCTTCAACCAGTGCGCCCCAGTAGCTGCTTGCCGGGACCAGGCTTGCATCGTTGAAGTCGTAACCTGGGTTATGCACCATGCAGGAACCTTCTCCAACGTCGCCATTACCGAATAACAGGAAACCGCCTTTTGGTTGGGCTTCCAGCATGAAAGAGAAATCTTCACTGCCCATCAGGGGCTTGATGCCAAACTCGGCCCGCTCTTCACCAAACGTTTTACACGCCACCTGCCAGGCGAAGCGCGCCATCTCCTCGTCATTCACTAATACCGGTGTACCGTTAACATGCGTAACCTCAGCCGTAGCGCCAAAGCTGACAGCCTGGGCCTGTGCCAGAGCAGGAATACGGGTCAGAAGAAGTTGCCGGGTGTCGCGGCTAAGAGAGCGAACGCTGATTTTCATCTCAGCACTGTCAGGAATGACGTTAGCCGCCTCACCCGCAACAATGCTGCCAACGGTAATTACCGCCGCTTCCAGCGGATCGACATTGCGCGACACAATGCTTTGTAATGCGGTGGTGATATGTGCCGCGACCAGCACCGGATCGATGGCTTTGTGCGGGATCGCACCGTGTCCGCCACAACCACGAACCGTAATATGGAACTGATCCATTGACGCCATTAGCGCCCCAGGCTGGAAATAAAACTTACCCACCGGCAGACCGGGCATGTTATGCATGCCGAAAATGACATCGCAGGGGAAACGGTCAAAAAGCCCCTCTTTAACCATGATCTCACCGCCGTTAATCATCTCTTCCGCAGGCTGGAAGATAAGACGTAACGTGCCGTTAAAACGGCGGGTTTCGGCCAAATAACGCGCGGCACCCAGCAGTATGGTGGTATGCCCGTCATGCCCGCAGGCGTGCATTAAACCAGGATGTTTACTGGCCCAGGGCTTGCCACTATTTTCATAAATCGGCAACGCATCCATATCTGCCCTCAGGCCAATACTTTTCTCTCCGTCGCCCACTTTTAACGTGGCCACTATCCCCGTCGTCGCCAGTTCTTGCTCTACTTCATAGCCCCACTGGCACAGCTTTTCCGCCACCAACGCACTGGTTTTAAATTCCTGTAATCCCAGTTCCGGGTTTTCGTGGATCTGATGGCGGATCTCGCGCAGTTCTTCCTCAAACCCACGAATATAGTGTTCGATCATCGGCTATTCCTTTATTTACTTATAAACAGGCTAATTAACGGATTTTATTGATGGTATAAATACAAATATTCCATCAATATAAAATACTTATATATTTGTTTTATAAGAATATTTCATAAAGACAATAACAAAAAAGCACGCTTCGGCAAGATAAAACCATCAGCTATAAGAAAAAGCGATTAATAGGGAATTAATAAAATAAGAAGGAGGAAGACAAAGCAAAGGTCGCTCACGATATAGCCAGATAAATGACGGGGATCAATTGGCTTACCCGCGATAAAATGTTACCATTCTGTTGCTTTTATGTATAAGAACAGGTAAGCCCTACCATGCCACATTCCTACGATTACGATGCCATAGTAATAGGTTCCGGCCCCGGCGGCGAAGGCGCTGCAATGGGCCTGGTTAAGCAAGGTGCGCGCGTCGCAGTTATCGAGCGTTATCAAAATGTTGGCGGCGGCTGCACCCACTGGGGCACCATCCCGTCGAAAGCTCTCCGTCACGCCGTCAGCCGCATTATAGAATTCAATCAAAACCCACTTTACAGCGACCATTCGCGACTGCTCCGCTCTTCTTTTGCCGATATCCTTAACCATGCCGATAACGTGATTAATCAACAAACACGTATGCGTCAGGGATTTTACGAACGTAATCACTGTGAAATATTGCAGGGGAACGCTCGCTTTGTTGACGAGCATACGTTGGCGCTGGATTGCCCGGACGGCAGCGTCGAAACACTAACCGCTGAAAAATTTGTTATTGCCTGTGGTTCTCGCCCTTATCATCCAACAGATGTTGATTTCACCCATCCACGCATTTACGACAGCGACTCAATTCTTAGCATGCACCACGAACCGCGCCATGTACTTATCTATGGTGCTGGAGTGATCGGCTGTGAATATGCTTCGATCTTCCGCGGTATGGATGTAAAAGTGGATCTGATCAACACCCGCGATCGTCTGCTGGCGTTTCTCGATCAAGAGATGTCAGACTCTCTCTCCTATCACTTCTGGAACAGTGGCGTAGTGATTCGTCACAACGAAGAGTACGAAAAGATCGAAGGCTGTGACGACGGTGTGATTATGCATCTGAAGTCGGGCAAAAAGCTGAAAGCCGACTGTCTTCTCTATGCCAACGGTCGTACCGGTAATACCGATTCGCTGGCGTTACAGAACATTGGGCTGGAAACTGACAGTCGCGGACAGCTGAAGGTCAACAGCATGTATCAGACCGCGCAGCCGCACGTTTACGCGGTGGGCGATGTGATTGGCTATCCGAGCCTGGCGTCGGCGGCCTATGACCAGGGGCGCATTGCCGCACAGGCGCTGGTGAAAGGTGAAGCCACTGCACATCTGATTGAAGATATCCCTACCGGTATTTACACCATTCCGGAAATCAGCTCTGTGGGCAAAACTGAACAGCAGCTGACCGCGATGAAAGTGCCGTATGAAGTGGGCCGCGCCCAGTTTAAACATCTGGCACGCGCACAAATCGTCGGCATGAACGTGGGCACGCTGAAAATTTTGTTCCATCGGGAAACAAAAGAGATTCTGGGCATTCACTGCTTTGGCGAACGCGCTGCCGAGATTATCCATATCGGGCAGGCGATAATGGAACAGAAAGGTGGCGGCAACACTATTGAGTACTTCGTCAACACCACCTTTAACTACCCGACGATGGCGGAAGCCTATCGGGTAGCTGCGTTAAACGGCTTAAACCGCCTGTTTTAACACTTTATCGAAATGGCCATCCATTCTTGCGCGGATGGCCTCTGCCAGATGCTCATAGCGGCTGCGCAGCGGTGAGCCAGGACGATAAACCAGGCCAATAGTGCGGCGTGGTTCCGGCTTAATGCACGGCAGATAAACAACCCCATCGCGTTTGCGCTCCGGCGGCACAGCCAACGCAGGCAGTAAAGTAATCCCGCTACCTGCCGCCACCATGTTGCGCAGAGTTTCCAGGCTGGTCGCGCGGAAGTGTGTATCTTCATCCGCCCCGGCTTCAAAGCAGAAACCCATTGCCTGATCGCGCAAACAGTGACCATCTTCAAGCATCAGCAGCTTTTCCCCTGCCAGATCGGCCATCGGTACGCATTCGCGGTTCGCCCACGGGTGATCTTCATAGATGGCCAGCAACATTGGCTCATCAAACAACGGCACTTCAATAAATGCTTCACTCTCTTTCACCAGCGCGAGGATCACGCAATCGAGTTTGCCACTGTCCAGTTGCGCCAGTAACTGGTGGGTCTGTGCTTCATGCAGATACATTTCCAGCTTTGGAAAGGTCTGGTGCAGCATCGGGATAATATGCGGTAACAGGTAAGGCCCAACCGTTGGAATCAAACCAATATGCAGCGGCCCGGACATTGTCTCGCCCTGCTGGCTTGCCATCTCTTTAAGGACTTTCACCTCACGCAGCACAGTACGCGCCTGATCCACCAGCAGCATTCCCGCCTGGGTGAATAACACTTTACGGCTGGTCCGCTCCAGCAACATCACGCCCAGCTCATCTTCCAGCTTACGAATTTGCCCGCTAAGCGTCGGCTGGCTAACGTGGCAGGAATCTGCCGCACGCCGAAAATGACGGTGTTCAGCCAATGCCACCAGGTACTCAAGATCACGAATATTCATTATCCATCCTCCATCGCCACGATAGTTCATGGCGATAGGTAGCATAGCAACGAACGATTATCCCTATCAAGCATTCTGACTGATAATTGCTCACAGAAACGGAGCGGCACCTCTTTTAACCCTTGAAGTCACTGCCCGTTTCGAGAGTTTCTCAACTCGAATAACTAAAGCCAACGTGAACTTTTGCGGATCTCCAGGATCCGCTTTTTTTTGCCATAAAAAAGCCCGGCGATAAGCCAGGCTCAAATTGGTACATATAATTGTTCTTACCCCAACCGCGCCTGCGCAAAAGCAATCGCCTGCGCCACCTGCTGCGGGGAGACGCCGCCTTTTGCTGCACGCTTGTCGAGGCACGATTGCAGCGACAGAATCGGATAGACATCTTCACCAATCACCTGGCTGAATTTCTGCAACTCACTGAGCGGCAGCTCTTCCAGCGGTTTGCCCTGACGAATGGCTTCCACCACCGCTTCACCAACAATATGGTGCGCCTCGCGGAACGGCACACCTTTCGCCACCAGGTAATCCGCCAGTTCAGTGGCGTTCGCATACCCCTGCTGCGCCGCTTCCTGGCAACGCGGACGTTTCACCTGAATCCCGTCCAGCACCAGCGCCGCCATATGCAGGCAGTCCAGCCAGGTATCGAGCGCGTCGAACAGACCTTCTTTGTCTTCCTGCATATCTTTGTTATAGGCCAACGGCAGACCTTTCAGCGTCATCATCATGCCGGTCAACGCGCCCTGAACACGACCGCATTTACCGCGAATCAACTCCAGCGCATCCGGGTTTTTCTTCTGCGGCATTAATGATGAACCGGAAGTCACACGATCAGAAAGCTCCACAAAACCCGCTTCGCCGGTGTTAAAGAAAATCAGATCTTCGGCAAAACGCGACAAATGCACCATACCGATAGCGGCAGCAGAAAGCAGCTCCAGTACGTGGTCGCGGTCAGAAACGCTGTCGAGACTGTTACGGGTCGCCGAAGCAAAACCCAGCCAGCCTGCTAACTGTTCACGGTCGATTTCATAGGCCGTTCCCGCCAGTGCGCCACAGCCTAATGGACTGACATCCAGACGCTTGAGTGCGTCCTGCAAACGGCTTTCATCACGCGCCAGCATCTCAACATAGGCCAGGCACCAGTGAGCGAACGTCACCGGCTGGGCGCGTTGCAGGTGGGTATAGCCCGGCATTACCGCGTCCTGATTGTTTTCCGCCGTTTCCACCAGCGCCGATTGCAGCTGACGGTTAGCCGTCAGCAACTCACTAACGGTATCTTTGCACCACAGTTTCAGATCGGTCGCCACCTGATCATTACGGCTACGCCCGGTATGCAGTTTTTTGCCTAACTGGCCCACTTTGTCGATAAGTTTGCCTTCTACCCAGCTATGGATATCTTCGGCGTCGCTTTCAAGGATTTGTTGTGGCCTGGCGCGAACATCTTCCAGCAGCACGTTCAGCGCCTCTTCCAGTTGCACTTGTTCTTCTGCGGTTAACACGCCTACCGTTACCAGGGCTTTAGACCAGGCCACAGAGCCAACAATATCCTGCTCCGCCAGACGGTAATCAAAGCGCAGTGAGTCGTTGAATTGTTTGAACCGTTGATCTGCTGCCTGGGTAAAACGCCCGCCCCAAAGTGCCATAACTCTGTTTCCTTATTTTGAAATTCAATGCCGGAAAGCTACGTCTCCGGCCAACAAAACTTAAGCTAAAATCCGTGTACCAATAGGCATACCGTTAAACAGTGCCGGAAGCTGTTCCGCATGACGCCAGGAAGCGATATCTACCGGGCGGCCCAGCGTGCGCGCAGCATCCAGCGCCGCGTTCACTTTCACTATCATGCCGTCAGTAATAATGCCCTGCTCAATCAGTTGTTCTGCTTTCGCTGCGGTCATTTCGGCAATACGTTGCCCTTTGCCATCGAGAATACCGCTGACATCAGAGAGCAAAATCAGATCTGCGCCCAGCGTTGCCGCCAGCGCCGTCGCCGCCTGGTCGGCATTGACGTTCATCAGTTGCCCTTCGTCTGTTACGCCAATGGAGCTGACCACCGGCAGATAACCGTTCTCCAGCAATGTGTTGATAAGCTTAGGCGAACCTGGCTGCGCCAGTCCAACATGGCCTAACTCTTCATCGAGCTGGGTCACTTTTACGCTGTCGCCGTCACCGAGAAACAAACCTACGGCTGCAATCTGATGTTTCTTCGCCCACGCCAGCAAGGTTTTATTTGCCGTTCCCGCCAGCGCCCCGGTGATAATGTCTATCTGATCCGCAGGCGTCACCCGCAGGCCATTTTTCTTTTTCACCGGCAGATTCAGCCCTTTCATCAGCTCATCCACCACGCAACCGCCGCCGTGGACAATCACCAGCGGACGCTGATGTGACTCGCGATAGTTCACCAGTGCGGTAAACAGACGTTCCAGTGCCTCTTCACTATCCAGCAGTACGCCGCCCAGTTTGATAATTAATGGATTCATCATTGCACCCCTAAATAAGAGACTGCGTTTCCGCATAGCCGAAACGAATATTGGCGCACTGCATCGCTTGCGCCGCTGCACCTTTCAATAAGTTGTCCTCGGTCGCCACGATAATCAGATGTTCCCCCTGAACGGCAAAACCGATATCGCAGAACGGCAGTCCGACGACATTTTTTAGCGCCGGAACGCCTTTGTCATACAGCCGCACCAGCGGTTTATGGGCATACGCCTGCTGTAACGCTTGCGCGACTTGCGCCTGGGCCACACCCGGTTTCAGGCGGCAGGTAATGGTTTCGAGAATGCCGCGCGGGAAATTGCCCAGATGTGGGGTGAAGATAACGTCAGCACCGAGGTGTGTGGCGATCTCTGGTTGATGGCGATGAGTAAAGACGCCATACGGTTGCAGGCTCACTTCACAAAAGCTGTTTGAAATGGCCGCCTTACGTCCTGCACCGCTCACGCCGCTGGTGGCGTTGATGACCGGCCACTGATTGAGGTCAAGAAGATCGGCATCAATTAATGGTTTCAGCGCCAACTGTGCCGCCGTCGGATAACAGCCCGGCACCGCAATCAGATTCGCTTCTTTTAATTTATTGCCACACCACTCCGCAAGGCCATAGACCGCCTGCTCAAGCAATGCAGGGTATCGATGTGTAAAGCCGTAATATTTTTCATAGAAGGTGGCGTCGTTAACACGAAACGCGCCGGAAAGGTCGAACACCACACAGCCTGCTTCAAGAAATTGTGGGGCCAAATCATGGCTAACTTCATGGGCGGTGGCGAGAAACACCACGTCCACCCCTGAGCTAAACTCGCTGATATCCGACATCGGCTGTAACGGCAGATCAACGATGCCTTTTAGCTGCGGATGTAAATCGGAGATTAATTTTCCTGCATCATTGCTTTGCGCTGAGACGGTCAAAGCGGTTATGTTCATATGAGGATGGCGATTTACATAGGTCACTAGCTCTGCGCCAGCGTAACCACTGGCACCCACAATCAGCGTATTCAACATCGGGGCTATTCACCTTCTTATGTCTGTTTGCCTGGCTAAACGTAAAACATTCACCTTACGGCTGGTGGGTTTTATTACGCTCAACGTTAGTGTATTTTTATTCACAAATAATGCATGAATATTGATACTATCATGACCTGAGGTGTGTCAACAATGAAAAACAAATTACCGCCATTTATCGAGATTTACCGCGCTCTGATTGCCACACCATCGATTAGCGCAACGGAAGAAGCGCTCGATCAAAGTAATGCGGGTTTAATCACTCTACTGGCGGACTGGTTTAAAGATCTGGGCTTCAATGTGGAAGTACAGCCAGTACCCGGCACACGTAACAAATTCAATATGCTGGCAAGTACCGGACAAGGCGCAGGCGGCTTGCTGCTGGCCGGTCATACCGATACCGTGCCATTTGATGATGGGCGTTGGACGCGCGATCCATTCACCCTGACCGAGCATGACGGCAAGCTCTATGGTCTGGGTACGGCTGATATGAAAGGTTTCTTTGCGTTTATTCTTGATACGCTACGCGACGTTGACGTTACGAAACTGAAAAAGCCGCTCTATATTCTGGCGACCGCCGACGAAGAAACCAGTATGGCGGGTGCACGTTACTTCTCGGAAACCACCTCCCTGCGTCCGGATTGTGCCATTATCGGCGAGCCAACATCACTGCAACCTGTTCGAGCGCATAAAGGTCATATCTCCAACACGATTCGAGTAATGGGGCAGTCGGGGCACTCCAGTGATCCTGCTCGTGGTGTAAATGCTATTGAACTGATGCATGATGCCATCGGTCATATCCTGCAACTGCGTGACACTCTTAAAGAACGCTATCACTATGAGGCATTTACCGTGCCTTACCCCACGCTTAACCTTGGTCATATTCACGGCGGCGACGCAGCTAACCGTATCTGCGCTTGCTGTGAGTTGCATATGGATATTCGCCCTTTACCGGGAATGACGCTCAACGATCTCAATGGGTTACTCAACGAAGCGCTGGCTCCAGTGAGTGAACGCTGGCCGGGTCGCCTGACGGTAGAAGAGTTGCATCCTCCTATTCCGGGTTATGAATGCCCGCCGGACCACCAACTGGTTGAAGTGGTTGAGAAATTACTCGGCACACATACCGAAGTAGTGAATTACTGTACCGAAGCGCCTTTTATTCAAACGTTATGTCCGACGCTGGTGTTAGGACCGGGTTCAATCAACCAGGCCCATCAGCCTGATGAATATCTGGAGACGCGTTTTATCAAGCCGACCCGTGAGCTGATCACTCAGGTTATTCACCATTTCTGCTGGCATTAAAAAAACGAGTGATGCCCAATTGTAGTCGGATAAGGCGGTCCAGCCGCAGTAATGTCGGATAAGATGTTGACGCATCTTATCCGACCTACTGTCATTCATATTTTGGTGATAATCGGAGCGTTTTTTTAACATTTCCATAAGTTACGCTTATTTTATTCGTCGTGAATGAAATGGCGTAAATTCTTACTGTTCATTCATTTGCTGAAGCGATTTCGCAGCAATTGACGTTCCTGGTTTTACGTGGCTTTATAAAAGACGGCCTATAGCAAAGTCCTGGATTTTTCCTGCCGCTACGGCGTGAAAAGTACCGGACATATACAAAATAGATGGGGTGTCTGGGGTAATATGAACGAACAATATTCCGCGTTGCGTAGTAATGTCAGTATGCTCGGCAAAGTGCTGGGAGAAACCATTAAGGATGCGTTGGGAGAGCACATTCTTGATCGCGTTGAAACAATTCGTAAGTTGTCCAAATCTTCACGCGCTGGCAATGACGCCGATCGCCAGGAGTTACTCACCACATTACAAAATTTATCGAACGACGAGCTATTGCCCGTCGCCCGCGCTTTTAGTCAGTTTTTGAATCTGGCTAATACTGCTGAGCAATACCACAGCATTTCGCCAAAAGGCGAGGCTGCCAGCAACCCGGAAGTGATTGCCCGCACCCTGCGTAAACTGAAAAATCAACCAGACCTCAGTGAAGCTACAATCAAAAAAGCTGTCGAATCACTGTCGCTGGAACTGGTCCTCACCGCACACCCGACTGAAATCACCCGTCGTACACTGATCCACAAAATGGTGGAAGTGAACACCTGTTTAAAGCAACTGGATAACAAAGATCTCGCTGATTACGAACGTAACCAATTGATGCGTCGTCTGCGTCAGTTAATCGCCCAGTCCTGGCATACGGATGAGATTCGAAAACAACGACCAAGCCCGGTAGATGAAGCCAAATGGGGCTTTGCAGTAGTGGAAAACAGCCTGTGGCAAGGTGTACCAAACTATCTGCGCGAGCTGAACGAACAACTGGAAGAAAATCTTGGCTTTAAGCTGCCGGTAGATTTTGTTCCGGTCCGTTTTACTTCGTGGATGGGCGGCGACCGCGACGGCAACCCGAACGTAACCGCCGATATTACCCGTCATGTGTTGTTGCTCAGCCGCTGGAAAGCAACCGATCTGTTCCTGAAAGATATTCAGGTGCTGGTCTCTGAACTGTCGATGGTTGAAGCAACCCCTGAACTGCTGGCGCTGGTTGGCGAAGAGGGCGCCGCAGAGCCGTATCGCTATCTGATGAAAAATCTGCGCTCCCGCCTTATGACTACTCAGGCCTGGCTGGAAGCACGTCTGAAAGGGCAAAAACTGCCGAAGCCGGAAGGTTTACTGACACAAAACGAAGAGCTTTGGGAACCACTTTATGCGTGTTACCAGTCGTTGCAGGCTTGCGGTATGGGCATTATTGCCAACGGCGATCTGCTCGACACTCTGCGCCGCGTAAAATGTTTCGGCGTACCGCTGGTACGTATTGATATCCGTCAGGAGAGCACCCGTCATACCGAAGCGCTGGGCGAACTGACCCGCTACCTCGGCATCGGCGACTACGAAAGCTGGTCAGAGGCCGACAAACAGGCGTTCCTGATCCGCGAACTGAACTCCAAACGCCCCCTTCTGCCGCGTAACTGGCAACCGAGCGCCGAAACTCGCGAAGTACTTGATACCTGTCAGGTAATTGCTGAAGCACCGCAAGGTTCCATTGCCGCCTACGTGATCTCGATGGCAAAAACGCCGTCCGACGTACTGGCTGTACACCTGCTGCTGAAAGAAGCGGGTATTGGGTTTGCGATGCCGGTTGCTCCGCTGTTTGAAACCCTTGATGACCTGAACAACGCCAACGATGTCATGACCCAGCTGCTGAATATCGACTGGTATCGCGGTCTGATTCAGGGCAAACAGATGGTGATGATTGGCTATTCCGACTCAGCAAAAGATGCGGGCGTGATGGCGGCTTCCTGGGCGCAATATCAGGCACAGGATGCATTAATCAAAACCTGCGAAAAAGCGGGTATTGAACTGACGCTGTTTCACGGTCGCGGCGGTTCCATTGGTCGCGGCGGCGCACCTGCCCATGCGGCGCTGCTGTCACAACCACCAGGAAGCCTGAAAGGCGGCCTGCGCGTGACCGAACAGGGCGAGATGATCCGCTTCAAGTACGGTCTGCCTGAAATCACCGTTAGCAGCCTTTCGCTGTATACCGGGGCGATTCTGGAAGCCAACCTGCTGCCACCGCCAGAGCCGAAAGAGAGCTGGCGTCGCATTATGGATGAGCTTTCGGTTATCTCATGCGATGTCTACCGCGGCTACGTGCGTGAAAACAAAGATTTTGTGCCTTACTTCCGCTCTGCCACGCCGGAGCAGGAACTCGGCAAACTACCGCTGGGTTCACGTCCGGCAAAACGTCGCCCGACCGGTGGCGTTGAGTCACTGCGCGCTATTCCGTGGATTTTTGCCTGGACACAAAACCGCCTGATGCTCCCCGCCTGGCTGGGCGCGGGTACGGCGCTACAAAAAGTGGTGGAAGATGGTAAACAGAGCGAGCTGGAAACCATGTGCCGCGACTGGCCTTTCTTCTCAACGCGTCTGGGAATGCTGGAGATGGTCTTCGCCAAAGCGGATCTGTGGCTGGCGGAATATTATGATCAGCGGCTGGTCGCAAAAGAGCTTTGGCCGTTAGGCAAAGAGCTACGCAATCTGCTGGAAGAAGATATTAAAGTGGTGCTGGCAATTGCTAACGACTCCCACCTGATGGCTGATCTGCCGTGGATTGCCGAGTCAATTCAGTTGCGTAATATCTACACCGACCCACTGAACGTACTACAGGCAGAGCTGCTGCACCGCTCACGTCTTACCGAACAAAACGGCAAAGAGCCTGATCCACGCGTTGAGCAAGCCCTGATGGTCACCATTGCCGGGGTTGCTGCTGGTATGCGTAACACAGGTTAACAGCACTGCCTCTATAAACCCTCGTGCAATCGCACGAGGGTTTCTTGAAATACTGCTGTCATATCCATGTAGTTTTCAATATATTTCTGTCTGCATTTTATTCAGCTTTTGGATATCTGTTGATGTACTCAGGTTTCAGATCTCCTTAAGGTTATTTCGCTACTGTTGGCGTTATTTTTGAAGACAGGTTTCTATTATGCATTCCACTCAACTCCAGGCTAAAGCCCCTTTTAGCTGGAAAGCCCTGGGCTGGGCATTACTCTATTTTTGGTTTTTCTCCACACTTCTTCAGGCCATCATTTATATCACCGGCTACAGCGGCACCACTGGTATCCGTGACTCCCTGTTGTTCAGTTCCCTTTGGTTAATCCCCGTTTTTCTCTTCCCTAACAGAACAAAAATTATCGCTGCGGTGATTGGCGTAATGCTCTGGGCGGCCTCGCTGGCAGCACTCAGTTATTATGTGATTTATGGTCAGGAATTTTCGCAAAGCGTCCTGTTCGTCATGTTCGAAACCAACGCCAACGAAGCCAGCGAATATTTAAGCCAATATTTTAGTCTGAAGATTGTGCTGATTGCGCTGGCTTATACGGCGGTGGCAATCCTGCTCTGGACACGTCTGCGCCCGGTCTACATTCCTTCGCCCTGGCGTTATCTCATTTCGTTTGCCCTGCTTTACGGCTTGATCCTGCATCCGATCACCATGAACACCATCATCAAAGGCAAACCGATTGAAAAAACGCTGGATAGTCTGGCATCGCGCATGGAACCCGCAGCACCATGGCAATTTATTACCGGCTACTACCAGTACCGCCAGCAACTTAACTCGCTGACCAAATTACTCAACGAAAACAACGCGCTGCCGCCACTGGCTAATTTCAAAGATGAATCGGGTAACGAACCGCGCACCCTGGTACTGGTGATTGGCGAATCAACCCAGCGTGGCCGCATGAGCCTGTACGGTTATCCGCGTGAAACCACGCCGGAGCTGGATGCGCTGCATAAAACCGACCCGAATCTGAGCGTGTTCAATAACGTGGTCACATCGCGTCCGTATACCATTGAAATCCTGCAACAAGCGCTGACCTTTGCCAATGAAAAGAACCCGGATCTGTATCTGACGCAGCCGTCGCTGATGAACATGATGAAACAGGCAGGTTATAAAACCTTCTGGATCACCAACCAGCAGACGATGACCGCCCGCAATACCATGCTGACGGTATTTTCGAAGCAGACCGACAAGCAGTACTACATGAACCAGCAACGTACGCAGAGTGCGCGTGAATACGACACCAACGTGCTGAAGCCGTTCCAGGAGGTGCTGAAGGACCCTGCGCCGAAGAAACTGATCATCGTTCATCTGCTGGGTACGCATATCAAATACAAATACCGCTACCCGGAAAATCAGGGCAAGTTTGATGGCAATACCGATCATGTTCCGCCTGGATTAAGCGCAGAAGAGCTGGAGTCATATAACGATTATGATAACGCTAACCTGTATAACGATCATGTGGTTGCCAGCCTGATTAAAGACTTTAAAGCAGCAGACCCGAACGGTTTCCTGGTTTACTTCTCTGACCACGGTGAAGAGGTTTACGACACGCCACCGCACAAAACTCAGGGGCGTAATGAAGACAATCCGACGCGCCACATGTACACCATTCCGTTCTTGCTGTGGACGTCAGAAAAATGGCAGGCCACGCATCCGCATGATTTCTCGCAGGATGTTGATCGGAAATACAGCCTGGCGGAACTGATCCACACCTGGTCAGATTTGGCAGGCTTATCTTACGACGGTTACGACCCAACCCGCTCGGTGGTAAACCCGCAGTTCAAAGAAACCACCCGCTGGATTGGTAACCCGTACAAGAAAAACGCGCTGATCGATTACGACACTCTGCCGTATGGCGATCAGGTGGGTAATCAGTAATTATCAGCCTGGTGCTATTTGCCGGATGCGACGCCTGAATGAAGCGTCTTATCCGGCCTACAGATCGCGGCAGTAGGCCAGATAAGGCGTCTACGCCGCATCCGGCAATACAAGGCGACTGAAACCGCCGCAATGTTTACATCGAACTCCCATCAGGCCACACTTTTCAGGTGGCCTTTTTTCATAATGCCAGTTACTGTTTTCCCGTCTACATACCTAAGGGAATAACATGTATCACGACGTCAGCTATCTGCTCTCCCGCCTGATAAACGGCCCGCTGTCGCTGCGCCAGATTTACTTTGCCAGCAGCAACGGTCCGGCGCCCGATCTTGCGTATCAGGTCGATTTTCCACGGCTGGAAATAGTGCTGGAAGGTGAATTTGTTGATACCGGCGCTGGCGCAACGTTAGTTCCCGGCGATGTGCTGTACGTTCCCGCTGGCGGCTGGAATTTCCCACAATGGCAAGCCCCCGCGACCACCTTTAGCGTGCTGTTTGGCAAACAGCAACTCGGTTTCAGCGTCGTGCAATGGGATGGCAAACAGTATCAAAATCTGGCGAAGCAACACGTCGCCCGACGCGGCCCGCGCATTGGTTCTTTTCTGCTACAAACGCTCAATGAAATGCAAATGCAGCCACAGGAGCAGCAAACAGCAAGGCTTATCGTCACCAGCCTGCTTAGCCACTGCCGCGATTTGCTCGGTAGCCAAATACAGACCGCCTCACGTAGCCAGGCACTATTTGAAGCTATTCGCGATTATATCGACGAACACTATGCCACCGCGCTTACCCGCGAATCTGTCGCACAGGCGTTCTATATTTCGCCAAATTACCTCTCGCACCTGTTTCAAAAAACGGGGGCCATTGGATTTAACGAATACCTGAATCACACGCGACTGGAACACGCTAAGACGTTATTGAAAGGCTATGACCTGAAGGTAAAAGAAGTGGCGCACGCCTGCGGCTTTGTTGACAGCAACTACTTCTGCCGTCTGTTTCGTAAAAACACCGAACGCTCGCCGTCGGAATATCGTCGGCAATACCATAGCCAACTGACAGAAAAACCGACTACTCCAGAATAAGATGGGTTTGCTGCGGCGCAGAAAGCACTTTACGCACCGCGCTCATCACCCGCTGCGGCTCACGCAGGAACGCGTAGATGCTGCATTGCACGTAGCGGCAATGTTCAAATCGCTCAGCACCGGCAAGTTCAATATCCGTAATCAACAGCGCAACATCCGCCCGGCGGATATCCTCGTCCGCTAAACGATTCTCCGTTCCCAAAGCACCCTGAGTTTCAATGCTGACGCCCCACTTCTCTAACTGGCACAACTTTTCCAGCCGTTCCGCCGCCATATAAGTATGCGCCACGCCGCTTACGCAGGCGGTTACTGCCACCAGGTACGCCATTTTAACCTCCCACGGTAACCTGAAATCCGGCCCGTTCTGCCATTTCGCGCATCGTTGTCACATCGGCTGACGACGGCGCAGGCACCTCTTTCATCGACCATGTTTTCCCCAGCAGGCGGTATTTCGGTTCGCCGTACTGGTGAAACGGTAACAGATGGATCTGCCTGATATTCAGCGGGATCAGTACGTCCAGCGCCTGCTGCATATTCTCCCGACTGAGCGTGAAACCAGGGATCAGCGGTAAACGCGGTATCACGTTGACACCCTCACTCACCAGCAAACGCAGGTTCTCCAGCACGCGCGGCAGGTTCATCTTCACCACATCCCGCGCCTGAGTTGCATCCATTATTTTTAAATCGAACAACACTTCATCGCACAATTTCGCCAGCGGTAACAGCTTGCTGGCTGGCGCGTCCCCGGCAGTTTCGATGGCGCATGACACGCCCCACAGACGAAGTCGCTGTAAAAAACGGGTAGCAAACTCCGCCTGCATTAACACTTCGCCGCCAGAAAGCGTGACGCCACCGCCGGACGCGCGAAAGAAAATGTCATCTTTCATCACTTCCCGCTCCAGCGCGTCAAGGCTGATATCACGACCAATCCGTTCAAACGCGCCGGAGGGGCATTCATCCGCATCACGCAAACATTTTGCGCAGTGCAGGCATTTCGCCTCTCTGCGCACCGTCTGGATTTTGCCGGAGATCGACTCCGGATTAGCACACCACGGGCAAAGATGCGGGCAGCCTTTAAAAAAGACCTCCGTACGAATGCCCTCGCCGTCATTCAGTGAATAACGCTGAATGTTGAAAATGCGCGCCACATCATCTCGGCGCGTTTCCACAACGTTACAGCTGATGCGCTGTCCGGCGGATGATGTCATCCTGTATCTCCTTCGACAGTTCGACAAAGAAGGCGCTGTATCCGGCAACGCGCACCACCAGCCCGGCATAATCTTGTGGGCGCTGTTGCGCTTCCCGCAACGTGTCGGCGTTCACCACGTTAAACTGAATGTGTTGTAACTTAAGCTGGGTAAATGCCCGTAAGAAGTCAGCCAGTTTGCGTAATCCCGCTTCACCTTCCAGGGTCGCCGGAGTGAATTTCACGTTCAGCAACGTACCGTTAGAAAGCAGCGTGTTATCGAGCTTGCTGACTGATTTCAGTACCGCCGTTGGTCCTTGTGCATCCTGGCCCAGCATGGGAGACAAGCCACCGTCTGCCAGTTGTTCCCCGGCAAAACGACCGTCTGGCGTCGCACCAACCACCGCTCCCAACGGGACATGAGCAGAAACGGTATACGATCCTGGCGTGAAGTAGCCGCCGCGCGGGTTCTGGTATTTTTCCACTTCTTTGCAGTAATGACGCAGGAGTTCGGCGCTAATGTTATCCACCTCGTCGATATCGTTACCGTATTTCTCAAAGCGGTTAATTAAGCGAGCGCGGACTTTTTCGCCTTCTGGCGTTGCGAAGTTGGCTTTTAATACCGACAGCAATTCGTCAAAACTTAAACGCTGTTGCTCAAAAACCATCCCTTTCAACGCATGGAGAGAATCGCTCAGGTTGGCGATACCGATCCCCTGTACGCCGGAGAAGTTATAACGCGCGCCGCCATCGGTAATATCGCGGCCTTTTTCCAGACAATCGCTGATAAACGACGAGAGCAGCGGTACAGGAGCCCAGTCACGGTGACCGATATCACAAATATTGCTGCCTTCAACCATCAGGGTGATGTAGTGGCTGATCTTGGCGCGGATCTGTCCCAGCAAACCTTCATAACTCAGCGCGGCATTACCTTCATTTTCATGCAGGCAGATTTCCATCACTTTCAGCAGGTTAAACATCGCGATGTCATGCAGACCATAGGTTCTGCCAGGAATAGATAACTCCACGCAACCCACTACGGAATAATCGCGCGCATCTTCCAGCGAAACGCCACGATTGAGGAACGCTGGCACCACCACTTCATCGTTGAAGATTTGCGGAATACCCGTGCCGAGGCGAATGGTTTCTGCGGTTTTCATCAGGAACGGCGTGTCGATCAAGGCGTTAGTGCGCACACCCAGGTTCGGTTGCGGTAATTGCACGCTTTGATAGGCATCGAGGCAAAGGAACGAAAGCACGTTCACCGCGCTACGTCCGTTTTCGGTTAAACCGCCGAGCAGTGCGGTATAGCCGGTCGGGAAACCTGCGAAATAGCGCGCGCTGCTGGTGGAACGTAACAGCACGATGTCATTGCATTTCACCCATAAAGATTCGAGCAGTTCTTTCAGGAACGCCGGATCTTCGCCCTGGGTTAATGATGCCTGATAGAAAGGCAACATATACTGGTCGAAGCGCCCTAAAGACAGCGAGCTGGCGTTGGATTCGTATTGCAGAATGATGTTCATGTACCAGAACAACTGGCACGCTTGCCAGAACGTCTGCGGCTTATGTTCGGCGTTATGGCGGGAGATCTCCGCGATAGTCAGCAGTTCTTCGCGACGCTGGGCATCAGTGCAATTTGCCGCCATCGTTTCCGCCAGTTCGGCGTAACGCAAAATGTGTTTCTGCGAGGCTTCGAGCAATAACAGCGCAGCCTGATAAAAGTGATTCTCCGGCTGTTGCTGGCAATGTTGCTGCATCTGCGCCACCAGCTCACCCAGCCCGTGATTCAGCAGGCGCGGGTAATCAATAATGATGTGCCCCTGGCCTTTATCTGTCTGGTTGATACTGAAAATCTGCGTGCTGGTCGCGGCTTTTACTTCATCCGTCATCTGCCCGTTAATGAAATCTTTCATCGAACGTTTTTCCCAGTATGGGAACAGTTCTTCGCGGTAGATACGTTTATCTTCTTCACTAATGGCGAAGCGGTCCTGCGGTCGCGTCGGAAATTGATCCAGCTCTTTCAGCAGCCAGTAAGGGTCCATTTCCGGCGACATAATCCCGGCGCGCGGTTTTACGGTACGGTTACCAGCAATCAGTTCTTCATCACGAATCGAAATTTCAACATGTTCAAGGATATACGCTGTTGCTTTCGCCCGGCGCAATATCACTGGTTCGCCTTCGGTTTGCCGATGGCTGGCGGTATAAAGCAGCGCCCGCTCCAGCGAGATTTCACGGGTATTGGCAAACAGTGCAGTTTTGAGGCGAGAGATACGATTCGTCATGAGGAACTCCTGTGGGAAAGCGACCCCGCCCTTGCGAGCGGGATAAGAACTTAAGCGGTTTGCGCCAGGTGAGCTTCAATTTTGCTCATAATGGCGTCAGCGCGTTTTACCGCGTCGCTGATGTTGACACGCACGATGGTCTTGCCAGCAAAACGCTCTTCAAACTTGATGCCGATATCTTTGGTCAGAATCACCATATCGGCGCTCGCCACGTCTTCCGCTGTCAGTTCATTTTCCAGACCAATTGACCCCTGGGTTTCTACTTTCACTTCCCAGCCTTTCGCTTTCGCGGCGCTTTCCAGTGCCTCTGCTGCCATATAAGTATGGGCAACACCTGAAGGACATGCGGTTACTGCAATAATTTTCGTCATGGCTCGTTCCTCAATTAATTTCAAAATCCAAATCCAGGTCGTCTTCTTTTTCATCAGATGAAGACCCATTTTTACGCGCCAGACTTTTCAGCACGTTCACACAAACTGCTGTCACTACTGCCCCGACAGCCACTGCTGCGATATAACCCAGCTTGCCTTCAACCACAGGCAGCACAATCAGACCACCCCAGCCTGCATAGCACTGCGCACCGACCAGCGCCGCAGTTACCGCACCACAAACAGAACCGACCATGATGGAAGGAATGACTCGCAACGGATCGGCAGCGGCGAAAGGAATCGCCCCTTCGGTGACACCAACGCACCCCATCACCAGCGCCGCTTTGCCGGTTTCACGCTCTTCTGCAGAGAAATTTTTACGACCAATCAGCGTCGCCAGCCCCATACCCAGCGGTGGAACACAGATCCCCACGGCAGCAATGGCCACCACGGTATAAACGCCCTGAGCCACACAGATCAGCATGAAGGCATAGGCCACTTTGTTAACCGGGCCGCCCATATCAAAGGCCAGCATCAATCCCATGATCACCGCCAGCATCACTACGCTGCCTTGTTGCATGCCCTGAAGCCACTGGGTCAGGCTGTTGGTCAACGCCCCCACCGGCTCGCCCAGTCCCCACATCATGACACCAGCAGTAATCAGTGTGCCGACGATCGGAATGATGAAGATTGGCATCACCGAGCGCAGAACTTTATGCACCGGAATTTTCTTCAGGTAATGCACCACGATGCCGCCGATAATCCCGGCGATCAGCGCGCCAAAGAAGCCCGCACCAAAGCTGTTACCAACCCAGGCACCGATAGCGCACGGAGCCAGCGCAGAGCGTTCTGCAATGGAATAGCCGATGTAAGCGGCGAGGAAAGGCACCATCAGCGTCAAGCCTGCAACGCCGATATCAAACAGTTTTTTCAGATTCGGATCGGCTACGGCATCCGGCACTGCACCTTTGCCATACAACATGACGGAAACCGCCAGCAAAATACCGCCCGATACCACGAAGGGAATCATGTGTGAAACGCCCGTCATTAAATGCTGACGGGTATTTTTCAGGATCTGCACCAACTCATTCATAAGCTGCTCCCGGGCTTGCGAAAGCCCATGTCCATATTTTTGATGAAGGAAACAATAGGCAATCGCAGGCAGAGCAAACAGTGGATAAAAAGGCCATTTACTGGACTTTTGTAATATCAGTACAAAAATGCGATCCGCCTCATAACTTGCGATAACCCGGAAGCCTGCCGCAAAACGGCGTCTTGTGAGACGCGTCGCAAATTGACGGTTACATTACATTTGTCCAGCTTTTGGCAGTTTTGTCACATGGCAGGCCGTTGCCGTGCGCTCTTATCCTGTAAACAGAAAACCGTACCGGGAGAGAGGCAATGGCCCTGATTGTGGAATTTATTTGTGAGCTGCCTAACGGCGTACATGCACGTCCGGCAAGCCACGTTGAAACGCTGTGTAATACTTTTTCATCACAAATTGAGTGGCATAACCTGCGCAGTGACCGTAAGGGCAACGCCAAAAGCGCTCTTGCGCTGATTGGCACCGATACGCTGGTGGGCGATAAGTGCCAGTTACTGATTTCCGGGGCCGATGAACAGGAAGCGCACCAGCGTTTAAGCCAATGGCTGCGTGATGAATTTCCCCACTGCGATGCGCCACTGGCAGAAGTTAAATCTGACGAACTGGAGCCGCTGCCGGTTTCACTGACCAATCTGAATCCGCAAATTATCCGCGCTCGCACCGTGTGCAGCGGTAGCGCAGGCGGCATTCTGACGCCGATCTCTTCTTTAGATCTCAATACGCTGGGTAACCTCCCCGCAGCCAAAGGCGTTGACGCCGAGCAATCCGCGCTGGAAAACGGCCTGACACTGGTACTGAAAAACATTGAGTTTCGTCTGCTGGATAGCGACGGTGCTACCAGCGCGATTCTGGAAGCGCACCGATCCCTGGCTGGCGATACTTCCCTGCGCGAACATTTACTGGCAGGCGTCAGCGCCGGATTAAGCTGTGCCGAAGCAATTGTTGCCAGCGCGAATCACTTTTGTGAAGAGTTTTCCCGTTCCAGCAGCAGCTACCTGCAAGAACGTGCGCTGGATGTGCGCGATGTCTGCTTCCAGTTACTCCAGCAAATCTACGGTGAGCAACGCTTTCCGGCACCGGGCAAGCTGACGCAGCCCGCCATTTGTATGGCTGATGAACTGACCCCTAGCCAGTTCCTCGAACTGGATAAAAATCACCTCAAAGGTCTGTTGCTGAAAAGTGGCGGCACTACCTCACACACGGTGATCCTTGCCCGTTCGTTCAACATTCCGACACTGGTTGGTGTGGATATTGATGCCCTTACTCCGTGGCAGCATCAAACGATTTATATCGACGGTAATGCCGGGGCGATTGTAGTCGAACCGACAGACGCGGTGGCGCGTTATTATCAACAAGAAGCCCGCGTGCAGGACGCACTGCGTGAGCAACAACGTGTCTGGCTGACCCAACAAGCCCGTACCGCTGACGGTATCCGCATTGAAATTGCCGCTAACATCGCTCACTCCGTCGAAGCGCAGACCGCATTCGGCAATGGTGCGGAAGGCGTTGGTTTGTTCCGCACTGAAATGCTCTATATGGATCGCACCAGCGCACCGGGCGAAAGCGAGTTGTACAACATTTTTTGTCAGGCGCTGGAATCCGCCAACGGACGCAGCATTATTGTGCGCACTATGGATATTGGCGGTGACAAACCCGTTGATTATCTGAATATTCCCGCAGAAACTAACCCGTTCCTCGGTTATCGCGCCGTGCGTATTTATGAAGAGTACGCGTCGTTATTTACCACGCAGCTACGGTCGATCCTCCGTGCCTCCGCTCATGGCAGCCTGAAAATTATGATCCCGATGATCTCTTCAATGGAAGAGATCTTATGGGTGAAAGAAAAACTGGCGGAAGCTAAACAGCAGCTGCGTAACGAACACATTCCGTTTGATGAGAAGATCCAGCTCGGCATTATGCTGGAAGTGCCGTCAGTGATGTTCATCATCGATCAATGCTGTGAAGAGATTGATTTCTTTAGTATTGGTAGTAATGACCTGACGCAATATCTGCTGGCAGTGGATCGCGATAACGCTAAGGTAACTCGTCACTACAACAGCCTGAATCCGGCATTCTTACGAGCGCTTGATTACGCCGTGCAGGCAGTGCATCGCCAGGGCAAATGGATTGGTCTGTGCGGTGAACTGGGGGCGAAAGGTTCCGTGCTGCCGTTGCTGGTCGGTTTAGGGCTGGATGAACTGAGCATGAGTGCACCGTCAATTCCAGCGGCGAAAGCGCGGATGGCGCAACTTGATAGCCGTGAGTGCCGCAAGTTGCTCAACCAGGCGATGGCCTGCCGCACTTCGCTGGAAGTGGAACACCTGCTGGCGCAATTCCGCATGACGCAACAGGACGCACCGCTGGTCACCGCCGAGTGCATCACGCTTGAAAGTGACTGGCGCAGCAAAGAAGAAGTGCTCAAAGGCATGACCGATAACCTGCTGCTGGCGGGCCGCTGCCGCTATCCGCGTAAACTGGAAGCCGACTTGTGGGCGCGTGAGGCCGTTTTCTCTACCGGTCTGGGCTTTAGTTTTGCCATTCCCCACAGCAAATCGGAACATATTGAGCAGTCCACCATCAGCGTGGCGCGTCTGCAAGCGCCGGTGCGCTGGGGAGATGATGAAGCGCAATTCATCATCATGTTAACACTGAACAAACACGCCGCAGGCGATCAACATATGCGCATTTTCTCGCGCCTCGCTCGCCGCATCATGCACGAAGAATTCCGTAACGCGCTGGTTAACGCCGCCTCTGCCGACGCTATCGCCAGCCTGCTGCAACATGAACTGGAACTTTAAAAGGAAACATCATGGAACTGTATCTGGACACCGCTAACGTCGCAGAAGTCGAACGTCTGGCACGCATATTCCCGATTACCGGGGTGACAACTAACCCGAGCATTATCGCTGCCAGCAAGGAGTCCATCTGGGAAGTGCTACCGCGTCTGCAAAAAGCGATTGGTGATGAGGGCATTCTGTTTGCTCAGACCATGAGTCGTGACGCGCAGGGGATGGTGGAAGAAGCGAAGCGCCTGCGCGACGCCATTCCGGGCATCGTGGTGAAAATCCCGGTGACTTCCGAAGGTCTGGCCGCCATTAAGATGCTGAAAAAAGAGGGTATTACTACACTTGGCACCGCTGTATATAGTGCCGCTCAAGGGTTACTGGCCGCACTGGCAGGGGCAAAATACGTTGCTCCGTATGTTAACCGCGTAGACGCCCAGGGCGGTGACGGCATTCGTACGGTTCAGGAGCTGCAAGCGCTGTTGGAAATGCACGCGCCAGAAAGCATGGTGCTGGCTGCCAGCTTTAAAACACCGCGTCAGGCGCTGGATTGTTTGCTGGCAGGATGTGAGTCCATCACCCTACCTTTAGATGTAGCGCAACAAATGCTCAATACGCCTGCGGTAGAGTCAGCTATAGAGAAGTTTGAACACGACTGGAAAGCTACATTTGGCAATATCAATCTCTAAGGGAACTATTATGGACCGTATTATTCAATCTCCAGGTAAATACATCCAGGGTGCTGATGTCATTAATCGTCTGGGCGAATACCTGAAACCACTGGCAGAACGCTGGTTAGTTGTTGGTGATAAATTTGTATTAGGATTTGCTCAGGCTACCGTAGAGCAAAGCTTTAAAGATGCCGGGCTGGTTGTTGAAATCGCACCGTTTGGCGGCGAATGTTCACAAAATGAGATCGACCGTCTGCGCGGCATCGCGGAGACTGCCCAGTGTGGCGCAATTCTCGGTATCGGTGGTGGTAAAACCCTCGATACCGCTAAAGCACTGGCTCACTACATGAGTGTACCGGTTGCAATCGCACCGACCATCGCCTCTACCGACGCACCGTGCAGTGCGTTGTCTGTTATCTACACCGACGACGGCGAGTTTGACCGCTACCTGTTGCTGCCAAACAACCCGGAACGCGTTATTGTTGATACCAAAATTGTTGCTGGCGCGCCTGCACGTCTGTTAGCAGCGGGTATCGGTGATGCGCTGGCAACCTGGTTTGAAGCACGCGCCTGTTCCCGTAGCGGCGCTACCACTATGGCGGGCGGTAAGTGTACCCAGGCAGCTCTTGCGCTGGCTGAACTGTGCTACAACACTCTGCTGGAAGAAGGCGAAAAAGCGATGCTTGCCGCCGAACAGCATGTAGTAACCCCTGCGCTGGAACGCGTGATTGAAGCGAACACCTATTTAAGCGGTGTAGGCTTTGAAAGTGGAGGTCTGGCTGCGGCGCACGCAGTACATAACGGCCTGACCGCTATTCCAGATGCGCATCACTATTATCACGGTGAAAAAGTGGCATTTGGTACACTGACGCAGCTGGTACTGGAAAATGCTCCGCTGGAAGAGATCGAAACTGTTGCCGCCCTGTGCCATTCCGTTGGCCTGCCGATCACGCTGGCGCAACTGGATATTAAAGAAGATATCCCGGCGAAAATGCGCATTGTTGCGGAAGCATCTTGTGCAGAAGGTGAAACCATCCACAACATGCCTGGCGGCGCAACACCAGATGAAGTATATGCCGCGCTGCTGGTAGCCGACCAGTACGGTCAGCGTTTCCTGCAAGAGTGGGAATAATCCACACCAAACTCCCGCGTCAGCGGGAGTTTTTTATCCGCTTCCGGACATTTCCCTCACAGAACATTCAAACGCTCTGAAGGTCGAATCTGTGAATATTTTTTCACGGACGAAACAGATGAAAGCTTCACTGGCGTTGTTCAGTCTTCTGACGGTATTTACCAGTTACTCCTTAAAATCTCCCGCTGTTCCACCAACCGTGGTACAAATCCAGGCCAACACCAATCTTGCCATCGCAGACGGTGCCAGACAGCAAATTGGCAGCACGCTATTTTACGATCCGGCGTATGTGCAGCTTACTTATCCTGGCGGTGATGTCCCACAAGAACGCGGTGTATGTTCCGATGTGGTGATCCGTGCTCTGCGCAGCCAGAAGGTCGATTTGCAGAAACTGGTTCACGAAGATATGGCGAAGAATTTTGCCGATTATCCGCAAAAGTGGAAGTTAAAGCGCCCGGACAGCAACATCGATCACCGTCGGGTGCCTAATCTGGAAACCTGGTTTACCCGCCACGATAAAACGCGCCCCACCAGCAAAAACGCCAGTGACTACCAAGCGGGCGATATTGTCTCCTGGCGATTAGATAATGGGCTGGCACATATTGGGGTGGTTTCAGATGGCTTCGCCCGCGACGGTACGCCGCTGGTGATACATAACATTGGCGCAGGCGCGCAGGAAGAAGACGTGCTGTTTAGTTGGCAGATGGTGGGGCACTATCGGTATTTTGCTAAATGAGCGCTCGCCCCACCTGTAAAAAATTCAGATCCTTTTTACGCTGACGGCTTCTTTTTTCTTACGGCTCACCAGCGCCAGTGCCAGCACAATCAGCACAATGCCGCTACCTTCAACGGCCCCCGGATTTTCACCGAGCAGCCACCAGGAAAAGAGTACGCCGCAAACAGGAACTGCTAACGTGCTTAGGCTGGCGATACTGGCGGGTAAGTTTTTCAATACAAACAGCCATAAGCTCCAGGCCAGCGCTGTCGCCAGAATCGCACTGTAGGCCAGCGCCCAGAACACGGTGGGCTGCCAGTCAATTTCACGTTGCGGCACCAGTGAAGCGACCACACTCATCACCAGCGCCGCATACAGCATCTGCCAGGATGTTAACGACAATAAATCCACGCGCGGATGACGGGCGTAAAGGCGTTTAGCGACAATGGCACTCGCCCCCCAACTGACACCAGAGAGGATCGCCAGCATGGCGCTTTTCATCGAAGAGAAATCGAGTTGCCACGGCTGCAACACCAAAAATAAGCCGAAAGCGGCAATCAGAATCGCCAAATATTGCCCGCGTCGCAGGCGTTCACCGAGAAACAACGCGGCGAAAATCACCACCCAGAACGGCATGGTATAGCTCAGGATCGCCACCTTCCCCGCTCCGCCGCTCACCAGCGCCCACTGCGCCAGGCCAACCATCCCGCAGGTTTGTAACAGGGCAATGGCTAAGGTGTATTTAAAGGGCGTCGGGCGCATTCCGCGACCACGTAATAAAAGGACGATGAATAAAACGAGAGTGCCGAAAATGCAGCGTAAAGCGGTAAAGTCGAAGGCACCGATGTAGCTGGTGACTTGCTTCATGAAAATCCAGCTATAACTCCAGATAAGTGTGAGCACAACCAGGCCACTGATTGCCAGTGGGTTGCTCTTTCCTGCGGCAGACATGAGAGATCCAGTGTGTAGTTTTCCTGTGGACACTATACGCCGGTAAAAAAACTTCAGCGACTGCCAGACAGACAGTCGCTGAAGAAGGTCAGATTACAGCAGGTCGAAACGGTCGAGGTTCATCACTTTCACCCATGCCGCCACGAAGTCTTTAACAAATTTCTCGTGAGCATCACTGCTGGCATAAACTTCCGCCACCGCACGCAGGACTGAGTTAGAACCAAAGACCAGATCCGCACGGCTGGCCGTGTATTTCACTTCGCCGGTTTCACGGTCACGACCTTCGAACAGCTCTTTCGATTCGTCAGTCGCTTTCCACTCGTAACGCATGTCCAGCAAGTTCACGAAGAAGTCATTGCTCAATACACCAACGCGGTCAGTGAAGACGCCATTTTTGCTGCCATCGAAGTTGGCACCCAGTACGCGCATCCCGCCCACCAGCGCGGTCATTTCCGGCGCGGTCAGCGTCAGTTGCTGGGCTTTATCAATCAGCAGTGACTCGGTTGTGGAAACATCCAGACGAGCGCGGTAGTTACGGAAACCGTCAGCAATCGGCTCCAACAGCTCAAACATTTCAATGTCAGTTTGATCCTGACGCGCATCAACGCGGCCCGGCGTAAACGGTACATGAATGCTCAAACCTGCGGCGCTTGCGGCTTTCTCTACGCCAACCACACCAGCCAGCACAATGATATCCGCCAGCGAAGCTTTGCCAGACTCTTTCTGAATTTTCTCCAGAACTGGCAGGGCACGAACGGCTGCGGCGTTCACGTCCCAGTCACGTTGCGGCATTAATGCCAGACGCGCACCGTTGGCACCACCGCGTTTGTCTCCACCACGGAAGGTTGAAGCAGACGCCCAGGCCACCGACACCAGTTCGCTGACAGACAGACCAGAATCCGCAATCGCGAATTTCAGATCGATAATGTCCTGCTCGGTCGGGTTGTAGATCGGCTGCGGCAGCGGATCTTGCCAGATCAGATCTTCTTTCGGTACTTCCGGCCCGATGTAGCGAGATTTCGGTCCCATATCCCTGTGCGTCAGTTTGAACCAAGCACGGGCAAAGGCTTCGTTGAACGCCTGCGGATCGTTGAGGAAGCGACGAGAGATCTTCTCGAACTCCGGATCAAAACGCAGCGTCAAGTCAGTCACCAGCATTGTCGGTTTACGTTTCTTCGACGGATCAAACGGATCCGGGATAATTTCCGGTGCGTCTACCGCTTCGAACTGGATTGCGCCAGCCGGGCTGCGGGTCTGTACCCACTCATATTTGAACAGGTTCTCGAAGAAATAGTTGCTCCACTGGGTCGGTGTCTGAGTCCAGACCACTTCCAGACCAGAGGTGATGGCATCTGCGCCAACGCCGCTGCCGTAAGTGCTCGCCCAGCCTAAACCTTGTTCTTCAATCGGTGCAGCTTCTGGATCAGGACCTACGTTAGAAGTCGGACCGGCACCGTGGGTTTTACCCAGTGTATGACCACCCGCAATCAGCGCCACGGTTTCTTCGTCGTTCATGCCCATGTTGCCGAAGGTCGCGCGGATGGCCGCAGCCGCAGAGAGCGGTTCACCGCTGTGATCCGGGCCTTCCGGGTTAACGTAAATCAGGCCCATCTCGGTTGCGCCCAGCGGTGCTTTCGCCAGCGCTTCCGGATGACGGTGAGTCAGCCAGGCTTTTTCATCACCCCAGTTAACGTCCAGATCCGGTTCCCAGACGTCTTCACGACCGGCACCAAAACCGAAGGTACGGAAGCCGGAGTTTTCCAGCGCCACGTTACCCGCGAGGATAAACAGGTCGGCCCAGGAGATTTTCTGACCATATTTCTGTTTGATTGGCCACAACAGGCGACGCGCTTTATCGAGGCTTACGTTATCCGGCCAGGAGTTCAGCGGTGCAAAACGTTGCTGACCACGACCCGCGCCGCCGCGACCGTCGATTGAACGGTAAGTACCCGCGCCGTGCCAGGCCATACGAATAAACAGACCGGCGTAGCTGCCCCAGTCGGCGGGCCACCACGGTTGAGATTCTGTCAGCAGGGCTTTCAGATCTTTTTTCAGGCCGTAGTAATCTAATTTGCTGAATTCTTTGCGGTAGTCAAAGTCCTCACCCAGCGGGTTAGAACGATTAGAATGTTGGTTTAACAGGTCAACACGGAGTTGATTTGGCCACCAGTCGCGCGTGGTTGTGCCCCCACCCGCGCTCTGGTCGTGACCGCCCTGATGGAACGGGCATTTGCCAGTGGCTGTCGTGTTATGGATATCGTCTGACGTGCTCATCAATGTGCTCCCCTCTACAGTGTTACCGTTACGATACACAGCGTTAGAGAGAAGTTATAATTGAATTAATCCACGGATGCGATAGTTGAGATCTTACATATTGTTGGTTAAAGAGATGTAGATCAAATTGATCGTAATTAAGACTTTTTGATTATGTCCGATTTCGGACAAATGCTTTATAAAAAAGGTTTTAGCTTCGTATTCTTCAAGAAATGAGGGAGAAAACAAGGCTGACTACCTTATTTTCTCACTCACATTTCGAGGCAGCATTTTGTGCTCTGTTTAAAATTTGTGATCACAGTGTGATTTTCACAAAAGGCACACTATTTATAAACCAGGACGAACACCCAGCGTATGGCAAATCGCATAACTCATTTCAGCGCGGTTAAGCGTATAGAAGTGGAAATCTTTCACTCCTTCACGGCTTAAAATCTTCACCATATCCATCGCGATATTTGCGCCCACCAGCTTGCGGGTTTCAGCATCGTCATCCAGGCCGTCGAACATTTGTGCCATCCACGCCGGAATACGCACGTTAGTCATGTCGGCAAATTTCTTCGCCTGTTTAAAGTTCGAAACCGGCAAAATGCCCGGAATAATTTCCACATCAATGCCTGCCGAGACGCAGCGATCGCGAAAACGCAGGTAGCTCTCAACATCGAAGAAGAACTGAGTAATGGCGCGGTTGGCTCCGGCATCCACTTTTCGTTTCAGGTTAAGCAAATCTGCCTGGGCGCTTTTCGCTTCCGGATGCACTTCCGGATACGCCGCCACGGAGATATCGAAATCCGCGACCTCTTTTAACAACGTCACCAGGTCAGAAGCATACATTTCTGGCTTACCACTTCCCGGCGGCAGGTCGCCACGCAGCGCCACGATATGGCGAATACCGTTGTTCCAGTAGTCGCGTGCAATGGTGCGCAGCTCGTCGGGCGTCGCATCAATACAGGTAAGATGTGGTGCTGCTTCCAGACCAGTGCGATCTTTGATGCCTTTAATAATGCTGTGCGTACGGTCGCGCTCGCCGGAGTTCGCGCCATAGGTCACCGATACAAACTTCGGTTTCAGGCTGCTAAGGCGATCGATGGAGTTCCACAGGGTCTGCTCCATTTCACTGGTACGCGGCGGGAAAAACTCGAACGAAACGTTAATCTGCCCCTGGACTTCTGCCAGACTCTGATTCAGGGCATCCCGCTGGCTGGCGTGAAAAAAGCTCATACCTTACCTCATCAATCGCTTGTAGTTATATGTTGTGTTGTGCACATCTATCCGTTTAGACGTCCAGATGTAAAGATGAAGGAAAAGCTGAAGGGCGTCAACCGAAAAATGACCAATGATGGTGAGGAAAAATCAGGGAAGATGAAAAAAATTCAGGATAAAGGCCAAAGTTCCTCGTACCTGAACATGTGGAATATACCTCATTTAAGATGATATTTATTTGTTTAATTATTTTTTCTATTAACCGGTGCAACGAGTGTTAAAGCGTGTAATTTTAGGATTATATCAATAGTCACGGTTATACAAACAGTGATAATTTATGAAAATAAGTTTACCGGGGAAATAGCACATGTATCTTAATACTCAAGCTCAATATAATAAGTTAAATAAAGATGAAAAAAAGATCCTGCTGTTACAAAAATTAGCCCACTTAGCTGATTTTACTTTTGACAGAATAGAGACATTTTCTGCATTTGGACAATCTACTGAAACAGGTGTTTTTAAATATAAAGATGGCAGTGAATTTGTTGTTGTCCCCGGGGATACAGTAATATTAGGGTGGGATGCCAGTCTCAATAATATGGATGGTCCGACAAAACAAGAATTTGAAGAGATGTTGGAACCAGAAGGTTTAGATTTGAATAATTATCTCACTGACTCTTGCACACCTGTCAGGAAGGTTACAATTTCCCCGATGCTGGTTGAAAGAAACGTTCACGCCGAACCAAGTTGGAAGGAAGTATCTCTTACGGACCCCCGCATCACAGAGAACAGCATGCTGCAAAAATTTCTGTCTGATTATATGGAAAAAATTAATCCTGGAGTTCACGAATTAAACGCAAGATTGAAATTACAATATATAGATGGGGATTTATTTGCACAAATATATGAATCAATTAGCTATGATGAGTTACTTCAAAATATCCAAAGCAATAGTTTTGATCTTCCGAGCGAAGATGAATGGGAATATTTATGTGGCGGTGGTTCCAGGACACTCTGGCGCTGTGGGAATAATTTCGACTATCAAATGAAAATCCCATTTATTACTTCAGAAGAACCAACAACCTGGGATATAGAATGGCCTAATCAGTTTGGGTTGCAGATTGCATTTGATCCCTATCTTCAGGAAATTATTAATGATAAAGATATTCTTCTGAAAGGTGGCGATGGTGGGTGCAATCTCTGCGGAGGTGCTAATGTTGTATTAGGATTCTTGCCTGTGGCAACTTATTACAAAGGATATAATAAACATACGGACGAATTAGAATATATGGATGACATTGGAGACAATTATACTTCTTATCGCAGAATAATTCGTTTATGAGTAAAAATTATATTTCAGGACAAGAAGTTATGCTCGAGTCAAGCTAATGAATTGCTTAACGTAAGGAATAAAAACGTATTGATGAACACTGGGAATTTCGAGTCGATACAAATCATGATCGACGCGCAAGAGTGGCGTAGCCTGCCGCTGCATCTGCGTCTGTATCAGGCTTTTCGTCAGTTGGTGATATCTGGAGTGTTGGCCGATGGCGCAAAGCTGCCTTCCGCTCGCGCACTGGCCCAGCAACTTGGCCTTTCCAGAGATACCGTCGAAAATGCCTATTCCCAGCTCCACCGCGACGGTTTTATGGCTCGCAGGCAGGGGGCCGGGAGTTTCGCCAGCCGCCAGGGGATACCGCATATTCAGGGCCAGCACGCGCAACCACCCTCGCCCGGGCAAGTACCGGCTTTAAGCGCTCGCTGGCAGCCAATTGCCGATCGCGCAGTCTCTTTCGATGCCCGCCAGATGCAGACCTTTACGCTTGGCCTGCCGGAAACGCGAAACTTCCCGCTAAACATTTGGCAGAACTTTTCCCGCCAGATCCAACGTGAGCAGGCGCATACGCTGATGTTAAATAGCGATCCGCAGGGCGAGCCACAGCTGCGCCAGCAAATTGCGCATTACCTTAATTTTGAACGCGGCGCGAAGGTAGATGCCGGGCAGATTGTGATTGTCAGCGGCGCACGGCAGGCGTTCTGGCTGTGCGGGCAACTGCTGGCAGAGGCCGGACAGTCGGTGGCGATGGAAAATCCAGGCTATCCCGGCGCGCGTCAGGCGTTTTCTGCCGCACAGCTTAATCTTCTTCCCGTTGAAGTGGATGACGCCGGGATCCGGGTGGATAAACTGCCGCCCGCGCAGCTGGTTTACGTCACGCCCTCGCACCAGTTTCCTTCCGGTCATTTGCTCACGCTGGCGCGGCGTCATGCCCTGATTGCCTGGGCGCAGGCGCACAATGCGTGGATTATCGAAGACGACTACGACAGCGAATTTCACTACACCAGCGCGCCCGTCGCCTGTCTGCAAGGGTTAGACTGCGAGCAACGCACCCTGTATGTCGGCACTTTCAGCAAAACGCTCTATCCCGGCCTGCGCATCGGTTATCTGGTGGTGCCGACGTCGCTGGCTGCGCACTTTGCCGCCGCGCGTAATTTGCTTGATGGCGAAACGCCTGCGTTATCCCAACTAACGCTGGCGCGATTTATCGAGTCCGGTCATTTTGCCGCCCATATTCGCAACATGCGCAGTATGTACGCGGTGCGGCAGGCGAGCCTGGCAGAGGCTATTCATCAACACTTAAGTGAATGGGTCACGCCAGTGGTGACATCCGGTGGATTACAAATGCCCTGCTGGCTGCATGAAGGTATTGATGAGCAACAGACACTGAACGTCGCGCGCCGCGCCGGGTTAAACATCGCCGGAATGCGCCAGTTCTGGCTGACGCACCCCGCGCCCGCGGGCTGGCTGCTGGGATTCGCCGCCTTTACCCCCTACGAAATTGAACAGGGCGTCAAACGCCTGCGGGCTGCATTATGCGCTGAAAACGTGCACCCAGCCGGGTCATAATCTCATACGGGATGGTGTCGCAGGCCGCCGCAACCTCTTCCAGCGTCTGGCCTGTGCCAATAAATTCCACTACATCGCCCGCTGTCGGCGAGACAGCGCTGGCATCAACCATAAAGCTGTCCATACACACCCGCCCCAATACCGGTAACCGCACGCCGCGCCAGCATACGCCCGCCGGAGGACGCATATTTCGCGGAACGCCATCCGCGTAACCCGCGGATATCGTGGCGATACGCAGCGGACGCGTGGCGGTAACCGTGCTGCCGTAGCCAACTGGCGTTCCGGCCGGGACATCCTGCACGCGCAGTATGGTCAGCGTCAGCGTAAAGACCGGTTTTAACAGTCTGGAAAACCACGGCTGGGTGACGCCAAACAGCGCAATCCCCGGACGACAGAGATCTTCCCGCCAGCCCAAGTGCAAAAACATCCCGCAGGAGTTCGCCAGCGAAAATCGGCTGCTGGGGAAAACCGCTTTTGCCTGCTGGAGTCGCGCGTGTTGCACCATATTTAACGCATGATCCGGCCTGTCGGCGTTCGCCAGATGGCTGATGATATAGTCCGGCGCAGGCCAGTTACGCTCACGAAATATCGCCGCCAGACGCATCAGTTGTTGCGACATCACGCCCAGCCGCGACATACCGGAATCGAGCTGGATCATCACCGCACGCCGCTGCTGGCGCGTTTCCAGTAACGTAAGCCACGCCATCACCTGGTCAATGGAATTGAGTAATGGCGTGATCTGCTGCGCGAAACAAAACACCATCGCCTCCGGCATAACCCCATTAAGCACTACCACCATCGCATCAGTGGGCAGGATTTTACGCAGCGCCACGCCTTCAGAAAGCTGTGCGACAAAAAAGATCCGGCAGTTCGCCGCATACAGGGCGGGCGCAATCGTCTCCGCCCCCAGACCATAGGCATTGGCTTTCAACACCGCGCCACATTGCGCAGGGGCAGCATGGCGGGCCAGCATACGATAATTGTCGACGATGGCGGCGCGATTAATACACATAACGCCGCACGCCGCCTGGATTTCAGTAGAAGTCATCATTAATAAGGCAACGGGTAGCGGTTGGTTAGTTGTATTACTTTTTGCTGAATATCGGCGCAAATGTCTGCAATATCTGCCGAGTTAATGGCGAAAATGATTTCACTTATCCAGTCGGCAATAAGCGCAAAGTCATCCGCCTTCATCCCACGCGTGGTGCAGGCCGCGCTGCCAATACGAACGCCGGAGGTAATCGACGGCGGCTGCGGATCGCCCGGCAGGGTGTTTTTATTGACCGTGATCCCCGCCAGTTCGAGAAAGTACTCCACCTGTGCGCCGGTTAACCCCTGCGGGCGCAGGTCGATAATCCCCAGATGGCAGTCGGTGCCGCCCGTTAACAGCGTCAGGCCGCGCAGCGCCAGTTGCTGGCACATCGCCTGCGCATTGTCGATAACCTGCCCAGCATAACGTTTAAATTCCGGTTGTAATGCCTCGCCAAGCGCCACCGCTTTCGCTGCGATAACGTGCATCAACGGCCCGCCCTGCAAACCGGGAAAAATGGCACTGTCGATTTTTTTCGCAAGCCTGGCGTCGTTGGTGAGGATCATGCCGCCGCGCGGCCCGCGTAACGTTTTATGCGTGGTGGTGGTGACGACATCAGCATATGCCAGCGGCGAGGGAAAACAGCCGCCCGCCACCAGCCCGGCAAAGTGCGCCATATCCACCAGCAAAATGGCATCAACGGCATCGGCAATGCGGCGAAAACGGGCAAAATCATAATGGCGTGGATAAGCCGATCCTCCGGCAATAATCAACCGCGGGCGCTCACGCAGCGCGATCATCTCGACCTGATCCATATCAATCAAACCACTGTGCGCATCGACGCCATAGTGAAAAGCGTTAAACCATTTGCCGGATTGATTGACCGGCGAACCGTGCGTGAGATGCCCGCCGCATTGCAGGCTCATGCCAAGAATTTTGTCGCCGGGTTTCAGCAACGCCAGATAGACCGCCTGATTCGCCTGGCTGCCGGAGTGAGGCTGCACATTGACGTAACGCGCGCCAAAGAGCTGCTGCGCGCGGGTTATCGCCAGCATCTCAACCTCATCAATAAACTTACAGCCACCGTAATAGCGATGCTGGTAATAACCTTCGGCGTATTTATTGGTTAACACCGACCCCTGCGCCGCGAGAACGGCGGGGCTTACGAAATTCTCCGAGGCAATCAGTTCCAGCGACTGCCGCTGGCGCTGTTGCTCCTGGTTAATCAATGCAAAAAGTGGATCGTTATTTATCATGCGCTTCCCCCGCAAATTCATCATGCGATGATTTTCGCAGGGAAAACCTCGTCCGCACCCTGCCACTTTTTTGGGCAGATGCAGACCACCTGTATGTCGTATTACTTAAAAGAAGAGAACATCTCAGACAATATCGATGTTAACCACGCAAAGCGGGCCGCGTTTTCCGGCAGCATTGCCAGCCCCGCGGTGACACATAAATTGCTTGCCTGTAGCGGGCGAAAAACAACGCCCTGTCGATGAATCGCGGTAAATGAAGAAGGAAGAATGCTCAGGCCATCGCCATGGGCGATTCTGGCAAGTAAAACATCATGTTCCAGCGGCTCTTCGAGGCAAGACGGCGCATAGCCTTCGCGCTGGAAAATCTGGCGAGTGTAATCAAAAAATACCGGGTTGCGTTCGCGTCTGAACCAGAACAAAGGGCGGGAATTCAATAATGCTAATGAAAGCGAGGCCATTTCTGCCTCAGGCCAATGGGCGGGTAATGCAGCAATGAGCGGCTCATGCCAGTCGAGCGGGGATACCACTAAGTTTGACGTTTCCAGCGGTAGAGCCACCAGCGCAGCATCCAGCTTGCCTCGCCTCACCTGGCGAACTATGGCGAATGATTTGTAGCGAAACATCAATTTGCGCTTCAAGGGCCGCAAAAACGCCTTGTTCGAACGCCGTCGTTAGCCCCAGCCGCAACGACTTCGCCTCGGTTTGCGCAAGCTGAGAAAGCGCCTGATACGTTTTTTCCTGCTGTGCGAGCAGCGGGCGAATAATCTCCAGCACCCGCACGCCATCGTTGGTTAACGTAAGCCCTTTACTGTGACGCTCAAACAGCGTTACCCCCAGACGCTCCTCAAGCTGGCGAATATGACGGCTGAGCGGCGGTTGCGACATAAAGAGTCGTTGGGCCGCCCGGCTCATGTTGTTCTCTTCCGCCACCACGGCAAAGTAGCGTAGCAGGCGAATATCGAGTGAATGAATCTGTGCGCTTGTCATACCGAAAAGGTATCACGGAAACGGTATTATCCAAATAATGTCCGGCAGCTTATTCTCGCGTCACACCTAAGATAAACGAGGATTTCCCCATGCATTCAGAACGTTTTATTACCGGTCAGGAGATGCTGCAAAAAGTGGATGGTAAAGGCGGCAATGCCGTTGTCGAAAGTCTGCAAGATATCGCTCCGGACTTTGCCCGTTACCTGATTGAATTCCCCTTCGGTGATATCTATTCCCGCCCGGGTCTGGATTTACGCAGTCGCGAAATCGCCACTGTCGCGGCATTGACCGCATTGGGGAACGCATCACCACAGCTGAAGGTACATATTGCGGCGGCGTTTCATGTTGGGTTAACGCGGGAAGAAATTACTGAAGTGATCATGCAGATGGCGGTTTATGCCGGTTTCCCGGCAGCACTGAATGGCTTGTTCGCGGCAAAAGAGGTCTTTGCTAAACAGCTGTAGAGCGGGAGGGCGATGCAAACACATCTTATCCGGCCCACGTTCTTCTATGGGTCGGATAAGGCAGCCTCAATACGTACTTTTACTTGATATCTTTCACGCGCATACCGTTGATCTGTTCATCCGTGATGGTGTTACCCGCTTTAAAGTAATCAACCACCGCGTGATAAACGTAATAACCGCCCGTCGTATTGCGCGCTTTACCCTCGGTAAACGCGGTAAATCCATCTCCACCATCAGCAAGGAAACTCTGAGTGGCAATGTGGTAAACCGTCGCATCTTCAATCGGTTTGCCATTCAGAGTCAGCGAGATAACCCGCTGACCAACCGGCTTGCTGCTGTCATACGTCATTTCCAGGCCTTTCGATACCTGTAAAACGCCATTACTCAAACTTGCGCCGTGTTCCATCAAACTGCGTAATTGTTTACCCATGAGTTCCATCGTCACCAGTTCGTTGGGGAACGGGAAGGTACTGATGACGCCACCCATCGTAATTGCACCCGCCGGGATCTCATTGCGAATCCCACCAGAGTTGGTTAACGCCAACTGGGTATTTTTACCCGCCGCTGCCAGCAAAGCGTCTGCCGCCAGGTTCCCGAGAGAAGCTGATTCACCATAGGCACGTTTTAGTTCAACCGGCGATTGCGCCACCGTTTGCTGCACGACTTCATCCAGCTTTTTATTCCAACTATCAATCACCTGTTTTGTTTGCGGATCGGGCTTCCACTCGTCGGCGTAAAGAGTTTTAAGCTCGAAGTTTTTCACCGTAAAAGTGTGCGGCTTCTCTTTGTAGTCGAGAACCAGTTTACCCACATCAATCCCGCCGCTGTCAGTGGAAAGGATGAGCGTATTGCCGACTTTAATCGGTTCTGGCGTACCCACATGTGCATGTCCGGTGATCAAAATATCCAGCCCTTTCACCTGACTTGCCGTCTGAATATCTTTATCCAGTGCGCGACGCACATCTGTGCCTCCCATACTGGACTGGCGGGCCGGAACACCTTCGTGGATCAGGGCAACGGTCAAATCAACCTTGCCTTTGAGTTCATCGATATAACGTTGTAGCCATTTAATTTCATCACGCGCCTCAATACCCACTCGCGTTGCCGCAGATACCGTATCATTAAAGGCAAATACACCGTGCAAACCAATCACGCCAATTTTCACGCCGTCTTTTTCAATGATGGTATAGGGCTTATCCCAGAATGATTTACTGCTGTTCTGATAAAAAACATTACCCTGCACAATCGGGAATTTTGCCTGACTCAACTGTAATAACGTATTGTCCCAGCCGTGATCAAATTCATGATTACCTATAGTGACCGCATCGAACGGCATGGTATTCATAATATCGATAATCGCCTTGCCTTTAGTCAGGCTGCTGATATACGGCCCGGTAAAATAGTCACCCGCATCAAAAAACCAGGTCGCTTTGTTTTTAGCTTTTTCTTGTTTAACAAGCGTAGTGATATTTGCCCAGCCGCCAATATCTCGTTTACCGTCAGCAATCCACGGCACTTTATAAGGCTCTACATGTGCATGGAGGTCGTTGGTATAAATGATGGTGACATCTTTGGCGCAAGCCCAAAACGGCAGTGTTAATGCGATACCCGCAGCAAGCATTTTAATTTTCATAAATAGTCCCTTTCAGTGAGATAAAGGATTGCTACATTACGTTCTGAAAGAGTTATTTATGTGAGAATAATCACATCCACAAGGGAGCGTTGCCGGACAAAATCAACGACCTTGTGAAATCGTTGGTGAAATATGTCGACTCTGTTTACGATTAATGCCTGCAAGTCGTTTGGTTGCCGTAATTTAGGGCAACCAACATCGACAGATTACAGCTGGCCAGACTATCGACTGGGTTATCCGGCACTGCACTGTCGGGCATGTGGAAGTTACCCGCCGTTGTTTGACGAACAACAATTTCGTGACTGGCTGTCAGTTCACTTATCTACTTTTGCAACTGAGAAAGGTCATTTCTGCCCGGTATGTTATGGCACAAAGACGATTTGTTATGGCCACAATCCACAGGGGTCGCAACGCATTCAATGTCGTAACTGCAAAAAAGTCTGGACACCTAAACAATATCAGAAAGAAATAACGCCTCCTGAAATAATCGAAACAGTTGCTTTTCTCATGCCATTTCAGGGAGCCAGCAATGGGCAGAAACTGTATGTTTTAATCAGTTTTGATGCTCTTCGCGGTAATATTCTTCATCTTTCTACTAATTACACGCAGCATCAGGCTGGAGAAAGTCTGCATTATCGATACAGAGGAAATGCAGAACCAGAGTTACACGAGAGTAATATTGTACAACGCGTTGATATGCGCGAAGCACAATTTCTACGCCGCAGTCAGTTTGATGAAATTCAGTATGGCAGCGCAGCGCTCAAACGCAATGCTAAAGGTATTATTCTGCGTCCGGTTATCACTGCACACGGGCATTTCAGAGTACTGAATATTTTATTCCCTACAGTAAAAACACATGTAATTTCACACGAGTGTTTTTTAAGAGGTGCCATTATTACGGCCTGGGCAGATCTCTTTCGCCAACAGCAAGGTGAAATTTGGTTTATTGAAGAGGAAATAGCTGACTATACCGATAATATGCCCTGGAGTTTTCAGGGAACAACTTATCACGGCTGGTGGAAAAATCAGTGGCAACTTTGGAGTCAGGGCAAAAATCGTAAAATGGTATGTGCATTAACAGGCGGAAATAACAGCAAAGCTGAAATGCTCTCTTTCGCAACCAGCAGACATTTTATCGACTGGCTACATAAACAAGCAGTATTTACTCACAGCACCCCGCTTTCCGCAGGGCGCGTTACGCAAATACTGCTTTCTCTGGCTCAGGATTACAACAACTGCGCCAGCCGGTTGATATCCGACTGAATCGCCCCGGCGGTGACGTCGCGTCCCGCGCCTGGCCCACGGATCACCAACGGATTATCGCGATACCAGCGGCTTTCGATGGCAAAGACGTTATCGCACGGTAGTAGTGATGCCAGCGGATGGTCTTCACGCACCGCTTCCACGCCTACTCGCGCTTTGCCGTTGGCATCGAAACGCGCCACGTAGCGCAACACCAGCCCCATTTCACGGGCCGCTTCCAACCGTTGTACCATCTGCTCATTAAGTTCATCGCCATTTTCAAAGAAATGGTCGATGCTTCCACCTTCGCAATGGGTTGGCACCAGTGATTCAACACGCACCTGGTCCGGTTCAATGTTGTAACCCGCTTCACGCGCCAGAATCACCAGCTTGCGCATCACGTCTTTGCCGGAGAGGTCATCACGCGGGTCAGGTTCAGTTAAGCCCTGCTGCCACGCCTGATCCACCAGCTCGGTAAACGGCACGCTACCGTCGAATTGCAGGAACAGCCAGGAGAGTGTGCCGGAGAAGATCCCGCTGATCGACAAAATAGTGTCGCCGCTGTCGATCAGATCGCGCACGGTATGGTTGATCGGCAAACCTGCACCAACGGTGGCGTTGTATAGCCAGTGACGCCCGGTTTTTTCGAACGCGTCGTGGATCTGTCGATATTTATTGCTGTCGCTGGCTCCCGCCAATTTGTTGGCACTGATGACGTGGAAACCGTGGCTGGCGAAATCGAGATACTGATCAGCAAGCTGCTGGCTGGCAGTAACGTCCAGCACCACTAAATCATCATACGGATGGGCACGCATCCACAGGAACAGCGACTCTTCATCCTGTTCGACGGCTTCATCATTAAAGAAGGCTAGCGCACGGCTGGCGTCCAGCCCGTCATAGCTCAACAGGCTGCGACGGCTGTCCACCACGCCTGCCAGCACAAATTCAAAGCCGGTGCGCGCCGAAAGCGTGCTCTGCTCACGGGCGAACAGTTCCAGCCAGCGGGAACCGATATTGCCCTTACCGAACAATACCAGGCCGATGCGTTTTTCTGCGCGGAAGACGGACTGATGCAGCCCCTGAATCAGGCTTTCGGTCGGCCCGGTGCGCAGTACTGCCACCAGGCTGATGCCGTCATCGGACTGCCAGGTAAACTCGACCGGCTGGCCTTTCAGTTGCTGCCAGAAGCGGTGGCAATGCAGCGGGTTACGGGTGACGCCCGCCCCAACCATCGCCACCAGCGCCAGCCCCTGACGCAGGCGCAGTTCGCCAGGTAATCCTGCTTCGTCGAGGATTTTCAGCGCACTGTCGGCCACTTCCGAGGTGTAGCAAAATTGCAGCAACTGGCGATCATTATGTACGCCAACCGCCAGTGGGCGCACCTGAGCACGTTTCAGGATTTGGTCAATCTCTTTATGCGCCAGTTTGAAATCCTGACTGGCGGGCACCTGAAACTCAATCAAACAGACATCATCGTGGCTGGTGACAATACGCGCGCCCGTACCGGAAGCCAGCACGCGTTCAATGCGCGTGGAACCTTGATCCGGTGTATAGCTACAGCGCAGCTGCAGGTCGATTTCACTGCCAGAAACTGGCTGTAAAGTACGCGCGTGCAACACTGGCGCGGCAAGACGCGCCAGTTCGCTGGCTTCATCAAGACGCAGCAATGGCAGCAGACAGGCATCTTTCACTTTACGCGGGTCGGCACTATATACCCCGGCGACATCGCTCCAGATGGTTACGCGGGAAACCCCCGCCAGCGCACCGATTTGTGTCGCGGAATAGTCGGAACCGTTACGCCCCAGCAGCACCGTTTCACCGGCGTTGTTACGGCTGATAAACCCGGTCACCACCAGACGTTTGCCCGGATGTTGTACCAGTAGCTGTTGCAGCAACGGGTAAGAAAGCCCTTCATCAACCTGCGGCTGCGCGGCGCGTTCAGCGCGTAAAAACTCGCGGGCATCAAGCCAGGCCGCTGGCAGCCCTTGTTGATTAAGTACCGCAGACATCAGGCGCGCCGACCACACTTCACCGTGGCCCACCACTTCCGCATACACCGCATCGTTAATACCGCTGTCGAGCAACGCCGCCAGGCGCTCAAGATCGCTGATAAAGGCACTAATGAGGCTATCGGCTTCTTCGGCGGGTAGCAGGCCGCTAATCAGATCGCACTGATAACGACGTAGCGTTTGTTGAACCTGATGCGCAGAGAGACGATCGGTCTGGCTTAGTTTCAACCAGTTAATCAACTGGTTAGTGGTGCTACCGGCTGCGGAAACCACCATCATATCGTCGGGCTGAGAGTACTCCGCCATAATGCCCGCGACACGCAAATAACACTTCACATCAGCCAGACTACTGCCACCAAATTTATGCAGTTGACGACCTTTCGCCCCTGCCTGCGCAATCACACTCATTTTTACCCCTTGTTTGCAGCCCGGAAGCCATTTTCCAGGTCGGCAATTAAATCTTCGCCATCTTCAATACCGGTGGAGATACGCAGCAGCGTCTCGGAGATCCCGGCGGCAGCACGCGCTTCTGGTGCCATGCCTGCATGTGTCATGGTTGCGGCGTGAGAGATTAAACTTTCCACTCCCCCTAATGATTCCGCCAGCGTAAACAACGACAACCCGCCCAGGAAACGACGCAGCGTCTGCTCATCGCCATCCAGTTCAAAACTCAACATTGCGCCAAAGCCTTTTTGCTGGCGCGCGGCAATTTCATGCCCCTGATTTTCCGGCAGCGACGGGTGATACAGTTTTTTCACTAACGGCTGGGTTTGCAGATATTTCACAATCGCCTGCGCGTTGCGCTGCGCCAGCTCCATACGCGGCACCAGCGTTCGCAAACCGCGCAGCAACAAATAACTGTCAAACGCGCCGCCCGTCACGCCAATATTGTTTGCCCACCAGGCCAGTTCGGTGACAACGTCCGGGTCTTTAGCAATCACCACGCCAGCCACTACATCTGAGTGACCGTTCAGATATTTCGTGCATGAATGCAACACCAGATCGGCACCTAATGCCAGTGGATTTTGTAATGCCGGGCTTAAGAAGGTGTTATCCACCACGCTCACCGCCCCGACTTCCCTTGCCAGATGGCAGATTTTCGCAATATCCACGACGCGTAACAATGGATTACTTGGGCTTTCTACCAGTACTAGTTTGGGTTTTTCTGCCAGTGCAGCCTGCAATGCCTGCTCATCTCCTTGATCAACAAACAGCACGCGATAACAGCCGCGTTTCGCCAGGCTGTCGAACAGGCGATAGCTGCCGCCGTAGCAGTCGTGCGGTGCAACCAGCAAATCGCCAGGTTTCAAAAAGACGGTCGTTACCAGGTGGATGGCAGACATGCCGGTATTAGTCAGCACTGCACCAGCACCGCCTTCCAGTTCAGCCAGCGCACGCTGAACCACATCGCGCGTTGGGTTGCCGCGACGCGAGTAATCATGCGCGCGCGGTTCATTAAATCCGGTAAAGTTATAGGTGCTGGAAAGATGGATTGGAGGGACAACGCAACCATACTGTTCGTCGTCATTTAACCCGCTACGCACTGCGATGGTGGCCTGTTTACGCGTCATGTGATGAAGTTCCCTGGGCTTGGTCGGTGAAATGTCAGGCACCAGAGTAAACATTGTGTTAATGGACGTCAATACATCTGGACATCTAAACTTCTTTGCGTATAGATTGAGCAAATCCCAAATAGCCGTTAAAATTATATGCATTATCACGCCGACAGGTGCATTACACGATGTCACGGTAACGCCTGTACGGTAAACTATGCGGGTTTACGGTCAGTACCCACATAAATTGTGTGGTCTGATCTCAATTTATTGACGAAGAGGATTAAGTATCTCATGGCTGAATGGAGCGGCGAATATATCAGCCCATACGCTGAGCACGGCAAGAAGAGTGAACAAGTCAAAAAGATTACGGTTTCCATTCCTCTTAAGGTGTTAAAAATCCTCACCGATGAACGCACGCGTCGTCAGGTGAACAACCTGCGTCACGCTACCAACAGCGAGCTGCTGTGCGAAGCGTTTCTGCATGCCTTTACCGGGCAACCTCTGCCGGATGATGCCGACCTGCGTAAAGAGCGCAGCGACGAAATCCCGGAAGCGGCAAAAGAGATCATGCGTGAGATGGGGATTAACCCGGAAACGTGGGAATACTAAAGCGGAAAAGAGCGGCGCGGAGTTAACCAGCCGCTTTTTTCATACATGGACGTTTAACTATGAAATACAGGCTACTGATCCTCAGCCTGCTGGTTTCTATGCCTGCCCTTGCCTGGCAGCCGGAAACTGGCGACATCATCTTTCAGATCTCTCGCTCATCGCAAAGTAAAGCAATCCAACTGGCGACCCATTCCGATTACAGCCATTCCGGTATGCTGGTGATGCGTAACAAAAAGCCCTACGTCTTTGAAGCAGTCGGCCCGGTGAAATACACCCCGCTCAAGCAGTGGATCGCCCACGGTGAAGATGGCAAATACATTGTTCGCCGCGTTGAAGGTGGGCTGAATACCGAACAACAGCAAAAACTGGCGCAAACGGCAAAACGTTATCTCGGCAAACCGTACGATTTCAGCTTCTCGTGGAGCGACGATCGCCAGTACTGTTCGGAAGTGGTGTGGAAGGTTTACCAGAACGCACTGGGAATGCGCGTGGGTGAACAGCAAAAACTGAAAGAGTTCGATCTCAGCAACCCGCTGGTTCAGGCGAAGCTCAAAGAACGTTACGGGAAAAATATTCCGCTTGAGGAAACGGTGGTCTCGCCACAAGCCGTTTTCGATGCGCCACAACTCACCACAGTCGCCAAAGAATGGCCGCTGTTTTCCTGGTAATGGATGATGAAAAAAATAATTCCCGCCGTAGTCTGTTTGTTGCTTTGTAGTTGCACGACCTTTCCGCAAGCTGTCGCTCCGGTAAACAATGACTTTGCAGGTCAGCATAATATTTATATTGTCAGTCACGGCTGGCATACCGGAATTGTGGTGCCCGCCGCAAACGTTAATCGCGTTTTACCGCAACTCGACGCGAGATTTGCGCAACCAAAATGGTATGAAATCGGCTGGGGCGATAAAGGCTTTTATCAGGCACAGGAAATTACCAGTAGCCTGACACTACAGGCGATGTTCTGGTCTACTGGCGCAGTCATGCATGTGGTGGCGTTCTCTGCCCCACCTGAACGCTATTTTCCTGGCAGTGAAGTTAAGCCACTGACAATTAACAACGGTCAACTTTCGACCTTAATGTTATTTATTGGTCGGAGCTTTTCCCGTAGCGACGCGGGAAATATTATTCCGCTCAAAAAAGGCATTTATGGTGACAGCCAGTTTTATGCCGCGAATGGTCGCTATGGGATTTTAAATACCTGTAATAAATGGACGGCAAAAGGGTTACAAAGCGCGGGGATAGAGATTGAACCAGCTTTAAAATTGACGGCAGGAAGTGTGATGAGCGCAATGCCTTAAAGTTTTTCAGGCACAAAAAAAGCGCCGTGCGGCGCTTTTTTCGGAAATCCGGTCTTATTTGCTGCCCGGGATGTTGAAACGCTTGTTGAAGCGGTCAACACGGCCACCGGTAGCAACATCACGCTGTTTGCCAGTGAAGAACGGGTGGCACTTGCTGCACACGTCGAGGTTCAGGTCATGACCAACGGTGGAGCGGATTTTCATTACGTTACCGCAAGAGCAGCTAGCAGTAATTTCTTCGTATTTCGGGTGAATATCTTTTTTCATGGGAAAACCTCGGTTTAAGGCCGCGTCGCTCTTCCAGCCCTAACGCCAGACACCACGCGATGTTTAAAGTATAGTTTGACACGATCATTTCGTATCAAAGGCGCCGAATCATACAGAAATTAACCAGCGTATGCAAACTGATCCGCACTCCTCTACGGCAATGTGTATACTGTTCCACCGAATTTCAAGTCAGGATGATGCTATGCCCGTTGCTCACGTTGCCTTGCCCGTTCCGCTTCCTCGTACCTTTGACTATCTGCTGCCAGAAGGCATGACGGTTAAAGCCGGGTGTCGCGTGCGTGTGCCGTTTGGCAAACAGCAGGAGCGCATCGGGGTTGTGGTGTCAGTTAGCGACGTCAGCGAGCTGCCGCTTAACGAGCTGAAAGCGGTAGTAGAAGTGCTGGACGTTGAGCCGGTATTTACTCACTCCGTCTGGCGATTACTGCTATGGGCGGCAGATTACTATCATCATCCGATTGGCGATGTGCTGTTTCATGCCTTGCCGATTTTACTGCGCCAGGGGCGGCCTGCGGCGAACGCGCCGATGTGGTACTGGTTTGCCACTGAACAAGGTCAGGCGGTGGATCTGAACAGCCTGAAACGTTCGCCAAAGCAACAACAGGCGCTGGCAGCGTTACGGCAAGGCAAAATCTGGCGCGATCAGGTCGCGGAACTTGAATTTAATGATGCCGCATTGCAGGCGCTGCGCAAAAAAGGCCTGTGTGAGTTAGCGAGTGAAACACCAGAGTTTAGCGACTGGCGAACGAACTATGCCGTTTCTGGCGAGCGGTTGCGATTGAATACTGAACAGGCCACCGCCGTTGGCGCCATCCATAGCGCAGCGGATACCTTCTCTGCCTGGTTGCTGGCGGGCGTTACCGGTTCCGGTAAAACAGAAGTTTATTTGAGCGTACTGGAAAACGTGCTCGCACAGGGCAAACAGGCGCTGGTGATGGTGCCGGAAATCGGCCTGACGCCGCAAACTATTGCCCGTTTTCGTGAGCGGTTTAATGCGCCAGTGGAAGTTCTGCATTCCGGCCTGAACGACAGTGAGCGCCTTTCGGCGTGGCTGAAAGCGAAAAATGGTGAGGCGGCGATTGTGATCGGCACCCGCTCCGCGCTGTTTACGCCGTTTAAAAATCTCGGTGTGATTGTCATTGATGAAGAGCACGACAGTTCCTACAAGCAGCAGGAAGGCTGGCGCTATCATGCCCGCGACCTGGCGGTGTACCGTGCGCACAGCGAGCAAATCCCGATTATTCTTGGCTCCGCAACGCCCGCGCTGGAAACGTTATGCAACGTGCAGCAGAAAAAATACCGCCTGCTACGCCTGACCCGTCGGGCAGGGAATGCGCGTCCGGCAATTCAACACGTGCTGGATTTAAAAGGTCAGAAGGTGCAGGCTGGTCTGGCTCCGGCGTTAATCACCCGTATGCGCCAGCATTTACAGGCCGACAACCAGGTTATCCTCTTTCTTAACCGCCGTGGCTTTGCGCCTGCCTTGCTGTGCCACGATTGCGGCTGGATTGCCGAATGCCCACGTTGCGATCACTACTACACGCTGCATCAGGCGCAACAGCATTTGCGCTGTCACCACTGTGACAGCCAACGCCCGGTGCCGCGCCAGTGCCCTTCCTGCGGCTCCACGCACCTGGTACCCGTGGGGCTGGGCACCGAACAGCTTGAACAGACGCTCGCGCCAATGTTCCCTGGTGTGCCCATTTCTCGTATCGACCGCGATACCACCAGCCGCAAAGGGGCGCTTGAACAACAACTGGCGGAAGTACATCGCGGCGGTGCGAGGATTTTGATCGGCACGCAAATGCTGGCGAAAGGTCACCATTTCCCGGATGTGACGCTGGTGGCGTTACTGGATGTGGACGGCGCGCTGTTTTCTGCGGATTTTCGCTCGGCAGAGCGTTTTGCCCAACTTTATACCCAGGTGGCTGGCCGTGCCGGACGTGCGGGTAAACAGGGCGAAGTAGTGCTGCAAACGCACCATCCTGAACATCCGCTGTTGCAAACGTTGCTCTATAAAGGCTACGACGCCTTTGCCGAACAGGCGCTGGCTGAGCGGCGAATGATGCAACTGCCGCCATGGACCAGCCATGTGATTGTGCGTGCGGAAGATCATAACAATCAGCACGCGCCATTGTTCCTGCAACAACTGCGTAATCTCATCCTCTCCAGCCCGCTGGCAGACGAGAAACTCTGGGTTCTCGGCCCGGTTCCGGCGCTGGCCCCTAAACGTGGCGGTCGCTGGCGCTGGCAAATTTTGTTGCAGCACCCTTCCCGCGTGCGCTTACAGCACATCATCAATGGTACGCTGGCGCTTATTAATACAATACCGGATTCCCGCAAGGTGAAATGGGTGCTGGATGTCGATCCCATCGAAGGCTAATGCGCAAACGTTGCGAGGCGGATCGAAAAATTTAATATTCATCACACTTTTAATGAAAATTCTGTAACCGCTTCCACTAACTATCTGATAAAAATGTGTCGAAAACGAGTTAAACAAGGATTGTTCTGCGCCAGAGTTTCAGGCGAGGAGAGAAAGTGAAGCTGAAGAAGCAGGTGACTGCCGCTACAATGAAAGATGTTGCACTGAAGGCAAAGGTCTCCACTGCAACTGTGTCCCGCGCGTTAATGAATCCAGATAAAGTCTCCCAGGCAACACGTAGCCGGGTTGAACAGGCCGCCAGGGAAGTAGGGTATTTGCCGCAAACTATGGGGCGAAACGCGAAACGTAATGAATCACGCACCATTCTGGTGATTGTCCCGGATATTTGCGATCCCTTCTTTCATGACGTTATCAGGGGTGTTGAAGTCACAGCTGCCGAACAGGGATATCTGGTATTAATTGGCGATTGCGCCCATCAGAATCAGCAAGAAAAGACGTTTATCAATTTAATTGTTACTAAACAAATCGATGGCATGGTGCTGTTGAGTTCCCGCTTGCCATTTAACGCCAGCGTAGAAGAGCAGCGTAATTTACCGCCGATGGTGATGTCGAACGAATTTGCCCCGGAACTGGAGTTACCTACAGTTCATATCGACAACCTTACGGCATCATTTAACGCAATCAATTATTTGCTCAGTCTTGGGCATCGGCGTATCGGTTGTATCGCCGGGCCGGAAGATATGCCCTTCTGCCACTATCGCTTACAAGGGTACGTGCAGGCGTTGCGTCGTAATGCCATCACCGTTAATCCACACTATATTGCCCGCGGTGATTTTACTTATGAGGCAGGTGGCAATGCGTTAAAGCAACTGCTCGATCAACCAGAACCGCCAACAGCTATCTTTTGCCATAGCGATGTCATGGCTGTTGGGGCTATCTCCAGTGCTAAACGTATGGGGCTGAAAGTCCCGGATGATGTGTCAATTATGGGATTCGACAATATCGCCCTGGCCGAACATTGTGATCCGCCACTGACCACTATCGCCCAACCGCGTTACGAGATTGGTCGTGAAGCCATGCTCTTATTACTGGAACAAATTCATGGCCACGATGTGAGTAATGGATCCCGATTAATGGACTGCGAACTGATCGTTCGTGAATCCACACGCGCTTTAACATAAAGTCACTGGCTTTAAGACTTCCGTGTCTGGTCAAAGGCCCGTCGCTTAAGTAACATGGCGGGCTGATGAACGAATAAATACAGCGAAACGATAGTGGCACAACGAGATTATGTACGTCGCGGCCAACCGGCTCCTTCGCGGCGCAAAAAGAGCACTTCACGGAAAAAGCAACGCAACATGCCTGCGGTATCACCGGCAATGGTCGCTATTGCCGCTGCAGTTCTTGTGACCTTTATCGGCGGTCTGTACTTCATTACCCATCACAAGAAAGAAGAGTCCGAGACGCTGCAAAGTCAAAAAGTGACCGGAAACGGACTCCCCCCCAAACCAGAAGAGCGCTGGCGTTACATTAAAGAGCTGGAAAGTCGCCAGCCTGGTGTGCGTGCGCCAACAGAACCTTCTGCAGGTGGCGAAGTGATCAATCCTGACCAGTTAACGCCTGAACAGCGGCAGCTACTGGAGCAAATGCAGGCTGATATGCGCCAGCAGCCGACGCAATTGGTTGAAGTTCCATGGAATGAACAGACGCCAGAACAGCGTCAGCAAACGCTTCAACGTCAGGCACAGCAGCGTCAGATTCAGGCGGCTCAACAGCAGCAGCGACAGGCTGAGCAGGCATATCAGCAACCGCGTACCGCGCAAGCTCAGCAACCACCGCGCCAGACGCAGCAGACACGCCAGGCGGCTCAGCAGCCGTACCAGGATCTCCTGCAAACGCCAGCACACACTGCCGCGCAGCCTAAGTCACAGCAAGTCGCGCCTGTTAGCCGGGCCGCTGATGCGCCAAAACCAACGGCTGAGAAGAAAGACGAACGTCGCTGGATGGTGCAGTGTGGCTCGTTTAAAGGTGCCGAGCAGGCAGAAACCGTACGTGCGCAATTGGCTTTTGAAGGGTTTGATTCCAAAATTACCACCAACAATGGCTGGAATCGTGTGGTGATTGGCCCGATTAAAGGGAAAGAAAATGCCGACGGCACCCTGAATCGCCTGAAGATGGCGGGTCACACAAACTGTATTCGACTCGCTACCGGGGGTTGAAACCCTCAAAATCCCCCCCATCTATAATTGCATTATGCCCCGCACAATTGTGCGGGGTTTGAATTCTGTATTCCTAACCAAGGGGTCTGCTCGTGACAACTATAGTAAGCGTACGCCGTAATGGCCACGTGGTAATCGCCGGTGATGGTCAGGCCACACTGGGTAACACCGTAATGAAAGGCAACGTGAAAAAAGTTCGCCGCCTGTATAACGATAAAGTGATCGCGGGCTTTGCTGGCGGTACTGCGGATGCCTTTACGCTGTTCGAACTGTTTGAACGTAAACTGGAAATGCATCAGGGCCATCTGGTTAAAGCCGCTGTTGAGCTGGCGAAAGACTGGCGTACCGATCGCATGTTGCGCAAACTTGAAGCACTGCTGGCAGTCGCGGATGAAACTGCATCGCTTATCATCACCGGTAACGGTGACGTGGTGCAGCCAGAGAACGATCTTATTGCTATCGGCTCCGGCGGCCCTTACGCCCAGGCTGCGGCGCGCGCGCTGTTAGAAAACACTGAACTAAGCGCCCGTGAAATTGCTGAAAAGGCGTTGGATATTGCAGGCGACATTTGCATCTATACCAACCATTTCCACACCATCGAAGAATTAAGCTACAAAGCGTAAGGATCTCCCATGTCTGAAATGACCCCACGCGAAATCGTCAGCGAACTGGATAAGCACATCATCGGCCAGGATAACGCCAAGCGTTCCGTGGCGATTGCACTGCGTAACCGCTGGCGTCGCATGCAGCTTAACGAAGAGCTGCGCCATGAAGTGACCCCGAAAAATATCCTGATGATCGGCCCGACCGGTGTCGGTAAAACTGAAATCGCTCGTCGTCTGGCTAAGCTGGCGAATGCGCCGTTCATTAAAGTTGAAGCGACCAAATTCACCGAAGTGGGCTATGTAGGTAAGGAAGTGGATTCTATTATCCGCGATCTGACCGATGCCGCCGTGAAAATGGTACGCGTCCAGGCTATCGAGAAAAACCGTTATCGCGCTGAAGAATTGGCAGAAGAACGTATTCTCGACGTGCTGATCCCACCGGCTAAAAACAACTGGGGACAGACCGAACAACAGCAGGAACCGTCCGCTGCTCGTCAGGCATTCCGCAAAAAACTGCGTGAAGGCCAACTCGATGACAAAGAAATCGAAATCGATCTTGCCGCAGCACCGATGGGCGTTGAAATTATGGCGCCTCCGGGAATGGAAGAGATGACCAGCCAGCTGCAGTCCATGTTCCAGAACCTGGGCGGTCAGAAACAAAAAGCGCGTAAACTGAAAATCAAAGACGCCATGAAGCTGCTGATTGAAGAAGAAGCGGCGAAACTGGTGAACCCGGAAGAGCTGAAGCAAGACGCTATCGACGCTGTTGAGCAGCACGGGATCGTGTTTATCGACGAAATCGACAAAATCTGTAAGCGCGGTGAGTCTTCCGGTCCGGATGTTTCTCGTGAAGGCGTTCAGCGTGACCTGCTGCCGCTGGTAGAAGGTTGCACCGTTTCCACCAAACACGGGATGGTCAAAACTGACCACATTCTGTTTATCGCTTCTGGCGCGTTCCAGATTGCGAAACCGTCTGACCTGATCCCGGAACTGCAAGGCCGTCTGCCGATCCGTGTTGAGCTGCAGGCACTGACCACCAGCGACTTCGAGCGTATTCTGACCGAACCGAATGCCTCTATCACCGTGCAGTACAAAGCACTGATGGCGACCGAAGGCGTGAATATTGAGTTCACTGAGTCGGGCATTAAGCGTATCGCGGAAGCGGCATGGCAGGTAAACGAATCCACCGAAAACATCGGTGCTCGCCGTTTACACACCGTTCTGGAGCGTTTGATGGAAGAGATCTCCTACGACGCCAGCGATTTAAGCGGTCAATCTATCACCATCGACGCAGATTATGTGAGCAAACATCTGGATGCGTTGGTGGCAGATGAAGATCTGAGCCGTTTTATCCTATAATCGCGTTCAATCATTTTCATCATTGTTTGATGGGGCTGAAAGGCCCCATTTTTATTGGCGCGTATTATGACTGAACAACAAATTAGCCGAACTCAGGCGTGGCTGGAAAGTTTACGACCTAAAACCCTCCCCCTCGCCTTTGCTGCAATTATCGTCGGGACGGCGCTGGCATGGTGGCAAGGTCACTTCGATCCGCTGGTCGCCCTCCTGGCACTGATTACCGCCGGACTGCTGCAAATTCTCTCTAACCTCGCCAATGATTACGGCGATGCGGTAAAAGGCAGCGATAAACCTGACCGCATTGGACCACTGCGCGGCATGCAAAAAGGTGTGATTACCCAGCAAGAGATGAAACGGGCGCTGATCATCACTGTCGTTCTGATTTGCCTCTCCGGGCTGGCACTGGTTGCAGTGGCATGTCATACACTCGCCGATTTTGTTGGTTTCCTGATTTTGGGTGGGCTTTCAATTATTGCCGCGATCACCTACACCGTAGGCAATCGTCCATATGGATATATTGGCCTCGGTGATATTTCTGTCCTGATTTTCTTTGGCTGGCTAAGTGTGATGGGAAGCTGGTATTTGCAGGCGCACACTCTGATTCCGGCGCTGATCCTTCCGGCGACGGCGTGTGGGTTGTTAGCAACAGCGGTACTGAATATTAATAACCTGCGCGATATCAATAGCGACCGGGAGAATGGCAAAAACACGCTGGTGGTGCGTTTAGGGGAAGTGAACGCACGTCGTTACCATGCTTGTCTGCTGATGGGCTCGCTGGTGTGTCTGGCACTGTTTAATCTGATCTCTTTACATAGCGTTTGGGGCTGGCTGTTCCTGTTGGCGACACCGCTGCTGGTGAAACAGGCGCGCTATGTCATGCGCGAAATGGAACCTGCCGCGATGCGCCCAATGCTGGAACGCACAGTAAAAGGGGCATTATTGACTAACCTTTTGTTTGTTTTAGGGATTATCTTAAGCCAGTGGTTGGCATAACTGACAAATATCAATTAACAATTGATGATTTTGCCAACAACCCACATAGCGCGATATACTGAAAATTCTCGCAGCAACTGAATGTTAAGCCTATGAAATACGATACTTCCGAGCTTTGTGACATCTATCAGGAAGATGTCAACGTCGTGGAACCGTTGTTCTCCAACTTTGGCGGACGGGCGTCGTTTGGCGGACAAATCATCACGGTAAAATGTTTCGAGGACAACGGGTTGCTGTACGATCTGCTCGAACAGAATGGCCGTGGTCGTGTTCTTGTCGTTGATGGCGGTGGTTCTGTTCGTCGTGCACTGGTCGATGCTGAGCTGACGCGTCTGGCAGTACAAAATGAATGGGAAGGCCTGGTCATTTACGGCGCGGTGCGTCAGGTAGATGACCTGGAAGAGCTGGATATCGGCATCCAGGCAATGGCCGCAATTCCGGTCGGTGCCGCAGGCGAAGGCATTGGCGAAAGCGATGTCCGCGTCAACTTTGGCGGTGTCACTTTCTTCTCTGGCGACCATCTCTATGCCGACAATACCGGGATTATTCTTTCTGAAGATCCGCTGGATATTGAGTGATAAAAAAGGCACCGCAAGGTGCCTTATACCGCAAAGTAATTACGCGAAAGAAGAAGCGTAATCAGACCTCTTCCATACGACCCAGTAGGGCCTGCAGACGTTCCTGCCAGCCGTTCTGCTGTTCTTTCAGATGGTTGTTCTCACGCTCCAGCTCTTCGCGCTGATGCTGGGCATTTTGAACTTCCTGCGACAGTGAGTTGTTTTTTTCTTTCAGCTCTTCGATTTCCATCTGCAACAGAGTGATGGTATCAATCGCCTGCTGTACTTTTGCTTCCAGTTTCTCAAACACTTCTAATGACATTGTCATACCTCTCCTGAATTGCAAGGCGTTGATGGATATCCACTTGATCCCGTCCCGATAACCGGTGACGCCTTAATAAAAACGAGACACTAACTTTAACTCCGATTGTATGAAGCCACGCTATCGCTGTCCAGCGGCATCCCGCGCAGATTGCGGTTTGCAACACTTTTCATCCTTCTCCTGGCGACATAATCAAAATAAATCAATTTCATTAACATATTTGTTAAACAAATAATCATCGCCAGGCACCGCAAAGAAAATCATCCTCGCTAAATCGCGCGATATCGCTCATTATTTGACATAGCACACACATTTAGAGTTCGATATTTCTCGTTTTTGCTCGTTAACGATAAATTAACAGTGTACCTTCAGCCAAAGCGAAGATTCCTACCGCTTCGCATACATAAATAAGTCTACAATTCAGGATCCGATTATGAGTCAAACCTCAACCCTAAAAGGCCAGTGTATCGCTGAATTTCTCGGTACCGGGTTACTGATATTCTTTGGTGTTGGCTGCGTTGCCGCCCTAAAAGTGGCTGGCGCAAGCTTTGGTCAGTGGGAAATTAGCGTTATCTGGGGATTAGGTGTAGCAATGGCGATCTACCTGACGGCTGGCGTTTCCGGGGCTCATCTGAACCCTGCGGTGACCATTGCACTGTGGCTATTTGCCTGTTTCGACCGTCGCAAGGTAATCCCTTTTATTATTGCGCAATTTGCCGGGGCTTTTTGCGCAGCGGCATTAGTGTACGGGCTTTATTACAATCTCTTCGCAGACTTCGAACTGACGCATCATATTGTTCGTGGCAGCATTGAAAGTGTTGATCTGGCGGGCACTTTTTCAACTTACCCCAATCCTCATATCAATTTTGTGCAGGCCTTCGCAGTGGAAATGGTGATTACCGCTATCCTGATGGCTCTGATTCTGGCGCTGACGGACGATGGTAATGGCGTACCTCGTGGCCCGCTGGCTCCCTTACTTATTGGATTACTGATTGCGGTGATTGGCGCTTCTATGGGGCCACTCACCGGATTTGCAATGAACCCCGCACGTGATATCGGGCCGAAAGCCTTTGCCTGGTTAGCTGGCTGGGGAAACATTGCGTTTACTGGCGGTAAAGATATTCCTTACTTTCTGGTGCCACTGTTTGGCCCTGTGGTTGGCGCGATTGTCGGTGCGTTCGCCTATCGCAAGCTAATAGGCCATCATTTACCGTGTGATACCTGCAAGGTGGAAGAAAAGGACGCCACTGTACCTACACAACAAAAAGCTTCGCTGTAATGTGACTACGGGACAACTAAACATGACTGAAAAAAAATATATCGTCGCGCTCGACCAGGGCACCACCAGCTCCCGCGCGGTCGTGATGGATCACGATGCCAATATCATTAGCGTGTCGCAACGCGAATTTGAGCAAATCTACCCAAAACCGGGTTGGGTAGAACACGACCCAATGGAAATCTGGGCCACCCAAAGCTCCACGCTGGTAGAAGTGCTGGCGAAAGCCGATATCAGTTCCGATCAAATTGCAGCTATCGGTATTACGAACCAGCGAGAAACCACTATTGTCTGGGAAAAAGAAACCGGCAAGCCTATCTATAACGCCATTGTCTGGCAGTGCCGTCGTACCGCCGAGATCTGCGAGCATCTCAAACGCGATGGCATGGAAGAGTACATTCGTAACAACACCGGTCTGGTGATTGACCCGTACTTCTCTGGCACCAAAGTGAAGTGGATCCTCGACCATGTGGAAGGCTCTCGCGAGCGTGCTAAGCGCGGCGAACTGCTGTTTGGCACCGTTGATACCTGGCTTATCTGGAAAATGACTCAGGGCCGTGTCCACGTCACCGATTACACCAACGCCTCTCGTACCATGTTGTTCAACATCCATACCCTGGACTGGGACGACAAAATGCTGGAGGTGCTGGATATTCCGCGCGAGATGCTGCCAGAAGTGCGTCGTTCTTCCGAAGTGTACGGTCAGACTAACATTGGTGGTAAAGGCGGCACGCGTATTCCAATCTCCGGGATCGCCGGTGACCAGCAGGCGGCGCTGTTCGGTCAGTTGTGCGTGAAAGAAGGGATGGCGAAGAACACCTATGGCACTGGCTGCTTTATGCTGATGAACACCGGCGAGAAAGCGGTGAAATCAGAAAACGGTCTGCTGACCACCATCGCCTGTGGCCCAACTGGCGAAGTAAACTATGCGCTGGAAGGTGCGGTGTTTATGGCAGGCGCATCCATTCAGTGGCTGCGCGATGAGATGAAGCTGATTAATGACGCCTACGATTCCGAATATTTCGCCACCAAAGTGCAAAACACCAACGGTGTGTATGTGGTTCCGGCCTTTACCGGGCTGGGTGCGCCATACTGGGATCCGTATGCGCGCGGGGCGATTTTCGGTCTGACTCGTGGAGTGAACGCTAACCACATTATACGCGCGACGCTGGAGTCTATTGCTTATCAGACGCGTGACGTGCTGGAAGCTATGCAGGCCGATTCTGGCATTCGTCTACACGCCCTGCGCGTGGACGGCGGCGCAGTGGCAAACAATTTCCTGATGCAGTTCCAATCCGATATTCTCGGCACGCGCGTTGAACGCCCGGAAGTTCGCGAAGTCACCGCATTGGGTGCGGCCTATCTTGCTGGTCTGGCGGTAGGCTTCTGGCAGAACCTCGACGAGCTGCAAGAGAAAGCGGTGATTGAGCGCGAGTTCCGTCCTGGCATCGAAACCACCGAGCGTAATTACCGTTACGCTGGCTGGAAAAAAGCGGTTAAACGCGCGATGGCGTGGGAAGAACACGACGAGTAATCCGCTATCGTCCATAGCCTGAAATCGTGCGGGGGCAACCCCGCACACATCAATAATCCAGCCCTTCCCCTGTGCTACACTTCGCGCCATTCCTTACTGCTTAGAGTTTGCTATGAGACGAGAACTTGCCATCGAATTTTCCCGCGTCACCGAATCTGCGGCGCTGGCTGGCTACAAATGGTTAGGACGCGGCGATAAAAACACCGCGGACGGCGCGGCGGTTAACGCCATGCGTATTATGCTCAACCAGGTCAACATTGACGGCACCATCGTCATTGGTGAAGGTGAAATCGACGAAGCACCGATGCTCTACATTGGTGAAAAAGTCGGTACCGGTCGCGGCGATGCGGTAGATATTGCTGTTGATCCGATTGAAGGCACGCGCATGACGGCGATGGGCCAGGCTAACGCGCTGGCGGTGCTGGCAGTAGGCGATAAAGGCTGCTTTCTCAACGCGCCGGATATGTATATGGAGAAGCTGATCGTCGGACCGGGAGCCAAAGGCACCATTGATCTGAACCTGCCGCTGGCGGATAACCTGCGCAATGTTGCGGCGGCGCTCGGCAAACCGTTAAGCGAACTGACGGTAACGATTCTGGCGAAACCACGCCACGATGCTGTTATCGCAGAAATGCAGCAACTCGGCGTACGCGTATTTGCTATTCCAGACGGCGACGTTGCGGCCTCAATTCTCACCTGTATGCCAGACAGCGAAGTTGACGTGCTGTACGGTATTGGTGGCGCGCCGGAAGGCGTGGTTTCTGCAGCGGTGATCCGCGCATTAGATGGTGACATGAACGGTCGTCTGCTGGCGCGTCATGACGTCAAAGGCGACAACGAAGAGAATCGTCGCATTGGCGAACAGGAGCTGGCACGCTGCAAAGCGATGGGCATCGAAGCGGGTAAAGTGTTGCGTCTGGGCGATATGGCACGCAGCGATAACGTTATCTTCTCTGCCACCGGTATTACCAAAGGCGATCTGCTGGAAGGTATTAGCCGCAAAGGCAATATCGCGACTACCGAAACGCTGCTGATCCGCGGCAAGTCACGCACCATTCGCCGCATTCAGTCTATCCACTATCTGGATCGCAAAGACCCAGAAATGCAGGTGCACATCCTCTGATTGATTTGATCGATTGAGCCTTCCAGTCCTTCGGGACTGGAATTTTTTTGTTCGGAGAACGAAGATAAGGCAAGTCAATCAAAACAGGAGAAAAACATGGCTGATTGGGTAACAGGCAAAGTCACTAAAGTGCAGAACTGGACCGACGCCCTGTTTAGTCTCACCGTTCACGCTCCCGTGCTTCCATTTACTGCCGGGCAATTCACCAAACTAGGCCTTGAAATTGATGGCGAACGCGTCCAGCGCGCCTATTCCTACGTTAACTCTCCTGATAATCCCGATCTGGAGTTTTACCTGGTCACCGTCCCCGATGGCAAATTAAGCCCACGACTGGCGGCACTGAAACCGGGCGATGAAGTGCAGGTGGTTAGCGAAGCAGCTGGCTTCTTTGTGCTGGATGAAGTACCAGATTGCGAAACGCTATGGATGCTGGCAACCGGTACAGCGATTGGCCCTTATTTATCGATTCTGCAACTGGGCAAAGATTTAGATCGCTTCAAAAATCTGGTCCTGGTTCACGCCGCACGTTATGCCGCCGACTTAAGCTATTTGCCACTGATGCAAGAACTGGAAAAACGCTACGAAGGGAAACTGCGCATTCAGACGGTGGTCAGTCGGGAAACGGCGGCGGGTTCGCTCACCGGGCGAATACCGGCGTTAATTGAAAGTGGTGAACTGGAAAGTGCGGTGGGCTTGCCGATGGATAAAGAAACCAGCCATGTGATGCTGTGCGGTAATCCGCAAATGGTGCGCGATACACAACAGCTGCTAAAAGAGACCCGGCAGATGACTAAACATTTACGTCGTCGACCGGGCCATATGACAGCGGAGCATTACTGGTAAGCGGTTACTTGTCGATAAACGGCACGATCAGCAGGTCTGCCGTCGACTTGTTGATCACACCGCGATAGGCAGGCATCAGACGATTGATAAACGAGTGGTGATGACCACAAATCAACAAGTCACATTGCTCATGCTGAATAACCTTCACCAGTGATTCCGGCATCTCACCCTGCTCAATTCTGAGTTTTGTCTTAGGCCACTGTATATTTTTCGTCAATTTATACAGTTTGTTATCAGTATTATTTTTCAATAGCAGAAGGATATCTTCTGTCTCAGGGAAATATACGCCGGGATACAATTCGCTAAGACCATCATCAATGTGAATTAAGGTCAGGTGGGCATCATTATGTCTGGCGATCTCCAGGGCTTTGTTCACCAGTATTGCGTCTTCTTCATTCCCGGAAACAGCAACAGCAATATGTTTATAAGCCATGATTTACTCCTTCAAAAATTGATTCCATCAAGACACTGAACGCAGTGATAATTCAAAGATAATCATCTCAGCCTGGCACGAGAAAGTGAAGGAAGCGTCCAGCTCTACCTGCTTATCAACATCTTTGATCTGGTAAGCCACGCTGACCCCGTCATCTGCAGAAGACGCGGCAGTGGCACGCTCTCTCAATTTTGCCATAAAGGATTCTGCTTCTTCGCGGTTGGCAAACAAGCGTGACACTTTACTGGTACAGTTGTCATTATCGATAACAGTACCAATATCAATTGCGCATCCTTTAGTACTGCATTTATCCACGACATCTTTCATAGTGTACCTCTGAATATTCGCCTCTCTATCGAGTTCCTTTAAAGAATAATGCGTCGCCATGGGAATAACAAACAAGTAATGAATTTATCATTTACCATTTTTTTTGATATCGATTAAGGTATTTTGTGGAGGCGTTTTTTCCGGGATTGTTGCTTTGTTGAAAATAACAATCCCGGCTATAAAATAATAATATGAGATATATTATCGCTTAGCAGCTTGATTCTTGATCAGCTTTAAACTTCACTTCCTGGGTATCTTTACCGAATTTATTTTCCCCTTGTGTACCCACAAAAGCGCCAAGATCGATAAGCATCATCACCAGAATCAGTGTCGGGATAAATCGTCCAACTGCCCATTGCCAGACGCCCGGCAACATCGCCCAGTTTCCAGCCAGAAGCATCCACGCCACAATCATTAAAAAAGCCCATGCGCCGGAACGCCCACGATCATGCAAGCGCTTCACAGTTACTGCAGCTGTTGGCCAAAGCAGGCATACAAGGCAAAACGCCGCCGTCTGAATATCGAGTAAATTTTTACTCGCCAGCGAGAACAGAACCAGCATGCCAACAAACCACAGGCCAATCCAGATCCAGAAATCACGGCGTCCAATACGCCCTTTAAATGAGAATAACCACTGCTGTAGGGTCATGTAAGTTCCTTGATGATAGTCTTTTCCAGGATTTTACCCTTTTGACAAGGCCGACAGATATCGATTTAATCGAACACAGACAAAACGAAAGGTATGACAGATGAAGCCCGGATGTGCGCTATTTTTACTTTTTTTCTCCACCATAACCGCAAGCGTTGCGGCACTGGCGGATACGCCATCCCAGTCGAAAGCTGCACCTTACCTGCTTGCAGGCGCTCCGACTTTCGATCTCTCCATCAGTCAGTTTCGTGAAAATTTTAATCGTCAGAATCCCACCCTTCCCCTGAATGAATTCCGTGCCATCGACAGCAGTCGCGACAAAGCCAATCTGACACGAGCAGCCAGTAAAATTAACGAAAATTTGTATGCATCCACGGCACTGGAGCACGGCACGTTAAAAATTAAAAGTATGCAAATTACCTGGTTACCGATTCAGGGGCCGGATCAAAAATCGGCAAAAGCGAAAGCCCTGGAATACATGGCTGCGTTAATTCGCAGTGTTGCACCACTAATGACTAAAGAACAGAGTCAGAAAAAACTGCAACAATTGCTAAGCGCAGGCAAAAGTAAACGTTACTACGCCGAAACCGAAGGTGCGATCCGCTATGTTGTAGCGGATAACGGCGAAAAGGGGCTGACCTTCGCTGTTGAACCGATTAAGCTGGCGCTATCTGAATCGCTTGAAGGTTTGAATAAATGACAAAAAGCAAAGCCTTTGTGCCGATGAATCTCTATACTGTTTCACAGACCTGCTGCCCTGCGGGGCGGCCATCTTCCTTTATTCGCTTATAAGCGTGGAGAATTAAAATGCGACATCCTTTAGTGATGGGTAACTGGAAACTGAACGGCAGCCGCCACATGGTTCACGAGCTGGTTTCTAACCTGCGTAAAGAGCTGGCAGGTGTTGCTGGCTGTGCGGTTGCAATCGCACCACCGGAAATGTACATCGATATGGCGAAGCGCGAAGCTGAAGGCAGTCACATCATGTTGGGTGCGCAGAACGTGGATCTGAACCTGTCTGGTGCGTTCACCGGTGAAACCTCTGCTGCAATGCTGAAAGACATTGGCGCACAGTACATCATTATCGGTCACTCTGAACGTCGTACTTACCACAAAGAATCCGACGAACTGATCGCAAAAAAATTTGCTGTACTGAAAGAACAGGGTCTGACTCCGGTACTGTGCATCGGTGAAACCGAAGCGGAAAATGAAGCGGGCAAAACTGAAGAAGTTTGTGCACGCCAGATCGACGCGGTACTGAAAACGCAGGGTGCTGCTGCATTCGAAGGCGCGGTAATCGCTTACGAACCAGTATGGGCAATCGGTACTGGCAAATCTGCAACTCCGGCGCAGGCACAGGCTGTTCACAAATTCATCCGTGACCACATCGCTAAAGTTGACGCTAACATCGCTGAACAAGTGATTATCCAGTACGGCGGTTCTGTAAATGCGTCTAATGCTGCAGAACTGTTCGCTCAGCCGGATATCGACGGCGCGCTGGTGGGTGGTGCTTCTCTGAAAGCTGACGCCTTCGCAGTGATCGTTAAAGCTGCCGAGGCGGCTAAACAGGCTTAAGCCTGACAAGTGCCGGATATCATATCCGGCACTTAACTCTCCTCAACGCCTCGCGTTAACGCAAAATCTCACACTGATGATCCTGAATTTCTTCGGACGAAGCACGATTCAGCACCAGTAAATTTCGTCGTGTTGCCAGTAGAACAAACGAATTATCACTCTGGCGGGCCATCGCCAGTGCGTAGCTTCCCATATGTTTCCGGGCCTCCGGGACTTCTTCCGCCAGCATCATAAACGGACTACGTTGTACCAGTTCGCTTTCTGTTACCCGACGCGCCAGGTATTCATGTCCACGCAACCCACCAGGCAGCGGTAACCAGCGGCTGCTAATGTTCGCCAGATTGTTATCCAGTTGTTCGCGCACATCCGGGCGTAAACAAGAGATATGAATATGAAAATGGTTTTGCGTACGCCCGGTACGGGAGTTAATCGCCAGTGAAACTGCGCGGTCGGGGATCGGCTTGCCGTATTTCTCGCTCATAAAACCACGCACCTGCCAGGCCAGCCAGAAGAAATTAGGCGTTCCAGGATCTGTAAGTAACGGGCTTTCCGTTCCGTTAATTCGGTACGTTGGCATCAGCAAATATTGCAACGGTCCGTTCCGGTCTTTAAAGACGACGTACCCTGCCTCCGGCTTCACTTTTGCACACGGGGCCGGATTTTGATTCTGCAATTGATTTGGTACACATTGCTCAAGAACAATCTTACGTAACGCGTCCGATTCTCCTGTGAATTGCCAGTAATAAACACCAGCAGCTGTGGCAATAGCTATCATCACCAAAAAAAGAAAGCGTGCTTTTTTCATCACTTTTTCCGTGTATCTCAAAGAGATGCAAGGGTAGCGCAAAATCGTGTCAAATAAAAAACCCGGTGCACAGGGCTACCGGGCTTTGGTCTTTTCAGCAAAATTAACGCTTACTGATTTGGTCAAACGTGCCACCGTTAGAGAAATGCTCTTTTTGCGCTTTCGTCCAGCCGCCGAACTCTTCATCAATGGTGAATAACTTCAGCTTTGGAAACGCATTTTCGTACTTTTTCGCCACCTCAGAATCACGCGGACGATAGTAATTTTTGGCGGCAATTTCCTGGCCTTCTGGCGAGTAGAGATATTTCAAATAGGCTTCCGCGACTTCTTTGGTGCCTTTTTTCTCCACCACTTTATCGACAACCGACACCGTTGGCTCTGCGAGGATCGACTCACTCGGCGTAACGATTTCGAATTTATCTTTCCCCAGTTCATTCGCCGCCAGCAGAGCTTCGTTTTCCCAGGCAATCAGCACGTCGCCAATACCACGTTCTACGAAGGTGTTAGTAGAGCCACGTGCGCCAGAGTCCAGTACTTCGACGTTTTTATACAGTGCCCGGACAAAATCCTGCGCTTTGGCCTGATCGTTGTTATTGTGGTGCAGAGCGTATCCCCACGCCGCCAGGTAGTTCCAGCGTGCGCCACCAGAACTCTTCGGATTAGGCGTGATCACCGAGACTCCGGGTTTGATCAGATCATTCCAGTCATGAATTTGTTTGGGATTACCTTTACGTACCAGAAAGACGATGGTGGAGGTGTACGGCGCGGAGTTATCCGGTAAGCGTTTAATCCAGTTTTGATCAATACGACCACGTTCCGCGATGGCGTCCACGTCGTAAGCCAGCGCCAGTGTGACGACATCAGCCTCGATACCATTAATCACTGACGTCGCTTGCTTGCCTGAACCACCATGGGACTGGCGGATCACCACATTGTCGCCGGTTTGCTGTTTCCAGTGGGCGCTAAATGCTTTGTTGTACTGTTCGTACAGTTCACGCGTCGGATCATACGAAACGTTAAGTAATTGAATATCCTTTGCCAGAACACTGCTCGCTGCCAGTAATAAAGTTAACCCTACGCCCCACTTGTTCATCACCCGGCTCTCTTATGTTGTGTTGTGATGAGCCAAGCGTGCCAGAAAGAGATTCAAACATTAAAGAATAAAAAAAGATTGGCTATAACGAATATGAATATAAAGAGCTATTAAAAAAGGCGGAATAAAATCCGCCTTTTCCATGCCAAAAAACGTTTAGTACAGTTTTTTCGCACACTCCAGCCAGTCACCTTTGAACGGACGCTTCATGTTTTCGATAGCATCAATGATGTCATGGTGAACCAGTTGTTCGTTCTGAATACCTACGCAGCGACCACCGTAGCCAGCCAGCAGCAGCTCGATAGCGTAAGCGCCCATACGGGAAGCCAGAATACGGTCGTAAGGTACCGGAGAACCGCCACGCTGAATGTGGCCCAACACGGTTGCGCGAGTTTCACGACCGGTTTCTTTTTCAATGAAGTGTGCCAGTTCGTCCACATCGCACATGTGCTCAGTGATCGCCACAATTGCGTGTTTTTTACCTTTGGCGATACCGGCTTTAATTTCGTTTACCAGATCTTCACGGCTGAACTCAACTTCCGGTACAACAACGAATTCACAACCACCAGCAATAGCAGCTGCCAGAGTCAGATCGCCACAATAACGGCCCATCACTTCCACCACGGAAATACGCTGGTGAGAAGAGGAAGTGTCACGCAGGCGGTCGATAGCTTCTACAACCGTACTCAGGGCAGTGAAGAAGCCGATAGTGTAGTCAGTACCTTTGATATCGTTGTCGATGGTGCCAGGCAGACCGATGCACGGGAAGCCCATTTCAGTCAGACGCATTGCCCCCATGTAAGAACCGTCACCACCGATAACAACCAGCGCGTCGATACCACGTTTTTTCAGGTTTTCGATAGCCACCGCACGGATGTTTTCGTCGCGGAATTCCGGGAAGCGCGCGGAGCCCAGGAAAGTACCACCGCGGTTGATCATGTCGGACACACTGTAACGGTCAAGCTGAACCATACGGTCTTCATACAGACCCAGATAGCCGTCATAAATCCCCATGACTTCCAGACCTTCCGAAAGCGCCGCACGCACGACACCACGGATTGCTGCGTTCATGCCAGGCGCATCACCGCCGCTTGTCAACACACCGATTTTCTTAATCATGACTACCTCTGAACTTTGGAATGCAAAATGAAATCTGTTGCCGGAAGTCGATTCTGCACATCGAACACCTAACGAATATGCAGATAGTATAACAACCACTCCCTGCTGAATTGATTCAGGTCAGGCCAAATGGCGGTAATTTATACACAAAATGCGGGTCTGGCTCTCTTTTCGCATGCATTATGACAGCTCAAACCGTTTACCCTCCCTGGGTACGACGGAACAAGGATCCTGATGAATAATGACATCTGAGCCTGGGAAACGCCGTAAAATAGCCTGCTCCACCTGATCCGCCACCATATGTGCCTGAACCAAAGGCAGAGAGTCTTCCATTTCCAAATGAATCTGAATAAAGCGGGTCGGCCCTGACTGCCGCGTGCGAAGATCGTGAGCGCCGCTGACACCCGGCCAGGAAGTCACGATATCAATAATTTCTTGTCGTTCGTCATCGGGCAAAGCACGATCCAGCAATGACTGTACCGCCTCGTATCCCATACGTAACGCACTATATAAAATATAGATGCCAATACCCAAAGCAAACAGGGCATCTGCGCTATGCCAGCCATACCAGGACAGGGCAAGTGCCAGCAAAATCGCGCCATTCATCATAACATCAGACTGATAATGAAGCATATCCGCCCGTACCGCCTGACTTTGTGTCCGGCGAACCACCCAACGCTGAAACGAGACAAGGAGGATGGTGCAAACTAACGCGACGATTGTGACAATAATACCAACGCCAGGATCATTCATCGGTGTTGGCGAAATCAGATGCTGGATCCCGGTTAAAAACAGAAACAACGCTGAACCAGAGATAAACATACTTTGTGCCAACGCCGCCAAAGATTCCGCTTTACCATGTCCAAATGAGTGATTGTCATCGGCTGGTTGCAGTGAGTAACGCACGACCAATAAGTTAGTTAATGACGCGCCGATATCCACCAGCGAGTCCACCAGCGCGGCAAGAATACTCACCGAACCGGTATACCACCACGCAAAAATTTTAATCAGCAATAGCAGCGAAGCCATCGCTGTCGCAGCTATTGCTGCCCGACTGACTAGTCGTCCATAAGATTGATTCATAACTACTCCCGCTATCGACTGACGGTAGTATAACGGATACAAATTATCCGCAATGCATCAAACATCGGGTAAATTGGAGTCAAAAAAAAACCCCCACATCATGTGGGGGAAGACAGGGATGGTGTCTATGGCAAGGAAAACAGGGTTTACTACTGGGAACGTGAGTTGCTACTACTCAATAACTTCAACGATGAATCTTTTTTAAATTGCGTCACGTCACGCAGTTGTTCAATTCGTTGTTGATGCTTTTCATTTAAAACCGCTTGCTGCTCAGGCGTTAACAGGTGATACATCTGATTGCGAACCTTTGCCATTTCAACCTGGCGGGCAACCTGTTGTTGTGCCATCTTTTCAGCCTGAGCACGTACAGCGTTTTCATCAAATTTTTCTGCGGTGACAAGGCGGTGCATTGTCTCCACTTCGCTAACATTTACAGGAGGCTGGTCGTGCCGGGCACGTTGCATCAGATCTCGCATCTGTTGACGCTGATGTTCGGTTAAACTTATGCCGTCGAACATATGGCTCTGCGTACTGCGCTGTGCAAGTTCTTCACCCGGATGCCAGTTATCGCCTGTAACGACTTCAGCAGCGTGGCTTAAAGAACTGAGTGCCAGCGTTGAGGCCATGACGGCAGCGGTAACTATGCGCATCATTTGCTCCCAAAATCTTTTCTGTCGCGATTCAACGATAGAGAGTTTACGATTCAGGCTGCAAACATGCGTCAGGGGGTGTAAAACAACGTAAAGTCATGGATTAGCGTCGTCTGATGACGTAATTTCTGCCTCGGAGGTACTTAAACAATGAATAAAATTCTGTTAGTTGATGATGACCGAGAGCTGACTTCCCTGTTAAAGGAACTGCTCGAAATGGAAGGCTTCAATGTGGTTGTTGCCCATGACGGGGAACAAGCACTCGAACTTCTGGACGACAGCATTGATTTACTTTTGCTTGACGTGATGATGCCGAAGAAAAATGGCATTGATACCCTTAAAGCACTTCGCCAGACACACCAGACTCCCGTCATTATGCTGACCGCTCGTGGCAGCGAACTTGATCGCGTCCTCGGCCTTGAGCTGGGCGCAGATGACTATCTCCCGAAACCGTTCAATGATCGTGAACTGGTTGCGCGGATCCGCGCGATCCTGCGTCGTTCGCACTGGAGCGAACAACAACAAAACAATGACAATAGTTCCCCAACCCTGGAAGTAGACGCCTTAAGTCTCAACCCTGGTCGCCAGGAGGCCAGCTTCGACGGGCAAACGCTGGAGTTGACTGGCACTGAATTTACCCTGCTCTACTTACTGGCACAGCATCTGGGTCAGGTGGTTTCCCGTGAACATTTAAGCCAGGAAGTGCTGGGCAAGCGCCTGACGCCTTTCGACCGCGCTATCGATATGCATATCTCTAACCTGCGTCGTAAGCTGCCGGATCGTAAAGACGGTCACCCGTGGTTTAAAACCTTGCGTGGTCGCGGCTATCTGATGGTTTCTGCTTCATGATAGGCAGCTTAACCGCGCGCATCTTCGCCATCTTCTGGCTGACGCTGGCGCTGGTGTTGATGTTGGTTTTGATGTTACCCAAGCTCGATTCACGCCAGATGACCGAGCTTCTGGATAGCGAACAGCGTCAGGGGCTGATGATTGAGCAGCATGTCGAAGCAGAACTGGCGAACGATCCACCGAACGATTTAATGTGGTGGCGGCGTCTCTTCCGGGCCATTGATAAGTGGGCACCGCCAGGCCAGCGTTTGTTACTGGTAACTACGGAAGGCCGCGTGATCGGCGCTGAACGCAGCGAAATGCAGATCATTCGCAACTTTATTGGCCAGGCCGATAACGCTGATCACCCGCAAAAGAAAAAGTATGGCCGCGTGGAACTGGTCGGTCCGTTCTCCGTGCGTGATGGCGAAGATAATTACCAACTGTATCTGATTCGTCCGGCCAGCAGTTCTCAATCCGATTTCATTAACTTACTGTTTGACCGCCCGCTATTACTGCTGATTGTGACTATGTTGGTCAGTACACCGTTGCTGTTGTGGTTGGCCTGGAGTCTGGCAAAACCGGCGCGTAAGCTGAAAAACGCTGCCGATGAAGTTGCCCAGGGGAACTTACGCCAGCACCCGGAACTGGAAGCGGGGCCACAGGAATTCCTTGCCGCAGGTGCCAGTTTTAACCAGATGGTCACCGCGCTGGAGCGCATGATGACCTCTCAGCAGCGTCTGCTTTCTGATATCTCTCACGAGCTACGCACCCCGCTGACGCGTCTGCAACTGGGTACGGCGTTACTGCGCCGTCGTAGTGGTGAAAGCAAGGAACTGGAGCGTATTGAAACCGAAGCCCAGCGTCTGGACAGCATGATCAACGACCTGTTGGTGATGTCACGTAATCAGCAGAAAAACGCGCTGGTGAGCGAGACATTGAAAGCTAACCAGTTGTGGGGTGAAGTGCTGGATAACGCGGCGTTCGAAGCGGAACAAATGGGCAAGTCGTTGACGGTTAACTTCCCGCCTGGGCCGTGGCCTCTGTATGGCAACCCGAACGCTCTGGAAAGTGCGCTGGAAAACATTGTTCGTAATGCTCTGCGTTATTCCCATACGAAGATTGAAGTGGGCTTTGCGGTAGATAAAGATGGCATCACCATTACGGTGGACGACGATGGTCCTGGCGTTAGCCCGGAAGATCGCGAGCAGATTTTCCGTCCGTTCTATCGCACCGATGAAGCGCGCGATCGTGAATCTGGCGGCACGGGCTTAGGGCTGGCGATTGTTGAAACCGCCATCCAGCAGCATCGTGGTTGGGTAAAAGCGGAAGACAGCCCGCTCGGCGGTTTACGGCTGGTGATTTGGTTGCCGCTGTATAAGCGTAGTTAACCGCGCAGGGCAGCTTTTGTAGCCGGATAAGGCGTTTACGCCGCATCCGGCATCATGTCTTATTTTCCCCACAACCGCCGTGAATTATCTTCAATCTTGCCGCTAAGTCGGCGCTTCTGCATCGTTCGCGTCCAGCTTTTCGATAGTCCGGCTGCGGAAAGCAAACGGTGATACTGCTCATCATCAAACGGCATATGCCATGCGATGACGGCAGCCTCCTGCACGGTCACATCACTGACACGGGAAACCAACTCCAGCGGCGCATCAGCAGATACCAACCCCGGCGCTATCACGCTATACAGCCAGCCCACTTTACCCGTGTTTTGCATCAGCTGCGCCATATCGCTGATGTTAAAATGGTAATTGAGTTTGTAGCACGGTGAGCGCGGCTGAGTAACCTGAATTAATGCCTCTCCCCAGCGGAAAATATCGCCAATATAAACATTGCTTTCCGTCAGACCGTCGGTTGAGAGATTTTCACCAAACGCAGGCGCAACAAACAAATCTGCCTGTTCAGGAAATTCCCGCGCCCAGTAGAGATAATGCTCGCGAGGATAATGACACAGCGCCCTGTCTGGCCCACCGTGAACGACTTTCTCTGCCTGCTCGTCACCTTCCAGGCCCAGTTCCGTCAGCATCAGTTCGCCGTCAACCTGGATTTTGGCAATTGCGCTGGGTTTACTTTCGGGATAAGCCTGAATCTTGCCTGTGTACACATCAACCGGATAATGCATCTGTTTTCTCCTTCGCAGATACAAAAAAGCGAGCCATCAGACTCGCTTCTCACAGGCGTTTATGCAACCTTATTTTTTAGCAGCGAAACGCGTCGCAGCTTCGTCCCAGTTCACCACGTTCCAGAATTCTTTGATGTAGTCCGGGCGGCGGTTCTGGAATTTCAGGTAGTAAGCGTGTTCCCACACATCCAGGCCCAGGATCGGGAAGCCGGAAGCGCCAGAAATAGCTTCGCCCATCAGCGGAGAGTCCTGGTTAGCAGTAGAAACCACCGCCAGCTTATCGCCTTTCAGCACCAGCCATGCCCAGCCGGAACCAAAGCGGGAAGCTGCCGCTTTTTCAAATTCTGCTTTGAAGTTATCTACGGAACCGAAATCACGTTCGATAGCCGCTTTCAGGTCGCCCTGCAGAGTGGTGCCTTTTTTCAGACCTTTCCAGAACAGGCTGTGGTTAGCGTGACCGCCAGCGTTGTTGCGCAGCACGGTTTTTTTGTCTGCTGGCAGCTGGTCCAGTTTGGTGATCAGCTCTTCAACCGGCAGGTTGGCAAATTCTGGCAGGCTTTCCAGCGCCGCATTGGCGTTGTTGACGTAGGTCTGATGGTGTTTGGTGTGGTGGATTTCCATGGTCTGCTTATCGAAATGCGGTTCCAGGGCATCGTAAGCATACGGCAGGGATGGCAGGGTATAGCTCATATTCTTCTCCAGTTGTGTCGGGCGGTCGATTGTTAACGCCGCGTAAGCAGTTGGTTCATTATAGTTAATTAAATGGTATTGAAAATGATTATCAATGCCGTACTTTTCGTAAGGATATGGTTTTGCAGGAAAATGCCTGAGATGTGAGCCAAATCACCCACTTAATGCGCTGATTGCCAGCAAATCATCATCAGCGGCAACAGGCGAAAGGTTAAAGGTATGCACGATTTTTACACTCATCACGTCGGAAGGGTGACACGACGATAAAAATGATGAGGATTTCAAAATGAGCAACGCGATTACGATGGGGATATTGTGGCATTTGATTGGTGCGGCCAGCGCAGCCTGTTTTTACGCCCCGTTCAAACAAGTAAAAAAGTGGTCATGGGAAACCATGTGGTCGGTAGGTGGTGTGGTTTCATGGATTATCCTGCCGTGGCTGATCAGCGCCCTGTTACTACCTGATTTCTGGGCGTATTACAGCTCGTTTAGCCTCTCAACCCTGCTGCCTGTCTTTCTGTTCGGCGCAATGTGGGGGATTGGCAATATCAATTACGGCCTGACCATGCGCTATCTCGGCATGTCGATGGGGATTGGTATTGCCATTGGTATCACGTTGATTGTTGGTACGCTGATGACACCAATTATCAACGGCAATTTCGATGTGCTGATTAACACCGAAGGCGGACGCATGACGTTGCTCGGCGTTCTGGTGGCGCTGATTGGCGTAGGGATTGTGACCCGCGCCGGGCAGTTAAAAGAGCGCAAAATGGGCATTAAAGCCGAAGAGTTCAATCTGAAAAAAGGGCTGGTGCTGGCGGTGATGTGCGGCATTTTCTCTGCCGGGATGTCCTTTGCGATGAACGCCGCAAAACCGATGCATGAAGCCGCTGCCGCACTAGGCGTCGATCCACTGTATGTCGCTCTGCCAAGCTATGTTGTCATCATGGGCGGTGGCGCAATTATCAACCTCGGTTTCTGTTTTATTCGTCTGGCGAAAGTGAAAGATTTGTCGCTAAAAGCCGACTTTTCGCTGGCAAAACCGCTCATCATTCAAAACGTATTGCTATCGGCACTTGGCGGTTTGATGTGGTATCTGCAATTCTTTTTCTATGCCTGGGGACACGCGCGCATTCCGGCACAATATGACTATATCAGTTGGATGCTGCATATGAGTTTCTACGTGCTGTGCGGTGGAATTGTGGGTCTGGTATTGAAAGAGTGGAAAGATGCCGGACGTCGCCCGATTAGCGTACTGAGCCTCGGTTGCGTGGTGATTATCATCGCCGCCAATATCGTGGGTATGGGGATGGCGAGCTAAACTTTTTGCGCACTGAGATGACGCCACTGGCTGGGCGTCATCCCGGTTTCGCGAGTAAATACCACTGAAAAGTAGTTACTGTCTTCAAACCCACACTGCATTGCAATCTCACCAATCAGTAACCGACTATGTTGCAAAAGATACTGAGCATGGCAAATCCGTACCTGTCGTAAATACTGGTTAATTGTCATCCCCGTCTGCTGGCGAAATTGTTGTCTGAGTACCCGCTCGCTGCATGATTCTTGCTGACAAAACCTCTCCAGCACAAAAGGACGTTCAAGGCTTGCTGCCAGCACGGTTATCAATTTATCCAGCAACGTTTCATGGGCGCTGATTGGCAGATTGTCGCTGGCATAACGATATCGTTGCAGGGTCATCACCAGTTGCCCAAAAAGCAGTTCCGCCATGTTGTTGGCGTGTGCGTCGCGGTGCGTGCTCTCATGTTCCAGTTGGCTGATAACCTGTCGCGCCTGCCCCATGCCAAGGCTTCCCAGCCGCCAGTGAGGGCAATGTTTCGTACCAGAAAAGCCCGGAATAGCGCTTTGCCAGTCGAGATTTAGTGTTAGCCGCTCCGGGCAGTAGATGATGTTTTGTAAAACCAGGTCGTTGACGGAAGTATAGGAGTGGCGATCATCAGCATGAATATAAAACAAATCACCACGGGTAATGCGGTAAGGCCGACCATTCAGCACATGCAGGCCGTTTCCGCGCCATACCAGCACCAGTTCACAAAATTCATGAGTATGTTCTGCAAAAACATCCTGCGGATAGCGATCAGCCACAGCAACAGCTTGTTCGTCATCAGCAAAAAAGTCTTTTTTCAGCAAAGTTAATTGAGTCGCCACCGTTTCTCCCTGGTCTGGTTCCTTGTGCATTATTCGCAATCAGGTGGCGAAATACGTTGATTCTATTCGCGTTACTGCAGAGAAGCGTCGCGCCCCTGGCGAATCTCACGCGGTGACCAGCCAAACTCTCGGCGAAACAGCGTCGAAAAGTGATTACTGTCAGCAAATCCGCAACTAAAGGCGATGTGGGTTACGCTGTCATCACTGTGACGCAGCAAATGCCGGGCCTTCACCAGACGCAGACGATTAAGATAGCGTTGCGGGGTCAGTCCGGTGTGCTGTTTAAGCTGGCGATGCAACGTGCGTAACGAAAGCGCAAAGCGATCAGCAATTGCTTCCCAACTAACCGCTTCTGCAAAGTGATCTTCAAGCCAGGCAATCAAATGATTAAGGCGTGCATCGGTATTCTCATCACCTTCCAGCAGACTGTTTTTGCGTAGCGCCACCAGCAGCTGCATAAATAAGATTTCGCGATTTGCCACGGTCGATAAATCCTGCCCGGCACTGACTTGTTCCAGCCGGGTAATCAACTGACGCACCTGTTGTAACGTGTGCTGATCAATACGCCAGTGTGAGGGGTAATGCCCATTGCACTCCTGCGGCAATAACTGATGTAGCCCTGCCAGAAAGCGGAATTTATCTGGCGAACGGTATAGCACATTTGTCAGATTTAGATTATCGGTGTGTTCGTACATATGTCTGTCACTATCGCGAATAAAACAGACCATACCGCCACTGATGGTATAGGGCTGTCCGTTCAACACATGAATACCGGTGCCATGTTCAACAATCACAATTTCATGAAAATCATGGTGATGTTCAGGAAAAGCACCTTGCGGTAACCGTGGTTCGATCGCCACTGATACCTCTTGTGCCGGGAAAAAATCAACGCTATGTAATTTCGTCATAATGATTTCCTGATGTGACTATCTCTGCCTGAATGGTAATCAAGCACCGATAACCCCACCTTAAATTTTCGACATAAAAGCGCGTAAATCCGGTCAATTTTTGAAGATATATCAGGAAAATTCGCGAATTGCGGCGAGCGTCACATCCGCTAAAAACGGCAAAATGTGAGAAGTATCACCCTTACCTTTGCCATGTTGCCAATGGCACATTTTCCTGTCAGTAACGAGAAGGTAGCGAATTCAGGCGCTTCTTAGACTGGTCGTAATGAAATTCAGCAGGATCACATTATGACCTTTCGCAATTGTGTCGCCGTCGATCTCGGCGCATCCAGTGGGCGCGTGATGCTGGCGCGTTACGAGCGTGAATGCCGCAGCCTGACGCTGCGCGAAATCCATCGTTTTAACAATGGCCTGCATAGCCAGAACGGTTATGTCACCTGGGATGTGGATAGCCTGGAAAGTGCCATTCGCCTTGGATTAAACAAGGTGTGCGAGGAAGGGATTCGTATCGATAGCATTGGGATTGATACCTGGGGCGTGGACTTTGTGCTGCTCGACCAACAGGGTCAGCGTGTGGGCCTGCCCGTTGCTTATCGCGATAGCCGCACCCATGGTCTGATGGCGCTGGCACAAAAGCAACTCGGTAAAAGCGATATTTATCAGCGTAGCGGCATCCAGTTTTTGCCCTTCAATACGCTCTATCAGCTGCGTGCGCTGACGGAGCAACAACCTGAACTTATTCCACACATTGCTCACGCTCTGCTGATGCCGGATTACTTTAGTTATCGGCTGACCGGCAAGATGAACTGGGAGTATACCAACGCCACCACCACGCAACTGGTCAATATCAACAGCGACGACTGGGACGAAACGCTACTGGCGTGGAGCGGGGCCAACAAAGCCTGGTTTGGTCGCCCGACGCATCCGGGTAATGTCATTGGTCACTGGATTTGCCCGCAAGGTAATGAGATTCCTGTCGTCGCCGTTGCCAGCCATGACACCGCCAGCGCGGTTATCGCCTCGCCGTTAAATGGTTCACGCGCCGCTTATCTCTCTTCTGGCACCTGGTCATTGATGGGCTTCGAAAGCCAGACGCCATTTACCAATGACACGGCGCTGGCAGCCAACATCACCAATGAAGGTGGGGCGGAAGGTCGCTATCGGGTGCTGAAAAATATCATGGGCTTATGGCTGCTTCAGCGGGTGCTTCAGGAGCGGCAAATCAACGATCTTCCGGCGCTTATCGCCGCGACACAGGCACTCCCGGCCTGCCGTTTTATCATCAATCCCAATGACGATCGCTTTATTAATCCTGACGAGATGTGCAGCGAAATTCAGGCTGTGTGTCGGGAAACGGCGCAACCAATCCCGGAAAGTGATGCTGAACTGGGACGCTGTATTTTCGACAGTCTGGCGCTGCTGTATGCCGATGTGTTGCATGAGCTGGCGCAGTTGCGCGGTGAAGATTTCTCGCAACTGCATATTGTCGGCGGCGGCTGCCAGAACACGCTGCTCAATCAGTTATGTGCCGATGCCTGCGGTATTCGGGTGATTGCCGGGCCTGTTGAAGCCTCGACGCTCGGCAATATCGGCATCCAGTTAATGGCGCTGGATGAACTCAACAATGTGGATGATTTCCGTCAGGTCGTCAGCACCACCGCGAATCTGACCACCTTTACCCCTAATCCTGACAGTGAAATTGCCCACTATGTGGCGCAGATTCACTCTACACGACAGACAAAGGAGCTTTGCGCATGACCACTCAACTGGAACAGGCCTGGGAGCTGGCGAAACAGCGTTTCGCGGCAGTAGGGATTGATGTCGAGGAGGCGCTGCGCCAACTTGATCGTTTACCCGTTTCAATGCACTGCTGGCAGGGCGATGATGTTTCCGGTTTTGAAAACCCGGAAGGTTCGCTGACCGGGGGGATTCAGGCCACAGGTAATTATCCGGGCAAAGCGCGTAATGCCAGTGAGCTACGTGCCGATCTGGAACAGGCTATGCGGCTGATTCCGGGGCCGAAACGGCTGAATTTACATGCCATCTATCTGGAATCAGACACGCCAGTCGCGCGCGACCAAATCAAACCAGAGCACTTCAAAAACTGGGTTGAATGGGCGAAAGCCAATCAGCTCGGTCTGGATTTTAACCCCTCCTGTTTTTCGCATCCGCTAAGCGCCGATGGCTTTACGCTTTCCCATGCCGACGACAGCATTCGCCAGTTCTGGATTGATCACTGCAAAGCCAGCCGCCGTGTTTCAGCCTATTTTGGCGAGCAACTCGGCACACCGTCGGTGATGAACATCTGGATCCCGGATGGCATGAAAGATATCACCGTTGACCGTCTCGCCCCGCGCCAGCGTTTACTGGCAGCACTGGATGAGGTGATCAGCGAGAAGCTGGATCCGGCGCACCATATCGACGCCGTTGAGAGCAAATTGTTTGGTATTGGCGCGGAGAGCTACACGGTTGGCTCCAATGAGTTTTACATGGGGTATGCCACCAGCCGCCAGACGGCGCTATGCCTGGACGCCGGACATTTCCACCCAACTGAAGTGATTTCCGACAAGATTTCCGCCGCCATGCTGTATGTGCCGCAGTTGCTGCTGCACGTCAGCCGTCCGGTTCGCTGGGACAGCGATCACGTAGTGCTACTGGATGATGAAACTCAGGCGATTGCCAGTGAGATTGTTCGTCACGATCTGTTCGACCGGGTACATATCGGCCTGGATTTCTTTGATGCCTCTATCAACCGCATTGCCGCATGGGTCATTGGTACGCGCAATATGAAAAAAGCCCTGCTGCGTGCGTTGCTGGAACCTACCACTGAACTGCGCAAGCTGGAAGCAGCGGGTGATTACACTGCGCGTCTGGCACTGCTGGAAGAACAAAAATCATTGCCGTGGCAGGCGGTGTGGGAAATGTATTGTCAGCGTCACGATACCCCAGCGGGTAGCGAATGGCTGGAGAGCGTACGGGCTTATGAGAAAGCGATTTTGAGCCAGCGTGGGTAAACACTGCCGGATGCGGCGCAAGCGCCTTATCCGGCCTACGGGTCGTGCATCCGACAACACCGAATTAACAGGAACACAGAACATGCAAAACATTACCCAGTCCTGGTTTGTCCAGGGAATGATCAAAGCCACCACCGACGCCTGGCTGAAAGGCTGGGACGAGCGCAACGGCGGCAACCTGACGCTGCGCCTGGATGACGCCGATATCGCGCCTTATCACGACAACTTCCATGCACAACCGCGCTATATCCCGCTCAGCCAGCCCATGCCTTTACTGGCAAATACACCGTTTATTGTCACCGGCTCCGGCAAATTCTTCCGCAACGTCCAGCTTGATCCTGCGGCTAACTTAGGCGTCGTAAAAGTCGACAGCGACGGCGCGGGCTACCACATTCTCTGGGGGCTAACTCACGAAGCCGTTCCAACCTCTGAACTTCCCGCTCACTTCCTTTCCCACTGCGAACGCATCAAAGCCACCAACGGTAAAGATCGGGTGATCATGCACTGCCATGCCACCAACCTGATCGCCCTCACCTATGTGCTGGAAAACGACACCGCGGTCTTCACCCGCCAACTGTGGGAAGGCAGCACCGAGTGTCTGGTGGTATTCCCGGATGGCGTTGGCATTCTGCCGTGGATGGTGCCCGGCACGGACGAAATCGGCCAGGCGACCGCACAGGAAATGCAAAAACATTCACTGGTGTTGTGGCCCTTCCACGGTGTGTTCGGTTCCGGACCGACACTGGATGAAGCCTTTGGTTTGATTGATACCGCAGAGAAATCAGCGGAGGTGTTAGTCAAAATCTACTCGATGGGCGGTATGAAGCAGACCATTACCCGCGAAGAGCTGATTGCACTCGGTGAGCGTTTTGGCGTTACGCCACTGGCCAGTGCGCTGGCACTTTAATATCCCGACAGATATCCGGCGGTGTGGGAAACGCCGTCGGAAAGATGGATTTGAACTTAAGGAGAGTCATTATGAGTTTTATGTTGGCATTACCGAAAATTAGCCTGCATGGTGCTGGGGCAATTGGCGATATGGTAAATCTGGTTGCAAATAAACAGTGGGGAAAAGCACTGATCGTTACCGATGGGCAACTGGTTAAGTTGGGATTACTGGACAGCCTGTTTGCCGCACTGGATCAACACGAAATGTCTTATCACTTATTTGATGAGGTATTTCCTAACCCCACCGAAGAACTGGTGCAAAAAGGCTACGCTGCATTTCAGGATGCCGCATGTGACTACATTATTGCTTTCGGTGGCGGTAGCCCAATTGATACTGCAAAAGCCGTAAAAATCCTTACCGCTAATCCCGCGCCTTCTACGGCGTACTCTGGTGTGGGTAAAGTGACAAACCCCGGCGTACCGCTGGTGGCAATCAATACGACTGCCGGAACAGCTGCTGAGATGACCAGCAATGCAGTGATCATCGACACCGCGCGGCAGGTAAAAGAGGTCATTATTGACCCGAATATCATTCCAGATATTGCGGTGGATGATGCCAGTGTAATGCTGGAGATCCCGGCCTCTGTTACCGCCGCCACGGGTATGGATGCACTGACTCACGCAGTTGAAGCCTATGTTTCTGTTGGTGCACATCCATTAACCGACGCTAACGCACTGGAAGCTATCCGTTTGATTACGCTGTGGCTGCCAAAAGCGGTAGATGATGGTCATAATCTGGAAGCCCGTGAACAAATGGCATTCGCCCAGTACCTGGCAGGTATGGCATTTAACAGTGCGGGTCTGGGCCTTGTTCACGCACTGGCGCATCAGCCTGGCGCTACCCACAACCTGCCACATGGTGTGTGCAATGCTATCTTGTTGCCAGTTATTGAAAACTTTAACCGTCCAAATGCCATCGCACGCTTTGCCCGCATTGCTCAGGCGATGGGTGTCGATACGCGTGATATGAGTGACGAAGCGGCAAGCATTGAAGCAATTAACGCTATCCGCGCATTAAGCCATCGCGTGGGTATTCCGGCAGGATTCAGCCAACTTGGCATCACCAAAGAAGATATTGAAGGCTGGTTAGATAAAGCCCTGGCTGACCCGTGCGCGCCATGTAACCCGCGTACCGCCAGCCGCGACGAGGTGCGCGAGCTGTATCTGGAGGCATTATGATCCGTAAGGCATTTGTGATGCAGGTTAACCCCGATGCTCACGAAGAGTATCAGCATCGGCATAATCCTATCTGGCCAGAACTGGAAGTGGTGTTGAAATCTCACGGTGCGCATAACTACGCCATTTACCTCGACAAAGCGCGTAATCTGCTGTTTGCCACAGTAGAAATTGAATCTGAAGAGCGCTGGAATGCGGTTGCCAGTACTGATGTTTGCCAACGTTGGTGGAAATACATGACCGACGTCATGCCCGCTAACCCGAATAACAGCCCGGTGAGTAGCGAACTGCAAGAAGTGTTTTATCTGCCGTAATTGCCTAATGTGCCGGAGACGCCTTCGGCACAATATTTTTAATTTCGATTTGAAAAGTTAAACATATTACATCTCCCGGTAAGTTATATTTCCCTGATACATTGTGAGTAAATCATAAAAAATAATGAATAACCCATTAATGATTCATATGGTTTATTTAAATAACCATTATGTGCATTACTCCGCAAATTTGACCTTACACTCTGTCTCAAATTGTCATTGTTTACCGACATATCGCCTCTCATCACTTAATCGCTCCACCATTACAATTGATTAAAATATATTTTATGGAGTTCGATTAATGGCTGCTCTTACTGCAAGCTGTATTGACCTGAATATTCAGGGCAATGACACTTATTCCATTCTGAAGCAGTTGGCGACAATGGCGTTACAAAACGGTTTTATCACCGACTCACACCAGTTCCTGCAAACCCTGCTGCTGCGCGAAAAAATGCACTCCACCGGTTTTGGTTCTGGTGTCGCCGTGCCGCACGGTAAAAGCGCCTGCGTTAAACAACCGTTCGTATTATTCGCCCGCAAAGCGCAGGCCATTGACTGGAAAGCCAGCGATGGCGAAGACGTCAATTGCTGGATTTGCCTCGGCGTGCCGCAAAGTGGCGAAGAGGATCAGGTCAAAATCATCGGCACACTGTGTCGCAAAATTATCCACCAGGATTTTATCAACCAACTGCGACAGGGCGACGCCGACCAGGTGCTTGCTTTGTTAAATCAAACCCTCAGCTCATAAGGAAGTGGCTATGGAGTCATCCTTACGTATTGTCGCGATCACCAACTGCCCCGCCGGGATCGCTCACACCTACATGGTGGCGGAAGCCCTGGAACAGAAAGCCCGTTCTCTCGGCCATACCATTAAAGTGGAAACTCAAGGGTCAAGCGGCGTTGAAAACCGCTTATCCTGCGAAGAGATTGCCGCTGCCGATTATGTCATTCTCGCTACCGGGCGTGGCCTGAGCGGTGACGATCGCGCGCGGTTTGCCGGGAAAAAGGTGTATGAGATTGCCATCTCTCAGGCACTGAAAAATATCGACCAGATTTTCAGTGAATTGCCGACAAACTCACAACTTTTTGCCGCAGATAGCGGCGTGAAGCTTGGCAAACAGGAAGTGCAAAGTGGCAGCGTGATGAGCCACCTGATGGCGGGCGTCTCTGCGGCGCTGCCGTTTGTCATCGGTGGCGGTATCCTGGTGGCGCTTGCCAACATGCTGGTGCAGTTCGGTTTGCCGTATACCGATATGTCGAAAGGTGCGCCGTCGTTTACCTGGGTGGTTGAATCCATCGGTTATCTCGGTTTCACCTTTATGATCCCCATCATGGGCGCTTATATTGCCTCGTCGATTGCCGATAAACCGGCTTTCGCTCCGGCTTTTCTGGTTTGTTATCTGGCAAACGACAAAGCCCTACTCGGCACCCAGTCGGGTGCGGGATTCCTCGGCGCGGTGGTGCTGGGGCTGGCGATTGGCTATTTCGTCTTCTGGTTCCGTAAAGTCCGTCTCGGCAAAGCGTTACAACCGCTGCTCGGTTCAATGCTAATCCCGTTCGTTACTCTGCTGGTTTTTGGCGTACTGACTTACTACGTTATCGGACCGGTGATGTCCGACCTCATGGGCGGGCTGCTGCACTTCCTGAACACCATTCCTCCGTCAATGAAGTTTGCGGCGGCGTTTCTGGTCGGTACGATGCTGGCGTTCGATATGGGCGGCCCCATTAACAAAACCGCCTGGTTCTTCTGCTTCTCACTGCTGGAAAAACACATTTACGACTGGTACGCCATCGTCGGCGTTGTCGCGCTGATGCCGCCTGTCGCGGCGGGTCTTGCAACTTTCATTGCGCCCAAACTGTTTACTCAACAGGAAAAAGAAGCCGCCAGTAGTGCCATTGTGGTCGGTGCCACTGTCGCGACCGAACCGGCTATTCCTTACGCTCTGGCCGCTCCGTTGCCGATGATTACCGCTAATACGCTGGCGGGCGGTATTACCGGCGTGCTGGTGATCGCGTTCGGAATCAAACGGCTGGCACCGGGTTTGGGTATCTTTGACCCGCTGATCGGCCTGATGTCGCCGGTAGGTTCGTTTTATCTGGTGCTGGCGATTGGTCTCGCGCTGAACATTTCATTCATTATCGTCCTGAAAGGATTGTGGTTACGCCGCAAAGCGAAAGCCGCGCAACAGGAGCTTGTCCATGAACATTGAGTTACTGCAACAGTTGTGCGAAGCCAGCGCCGTCAGCGGCGATGAACAGGAAGTTCGCGACATTCTGATAAACACGCTGGAACCCTGCGTGAATGAGATCACCTTCGATGGGCTGGGCAGCTTTGTTGCCCGTAAGGGGAATAAAGGGCCGAAAGTTGCCGTTGTCGGGCATATGGATGAAGTCGGCTTTATGGTCACCCACATCGACGAGAGCGGTTTTCTGCGTTTCACCACCATTGGTGGCTGGTGGAATCAGTCGATGTTCAACCACCGGGTAACCATACGCACACACAAGGGAGTGAAAATCCCTGGTGTGATTGGTTCCGTCGCGCCTCATGCGTTAACCGAAAAACAAAAGCAACAACCGCTGTCATTTGATGAGATGTTCATTGATATTGGCGCAAACAGTCGCGAAGAGGTGGAAAAGCGCGGCGTGGAAATTGGCGATTTTATTAGCCCTGAGGCCAATTTTGCCTGCTGGGGCGAAGATAAAGTGGTCAGCAAGGCGTTGGATAACCGCATCGGCTGCGCAATGATGGCCGAGCTACTACAGACAGTAAATAACCCCGAAATTACGCTTTATGGCGTTGGCAGTGTGGAAGAAGAAGTTGGGCTACGCGGGGCACAAACCTCGGCTGAACACATTAAACCGGATGTGGTGATCGTGCTGGATACCGCCGTCGCGGGCGATGTTCCGGGCATTGATAACATTAAATACCCGCTGAAACTGGGCAACGGGCCGGGGCTGATGTTGTTTGACAAGCGCTACTTCCCCAACCAGAAACTGGTAGCAGCGTTAAAAAGCTGTGCCACGCAGAATGATTTACCGCTGCAATTTTCCACTATGAAAACCGGTGCGACGGATGGCGGGCGCTACAACGTGATGGGCGGCGGGCGTCCGGTTGTCGCGCTGTGTCTGCCAACGCGTTATCTGCACGCCAATAGCGGTATGATTTCAAAAGCCGATTACGATGCTCTGCTCACGTTGATACGGGATTTTCTGACCACCTTAACCGCGGAGAAAGTCAACGCGTTTAGCCAGTTCCGTCAGGTGGATTAATGCTAAACGAACGCCAGTTAAAGATTGTCGATCTGCTGGAGCAACAGCCACGCACGCCTGGCGAGCTGGCGCAACAGACTGGCGTTTCTGGCAGGACCATCCTGCGTGATATTGACTATCTCAACTTTACCCTTAACGGCAAAGCCCGCATTTCCGCCAGTGGCAACGCGGGCTATCAGCTGGAAATCTTCGAGCGCCGCAGCTTTTTTCAGTTGCTGCAAAAGCACGATAACGACGATCGGCTGCTGGCGCTGTTATTACTGAATACCTTTACGCCCCGTGCGCAACTCGCCTCGGCGCTTAATTTGCCAGAAACGTGGGTAGCAGAGCGCCTGCCCCGCCTGAAACAGCGCTATGAACGCGGTTTTTGTCTCGCTAGTCGCCCTGGTTTGGGCCATTTCATTGATGAGACAGAAGAGAAACGCATTATTTTGCTGGCGAATCTTTTACGCAAAGATCCGTTTTTAATTCCGCTGGCGGGCGTAACACGAGACAATTTTCAACAATTAACCACCGCCTGCGAAAAGCAACGTCGCTGGCCGCTGATGCAAGGCGACTATCTCTCAAGCCTGATTCTGGCTATTTACGCGTTGCGTAATCAGTTTACTGACATATGGCCTGAATATCCCGGTAGCGAGATAAAACAGATCGTTGAATATAGCGGCCTGTTTCTTGGTGATAACGCTGTAAGAACGCTGACGGAGTTGATAGAAAAACAGTATCAGCAAGCAGAGGTAATTTCTGCCGATCATGTGCTGGCATTGCTGCAAAGGGTGCCGGGCATTGCGTCATTGAATATTATTGATACGCAGCTGGTTGATAATATTACCGGGCATTTATTACGTTGCCTTGCCGCGCCGGTGTGGATTGGTGAGCACCGCCAAAGCAGCATGAATAACCTGAAAGCCGCCTGGCCTGCGGCCTTTGATATGAGTCTGCACTTTATTACGCTACTGCGTGAACAGCTCGATATTCCCCTTTTCGACAGCGATCTGATCGGTTTGTATTTTGCCTGTGCGCTGGAACGGCATCAAAACGAACGCCAGCCGATCATTTTGCTCTCTGATCAGAACGCGATTGCCACTATTAATCAGCTCGCCATTGAGCGCGACGTCCTGAATTGTCGGGTGATTATTGCCCGCTGCTTAAGCGAACTGGTTGCCATTCGCGAAGAGATTGAGCCGTTATTGATCATTAATAACAGCCATTATTTACTGGATGACGCGGTCAATAATTGCATCACTGTAAAAAATATCATTACGGCTGCCGGTATCGAACAAATAAAACATTTTCTGGCGACGGCATTTATTCGCCAGCAACCGGAGCGTTTTTTCTCTGCCCCCGGAAGTTTTCATTTTTCGAATGTACGCGGTGAAAGCTGGCTACATATTACCCGGCAAATATGTGCGCAATTAGTGACGCAACACCACATTACCGCCGATGAAGCACAAAGGGTCATCGCCCGCGAAAGCGAAGGCGAAAACCTGATTGTTAATCGTCTCGCCATCCCACATTGCTGGAGCGAACAGGAACGCCGTTTTCGTGGATTTTTTATTACCCTCGCCCACCCGATCGGGGTGAATAACGAAGTCATTAACCATGTGTTGATTGCCTGTGCCGCCGCCGATGCGCGCCACGAGTTGAAAATATTCAGCTATCTGGCAAGCGTATTGTGCCAGCATCCGGCAGAGACTATTGCCGGGTTAACAGGGTATGAGGCGTTTATGGCGTTACTTCGCCAGGGCTAATATCCACTTTCCTGCTTAACTATTTTTTAGCGAGATCTCCGGTTTTCACCGGATATTCAACCGGCGGAACGCCAGGCGAAACTATCTTCAGTTATGTCTGACAAGGAGCGTTCCCATGATTTCTGCCCGGTTTCATTCATCACGCCTGACCCGTGCCGTGGCGTCACTGTGCATTGTCACCCAGGTACTGTTCCCGGTAGCCTCCACTGCCGGTCACCGCGTTGCCGCGCCTCAGGCGGCGCCTGCTGTGCTGTCTGAGCAGGATGCGACAGCGGCACAGGTGGCAGGGATGACCACTCAGGCCGCGGGAATGCTACAGTCGGGAATGAACAGCCGCCAGGCCGCAGAGATGGCGCGCGGCTACGCGACCAGCACGGCGCAGTCGGCCTTCCAGGAGTGGCTGAGTCAGTGGGGAACGGTACGGGTGACGCTGGGACTGGATGAGGATTTCACCCTCAAAGGCTCGGCTTTCGACCTGCTACTGCCGTGGCATGACACCCCGGAAAACCTGCTCTTTACCCAGCACAGCTTTCACCGCACCGATGACCGCAACCAGCTCAACACCGGAGCGGGCTGGCGCCATTTTGCGCCGGATTACATGGCTGGCGTGAACCTGTTTTTTGACCATGACCTGACCCGCTACCACAGCCGCATGGGCCTCGGTGGCGAGTACTGGCGCGACAACCTGAAGCTCGGGGCCAATGGTTACCTGCGCCTGTCCGGCTGGCGGGATGCGCCGGAGCTTGACTACGACTATGAAGCCCGTCCGGCGAACGGCTGGGATGTGCGGGCCGAAGGTTATCTGCCCGCGTACCCGCAACTGGGGGCGACGCTGATGTATGAGCAGTACTACGGCGATGAAGTCGCGCTGTTCGGCAAAGACAAGCGCCAGCAGGATCCGCACGCCTTCACCGCCGGGCTGAGCTACACCCCGGTGCCACTAATTTCACTGAGCGCAGAGCAGAAACAGGGCAAAGGTGGCGAGAACGACACCCGCTTTGCCCTCAACCTGACCTACACGCCGGGCGTGAGTCTGGCCCACCAGCTTGATCCGGACGCGGTGGCGTACCGCCGGAGCCTCGCCGGTAGCCGCCATGACCTGGTGGAGCGTAACAACAATATCGTGCTGGAGTACCGCAAGAAGGAACTGGTGAAACTGCAACTTCACGATCCGGTGACCGGCAAAGGCGGCGAGCAGAAACCTTTAGTGGCTTCGCTGCAAAGTAAATATGCGCTGAAGACATTACGGGCCGAAGCGGCAGAACTGCAAAGCGCGGGTGGCGTGGTGAATACTGAGGCTAATCAGGTCACCGTCACCCTGCCGGAGTACCGTTACACGGCGACGCCACAGACCGACAATGTTTACCGGGTGGCAGTGACCGCAGAAGATGAAAAAGGCAACCGCAGCAACCGCGAAGAGGCCTCGGTGGTGGTGCTGGCACCGCAACTGAGTGCGCAGCACTCACAGGTGACCAGTGATAAAACCACGCTGAAACCGGATGGCACAGAGAAAGCGGTGCTGACCTTCCGCGCACAGGATGCAGAGGGCAAAGCGGTGAGCGCGCTTACGGTAAGCACCTCGTTTACTGCCCCGCAAGGGATGGCGCTGGTGCTCAGCGACACCTTCACCGAGACAGAGACGAAAGGGACGTATACGGCTGAACTCAAAGGCACGATGCCGGGCGAGGTCCGCGTGATGCCACAGGTCGCCGGTAAGGATGCGGCAAAAGACGCGGTGACGGTAACATTAGTCAACACCACCCCCGTGAGCGAACACTCCTCCATAACCCTGTCGCCGGCGGTCTCAAGGGCAGACCGGGCCGGACAGGCTTTCCGCGCCGGGGATGCGGTGACAGCCACCGTCATACTCCGGGATGAACAGCAGCGCCCGGTCATTCACCAGGCGGCGTTACTGACCGAAGAATCGGTTACGGTAAGCGGGATGGAACCGGCAGCGGGAGCAGCATGGCAGGAAGAAGACGGCGGCATTTACCGGATGCAGTACATCGCGAAAAACGCCCGTGATGCCCACAAAGCGACGCTCAGACTCGCCGACGGCAGCAAATCCACCGAACCGTATGCCATTCATCCCGGTGAAGCGAATCCCACAAAATCTCTTCTTGGCACTGATAAACCTGCCATTCTCGCTAACGGTGACGATACCGCAACGCTGGAATTTATAGCGCGAGATGCTTACGACAACATTGTCAGCGACCTGACAATAGACGCGGTGGCAGAAACATCACAGAAGATGGACATTACGTTGAGTAAACACTTCTCGCAGGAGAAGCCGGGCACCTACACCGCCGTGCTTCACGGCACCACGCCGGGTGATGTCTATATTATGCCCAAAGTCGGTAACCTGGCATTGGCCGGTGCGCCAGTGAAAGTGCAACTAAAATCTGCGGGGGCTTCGGTGAAAGAGTCCACCCTCGCCGTGGCGAGTACAGAGTACCGGGCTGGCGATGAAATGGTTGTCGCCCTGGCACTCAGGGATAAATTCGGCAATCCTCTGGGGAGCGAGGAAGCACTGCAGACTGCTGAGAAACTGGAGGTGCAACATGCCTGGCCGCTACAGGCGTGGAAGGAAATCGGAGAGGACAAATACGAGCGGATTTATCAGGCACAGAACACTGGCGCTAACCTGCAAGCCCGGCTGACAATCTCTGACGGTGATATCTCGTCGGAGCCTTACCTTATCATCGCTGGTGATGTGAATGCCGGGCAGTCGGCGCTTAGCGCAAATCCAACGTCGATTGAAGCGAATAACAAGGAGATGCCCAGTACGCTGACCTACAAGGCGATGGACGCCTGGAAAAACCCCGTCACAGGCCTGACGGACAATAACAGCCTGACACTGAAAGTTACCGGGCTGGGCGGGACGGAGTTCAGCGGATTTACCGACAAGGGCGAAGGCATCTACACTGGCACGCTGACGGGGACCCAGTCCGGTCAGGCCTCTCTGATGCCCCAGGTCAATAATGTGGATATGGCGCCGGATGTCACCTCCGTGACATTAACCGCCGGGAAAGCGGTGGCGAAAAATTCCCGCATCAATGTGGGCGCGGCGAATTTCACCGCCGGAACACGGTTCACCGTGACGGTAACCCTGCGCGACGCGTCGGAAAACCCGGTAACTGGTGCAGAAGATCTTCTTACTAATGAGACTGTTAAAGTACCGGGTGCAACACGCAAGGGGGCGGAGTGGACCGGTAACGGCGACGGAACATACCGTGCCGAATGGGAAGCAGAACAAGCCGGTAACGGATACAAAGCCACACTTCACCTGGCGGGATGGGGTGATGAGGAAATGCAATCGGCCCCCTATAACATTCAGCCCGGTGAACCAACAGAGGCGCAGTCACACATCAGCACTGACGGTACAATTTTCACCACCGGTGACGCCATTCCTGTCACCGTAACGCTGAAAGATGCGTGGGGAAATCATACCCCGGGGCAGGCGTCTTACCTGAGTACACATGTGGTTGCCGCCCACACAGTGCCGCAGCCCACGCAGTGGCAGGAAAACAGCGACGGCACCTACAGTGCGCAATTCATTGCCGGTGAACCTGGCACGGGTTTACAGGTGACATTAAACCAGGACAGCGGCTGGAAGGTCGCGGCGATCTACAGCATCATCGCTGGTGAACCGGCAATTAATAATTCCTTCGTTGATACGGATAAAAACAACTATCAGGCCGGTAACAATATGCTCATCAGCGTGAAACTGGCAGACAGTCGGGGTAACGCGCTGAGCGGGCGGGAAGCCATACTGAACGATGCCGTGGCGGTGGGTAGCGCCACCCGCAAAGAGGGCAGCGTCTGGACTGAGGATACGCAACACAAAGGCACCTACACGGCGTACTACATGGCGCAACATGCCGGGCAGGACAGCGTGAAACTGACGCTGGATGATGGTGCAAAATCCTCTGACGCCTACACCATTGTGGCGGCCGCGCCAGTCGACAAAAACTCCGCGATTCAACGTGGTGAGGCTGCGACCTATACCGCAGGTGACACCCTGAAACTCACCGTGACACTACAGGACAACTGGGGCAACCCGGTCAGCGGGATGGAAAACGTCCTTGAGGGCAGCGTGACGTTACCGGAAGCTGAAATTCAGGAAAGCGGCTGGCAGCAAACCTCACCCGGCGTATATGAAGCGAACTGGACTGCGCGAATAGCCGGTCCGTCGCTGACAGCGAAGCTTGAGCTGGAAGGCTGGCGTAAGGAGACGGCGCCTTTTGTTATTGTCGCTGCCGGGCCGGACTATGAAAACTCGTCCCTCCGCACCAGCAACTTCGCTTTTACGGCTGGCGATGATATCACCATTACGGTGATACTCATGGATGCGAATGAAAACCCGGTGACCGGTGCAGAAGGTCTTCTCACTAATGAGACCGTTAAGGTACCGGGCGCAACACGTAAGGGGACGGTATGGACCGATAAAGGCGACGGAACATACCGTGCCGAATGGGAAGCAGAGCAAGCCGGTAACGGATATAAAGCCACACTTCACCTGGCGGGATGGGGTGATGAGGAAAGGCAATCGGACCCCTATAACATTCAGCCCGGCGAACCGGCAGAGGCGCAGTCGGGCATCAGCACGGACGGGGATACCTTCGTGGCAGGTCAATTCATTCCTGTCACCGTAACGCTGAAGGATGCGTGGGGAAATCATGTTCCAGCGCAGGAGTCTTACCTGGCTACGCATGTGGTTGCCGCCCACACCGTGCCGCAGCCCACGCAGTGGCAGGAAAACAGCGACGGCACCTACAGTGCGCAATTCATTGCCGGTGAGCCCGGGGCAGATTTACAGGTGACGTTAAATCAGGACAGCGGCTGGAAGGTGGCGGCGACCTACAGCATCATCGACGCGCAACCGGTAATCGATAATTCCTTCGTTGATACGGATAAAGACAGCTACCAGGCCGGTGACGATATGCTCATTACCGTGAAACTGGCAGACAGTCGGGGTAACGCGCTGAGCGGGCGTGAAGCCATACTGAACGATGCCGTAGAGGTGGGTAGCGCCACCCGCAAAGAGGGCAGTATCTGGACTGAGGATACGCAACATAAAGGCACCTACACGGCGTACTACATGGCACAAATTGCCGGGCAGGACAGCGTGAAACTGGCGCTGGATGATGGTGTAAAATCCTCTGACACCTACACCATTGTGGCAGCTGCGCCGGTCGTCAAAAACTCCGCGATCCAACGCGGTGAGGCAGCAACTTACACCGCAGGTGACACCCTGACACTCACCGTGACGCTGCAGGACGACTGGGGCAACCCGGTCAGCGGCATGGAAAACATCCTCAGGGACAGCGTGACGTTACCGGAAGCCGGACTTCAGGAACGCGGCTGGCAGCAAACCCCGTCCGGGGAATACGAGGCGAACTGGACTGCGCAGAAAGCCGGTACGTCGCTGACAGCGTCGCTTGAGCTGGAAGGCTGGCGTAAGGAGACGGCACCTTTTGCTATCGTGGCGGGAACCCCTGTGCAGTCTGAGTCCAGCCTGCAAACGGACAAGGAGTCATATACCGTGGAGGATACTCTGGAACTGACGGTCACGCTCCGGGATGCCTGGAAAAATCCGGTCAGTGGAAAACTGGCCCTTGTGAATGACGCTGTATTGACAATTGACGCAGCCTCCGCGACAGATGTCTTTAGCGAAGGCGATACCGCCGGTACGTATATCCGCCATTTTACGCTGAACAGCTGGCGTGACAGCACGCAAGTGTCCATCAGGCTTCAGACATGGGACCGTGATGCAACATCGAATCCATATAGTGTAGAAAGGCGGCGGTTACCGATGACTGGAACGATTGTTGCCAACGACGGTAATTTTGGGTTAGATGAAGGATTTCCGACCACAGGATTCATCGGCGCGTGGTTTATTCTGAGTAGTGATATGCAAATAGAGTATGATAAAACAACATGTGGAGGTAATGAAAATAGTTGCGACTGGCTGCATGTGAATACAATGTCTCCCAACAGTCATGAAGTGTCATTTATCGGACAACCCACTTCAGAGACCCGCGAGGTGACAATTAATTTTATCTCACTATCCGACGATAATATTATCTACACCTACACTTTTAATTTGACAGCATGGTTCAGTACTATTTCTCCTGTTCAAGATACCCGGCAACAGGCGATAGACAGGTGTGGTGGCGCAGAGAACCTGCCTCTTTTAAAAGATTTGACTTCTGCTACTGCCCTGGGACAACCAGGGATAAGAGGTATCGGTAATCTGCATGGTGAATGGGGGAATATTAATCGGATTTTAAACACATCAATTTTCAATGTATGGACCAATGAAATATTCCCTCCAGTTTATTATTATATAGTGAACGTTTCAGTTGGAATTCCTAATATGCAATCTGAAAATGCCCATATTAATACAATATGTCGAACCATCCTTTAACGGTTCAGGAGCGCAAAGGTGCAAGACATTACATATGCGGTTTTGACATCATGGTATTCACAGTAATTTAAAAGGTTAAGCCGCATACGCGGCTTAACCAACATTCTATCTCTCACTGAAAATCAACGGTTTTTAACGCAGGCGGTTATAATTACCGACCATTTCGTTATAAGCGCGTAATGATTGCGGGTAAGAGTCCTGTACCATCCAGCTTGTGTTTGCGTCCTGAAGTGTCTCTTTATCCCAATCAGAATACGGGACTTTATCTCTGATACGACGAACATACTTTTTAGCTGCGAGTTGATATCGGTCTGCTGCACCTGTGAAGAGAGAATTCATACTGTCTTTACTCACTTCTTTGGCTTGCGCCACCAGCGTTTCAAGTTCAGCCACTTTCTTCATTGCCGCTTCGGCGTCAAAATTCTCTTGCGAAATCATTTTATTAATTTGTTTAGCTGAAATCATGACTGCCAGAGAATAGTAGTTAAAAGTTTTCCCTTCTCTTTGTTCAATATTTTTGAGCTCCTCCAGTTGGCGTTTATCATTAATTTCCTGAATCGCTGCATGATAAGATTCCGCAACCGGCTCGAAGGCTTCGATATTTTTTACAAATACCTGATGCAGCGTTTTACCTTTTGCAAATGCATCATCTTTATAATTTTCCTAGGTGTAATATTTATCCATTTCGTTAATGGTATTACCCAGCGCTACAGCAGTATTAATATAATTCAACGCCACGCCATCAATGGGTTCCAGTGCAGGCGTTAACGCCACTACGCTTTTTATTCCTTTTTCACACTCAGTGAGATTGGATTGACTAATGCTGTAGATCCCATAAACATGGCTCTCTTTACCCGTCGGCCCCTGTTTAAAATCTTTCACCCAGTCAACATAACGCGCCAGACTGTGCTGCACAGGAATTTGTAACTTATTGTAGCACTTGATATAGACATTCATTGTTTCGTTGTAAACCGCTTCCGCATCAACCACTGGTTGGGCAGCGGTTTCAGGTTTAGCTTCTGCTTTTACGGCCGTAGGTGCGGCTGATTGACTATTGGCGGGCGGAGGGGTTTGTGTTTCAGCTTTTTTATCATCACATCCGGTCATACCGAGGGCCATTATGCCGATAACAATAGCTGAAGCTAATAAATTCCTTTTCATTCAATTGCCTTATAAATACATAGATAAGAGAGATAATATCTTAAATGAAAAAATGATCCGTCACTATACACATTTTGCTTATAAACAAACCGAAATCATTCATGGCCCGAATAATTCCTGCGACATAAAAATATAAATCGCAGGAAGCTATTTTAATTACCCGCTCTACCACTGTTGCAGGATATAAACTCTCACCTACATTCCATAACGCTCAGCAATAGCAGCATGTTTCTCTTCATTCGCCCCGGCTTCTTTGGCAAGACGCCACCAGCACAACGGATGTTCCCAGTCAGCGGTCAATTCGTGCAAGATCTTGTCGATATCACCTTTAGAAACTGAACGCGGTGCACTGATAACAAAATAGAATGCAGGCAGCGGTTCAGCGCCTTCTCCTTGATGACTGTCCGTTAACGTATAGTCGTCATTACTGTTGCTCCAGTAGTACCAGTTTCGTTCACGGAGCGCCTCACGGAAAGTATTAAACTCTTCTTCACCAGGCATGATACCTTCGCAGAACCAGGACTCGCCGTATTCGGTCGGGATAATGGTTTTCAGGCACCCATAAAGCGGAGTGAAATTCTTCTGCTCTTCCTCATCCTCTGGTCGGGTATTCAACATTTCTGCATCGAATACCACAACCTCATCAACATGTTGCGGATAATCGGTGCGGTAAGTTGGCTCAATGATCCTTGCTGTTACCGGCCCAATACGTTGAGCATAGTAATAGCGGTATTCATAATTTTCCCGGAAGCGGATGTTTAACAGCCCCCATTTTTCGTCAATAAAACCTTCGCCTTCCGTGAGCTCGATTTCCAGTTCAGCAGCAATAGCACGAACCAAATCCCATTGTTGCAGGATGCTGGCGGTCGCCATGATATCCCACTGGAGATTGCGAATATCTTCTTCACGGCTAATCATCAGTTGCTGCAATTGTTGTAAATAATCCAGCTTTCGATCCCAGGCTTCCTGTTTTTGTGCTGCCCAGGAGCACATGCGATAAACGCCAACCCACTCGCGCCCTTTTTCGTTTTGCAGCAACTGTTGCCCAATTGCCTCCAGTGCAACCCAGTCTTCCTGCTGGTTAATCACCCGCGCACGGAACCACAGCGCCATATGTAGCAGACCCGCCTGTTCATACAGCTTCGCCAGGTGCTCGATCGCCTGCTGATCGCCACGGTTAAGCAAGAGATCCAGTAGATCAAAGCACAGGCCGTTATCTTCCTGAAGATGGCTTTCAACATGGCGTTGCAGAAGTTCAATCGACTCATTAAGCGCATTGCAGGCGTTTAACGCATTGACCAGTTTACCCAGCAATTCCGCATCATCTGGCGTGTTCAGATAGGCGCGACGGAATATCTCGACGTCTTTTTCGGGATCTGGCTGTGTTTCTTCATCGCTGTTTTCAGGTACTTCTACAACCGGACGAGCAAGCAGTTCCGCTTCTTTGGCGGCAATTTTTTCGCTAAGTTCGAGAAACTCGCGATCAACGCCCAGTAATGCGCGTAATTTTGGCATGTGCTGCTGGGCCAGTTTCATCGCCATTTTGGCCACCCAGACGGATTCGCGCTCCAGCGCCAGAGTGATTTGCAGTTTTGCCAGATTCACCACTTTGCGGTGCGCCCCGGCCTGCGAACGTTGCTCCAGCATTTTTTGGATGATGCGTGCCAGCTGCCAGTGATTTCTCTGCGGATGGCGAGGAAGCAGTACGGTAATAATCTTCACCCACATACCCCACGAATAGGGGGTCAGATCTGTCCAACGAGGCAGTTCCTCCCAGACCTCTTCGTCCTGCCCACATAACGCCATGATGTACAGTTTTTTGAGGTGATAACTGATGCGGTCACGGCCCCAGTAATCGTTCTCTTTTGCCAGTTCATCAATCACTTCACGAGCCTCATCGTAGCGCTGAAGGGCAACCAAAATATCGGCGCGTATTGCCAGCAGCGCTTCTAAATATTCACTCCCCGATGCTTTCACCGCCTCGATTTGCCTGTCGATATAAACCAACGCCTCTTCTGTTTTGTTGGAATCCACCATTGCACTGGCATATTCGCAGGATAAACACATAAAGCAGCTCCAGGTCGGATCAATGCGCGCGATGGTTTCCTCACATACTGCCATGCGTTCATTCGCCCAGCCTGGTGCGTCAATATTTTCGTAGCAGGCTGATAAATCCTGGGTAACGCAGATAGATTGCGGGCAATCTTTCGCCTCTTCCCGATGCGCTTTTTCAAACAGCGCTACCACGTCTGGCAGCACCTTTTCACCTTCTTCATAGTTAGTCAGGCGATGACGCATTTCCCAGTGACCAATAAATATTTCCAGCCACGGATTTTTGGCGACTTGATTCAGTGCTTTCATTTCCGGCAATAGCGAATCGCATTTTTCTATTTGTAGGTGCAAAACACTTTCTGAAAAATCATCAATAAGCTGCGGAATATATTCTTGCCCGGCATCACGCAACTCTTGACTATATTTGTTGTACCACTCCCATGTATCCATTTTATTTTCCTTGATTAATTAAGACAGGAATAACCTGAGTAAAATCTTCCAGTGCCTGGTGTAAATCCCACTGCTGTTCTTTATTACCGCTGGAGCACAAAATCACTTTCAGCGATTTTAATAAGCGTAATGCCGCTGCGGGCTGTTGCTGGTGTTGTAATGCCGTCACCAGTTGCATGATGCAAGGGTTATTAAGGTTGATGTATAAACTTGAGGTTTTCGTTTTTTGGATTTGCGAGGTAAATTGCCGCGCCAGCATTAACGCTGCGGTACTGATGCGTTTATCTGCGTTATCCTGTTCGAGAATTTGTTTTAATTCTGCTTCGCGGTCTGGCGTGACCACTAACGGTAAAACGGCGGGTTCGAAGCGGGAGATAATTAATTGCTCGCCATCGCAGAGATGCTCTTCCAGATAAGCCACCTGCTCTTCGGGTAATTCTGCCAGGCTGAACAACTGCTCATTGCCCGTTTGCGTACCGACTTCGATAATCCGGCAGTGATATAACAGCGCCCAGCGACGTAAAAATGGCACGACGGCATAGCGATCGCCACGGGCAACGGGCCGTTGCAGAATGTGGAACAACATCTCTTCAAAACCGCCGTCGCGGCTTAACAGAATATGAATGCTGTTATTAACGCGTAAATCCTTCGCCAGCAACGCCCCTTTTGACGTTGGCACCTGCAAGCGATCTTTGAGCAAATCAAACAGACGGTCATCACACAATGCCGCACCGAGCAACGCTTCGTTGTGGCGCATTAATACACGCCGCCATATTTCTGGCTGATTTTGTGCGAGATCGGACAAACCAGAAATCAGCGTCTCTTTTAACGCCTCCTGCACCGCAACCCAGGTTTCGTCCCGCTGGAGATCTTCCCGGCTCGCCGTCGGCGTTAGTTTCGATGACTCAATCACGCCGCCAATAAATCCGGCCCAGGGAGGTAACAACTCACGCGCTTCATCATCCAGTAACATACCGCGCAAAAACAGCGACAGGTTGCGGTTATCGCTGGTGCCGTAGGTTGCGCCATCCTGAATCCATAAAATCCCAACCGCGTCGCTCATCCCCACGGGCACCACCGGAATGGTGCAAATCGGTTCGAAGGAGGATTCAAACTGTGCGGCAAAGGCGAGATTTTTACGCTGTACCAGCGCGCGGTGCATGGTTACGCCTTCGGGGGCAACTTCACGCCACGGTGGTTGCAGTTTATTCACCGGCTCGCTGGCATCACCGACATAGACTGGTTCGTGCAGCAATATGCAGTAGCGGGAAAGAACGCGGTTCAGCAGATTATTACTCGCCAGATGGCTGTACTCTTCTTTGAGCGTCAGAATCACCTGCGTTCCCGGCGCCGAGGACTGATGCGGCGTAACGGTGTATTTTTGCCCGTCGGTAGAGTGGTATTTCCAGCTCTGATCCGGCGTTTGCCAGGATGTGGTCAACACCGTGACCTCTTTTGCCAGTACAAACGCTGACAAAAAACCGAGGCCGAACATACCAATTAAACCGGTGTTGTCATCCTGCTGGCGCAACATTCGGGTATAACCGACGCCAACCGTGGCAAGAAAGCCATGAATTTCACTTTCAGTGAGGCCAGCGCCAGTATCGCTAATGATGATAGTGGACTTCGCCACGTCTGCCACTACACGAATTTGGTTATCCTTTGGCGCATCGGGCTGCTCAATCCTGCGGCGCACGATCGCATCATGGCCGTTCTGCACCAGCTCGCGCACGGCAACCACGGGAGTGGAGTAAAGATGCTTACTGAGCACCTCAATTAAGCCGTTTAAATTAACTTCTGTAGAATATGAACTGCCAGGTAACTGTAATGTACTCATTTTTCAATACTCATAATCCATCACCTACTATTGAAAATACATTGCTGTTTTTTACAACCGGTGCAAGGTTTGTTATTTCATTCACTCATCGAAAACATTTATTTATTGACGCGATGATTAAAACAAAATGTCTTATATAAATAATGATTAATTCTTAAAGGATTAATGCGACTGGAGTATATCGATATAAACCGGAGTTAACGAGATAATTTCTTGTGGTGAAATTATTATTTAAATGCTGAATAATATATTGAGGATTATTTAATAGAAAAATAAAACCGCAATCCAGAATCAGAATTGCGGTATTTCTTTAATTATGAATCAATCGCTGCGGATGAGTATAAACCGTTGCCCGACCCGGCTTACAAAAGCCCACCAGCGTCAAATTACAGCGCTCAGCCACTTCTACGGCAAGCGTGGTCGCGGCAGACACCGCAAACAAAATTTCTACGCCGCACATCGCTGACTTTTGCACCATTTCATAACTGGCACGACTGGAAACCAGCACCGCACCTTGCTGCCAGCTTTCCCCTTCTTGTGACCGGCGGCCTAACAGTTTATCCAGCGCCACATGGCGACCCACGTCTTCATGCCCGCCTACCAGTTCGCCAGATGGCAACATCCAGGCGGCGGCGTGAGTACAACCAGTCAGTTGCCCCACTGGCTGGAAATCATTGAGATGGCGTAATGCATCATCCAGTTTGTTGAGATCAAACGCCTGGGTGAACGGCAGCGGCTGCACCGGTTTACCGATGTCGTTAAGTTGCTCCACGCCGCACACGCCACATCCCGTACGTCCCGCCAGTGCCCGGCGACGCTCCTTCAACCCCATAAAGCGGCGGCTGGAAAGCTCAATTTGCACTTCCAGACCATTACAGGAAGGAACGACATCCATACCGAAGATATCGCGCGGACTTTCGATAATCCCCTCTGAAAGCGAAAAACCGAGCGCAAAGTACTCAAGGTCTTTGGGTGACGCCATCATCACCACATGCGAAATACCGTTGTAGACCAGCGCAACGGGAACCTCTTCCGCCACCTCATCTATCCGTGGGTGTTGTAAATCATCACGCCGCCATAACTCAATTTGACGAACACCTGTGATATTTGTCACATTTTTGATTTCTTTTTGCTGTGTTTTTTTCACTTTCTCTTAACCAGATAAGAACACACACACCAACATTATGGTATTCTGTTACAAACCCTTCCTGGATGGAGGGAAATTGAGCCAATTCTGGACCTTTGCGGCCCCTTCCGCAAAGAAAAATAACTCCCACTCCCTGCACACTCAGCAAGCGAATGTAAATGGGACGTGACAATGTCGAAACAAGGAGCAATCCATGCAGGTCAGCAGAAGGCAGTTCTTTAAGATCTGCGCTGGCGGTATGGCAGGCACCACGGCAGCGGCACTGGGTTTTGCACCCAGCGTAGCACTCGCGGAAACCCGGCAGTATAAACTGCTGCGCACCCGCGAAACCCGTAATACCTGCACCTATTGTTCCGTAGGCTGTGGGCTGTTGATGTACAGCCTCGGTGACGGAGCAAAAAACGCCAAAGCATCTATCTTCCATATCGAAGGTGACCCGGATCACCCGGTCAACCGCGGTGCACTTTGTCCGAAAGGCGCTGGCCTGGTGGATTTCATCCACTCCGAAAGCCGTCTGAAGTTCCCGGAATACCGTGCGCCAGGTTCTGATAAATGGCAGCAAATCAGTTGGGAAGAGGCGTTTGATCGCATTGCCAAACTGATGAAAGAAGACCGCGATGCTAACTACATTGCGCAAAACGCCGAAGGCGTGACTGTTAACCGCTGGCTCTCCACCGGGATGCTGTGTGCTTCCGCGTCGAGTAACGAAACCGGCTATTTAACGCAAAAATTCTCCCGCGCGCTGGGTATGCTCGCGGTCGACAACCAGGCGCGTGTCTGACACGGACCAACGGTAGCAAGTCTTGCTCCAACATTTGGTCGCGGTGCGATGACCAACCACTGGGTCGACATCAAGAACGCCAACCTCGTCGTGGTGATGGGCGGTAACGCCGCTGAAGCTCACCCGGTCGGGTTCCGCTGGGCGATGGAAGCCAAAATTCACAACGGCGCGAAGCTGATTGTGATCGATCCTCGCTTTACGCGTACGGCGGCGGTGGCTGACTACTATGCCCCTATTCGTTCCGGTACTGACATTGCTTTCCTGTCAGGCGTATTGCTGTACCTGCTGAACAATGAAAAATTCAACCGCGAATACACCGAAGCCTATACCAACGCCAGCCTGATCGTGCGTGAGGATTACGGCTTTGAAGATGGCCTGTTCACCGGCTACGACGCGGAAAAACGCAAGTACGATAAATCCAGCTGGACCTACGAGCTGGACGAAAACGGCTTCGCCAAACGCGATACCACGCTGCAACATCCGCGCTGCGTGTGGAACTTGCTGAAACAGCACGTTTCCCGTTATACGCCAGATGTGGTTGAAAACATCTGTGGTACGCCGAAAGACGCGTTCCTGAAAGTCTGCGAATACATCGCAGAGACCAGTGCTCACGATAAAACTGCCTCGTTCCTTTACGCGCTCGGCTGGACGCAACACTCCGTTGGTGCGCAGAACATTCGTACGATGGCGATGATCCAGCTACTGCTCGGCAATATGGGGATGGCAGGCGGCGGCGTTAACGCCCTGCGCGGTCACTCCAACATTCAGGGGCTGACGGACCTGGGGCTGCTGTCGCAGAGCCTGCCAGGTTACATGACGCTGCCAAGCGAGAAGCAGACCGATCTGCAAACCTACCTTGCCGCCAATACGCCGAAACCGCTGCTGGAAGGCCAGGTTAACTACTGGGGCAATTACCCGAAATTCTTCGTCTCCATGATGAAGGCCTTCTTTGGTGATAAAGCGACGGCAGAAAACAGCTGGGGCTTTGACTGGTTGCCGAAGTGGGATAAAGGCTACGACGTCCTGCAATACTTCGAGATGATGAAAGAGGGCAAGGTCAATGGCTATATCTGCCAGGGCTTTAACCCTGTTGCCTCATTCCCGAACAAAAACAAAGTGATCGGTTGTCTGTCGAAACTGAAGTTCCTCGTCACTATCGACCCGCTGAACACTGAAACCTCTAACTTCTGGCAGAACCACGGTGAGCTGAACGAAGTGGACTCGTCGAAGATCCAGACCGAAGTGTTCCGTCTGCCATCGACCTGCTTCGCGGAAGAGAACGGTTCAATCGTTAACTCCGGTCGCTGGTTGCAGTGGCACTGGAAAGGTGCGGACGCCCCAGGGATTGCGCTGACTGATGGCGAGATCCTCTCCGGTATCTTCCTGCGCTTGCGCAAGATGTACGCCGAACAGGGTGGCGCGAACCCGGACCAGGTGCTGAACATGACCTGGAACTACGCCATCCCGCATGAGCCGAAGTCGGAAGAAGTGGCGATGGAGAGCAACGGTAAGGCGCTGGCCGATATTACCGATCCGGCAACCGGGGCGGTTATCGTCAAGAAAGGCCAACAACTTAGCTCGTTCGCCCAACTGCGCGATGACGGTACCACCTCCTGTGGCTGCTGGATTTTCGCCGGTAGCTGGACGCCAGAAGGTAACCAGATGGCACGCCGTGATAACGCCGATCCGTCTGGCCTCGGTAACACGCTGGGCTGGGCATGGGCATGGCCGCTTAACCGCCGCATTCTGTATAACCGCGCCTCCGCAGATCCGCAGGGTAACCCGTGGGATCCGAAGCGTCAGTTGCTGAAATGGGACGGCACTAAGTGGACCGGCTGGGATATTCCGGACTACAGCGCAGCACCTCCGGGCAGTGGCGTCGGGCCGTTTATCATGCAGCAGGAAGGCATGGGGCGTCTGTTTGCCCTCGATAAGATGGCGGAAGGTCCGTTCCCGGAACACTACGAGCCGTTTGAAACGCCGCTGGGGACTAACCCGCTGCATCCAAACGTTATCTCGAATCCGGCGGCGCGAATCTTTAAAGACGACGCCGAAGCATTGGGTAAAGCCGATAAGTTCCCGTATGTCGGAACCACCTATCGTCTGACCGAGCACTTCCACTACTGGACCAAACACGCGCTGTTGAACGCGATTTTGCAACCAGAGCAGTTTGTGGAAATCGGTGAGTCGCTGGCGAATAAACTTGGCATTGCCCAGGGCGATACCGTGAAAGTCTCCTCCAACCGTGGCTATATCAAAGCCAAAGCGGTGGTGACCAAACGTATTCGCACGCTGAAAGCGAATGGCAAAGATATCGATACCATCGGTATTCCGATTCACTGGGGCTATGAAGGTGTTGCGAAAAAAGGCTTTATTGCCAATACGTTAACGCCATTCGTTGGTGATGCGAACACGCAGACGCCGGAGTTTAAGTCCTTCCTTGTGAATGTGGAAAAGGTGTAACGGAGACGACATATGGCTTATCAATCTCAAGATATCATTCGTCGTTCCGCGACTAACGGTCTGACCCCCGCGCCTCAGGCGCGGGACTTCCAGGAAGAAGTGGCGAAACTCATCGACGTCACCACCTGTATCGGCTGTAAAGCCTGTCAGGTGGCGTGTTCAGAGTGGAACGACATTCGCGATACCGTCGGCAATAACATTGGGGTGTACGACAACCCCAATGATTTAAGCGCCAAATCGTGGACGGTAATGCGCTTCTCGGAAGTGGAGCAGAACGACAAACTGGAATGGCTGATCCGTAAAGACGGCTGTATGCACTGTTCCGATCCAGGCTGCCTGAAAGCGTGTCCGGCGGAAGGGGCAATTATTCAGTATGCCAACGGTATCGTCGACTTCCAGTCCGAGCAGTGCATTGGTTGCGGTTATTGCGTTGCGGGCTGTCCGTTCGACATTCCGCGCCTCAACCCGGAAGACAACCGCGTCTACAAATGTACGCTGTGCGTTGACCGCGTGGTGGTTGGGCAAGAACCGGCCTGTGTGAAAACCTGCCCGACGGGGGCGATTCACTTCGGTACGAAAGAGTCGATGAAAACGCTGGCGAGCGAGCGCGTGGCGGAGTTGAAAACCCGTGGTTACGACAATGCGGGTCTGTACGATCCGGCAGGCGTGGGTGGTACACACGTTATGTACGTGCTGCACCATGCTGACAAGCCGAATCTGTATCATGGCTTGCCGGAGAACCCGGAAATCAGCGAAACCGTGAAATTCTGGAAAGGCATCTGGAAACCGCTCGCAGCTGTTGGCTTTGCGGCTACCTTCGCAGCCAGTATCTTCCACTACGTGGGTGTCGGTCCGAACCGTGCGGATGAGGAAGAGAATAATCTGCACGAAGAGAAAGACGAGGAGCGCAAATGAAACGACGTGACACCATCGTGCGCTACACCGCGCCGGAACGTATCAACCACTGGATCACCGCCTTCTGCTTCATCCTGGCGGCGGTGAGCGGGCTGGGCTTTTTGTTCCCTTCCTTCAACTGGTTGATGCAAATCATGGGCACACCGCAGCTGGCGCGCATTCTGCACCCGTTTGTCGGCGTGGTTATGTTTGCCTCGTTCATCATCATGTTTTTCCGTTACTGGCATCACAACCTAATCAATCGGGATGATATCTTTTGGGCGAAGAATATTCGTAAGATCGTCGTCAACGAGGAAGTAGGTGACACCGGGCGTTATAACTTCGGTCAGAAATGCGTTTTCTGGGCGGCGATTATTTTCCTGGTCCTGCTGCTGGTGAGCGGTGTGATTATCTGGCGTCCTTATTTTGCGCCTGCTTTCTCAATCCCGGTGATCCGATTCGCGTTAATGCTGCATTCATTTGCCGCAGTGGCGTTAATTGTGGTTATCATGGTGCATATCTACGCCGCCCTTTGGGTGAAAGGCACGATTACCGCCATGGTGGAAGGATGGGTTACCAGCGCATGGGCGAAGAAACATCACCCGCGCTGGTACCGTGAGGTCCGCAAGACAACGGAAAAGAAAGCTGAATGAGTATTCGCATAATCCCGCAAGATGAGCTGGGTTCGAGCGAGAAACGTACGGCGGATATGATTCCGCCGTTATTGTTCCCTCGGCTCAAGAATTTATACAACCGCCGCGCCGAGCGTCTGCGCGAGCTGGCAGAAAATAATCCGCTGGGTGATTACCTGCGCTTTGCTGCGCTTATCGCCCACGCCCAGGAAGTGGTGCTGTACGACCATCCGCTGGAAATGGATCTGACTGCACGCATTAAAGAAGCCAGCGCACAGGGCAAGCCCCCGCTGGATATTCACGTTCTGCCGCGTGATAAGCACTGGCAAAAGCTGCTGATGGCGCTGATTGCTGAGCTGAAACCTGAAATGAGCGGCCCGGCGCTGGCAGTGATTGAGAATCTGGAGAAGGCATCGACCCAGGAGCTGGAGGATATGGCCAGCGCACTGTTTGCCTCTGATTTCTCGTCCGTCAGCAGCGATAAAGCGCCGTTTATCTGGGCTGCACTGTCGCTCTACTGGGCGCAGATGGCCAATCTGATCCCTGGCAAAGCCCGCGCTGAATATGGCGAACAACGTCAATATTGCCCGGTTTGTGGTTCTATGCCGGTGTCCAGCATGGTGCAAATTGGCACCACTCAGGGTCTGCGTTACCTGCACTGCAACCTGTGTGAAACTGAATGGCACGTAGTGCGCGTAAAATGCAGCAACTGTGAACAGAGCGGCAAACTGCATTACTGGTCGCTGGATGACGAACAGGCTGCGATTAAAGCCGAAAGCTGCGATGACTGTGGCACTTACCTGAAGATTCTTTATCAGGAAAAAGAGCCGAAAGTTGAAGCCGTGGCAGATGACCTCGCCTCTCTGGTACTGGATGCGCGAATGGAGCAAGAGGGCTATGCCCGCAGTTCCATCAACCCGTTCCTGTTTCCGGGTGAAGGGGAGTAATCTCTGACGTTTTCCGGGTGGCGCAGGTCGCCCGGATTACAGTTCATAGGGTGTGATTACACCTGCTATTCCCGCAAAATCTCTCGTATTTCGCGTTGGCAGTTCAAGACCATGCCGCCAGTGCCTGTTTGACCTCGTTTTTCCCTCCAACACAGCGATAAGGTTATTGGTATGTCACTGATGACAAGCGTAGGATTGCCTGATGCGCTGCGCTTATCAGGCCTACCAATAAACTGCAATATATTAAATTTTCACGACTTTGTAGGACGGATAAGGCGTTCACGCCGCATCCGGCATGTACAACGCGCACTTTGTCAGTAATCTGATTGGTATCATTTTTGCCATTACCACTCCTCGCGCAGTTTACGCTGATATTCGACACCATCTTCCTCCCCCTTTTGCCTGCCTCCCTTTGCTTTACGCACCGGAAATTGCTGCCGCTCCAGATATTGCTCTACCGCTTCGCGTAAAATTGCGGACCGTGAAACCTTACGCCAACCCCTAAGCTTGTTCAGCCGTTTAATTGCCTCTTCTGATAAATGAAGAAAAACCGTATTCATCGCCATCGTTACCACCTTACATATACTGTTCATTAATATATGTGTAAAAATTACACCGGAAAATTAATTAACGAAAGCTGGTTTCTGCATGTGGTTTTATTTTTGCGAGACTCTTTCCAAAAATAATGCAACAGTTACAGTTATTTTAATTTTTATTAAAAAATGGTTTAGCATCGCCCATAATTATTTATTACTCTTGATTAGATGGGGGTCGCTCCCACATAAAAGTAATAATAAGTGATAAGAATTAATTATGGATGGCATGAATATATTTATTTGTTCAGTTTTGCATAGGTCTTCATTTACATCATCCGGATGGTATATCCGAAAAAAGTCAGCATCTTTACAGCACCAAGGTTTAAGGTGAAATCTACCATCCATAACTGACCGGTCAGTGCCGCACCAACCGGTCTTTAATTGTTAGTAGTAGTAAATTTGTGGATAACAGTCCGGGAACCAGACGATTCCTTGCGGATCATCCCCCTGCATTACCCGATAACATTGGCGTCGATCATCTGCGCGACGGCGAAGCGTAGTATAGAGTCGCTTCCATTCATGATCGCCCGGTGTACTGTAGTTTACCCAGCAATCCATTGAAGGGTGACGCCATTTACCTGTAAGTGTTGGGCTCCCTGAATGCTTATGCGGCTTCGCTTTACCATTACGATCCCGGTCTTTACGCGTATTAAATGTGGACATTTTTAGTCTCCTGTTAAGAGTTCTAAAAATGTGCTTCCTTAAAATAATTCATCATTTTCCCTTAATTCGCATAGCGTGCTTTTGCACGAATTTCCGATACGCGGGAACCATTATGATAGCGTCGATGTCCACACATCCAACAAGAACACATACAGGGAGTACGAAAGCAAACACCTGATGCTTTTTTGCTTCCGTCGCCTGCTGTGCGATAACGACGGCGGATTTTTTTTAATCGCGCCATATGATGGCGACGTTCAGCACGATTACGGGTCATAGCAATACTCCTGAGCAGGCGGCACTATGCCGCTTTCATAGGAATTCTGAATGCTGGTGCTTTCTGTATGGCATAACCATGCCTCTAACGGTTAAGTGCTTGCAGCACATGTTGCGGATCGTTGGCAATCGCTCGCAGCAAAGCCTTTGCAGTCAAGTAAAACGCCCCTTACTCTTCTTCGTTCCCGCCCTCTTCATACGGGCCAAATGGCTTCGCGGGCAGAACGATATACGTACCTTCAAACACTGCACCCGGCGTCTCGTCGCCAAAGATTTCGACCTGCATCTGCACCCGTGCTTTTCGTCCGCGCGCCAGACGGTCGAGATCGCCACTTAAGGCACCGAGGTCGGCTACCGCATGAGGTTTGCCGCTAATCGGCTTGCTGTAGCGGATATGCGCATCCGCCAGAATAATCGTTCCGCCGAGGTGGCGTTCACGCAGCATCAGCCAGATAAGCCCCCAACCGGTAAGCGTTGCCAGTGAGAATAAACTCCCGGCAAACAACGTATGGTGCGGATTCTGATTCCCGGTTTCCGGCATGGTGGTGATAAATTTTTGCCCGGTATATTGCTGAATGCGCACGCCCATTTTTTCACTAAGCGGGATGTGTTCATACCACGCCTGTTGCAGCTGCGCGCACCAGTCGCCGCGATGCAGAATATCATCCAGAGTGGCGACGGGTTTAATCATCAAAAAATGACGAATCGGCGTGGTGGTTGGTGTGGTGATTTCTCCCTGATTAACGAACCCCAGCTTGGCGAAAAACTCCACCGCGTCTTCACGGGCGCTACAGGTCACGCGCTTAACGCCTTCCTGACGCGCCACCGACTCCAGAGTCATCGCCATCAGCGTTCCTAACCCTTTGTCCTGCACGTCGGGATGAACCGCCATAAAGCGGATGGAGGCTTCGTTATCGGCATTGATATACAGCCGCCCTACCGCCACCAGATTTCCCTGCTCGTCGACGACCATTTGGTGATGCGCCATCGCATCCCACGCGTCGCGTTCCGAACCTTTTGGTTGATGCAGGGGCTTACGCAACATTTCCCAGCGAAACTGATAGTAACGCTCTAATTCTTCTTCTGTTTGTGGAACCCGAAGGTGATACATAGCGATACTCTCTCTTGTTTCCCGTGACAACCCTGGAAGCTGGCTCATACCTGCAACCAGAATGTCACGGGGCCATCATTGACCAGCGATACCTGCATATCGGCAGCAAAGCGTCCTGTTTGCGTGTTCATCTCTTGCTGACGGCAGCGTTCGACGAAATAGTCATATAACGCCTCTGCGCGATCCGGTGATGCGCCTTTTGAGAAGCTTGGGCGCATCCCCCGTTCGGTATCTGCGGCGAGGGTAAACTGGGAAACCACCAGCACACTGCCGCCCGCCTGTTGTACGTTGAGGTTCATCTTGCCTTCGGCATCGCTAAAGATGCGATAGCCGAGCACACGCTCGCACAGACGGTTTGCTTTCTGTTCGTCGTCATCCTTTTCGACACCCAATAAAACCAAAAGTCCCGCACCAATTTCGCCCGTCACTTCTCCCTCCACGGTGACGCTGGCACGGGTTACGCGTTGAATTAATGCAATCATGGTTCGTCGTCTTCTTCTTGTTCAGCTGCTTGTTTTAGTTTGCGGTATTCCCCGAGAGTGACAGTAATTTCCGCGCCAAGCAAGACGATACACCACGTCCAGTAGACCCAGACGAAGAGAATGGGTATCACCGCCAGCACGCCGTAAATGAGCTGATATGACGGGAACATGGTGATATAAAGCGCGAAACCTTTCTTTCCTGCTTCGAACAGGAGTGCGGCGACAAACGCGCCGACAATCGCGTCGCGATTCGGTACGCGGATGGTAGGAACAATGCTGTACAGCAACCAGAAGGAGATCCACGACAACAGCAGCGGAAAAATACGCAGCACATTGTCGATGACCGTATTGAGATCGCTCGCCCAACGCAGGGAGAGCAGATAGGAACTGATCGCCAGACTGGCCCCCGCCAACAGCGGCCCTAACGTCAGGATCATCCAGTACACAGCAAAAGAGTAAATTTTTGGCCGTACCCGTTTACTTCGCCAGATGGCATTCAATGCGCTATCAATGGAATACATCAACAATAACGCCGTGACGATCAGGCCACATGCCCCGACGGCGGTCATCTTGTTGGAATTGGCAACAAACTGTTCGATATATTGCTGGATAACGTCGCCAGTGGCAGGGAGAAAGTTGGCAAAAATAAAGTGACGTAGCTGGATACTAACGTCTGAGAACATGGGAAAAGCGGCGAAAAGCGCAAAAACAACGGCAACCAGCGGCACTAATGAGAGTAACGACACATAGGCAAGATTACCTGCCAGGGTTGTCATGTTGTCCTCATCAATGCGTTGCCAGAGTAGTTTCAGCCAGGCCCATAGCGGACGGGTATGATGCCTGGCTTTTTCATGGATGGTTTTTAGCATAACAACTTCGCGAAATAGTCCGGGATGGTGGTTTTATCTTTCACCAGAATGCTGGTAATGCCCAGCTGATTAGCTCCTTCTATATTATCGGCGTTGTCATCGAAAAAGACCGTATCGCTGGGTGAAAAACCTTCCGCCTGCAAAACATGCTGGTAAATTCGTGCTTCAGGTTTGCGCATCCCCAGATCTTGCGACAGATAGATATGGTCAGCAGCATCACGAATTTCCGGGTATTCTTCCGGCCAGAAGGTGGTATGCAGGCGGTTGGTATTGGAAAGCACCACCACGCGATGCCCCTGCTCACGCAGTTTATGCATGACGGCGATCACTTCCGGGCGCAGCGCAACAAACACCGCCTGCCAGCCGTGAGAGAACTGCTCGTAGCTTAGCGGTAGAGCCATCTCATGGCACAGCGCCTCTGCGAACGCTTCGTCACTAATTTCCCCACGCTCATGCTGATGAAACGCCTCCCCCATATGAAAACTCTTCTTAAGCGATGCCAGCGGAACACGCGTTAAATCGCTCCAGGTTCCCAGCACACGGTTAAAGTCGATATCGACAATGACATTACCTAAATCAAAGATATAGAGCATTTTTGCCTCCTTTCACACCATAAGAAATTAACTGTAGCGGGAAAGGTGAAGTTTGGCTATGCAGTCAGGCATGAAGGCTTGCAAGTGGTCACAGAAAATTAATGGTTACCGTTTCACTATATTCTCAATAATTCGTGTCGCAGCACATGCAACTTGAAGGATGACGAGTATCTGTGATGGCTTTATATATAATGCTGTCATTAAGAGTTCTTTTTAAGAAATCACATATTTACTTCATGAATTAATATTATTAATACATTCAAATAGAAAATACATCCAAAAAATAAATTCTCAATGAAATTAAAAAATATTCAGCGTATTATTTCTCCGCCATAAAATAAGGATACATACCATGGAAAAGAAATTTTATATTGACTGGGATAATGAAATATCCCGGGAAGAATTTATTAATAATATTTTAGCTGATGAAGACCTGGTCAAAATTCGCTCTTTGGTCATTAGTCGTTGGGGGGAATGCTACGAGGAAAGTTGCCAACCGATAATCGACATGTTTGCTGAACACGCTGAACGCTTTGCTCATCTTGAGTCCCTGTTTGTTGGCGATATGGAAAGTGAAGAGTGTGAGATTTCATGGATCCAACAAGGCGATTATTCTCGTCTGTATGCTGCGCTGCCGAACCTGAAAAAGCTGACGATTAAAGGTACTCAGGGCCTGGAACTGGGAGAAATCGCCCACGACAAACTGGAGCACCTGGAAATCATCTCTGGCGGTGCGCCGTGTGGCGTGTTTGCGTCATTGCAAAACTCTCAACTGCCTGCGTTAAAAACACTTATCGTTTATATTGGCGTTGAGAATTATGGTTTTGATGCATCGTTGGATATCGTGATGAATCTGGCGTCGAAATCCCTCTTCCCGAGCCTGACGCATCTTGGCCTGGTGAACAGCGAAGAGCAAAACGAAATCACCCGCCGCGTGCTGGAAAGCGACATTATGCCGCAACTGGAAGTGTTGGAGCTTTCCTGCGGTACGCTCACCGACAAAGGTGCAGAACATCTTCTCAAACATGCCGATCGCCTTAGCCATCTGAAACTGCTGGATTTGCATTATCATTTCCTCACAACAGAGATGCGGAAAAAACTGCAAAAAACACTGACTTGTACTGTTGAATTATCAGAGGAGCAGAAGGTTGATGATGATGATGATGATGATTATATGTATCCGATGTTTACCGAATAAATGAAATTTATTGGGAGAGAGTCATCTCTCCCATTATTTATCACAGAAAAGGAATTCTTCGTGATTACGCTAATTGGTCATCCTGAAAGCAAACGCACTTTTTATTTTTGCCAGGCAGCGTCATGCTTACAGGAACATATCAACGTGGTGAGCTACGATCAAGCACTTACCCTGCCGCTAAATAAAGGCATGGTAAAAATTGATCCCCCATTGCATCAGGAAACAGATATTCGCTTAATTAATACGGTTAGCCAAAACTATATTACTTTTTTACAAAAAATGGTGAACAGAAGGGAAATCCGTTTTATTAACTCTCCAGAAGGTATTATAAATCTTTTGGATAAATGTCATTGTAAACACCGATTAATCGAACACGCGATTCCGACACCGCCGATATTAGCGGATGATGTCCGTAGTTACGATCAACTGATCGCCCGTATGCGCAGCGAGAAGGTTTATCGCGTGTTTATTAAGCCAAATTTCGGATCAGGGGCCGCTGGGGTGCTGGCATTGAGTTTACATCCCGGCGATAACCGTCAGGTGCTTTATTGCGCCATCCAGGTTGCAGGTAACAGACTGGTGAACAGTAAACACATTATCCGCTATGAAAACAGCGATGATATTACGTTGATTGTGAATGCTATTTTACAACAAGAAAATATTATCGAATGCTGGCTGGCAAAAGCCAGAGTGGGCAATAAAAGCTACGATTTACGCATAGTATACGTTAATGGCGAAATCGTCTGGCGGGTTGTCAGAACATCATCACAGCCGATCACCAATTTGCATCTACAAAATGAAGCTATCCGTTTTGCCGATCTTAATTTACCTGCAGAAAAAGTTACTGAAATTGACACGCTTTGTCTCAACGCCATGAAACTCTACCCGGACGTACACATTGCCGGGATTGACGTATTACTCACGCAAAACTTAACCCCTTATATTATCGAAATTAACGGCCAGGGCGATCTTATTTATCAGGACACCTGCGAACAAAACATAATTTATCAACGCCAGATTCAGGTAATGAGAGAACACCATGTATAACGTAACTGACGAAGTACCAGAAAATACCCGCACGGCAATCCATTCCTGCGATGGCGAAATCAATATGAATGATTTGATTGCCAGGGAAGCCAATATCCTGTTTGTGGTGCTTGATTCCCTGCGTTTTGATATTGCATTTCAGGAACAAGAGGCGGGCAATACGCCGAATATTAACCGCTATGGCCGCTGGATAAAGTGCGAAGCCGCTGGCAATTTTACCTGGCCTTCGCATCATTCGATGTTTTCTGGTTTTATGCCTAAGCCGCTGGAAGCAGCACCAGGTCATTCAATGCTCTTTTTCCCGAAAGATATTGGCTTAGGGCGTTTAGGGCCAAAAAATGCATTCGCATTCAGCGAAGATACGTGGATTAAAGGGCTGGAAAACAAAGGTTACCGCACTATCTGCGTGGGTGGCGTCTCCTTTTTTAATAACCGTTCAGGGATGGGAAAAGTGTTCCCGGCGATGTTTAAAGAGAGTTACTGGTATCCTAATTTCTCCTGTACGGTGAAAGAGAGCATGGATAATCAGCTCACCTTAATTAATAAAAAGGTGAACGCTGAACAGCCGCTGATGATGTATATCAATATCGACACCATTCATTATCCGAATCATTTTTATATTGAAAATGCCAAGCCTGGCGATACGGTAGAAACTCACGCCGCTGCCCTGCATTATATTGATGCGAGAATCGAAAAACTTTTCGACACCTTCCGGCAAACCGGAAGAGAGACGTTAGTTATTCTCTGTTCCGATCATGGCACTTGCTACGGGGAAGACGGAAAATATTTCCACAGTTTTAACCATCCGATTGTGAATACCGTACCCTATTTTCACTTTGTGTTAGATGGCAAAACCGATGAATAATGAATCGATTTATCAGCAATATATGTACAGTTACCCGCATAAGACCGCTTATCGGGAATTAAACAATATTGCTTTTGCGGATGTGAAGTCGCGTATTTACGAGCATAAAACACATCTCTATATTCATATGCCCTTTTGCCAGAGCCGCTGCGGGTTTTGTAATCTCTTTTCCTGCACGGGAGCAGACAATGCCTTTATCGACAACTACATAGAGGCGATTATTGTCCAGGCCCGGCAAATGCAACTTGCGCCTGTAGACTGGGCCAGTTTTACCATTGGCGGCGGTACGCCATTGCTGCTTAATGTCGGGCAACTGTCGCGGTTGTTTAGCAGGGTGTTTGACGAATTACAAGTCGATGCGCAGATTTTTAAGGCAATTGAAACATCGCCTTCCGATACCACCGCCGAAAAAGTCGCGTTGCTGTGCCAGCTTGCGGTAAACCGCGTCAGTATTGGCATTCAGAGTTTTAACGATCTGGAACTTGCCACATTACACCGCCGCCATAGTGCGGAAAATGCCCATCGGGCGCTGGAGCTACTGCGCAGGGGTAATTTCCCGATACTCAATATTGATATTATTTACGGTATTCCCGGTCAAACAGCCACAAGTTTAATGGCGTCACTTAATCAGGCATTAGATTATCAGCCTGACGAACTTTTTTTGTACCCGCTGTATAACATGCCGCGCCAGCCGGATATGTATAGCCTCTATATTGAAGCCCGCGATCGCTTATTGCATGAAGGTTATACGCAAACGTCAATGCGCCGTTTTGTGCGGGTGAATAATGAGTCGACGGCTGAAAGTTGTGGCTTTGAAAATTCGCTGGCACTTGGCGCGGGCGGGCGCAGTTATCTTGGCAATTTACATTACTGCACGCCGTGGTCGCAAAACCAGCCCGCATCGCGACAAATTGTCGCGAATTTTATCGCCCGGCCAGATAAAACCCAAATTCACCACGGCTATGTCCTTTCACAAGCAGAAATGAAGCGGCGTTTTATTATCAAGAATCTCTTTTTCTATAAAGGACTTTCGTTAAGCGATTATCAGCACCAGTTCTTCTCTGAGGTATTAAGCGATTTTCCCCTGCTGGGAGATTTCATCAAACAAGATTACTGCCACCAGCAGGATAACCGCATTCTGCTCACCGTGCAGGGTTTAGCGCTTTCGGACCAGCTTGGCCCGCAGTTTATTTCCCCGGAAGTTCACAGTCTGGAGACGCATAAACGATGACGCTCAAGCAGATCCAGACGCTGATTTATCGCGGCGAGATAAAGTCGTGTAATTATCGCTGTGGTTATTGCCCTTTTCATAAACAAGACCGCAATGATAAACAGCAGGATGAAGTGGCATTATGGCGCATGGTTGAACATTTACCGGCGCTGGGTTCACCGTTAAATGTGTTGATTACGCCCTACGGCGAAGCATTGCGCTATCGTTATTATATGGCGGCGATGGCGAAAATAAGCCGCTATTCCCATGTGCAGGCGGTAGGTATTCAGACCAACGCCTCGTTTAATTTATCCTCGTTGATAGCGACTATTCAGGATAATCAGGGGGATCTGGCAAAGCTGCGGCTATGGTGTTCGTTTCATCCTTCCCAGGTTAGTAAAGAAGTTTTCCTTAAACAAATACTGGCAATTAAGGACGCGGGGATTACTTGTTCTGTGGGGGCCGTTGCCAGCGTAGATAACTACGACACATTCCAGTGGTTACGCGCGCATCTTCCTGCCGATATCTATTTCTGGCTAAACGCCAATGAGCGCGATAAAAGGCCCACCAGCGACGAAAGAAATAGCCAGTTTCAGTTGCTGGACCCGCTTTATCATCTGGAAACCAGCCTCTGGCCTGCGAATGTCGAGTTTTGTCTCGGCGGCAAAAAGAGCGTGTTTATGAATGCTGATGGCGATCTCTTCGCCTGTAATATCAGCAAAATTAAAATCGGCAATTTATATCAGCAGCAACTTTCAACTCCGGCTTGTATGTCCAGGCACTGTCACTGTTATCTGGCTTATCATCTGCGTGAGGATATTCCGGCCCTCTCACAATTAGACGCTGAACGCTGTTTTCGGATCTTCTCGTTATGATCTGCCGGTTAATCGTGCTCGATTTAGACGGCACATTGCTGAACAGCAAGAAGATGATTTCCCCTGCGTCTGTTTCGGCACTGCAAAGCGCGCAACAAACAGGCGTGAAAATTATTCTCGCCTCCGGACGTTCGCACAGCGAAGCCCTGCCTTATTACCAACAATTGCAGTTAACCGAGCCGATGATTTGCTGTAACGGCAGCTATCTTTATCATCCGCGCCAGCGGCAAATATTGCGTCCGCTGGCGCTTGATATCCACAAGGTGGAACAACTACGACGCTGGTTTTCACAACAAATATTGCAGCCAAATATTTATACGTACGATGATTTTGTTTTGCAGATTAGCCTGATACACCGCAAGGCTTCGTTATTGCGCCAGACAGAGGAGTTTGCCCGGCAAGAACTATCGCTAAACTGTAGTTGGTCTTGGCATCATCAACTGGATATTACTCAGGCGGGGTGCAATAAAGGCAAAAGTCTGCTCTGGTATGCCCAGCAGCAAAATATCGCACTGGATGAAATTATTGCCTTTGGCGACAACGATAATGATGCGGGGATGCTGCGGATGGTAGGCAAAGGGATTGCGATGGGCAATGGCAGTTCGCTGGCAAAAGTCAGTGCTGACCGCGTTATCGGTCACAACAACACAGATGCTATTGCGGATTTTCTTGATGCACAGGGTTTCAGATGACGCCTGATGCGATGCTGACGCATCTTATCAGGCCTACAAAAGCAAAAAACCTGCCATCGCTGGCAGGTTTTTTATGACTAAAAAACGAAATTAATCGTCTTTCGGTGCGCGGTTGGCGCGACGACGATCGTTTTCCGTCAGGTGACGTTTACGAATACGGATAGAGGTCGGAGTCACTTCTACCAGTTCGTCATCATCGATGAACTCCAGAGCTTGTTCCAGAGTCATGCGGATAGGCGGAACCAGAACAACGGCTTCGTCAGTACCGGAAGCACGCATGTTGGTCAGTTTCTTACCGGTCAGACAGTTTACAGTCAGGTCGTTAGAACGGCTGTGAATACCGATAATCTGACCTTCGTAAACTTCGGCACCGTGACCGAGGAACAGCTTACCGCGATCCTGCAGACCGAACAGCGCGAACGCTACCGCTTTACCCTGACCGTTAGAGATCAGTACGCCGTTCTGACGCTGACCCACTTCACCCGGACGTACGTCGTCGTAGTGGCTGAAGGTGGAGTACAGCAGACCCGTACCAGAAGTCATGGTCATGAACTCAGAACGGAAGCCAATCAGACCACGGCTTGGGATCACGTAGTCGAGACGTACGCGGCCTTTACCGTCTGGATTCATGTTTTTCAGGTCGCCTTTACGTTCGCCCAGCGCCTGCATCACAGAACCCTGATGCTGTTCTTCAACGTCCAGAGTCACGTTTTCATACGGCTCTTGTTTACGACCGTCGATTTCACGGAAGATAACTTTCGGACGGGATACCGCCAGTTCGAAACCTTCACGACGCATGTTTTCGATCAGAACAGACAAGTGCAGTTCGCCACGGCCAGAAACGCGGAACGCATCGGCATCTTCGGTTTCTTCTACGCGCAGCGCAACGTTGTGTACCAGTTCTTTGTTCAGACGATCCAGGATCTGACGAGACGTTACGAACTTACCTTCTTTGCCGCAGAACGGTGAGGTGTTAACGCAGAAGAACATAGAAACGGTCGGCTCATCAACGGAGAGTGCCGGCAGCGCTTCAACGTTTTGCGTGTCGCAAACGGTGTCAGAAATGTTCAGTTCGCCCAGGCCCGTGATCGCCACGATATCGCCAGCTTCCGCCAGATCGGTTTCGATACGTTCCAGACCGAGGTGGCCCAGCACTTTACCGACTTTCGCGTTGCGGGTTTTGCCTTCGCTATCGATGATAGTAACTTGCTGGTTCGGCTTCACTTTACCGCGCTTGATGCGGCCAATGCCGATAACGCCAACATAGCTGTTGTAATCGAGCTGAGAAATCTGCATCTGGAACGGACCGTCAAGGTCAACGTCCGGCGCAGGAACGTGGTCAACAATTGCCTGATACAGCGGGGTCATGTCTTCCGCCATATCTTCGTGGTCCAGACCGGCGATACCGTTCAGCGCAGAAGCGTAAACGATCGGGAAGTCCAGCTGCTCGTCGGTCGCGTCGAGGTTAACGAACAGATCGAATACCTGATCCACAACCCAATCAGGACGCGCGCCAGGGCGGTCAACTTTGTTGATAACAACAATCGGCTTCAGGCCGTAAGCAAACGCTTTTTTGGTTACGAAGCGCGTTTGCGGCATCGGGCCGTCAAATGCGTCAACCACCAGCAGCACTGAGTCTACCATGGACATTACACGTTCAACTTCACCACCGAAGTCGGCGTGCCCCGGGGTATCAACGATGTTGATACGGTAATCATTCCATTTGATAGCGGTGTTTTTCGCGAGGATGGTAATCCCACGCTCTTTCTCCAAATCGTTGGAGTCCATCACGCGCTCTTGGGTTTCGGCACGAGAGTCGAACGTACCGGATTGTTGGAGCAGCTTGTCTACCAGGGTGGTTTTACCATGGTCTACGTGCGCGATGATGGCGATATTACGCAATTTTTCGATCACAACTTTGCCTCAGGCATTAGAAATAGCGCGTTATTGTACACGGATTAATCGCACTACAAAACAGGATCACAAACATCCTCCGCAAACAAGTATTGCAGAGTCCCTTTGTGATCGCTTTCACGGAGCATAAAAAGGGTTATCCAAAGGTCATTGCACCAATATGGTGCTTAATGTTTCCATTGAAGCACTATATTGGTGCAACATTCACATCGTGGTGCAGCCCTTTTGCACGATGGTGCGCATGATAACGCCTTTTAGGGGCAATTTAAAAGTTGGCACAGATTTCGCTTTATCTTTTTTACGGCGACACGGCCAAAATAATTGCAGATTTCGTTACCACGACGACCATGACCAATCCAGGAGAGTTAAAGTATGTCCGCTGAACACGTACTGACGATGCTGAACGAGCACGAAGTGAAGTTTGTTGATTTGCGCTTCACCGATACCAAAGGTAAAGAACAGCACGTCACTATCCCTGCTCATCAGGTGAATGCTGAATTCTTCGAAGAAGGAAAAATGTTTGACGGCTCCTCGATTGGCGGCTGGAAAGGCATTAACGAATCCGACATGGTGCTGATGCCAGACGCATCCACCGCAGTGATTGACCCGTTCTTCGCGGACTCTACCCTGATTATCCGTTGCGATATCCTTGAACCTGGCACCCTGCAAGGCTATGACCGTGACCCGCGTTCCATCGCGAAGCGCGCTGAAGATTATCTGCGTTCTACTGGCATTGCCGACACCGTACTGTTCGGGCCAGAACCTGAATTCTTCCTGTTCGATGACATCCGTTTCGGCGCGTCTATCTCCGGTTCTCATGTTGCCATCGACGATATCGAAGGTGCATGGAACTCCTCCACCAAATATGAAGGTGGTAACAAAGGTCACCGTCCGGCAGTGAAAGGCGGTTACTTCCCGGTTCCGCCAGTAGACTCGGCTCAGGATATCCGTTCTGAAATGTGTCTGGTGATGGAACAGATGGGTCTGGTGGTCGAAGCCCATCACCACGAAGTAGCGACTGCTGGTCAGAACGAAGTGGCAACCCGCTTCAATACCATGACCAAAAAAGCTGACGAAATTCAGATCTACAAATATGTTGTGCACAACGTGGCGCACCGCTTCGGTAAAACCGCGACCTTTATGCCAAAACCGATGTTCGGTGATAACGGCTCTGGTATGCACTGCCACATGTCACTGTCTAAAAACGGCGTCAACCTATTCGCGGGCGACAAATATGCAGGTCTGTCTGAGCAGGCGTTGTACTACATTGGCGGCGTAATCAAACACGCTAAAGCAATTAACGCCCTGGCAAACCCGACCACCAACTCTTACAAGCGTCTGGTCCCGGGCTACGAAGCACCGGTAATGCTGGCTTACTCTGCGCGTAACCGTTCTGCGTCTATCCGTATTCCGGTGGTTTCTTCTCCGAAAGCACGTCGTATCGAAGTCCGTTTCCCGGACCCAGCGGCTAACCCGTACCTGTGCTTTGCTGCCCTGCTGATGGCCGGTCTTGATGGTATCAAGAACAAGATCCATCCGGGCGAAGCCATGGACAAAAACCTGTATGACCTGCCGCCAGAAGAAGCGAAAGAGATCCCACAGGTTGCAGGCTCTCTGGAAGAAGCACTGAACGAACTGGATCTGGACCGCGAGTTCCTGAAAGCCGGTGGCGTGTTCACTGACGAAGCCATTGATGCGTACATCGCTCTGCGTCGCGAAGAAAATGACCGCGTGCGTATGACTCCGCATCCGGTAGAGTTTGAGCTGTACTACAGCGTCTAATAGTTGAAGTTGTACTACCCGGCGCAACAACGCCGGGATTTAGTTGCCGTGGAAACTTTCAGCCCATCTCTGCATGGGCTTTTTTCTCCGTCAATTCTCTGATGCTTCGCGCTTTTTATCCGTAAAAAGCTATAATGCACTAAAATGGTGCAACCTGTTCAGGAGACTGCTTTATGGCAACAGGCACGCAGCCCGATGCTGGGCAGATCCTCAACTCGCTGATTAACAGTATTTTGTTAATCGATGACAACCTGGCGATCCATTACGCCAACCCCGCCGCGCAACAACTGCTCGCCCAAAGCTCCCGCAAATTGTTTGGTACGCCGTTACCGGAACTGTTGAGCTACTTCTCATTAAATATCGAGCTGATGCAAGAAAGTCTGGAGGCGGGGCAAGGTTTTACCGATAACGAAGTGACGCTGGTCATCGACGGGCGCTCGCATATCCTTTCTGTGACGGCCCAGCGTATGCCGGACGGCATGATCCTGCTGGAGATGGCACCGATGGATAACCAGCGCCGCTTAAGTCAGGAACAGCTACAGCACGCCCAGCAGGTTGCTGCCCGTGATTTAGTGCGCGGCCTGGCGCATGAGATTAAAAATCCGCTTGGCGGTTTACGTGGTGCGGCGCAGTTGCTCAGCAAAGCATTACCTGACCCGTCACTGCTGGAATATACCAAAGTGATTATTGAACAGGCGGATCGGTTGCGAAATCTGGTCGACCGTCTGTTGGGGCCGCAACTGCCCGGTACGCGCGTTACCGAAAGTATTCACAAAGTGGCTGAACGCGTGGTGACGCTGGTGTCGATGGAACTGCCGGACAACGTGCGGTTGATTCGTGATTACGACCCCAGCCTGCCGGAACTGGCGCACGACCCGGATCAAATTGAACAGGTCTTGCTGAATATTGTGCGCAATGCGCTACAGGCGCTGGGGCCGGAAGGTGGTGAAATCATTCTGCGTACCCGCACCGCGTTTCAACTGACCTTACACGGCGAGCGCTATCGGCTGGCGGCGCGGATTGATGTGGAAGATAACGGGCCAGGCATTCCGCCTCATTTGCAGGATACGCTGTTTTACCCGATGGTCAGCGGCCGCGAAGGTGGCACCGGGCTTGGCTTATCCATCGCCCGTAATTTGATTGATCAGCATTCAGGCAAAATTGAATTTACCAGTTGGCCAGGTCATACCGAGTTCTCGGTTTACCTGCCTATCAGGAAATAAAGGTGACGTTTATGCAACGAGGGATAGTCTGGGTAGTCGATGACGATAGTTCCATCCGTTGGGTGCTTGAACGTGCGCTCGCTGGAGCGGGTTTAACCTGTACGACATTTGAGAACGGCGCGGAGGTACTGGAGGCGCTGGCGAGCAAAACACCGGATGTACTGCTGTCGGATATCCGTATGCCGGGAATGGACGGGCTGGCGCTGCTCAAGCAGATTAAACAGCGCCATCCGATGCTTCCGGTCATCATTATGACCGCACATTCCGATCTGGATGCTGCCGTCAGCGCCTATCAACAAGGGGCGTTTGATTATCTGCCCAAACCGTTTGATATCGACGAAGCCGTGGCGCTGGTTGAGCGCGCCATCAGCCATTATCAGGAACAGCAGCAACCGCGTAATGTTCAGCTTAACGGCCCGACGACCGATATCATCGGCGAAGCGCCAGCCATGCAGGACGTGTTCCGGATTATCGGTCGGCTTTCACGTTCTTCCATTAGTGTGCTGATTAACGGCGAGTCCGGTACCGGTAAAGAACTGGTCGCTCATGCCCTGCATCGCCACAGTCCGCGAGCCAAAGCGCCGTTTATCGCGCTGAATATGGCGGCTATCCCGAAGGATTTGATCGAATCAGAACTGTTCGGTCACGAGAAAGGCGCGTTTACCGGCGCGAATACTATTCGTCAGGGGCGTTTTGAACAGGCCGATGGCGGCACGTTATTCCTCGATGAAATTGGCGATATGCCGCTCGATGTACAGACGCGTTTGCTGCGCGTGCTGGCAGACGGTCAGTTTTATCGCGTTGGCGGCTATGCGCCGGTGAAGGTGGATGTGCGGATTATCGCTGCAACCCACCAGAATCTCGAACAGCGGGTACAGGAAGGCAAGTTCCGTGAGGATTTGTTCCACCGCCTGAACGTTATCCGCGTTCATCTGCCGCCATTGCGTGAGCGTCGGGAAGATATTCCCCGTCTGGCACGCCATTTTTTACAGGTTGCCGCGCGCGAACTGGGCGTAGAAGCGAAGTTGCTGCACCCGGAAACCGAAGCCGCTTTGACGCGTCTGGCATGGCCGGGTAACGTGCGCCAGCTGGAAAACACCTGCCGTTGGTTAACGGTGATGGCCGCCGGGCAGGAAGTGTTGATTCAGGATTTGCCCAGCGAACTGTTTGAATCAACGGTTGCGGAGAGTACTTCGCAAATGCAACCGGACAGTTGGGCAACGCTGTTAGCGCAGTGGGCAGACAGAGCGCTGCGTTCCGGTCATCAAAATTTGCTTTCCGAAGCGCAGCCTGAGCTTGAGCGTACGTTACTGACGACCGCGTTGCGACATACGCAGGGGCATAAACAGGAAGCGGCGCGGCTGCTTGGCTGGGGTCGCAACACACTGACACGTAAGTTAAAAGAGCTGGGGATGGAGTGATTCACGGCTTGTGTGTAAAGATTGATTATTGAGCGCAAATTGCTGGTATTTTGCGCTTTACTGTTCCGATAAGTTCAGTATGATCTTGCCCGGAAAACGGGGAGAGTCATTATGCTGGAATCAATAATTAATCTCGTATCGAGTGGCGCAGTTGACAGCCACACACCACAAACTGCTGTTGCTGCCGTGCTGTGTGCCGCGATGATTGGGCTGTTTAGCTAAAACCGGATGCGGCGTGAACGCCTTATCCGGCCTGTAAATCGTGCAAATTCAAAATATTGCAACTTCCGTTCAGGCCTGATAAGCGTGGCGCATCAGCTTCAAGGGCTGGGATTCCAGCCCTTGTTCGTGTTAATCCCAGCTCAGAATAACTTTCCCTGACTGACCTGAACGCATAGCGTCAAAACCCTTCTGGAAATCATCGATGGAGAAACGATGGGTAATGATCGGCGAGAGATCGAGGCCAGACTGAATCAACGCCGCCATCTTGTACCAGGTTTCAAACATCTCACGACCGTAAATACCTTTAATGAACAAGCCTTTAAAGATCACTTTGGTCCAGTCGATAGACATATCAGACGGTGGAATACCCAGCATTGCAATACGACCGCCGTGGTTCATGGTGTCCAGCATAGTGCGGAACGCCGCTGGCGCACCAGACATCTCCAGACCGACATCAAAGCCTTCGGTCATGCCCAGTTCTGCCATCACATCTTCGAGGTTTTCTTTAGCAACGTTAACCGCGCGGGTAATACCCATTTTGCGCGCCAGCTCCAGGCGGTATTCGTTAACATCAGTGATCACCACGTTACGTGCGCCAACGTGTTTTGCCACTGCCGCGGCCATAATACCGATTGGACCTGCACCAGAAACCAGCACATCCTCGCCAACCAGATCGAACGACAGCGCCGTGTGCACGGCATTACCGAACGGATCAAAAATTGATGCTAAATCGTCGGAGATATTGTCAGGGATTTTGAAGGCGTTGAATGCCGGGATCACCAGATATTCAGCGAAACAGCCCGGACGGTTTACACCCACACCAATGGTGTTACGGCACAGATGAGTACGACCAGCACGACAGTTACGGCAATGGCCACAGGTAATATGGCCTTCGCCGGATACACGATCGCCAATCTTAAAGCCTTTCACTTCCTGACCGATGCCTACTACTTCACCGACATATTCATGACCAACAACCATCGGCACCGGGATAGTTTTTTGCGACCACTCATCCCAGTTGTAGATGTGAACGTCGGTCCCGCAGATGGCTGTTTTACGGATTTTAATTAGCAGATCGTTATGACCCAGTTCCGGCTCAGGAACGTCGGTCATCCAGATACCTTCTTCCGCTTTCAGTTTGGATAACGCTTTCATCTCACATCCTCAGGCGATAACGCCCAGTTGTTTACCAATGCGCGTGAACGCCGCAACAGCACGCGTGATTTGCTCAGGGGTATGCGCCGCAGACATCTGGGTACGAATACGCGCCTGACCTTTCGGAACGACCGGATAGAAGAAACCGGTGACGTAAATGCCCTCTTTTTGCAGCTCTCGGGCAAATTTCTGCGCCACTACTGCATCACCAAGCATGACCGGAATAATGGCGTGATCGGCTCCCGCCAGGGTAAAGCCCGCTGCCGACATTTGCTCACGGAACTGACGCGCATTCGCCCACAGGCGATCACGCAGTTCACTGCCCGCTTCAACCATCTCCAGCACTTTAATGGATGCGGCGACAATAGCCGGTGCCAGTGAGTTAGAGAACAAATACGGACGAGAACGCTGGCGCAGCCACTCAACCACTTCTTTACGCGCCGCAGTATAACCACCAGAAGCCCCGCCCAGTGCTTTACCCAGCGTACCGGTGATAATATCGACACGGCCCATCACATCGCAGTATTCATGGGAGCCACGTCCGTTTTCACCGACAAAACCAACGGCGTGCGAGTCATCAACCATCACCAGTGCATCGTATTTATCTGCCAGATCACACACACCTTTCAGGTTGGCAATCACGCCATCCATCGAGAACACGCCATCGGTGGCAATCAGTACATGACGGGCACCGGCTTCACGCGCTTCTTTCAGGCATGCTTCCAGCTCTTGCATATTGTTGTTGGCGTAGCGATAGCGTTTAGCTTTGCACAGACGCACACCGTCAATAATAGAAGCGTGGTTCAGCGCGTCGGAAATAATGGCGTCTTCTGCGCCCAGTAACGTTTCAAAAAGACCGCCATTAGCATCGAAACAGGAAGAGTAGAGAATCGCATCTTCCATACCGAGGAATGCAGCCAGCTTCTGCTCCAGCTCTTTGTGGCTGTCCTGAGTACCACAAATAAATCGCACCGAAGCCATACCAAAACCATGAGAATCCATTCCCGCTTTTGCTGCCGCAATCAGTTCCGGGTGGTTTGCCAGCCCCAGGTAGTTATTGGCACAAAAGTTAATGACGTGGCTACCATCCGCCACAGTGATATCCGCTTGTTGAGCGGATGTGATAATGCGCTCTTCTTTAAACAATCCTTCCGCACGAGCGGTTTCCAGATCGTTGGCTAACTGATGATAAAAATCTCCACGCATCGCGATTCTCCAGACTGGGCAAATTTCAGCACATATTACCGAAAGCCATAGGTTGATACGAGATGAAGCATTTGTACTTGTCAAAAAATAAGCATAAATCACGCTCAGGCATACCACTTTCGGTGAATGGCTGTAGCCAGCGCCGTGTAGTGATATGATAGAAGTATTCGTGTCTGAGATTGTCTCTGACTCCACAATTCGAAGGTTACAGTTATGATCATCGTTACCGGCGGCGCGGGCTTTATCGGCAGCAACATCGTTAAAGCCCTGAATGACAAAGGCATCACCGATATTCTGGTGGTGGACAACCTGAAAGATGGCACCAAGTTTGTGAACCTGGTGGATCTGAATATCGCGGACTATATGGATAAGGAAGACTTCCTGATCCAGATTATGGCTGGCGAAGAGTTCGGCGATGTCGAAGCGATTTTCCACGAAGGCGCGTGCTCTTCCACCACCGAGTGGGACGGCAAGTATATGATGGATAACAACTATCAATACTCCAAAGAGCTGCTGCACTACTGCCTGGAGCGAGAAATCCCGTTCCTGTACGCTTCTTCCGCAGCCACTTACGGCGGACGCACCTCCGACTTTATTGAATCCCGTGAATACGAAAAACCGCTGAACGTCTACGGTTATTCGAAGTTCCTGTTTGATGAATATGTTCGCCAAATCCTGCCAGAAGCAAACTCACAGATTGTTGGCTTCCGCTATTTCAACGTTTATGGGCCGCGTGAAGGCCATAAAGGCAGCATGGCGAGCGTCGCTTTCCATCTCAACACCCAGCTCAACAACGGTGAATCGCCGAAACTGTTCGAAGGTAGCGAGAACTTTAAACGCGACTTCGTCTACGTGGGTGATGTGGCCGATGTGAATCTGTGGTTCCTGGAAAATGGCGTATCCGGCATCTTCAACCTCGGTACCGGTCGTGCAGAATCCTTCCAGGCAGTAGCGGATGCTACGCTTGCTTATCACAAGAAAGGACAGATCGAATACATTCCGTTCCCGGATAAACTTAAAGGTCGCTATCAGGCGTTCACGCAGGCAGATCTGACGAATCTGCGCGCGGCGGGTTACGATAAACCGTTCAAAACCGTTGCCGAAGGCGTAACGGAATATATGGCCTGGCTGAATCGCGACGCATAAGAGCTCTGCATGAAAATACTGGTGATCGGCCCGTCTTGGGTTGGCGACATGATGATGTCGCAAAGTCTCTATCGCACGCTCCAGGCGCGCTATCCCCAGGCGATAATCGACGTGATGGCACCGGCATGGTGCCGTCCGTTATTATCGCGGATGCCGGAAGTTAACGAAGCTATCCCTATGCCTCTCGGTCACGGTTCGCTGGAAATCGGCGAACGCCGCAAACTGGGTCTTAGTCTTCGTGAAAAGCGCTATGACCGCGCCTATGTCTTACCCAACTCCTTCAAATCCGCATTAGTGCCTTTCTTCGCGGGGATTCCTCATCGCACCGGCTGGCGCGGCGAGATGCGCTACGGTTTACTCAATGATGTACGCGTGCTCGATAAAGAAGCCTGGCCGCTAATGGTGGAACGCTATGTGGCGCTGGCCTATGACAAAGGCATTATGCGTACAGCGCAAGATCTGCCGCAGCCATTGTTATGGCCGCAGTTGCAGGTGAGCGAAGGCGAGAAATCGTATACCTGCAATCAATTTTCGCTCTCATCAGAACGTCCGATGATTGGCTTTTGCCCGGGCGCGGAGTTTGGTCCGGCGAAACGCTGGCCACACTACCACTATGCAGAGCTGGCAAAGCAGCTCATTGATGAAGGCTATCAGGTAGTTCTGTTTGGCTCGGCGAAAGATCATGAGCCGGGCAATGAGATTCTTGCCGCTCTGAATAACGAGCAGCAGGCGTGGTGTCGGAATCTGGCGGGGGAAACACAGCTTGATCAAGCGGTTATCCTGATTGCAGCCTGTAAGGCCATTGTCACTAACGATTCTGGCCTGATGCACGTTGCGGCGGCGCTCAATCGTCCGCTGGTTGCCCTGTATGGTCCGAGTAGCCCGGACTTCACACCGCCCCTATCCCATAAAGCGCGCGTGATCCGCCTGATTACCGGCTATCACAAAGTCCGTAAAGGTGACGCTGCGGAAGGTTATCACCAGAGCTTGATCGATATTACTCCCCAGCGCGTACTGGAAGAACTCAACGCGCTATTGTTACAAGAGGAAGCCTGACGGATGCGGGTTCTGATCGTTAAAACATCGTCGATGGGCGATGTTCTCCATACGCTGCCCGCACTCACTGATGCCCAGCAGGTAATCCCGGGGATTAAGTTTGACTGGGTGGTGGAAGAAGGATTTGCACAAATTCCTTCCTGGCACGCCGCCGTTGAGCGGGTTATTCCTGTGGCAATACGCCGCTGGCGTAAAGCGTGGTTCTCGGCTCCCATAAAAGCAGAACGGAAAGCGTTTCGTGAGGCACTACAAGCAGAAAACTATGACGCAGTTATCGACGCCCAGGGGTTGGTAAAAAGCGCGGCGCTGGTGACTCGTCTGGCGCATGGCGTAAAGCATGGAATGGACTGGCAAACCGCTCGCGAACCACTGGCAAGCTTGTTTTACAATCGTAAGCATCATATTGCAAAACAGCAGCACGCCGTAGAGCGAACCCGGGAGTTGTTCGCCAAAAGTCTGGGCTATAGCAAACCGCAGACTCAGGGCGATTATGCCATTGCGCAGCATTTCCTGACGAACCTGCCGACAGATGCTGGCAAATATGCCGTATTTCTTCATGCAACAACCCGTGATGATAAACACTGGCCGGAAACACACTGGCGAGAGTTGATTGGTTTACTGGCAGATTCAGGGATTCGCATTAAACTTCCGTGGGGCGCGCCGCATGAAGAAGAGCGGGCAAAAAGACTGGCGGAAGGATTTGATTATGTCGACGTATTGCCGAAGATGAGTCTGGAAGGCGTAGCTCGTGTGCTGGCGGGCGCTAAATTTGTTGTGTCAGTCGATACAGGGTTAAGCCATTTAACTGCAGCACTGGATAGACCGAATATCACGGTTTATGGGCCAACCGATCCGGGATTAATTGGCGGATATGGGAAGAATCAGGTGGTTTGTAGGGCGCCAGATAAAGATCTTGCTTATCTGACTGCAGAAACGGTATTTAATAAAATCAATTCCTGATTAATACGTTATATATTATTTAAGATGGTGGAGAAGCAATGTTAACAGCCTCGCTGGCGCTACGTAATAAAGAAAACTGGAAACCGCACTGGAATAAAGCGTTGGTATTCCTCTTTATTGCAACCTTTTTCCTTGATGGTATAACCCGTTATAAACACATCATATCTATACTAATGATTATTACGGTAATCTATCAAGTTTCCCGTGCTCCAGGAACATTTAAAGTACTCTATAAAAATAATCTTTTTTATAGTGTCCTGGTACTATCACTCATTCTTTTATATGCTACTTTCATATCACCTGATCTGAAAATTAGTTTTAAAGAATTCAGTAATACGGTGCTTAAAGGATTTTTGGCATATAGTTTACTTATACCCGCATTATTAAAAGATGAAGATAATGAAAACATCGGTAAAATTGTACTATACTCATTAGTTACCGGACTTGGGTTACGTTGTCTTGTTGAACTTATTCTTTATATTCAGGATTATAATAAAGGAATAATGCCATTTTCCACCTATGAACACCGTAGTATTTCCGATTCAATGGTGTTTCTGTTTCCAGCATTATTAAACCTTTGGCTTATCAAGAAAACCTCTTATAAAATAGCATTCGTAATTTTTAGTGGAGTTTTCTTATTTCTGCTATTAGGAACGCTGTCTCGTGGTGCATGGCTGGCAGTATTCATAGTGACTCTGCTATGGTTAATCTTAAATCGTCAGTGGAAATTATTGATGCTGACTTCCATCGTTATTTCTGTTGCCGCAGCAGGTGTATTTACCTATAAAGGTGGTCATGCCGGTAAAGACAGGCTTATTTATAAACTTCAACAGACCGACAGTTCTTATCGCTATACCAATGGTACACAAGGTACTGCGTGGACATTAATTATGGAAAATCCGCTTAAGGGATATGGCTACGGCGATGATATTTACCATGCAATATATAATAAGCGTGTCGTAGATTTTCCGTCATGGACGTTCAGGCAATCCATTGGACCACACAACGTTGTTTTGTCAATTTGGTTTGCTGCAGGTTTAGCAGGACTACTCGCTTTACTTTATCTGTATGGCTCTATTATCAAAGAAACAGCTAATGCAACATTTAAAAAAGTTGTGGTCACTCCTTATAATGGTCAATTGCTACTATTCTTAACGCTCATCGGTTTTTATATTATTCGAGGTAACTTCGAAGAAGTTGATCTTAAACCAATTGGCTTGATTGTTGGTTTACTGTTAGCAATGCGGAATAAATAAAAAAAGCCTGCCTGACATTAAATTCAGGCAGGCTCTTCAAATCCAATAATTTTTAGCCAAACCAGTCTTGTATTTGTGCTTCAAAACGCTGAGTAACATGTTCCCAGCTATATTTTGAGAAAACAAAATTTCTGGCATTGTTAGCAATTTGAGCTCTGTCAACATCAGCCAAAACTCGCTTAATATCCGCGAGAATACTTTCAGATGTCATAGGCTCTGCAAGGTGATAGCCTGTAATTCCTTCCAGAACAAACTCACTGATACCACCTTTTTGACTGGCAAGTACAGGTTTACCTGCCGCCATCGCTTCAACAGCTACCATACAAAAAGCTTCTTCTACCTGAGAAGGCACAACAACTAAATCTGCTAAACGGTAATAGTTATGCATCTGCTCTGGTGGCTGTCCACCCGCCATAATGCATTGCGCTCCAATAGCTTTCGCTGCATCCAGAACTTTTTTCTGATATTCAGCTTTTTCGCCTTTTTTACTGGCAAATGGATCTCCGACAATCACCAGTTTGAGGTTATCTTGTATCTTATTCAGCTGATTAAAAGCCTCCATAAGTATCAGGCAACCTTTATCTGGTGATATCCTTCCTGCAAATAATAACACGGTATCATTCGCATCAATGTTCAGTTTCTGTCTCAAATCTTCAGTATTATTTTGTTCATACGATTCAGAACAAAAACCATTAGGCACAATAGCAATATTTGCATCAGGCATTTTTTCCGAATAGAAATCGAACAGAAACTGGCTAGGAACAATTATCTTTGCATTTTTGTCTAACTGACCAGGCTCGAAAGCATTATGAAGATGCATAACTAGCTGCGCTTGAGGACTTCTGCTACGAATCTGTTTATATAGCTTCATGCTATTGTGGATAACAATAACAGAGTCTTTCGGATCAGTGTTTTTAGGTTGGGTATTTAAAATACGCTGAGAATATGGCACAGGATCAAGCCGAGTCCACTTTTGGAAAAGTCGTTTATAGACTCGACTAAAACCAATGTAGTGAATATCACAATGATCATTTACTTTTGTGTAGGTTGGGTAACCTTCGTTTCGAATGCAGGCGATAGTTACTGGAATAGAAAGTCTTTTTGCGACCTGATAAATCCATGTTTCAACCGCTGCAGCTCCTTTTGGCGGTATAGAAAATATTGGTGTGACGGTAAATATTATTTTTTTAATCATTATTAGCCAACTCCAATATAATTTATAACACGTAATAAATACATATAAAATATTAGCTTATTTTTTCATAAACACACAGCTCTTCAATTTCGGATATTTTCATATAGGGAATAATATCATATTGAATTGCAGTATCATCAGATAAGTTATAAATATTGATATCTTCTATATTTTCACGCATAAAACGGAAGAATGGTAAAATCTTGAATAAATCCCGACTCAACTCAGAGGGCATAGGATTCTTATCTTCATCATAGAAACGCGAACAGCTACCCGTTAAATCAAGGCCTGAACAGATAATACGAGCATACTTCAGCGAATAGGCTATTTGGATTGCAGCAAAAGCAACGGTATGGCATGAACAATAACCAAGGTTAATATCCTTGCAAAAGCCAACAAGACGACCTTTTTTAGAAAAAGGTACAGAGATCAGGAGCTCTTTATGAATTCGGCTCAAAATATTAAACTTAATCTTCTTTATCAATCCACCTTTTTCTCTGCGGTAAAATGAACGTAGTACCAGACAGTTTTGAAGGATGTACCGTTTATCTTCTTCAGAAGCATGTTCATAAACGTCAACATTTACGATGGTATAACGACTTCTCTGGCTAAATTTATAAAAATCATCACGTCGTTGATGTAAAAAGCGAACATCAGTAAGTACATAAATATAGGGAATAATATTATGACTTAATAGATATTGCGCAGAACCATTGACAGCAATAACATCCCTTGTCTGCAGCACTGACAATGGTGTTTTTTGCGATGTGGGGCCGGAAAGAAAAATAATAACATCATCAGACGTTTTACTTTCTATCAGGTTTTCAACATCTTTTTTGTCAATGTATCTAATATTCTTCATGATAAACCTGTGAAATAAGAACTCCGCATAGAAATGTCCTGACGAAGACGTTTAAATGTAAGACTTTTACTTTATCGTGCTGGCTTTCCTTTCAAACGCCGCATAAGATTACGTATTTTTTTACGATAAACTAAAAGATAATAACCGAGATCTTTAATCTCATTCTTAATACCATAATGTCGTTCTAAATCAATACGATCTTTCGCTTTACGTTGTGCAGATGCACGTTTTCCTGAGAGATCAATAATGCGTACTTCACCATTTTCAATAATAAAATTACCACGGTGAGGATCACCAGATACCATACCGTGTTCGTGCAATGAACGGATTGATTGTTGAATTTTATTTTTTAACGTTTCATCAATATCGGGGATATCACACAACTCTACGCCATCGATATATTCGATAATCATGATATAAGTATGGACAAAACGTAATGTTTTCCGTTCTGCTAACAAATAGAAATCATTGAGAGAATGTAGCCCCTCGTTACGCACTTTTTGAGTTTGCTCAAAAAGGCGTTCATAATAATCTCCCTTTAAAAGAGATTTAAAGAAACGTTCGTTGCGTTTAACTTTAGGAGAAAAAATTTTAAGTATCAATTTTCCGTAATCGGTATCAATAAGCATGACTTTTGTATCATCTATAGAACGAAAAACTTTGATGATATTAATATCATAAGAAAGAAAGTCATTTAATACATTGAGATACTTTGAATTATTTTCATCGGTAAAAACAACTAAATCTTTGATTTTATTCTTCTGAATCATATTAAACCAGTTAAATGTTATTTACGGTAATATTTTCGGTAAAGATAACACACTCCTGCAATGAGTCCTGAGATATAATGATATTGCACTAACAGATGTTTATATCTTTTTTTGAATTCAATAATTGATTTTGCATCTCGTGGTGAGTCATCTTTCCAGGGGGATCTTTCTAAAGCTATTTTATAGTATTTTACCGATGGATAAATTGCCCATTTGTGCCACGGCTTGGTGGCCCCAGTATAGTGAATAAGAAGAGTATTCTCTTTTATCAACTCTTTATACTTTTGATGCGTTTTATCTTTTAACTCACTTTTTATTGTATAAATAGTATTAAATTCACGTGGCAGGAATATTGTCATCCCTTTTAGTAGGACATTCATAACGTCCTGGTCAGGATACTTATAAATGCTATCTTTACTCATAAGAATGGACAGTGCTTTTTCGGTTAGTTTTGCTTCTGTCCATTTTTTTAGGTCTAAGTAAACGACACCAGAATTAAAATACTGCCCCCGAAGTTCAGGATCAGATAATCTGACTACCGCCTTTTCCTGCATTGGGTCTACATCCCTGACGACTGCAGCCACAGCTCCATTAAACTCTAAATGCAATAGTTGACTAATATCTCCCTTACAAACTACATCGGCATCAAGATAAAGCAAACGATTAAGTGTTATTCCCAATAATTGAAAAGCAAATAAACGGAAGTACATTGCTCTTGACCAGACTTGTGTACAAGGCAAGCACTGAAGATTATCAGTATTTATTCTATAAAGTGTGATTCTTAATTGGTATTGCTCAGCAAGTTTCTCGACTTTTTGAAAGAAATCATCGCTATAAACATCAGCAATAATATAAAAATCAAGATTAACATGTCGATTATTGATGACAATTGAAGTAATGGATACACCTACAGCATCAAGATAATTTGCATCGACACCATAGGCAACATTTAAACTTTCAGCAGTATTTTCATCAATAAGCCTAAAATCCCAAGCTTTAACTTTATCTATCTCTATGGCAGGAAATGAGTCCACAAGGCTACCCTTATATCATTACTTTATAGTTTCCCAGTTTTAATGCTTTATCTTTTCAATAAAATAAAAAAGATAGTTGCTAAATCCTTTTAGATATCTATGCTTTTTAAGCATATGTTTTGCGCTATATCTTAATTGATTGCTATTATTCGGTTTCAGTAATGCCGTATTCTTCCATGGCGAAGCATTTTTTGCCTCCATAAAGGCTTGTGATACAGGATAATCCCAGGCCCAATCATGCCAGGGCTTGGTTGGCCCGATATAATGGATAAAAATAGTGTCGTTGGTTACTGGGTTTATAAAGCTTTCTTTTAGTTGATAATTTAAGCTAAACTGGGTGTTATATTTAATATCAGCAAAAATAAGTTTATCTGCCAGCAACATATTTAATACATCCTGATCAGGATGTGTTATTTTTTTGATTATTTCTGACTCATTTAGCATTGCAATGGCTCGTGCAGAAACCTGCTGAGCCGCCCATTGGGCAGTATTAATCAATAAAAAACCGGAGTTAAAGTAACCTTTAGCAATTCCTGCAACACCTAACGAATGGGCGCGTTTTTCCCACCAGTCAGCTTGCCCTTCTGTAACAACCATTGCAACTTTATCGTCAGGAAATGAGAATTTAATTAGTGGCTCAATAGTCCCCTGACAAATAATATCTGCATCCAGATAAAGAACTTTGGGTGCTTTATTAAAAAAGTAATCTGCGATAACAAAACGAAAATAAATAGCGTGAGTCCAGTTCTTGGTGCAGGGTAATGAACGGAGTCGATCGCCATTAATTAAATATATCTTAATTCTTGTTTTATATTGCCTTACAAGAGCATCGAAATATTTGCGATCGTCATCACCGAAATAATCAGTAAAAATATGAAAGCATAATCGATTTCCTTCATTATACTTTAATATTGAAGCAATCGAAATTCCGCATCCAAAAAGAAAATTTTTGTCAGTCCCATAAGCGATATCCAGACAAAAATTTTCTGCTTCTATTTTATGATTATAATCAATAACCGAATTGAGAAATTCAGTTTCCTGGAAAAAAACCTGCTGCATTATTTCCTCCGGGAAATAACAGAAATAATTATCTTTTGCAATCTGTCGTAATATTTCGGCTGATAAAATTTATCAATCGACGCCGGAATTTTCTCATGTGAGATGTGAATTTCACCGGCTATGTATTTATTGAGAAGAGCGACAAAACCGGTCATATCACCCGGATGATATAAATGACCATTAACATCAGGCTGTATGATATCAGCAGGCCCGGAGACACAATCTGCACTGATACAAGGGATCCCCCACGACAAAGCTTCAAGTAGAGTCATTGGGAAACCTTCAAAAGATGACGTGAGTAATAATGCACTCACTTTTTTAATATCTTGCTGAACTAATTTCCAGGGATGTTGTTGCCAACCATACCAGACAATTCGATCATCAATATTTAATTCTCTGCCATAAGCCTGGCATTTTTCGAAATCGGAGCCATCTCCCAATACATGAAGTTTCCAGTCACCTTGCACTTGTGATAAACCATCAAGCAAATCTTTTACGCGCTTTTGGCCTTCAAATTTCATGCGCCCAACATAAATGAATGTTGCCGTTTCGCCTTCCTCCGGCGCAGGAATGACTGTGTCTTTAGCTTCGACTGGATTGAAAATAACATTTATCGTTGATTCTGGTACACCCCGATTAATCATTTGCTGTTTAATGCCAGAGCTGATTGCTAAATGATAGTCGGCACAGGTGATATATTCAGCATGTTTTTTGTGATCTAAAGAAAAATGCGGCCATGACAATACTGGCACGGCTTTGTTGAATAAATCGAACTTTTGCTGAGTTGAAGGATCAGATCACGCATCTTCCCGACAACGCAGACCGTTCCGTGGCAAAGCAAAAGTTCAAAATAACCAACTGGCCCACCTACAATAAAGCCCTCATCAACCGTGGCTCCATAACTTTCTGGCTGGATGATGAAGCTATTCAGGCCTGGTATGAGTCAGCAACACCTTCTTCACGAGGCAGACCTCAGCGCTATTCTGACCTTGCCATCACGACTGTGCTGGTCATTAAACGCGTATTCAGGCTGACCCTGCGCGCTGCGCAGGGCTTTATTGATTCCATTTTTTCTCTGATGAACGTTCCGCTACGCTGCCCGGATTACAGCTGTGTCAGCAGGCGGGCAAAGTCGGTTAATATCAGTTTCAAAACGCCCACCCGGGGTGAAATCGCACACCTGGTAATTGATTCCACCGGGCTGAAGGTCTTCGGTGAAGGCGAGTGGAAAGTCAAAAAGCATGGTCAGGAACGCCGCCGTATCTGGCGTAAGCTGCATCTGGCAGTTGACAGCAACACACATGAAATCATCTGTGCAGACCTGTCGCTGAACAATGTGACGGACTCAGAAGCCTTCCCGGGTCTTATCCGGCAGACTCACAGAAAAATCAGGGCAGCATCGGCAGACGGCGCTTACGACACCCGGCTCTGTCACGATGAACTGCGGCGTAAGAAAATCAGCGCGCTTATCCCACCCCGAAAAGGCGCGGGTTACTGGCCCGGTGAATATGCAGACCGTAACCGTGCAGTGGCTAATCAGCGAATGACCGGGAGTAATGCGCGGTGGAAATGGACAACAGATTACAACCGTCGCTCGATAGCGGAAACGGCGATGTACCGGGTAAAACAGCTGTTCGGGGGTTCACTGACGCTGCGTGACTACGATGGTCAGGTTGCGGAGGCTATGGCCCTGGTACGAGCGCTGAACAAAATGACGAAAGCAGGTATGCCTGAAAGCGTGCGTATTGCCTGAAAACACAACCCGCTACGGGGGAGACTTACCCGAAATCTGATTTATTCAACAAAGCCTACTGGCACATCAATTCCTGATTTTTTACGTGCTTTGGCCGCATACAAACACGAGATCACGTCAATACAAATAACAACATCTGGCCGATAATCCTGAAGCCATTTGCTTAAAGCTTGAATATGTTTCGCGCGACGCAAAAAACCTAAGCGAATATTGGAAAATGAACACGAGTACTTAATACCTTCCAGCCATCCCTTATCCATTTTGTCATTACGACAAAAGAAAAACATTTCACTTTGGATATGTTGTTGCCTGAAGGTAGTAATAACATCACGAATGACTGTTTCCATGCCGCCAAATCCAGAAACAGCTTCGCCTATAAATGCTATTTTTAAATCAGTTATTTTACTCATTGAGTATCGATTCTCTATATTAACTCGCCATACTTCAAGTTGCATATGCTACTTCTACGTTTGCTCACCCCAGCTACTACGGAAGTCAGACTCCCGGGGTTTCACTCGCTCGAGCCTTCCTACAACCTGTATTATTTAGAGTATATAAATTTTTAAATGTACATTATTTTAATTCAACGAGTTTAAAATCAAAGCCTAAATAATTATTGAAACTATCTTTTAGCAAGGAACTTTTTATATTATAATTTTCAACAGCAGTAATATTGCTTAAATTAAATTGTACCGTAGTGTTAAAGCCATATAACTTTAAAAAATATCCTTTCTCTAAATAATTAATAAGGATATCTTCTGCAATAAGTACTGAATCAATAGTTAATATGTTCTTAAATGTATGTACCGACTCTCTCGGATGAGGGATATAAATATCGATTTTATTAACATCTATAAACTCCTGTATCTTCTGCAAAAAAGCTTGTTTATCTACTCCTTTTTTAATAGCATCAGAGTAAACAGTACCTAATAGAACTTTCTTGGTCTCACCGTTTGGCAAGAAATTGTTATTTGTTTTATATAAAGCAATGTATTCGGTATTATCAATGATATTTGATTTATTAGGGAATAAAGAATAATGCTTTTTAATTAATTTAAGAATATCTTCTTTATGATATTTTCTACCCATTATTCTGCGTAACAACTTCGACGTAATCTTTATAGGCTTATTATCATACATAACACTTTTTTTATTTATATTATTTGTTCCATCATCAAATGTTTTAATATCACGAAATTTTAGATGCGATAAGATATGATGTATTAAGGGGACGTGAAAGTTCGCAAAAAAAACAATGCTATAATTATCATTATACATTTCGATTATTTTCTTTGCATATCTAGTTCTATTTATAGTTTTCAATGTTGATGTTTTAGGTGCTGGCGCTCGAATGCTGATTTTGCGGAAATACGTTCTGAGTTTGTTTAAATAAAATAAGTTTTTCTTATTACAATCATCACCAATAAAAAGAAGGTCAACATTTTGTAGCTGTTCTTTTTCTATAATTGCTTTTGCAATAAGTAATTGCAAATTAGTCATGCATATAAATAGGTACATTTTATTTATTCGTCAAAGGTTCTTTCTTAACGTCCTTTCTTTGATTTTTCTTGCTTTTTCTTCAGTCGCAGACATTAAGTTAGATTCATTCTGAAAAATTTGACGTAAAGGCATCCCAAAATAAACCTTCATAAATCGCCAGATATCTCTCTGCGTCAGACCAATATTCATTGATGAGAAATATAAACCAATCAAATCTTTATCCCGCCAACGACGTGGTACTTTTGCACGTATCTGTGCCCGGTGCAGATCGATAACCGAAATTTTTAATTCATCTTCCCGGCCAGTAAATGGCAAATGGAGTAAAAAGTGGCAGATATAACAATCACGGTGATTAATCCCTGCTGCATGCATTTTGCGCACCATGGTTGCCACACGCGCGATCAGCATACGCTTAATATGTACATCAGGCGGGTTGACCGCCCAATCTGCACAATAATCTTCAAGGCTAATTGTGGGAGTGAGATCTTCCGTAATAATAAATGATGTGCGAGTTAATGGATTTAACCCTTTTTCACCAAATCCTATTCCGTGCATCGTATCAACACCGACATCATGCAGTCGATGAATAGCGTGCCACTCTCTGTCTGCGCCTAAAACGGGCATCCGCAATGAGAGCAGGTTTTTTATAATTTCTTTTAAAGTCGTCCCTTTGTGCCACTTGAGGAAATAGCTTTTCCCGGCCAGTTCAAAGCGTAATGTGCGACGCGTCTCGAGTTCACGAAAGACCTCGCCATTCAGTTTTTTAACTTCTGCAAAGGCATCTTTACCACGCCAGAGTGTGGCAAGTGGCTCTTTTAATTCAACCATCTAAACCACCTGTAATGATATCTGCCGCTTTCTCCGGCAAGCTATACAAATCCTGAGTATCGGCGTAATACCGAGCATTCTCCGCCCAGGCCATGCGCAATGGAGATTGAGTTAACGCTTTACGTAAAACGTCATTTAATTGTTCCTGGGAGAAAGGTTCAGCGATGACCGTTCCACAATTAGCATCCGCAATATAATGTGCGTACCCACATACCGCTGTTGTTAAAACAGGTAATCCAGCAGTGATCGCTTCAAGAAGAACGATACCCGCGGCTTCCTGATAAGCGGGATGCAGTAATAAATCAGCGGCTGCCATTAATTCTGACACATCATTGCGACCGGAGAAGAAATGCACATTACTACGCACACCGAGTTTTTCTGCCAGCGCTTCAAATTTACGTGGTTTATCCTGGCCAACAACAAACAACAACGTATTATGGCGTAACGATTCTGGTAACGATGCCAAAGCTTCAATTGAGCGATCCACACCTTTACGGCCAAAATCTGATCCAACCTGTAGCAATAAGTTTTGTTGTTCAGTTATGCCATTTTTCTGGCGATATATTTCACGACTGTTTGGGATTTGCGCGCTGTATTTTCTGTCCGGGTAGATACCAGGTGGAAGAATTTGAAAACGTTCAGATTCAGTTTGGTAATGCTTCTGGAAATCGGCAATTTGCTTATCCGTCAGCATCATGAGTTTTGTCGGTTTACCATGTTCGAACGTCGCTCGCTCAAATGCAGCATAATGGCGATAGCGTGATGTTAAACGATAGAAAAAACCTTTTTCTTGCGCAACTTTCTCGGCGTAACAAACATCAGCGGCAAAATAAACATCCAACCCTGGCATCTTATTAAATCCAACAACGCGATCAGCGGGATGTGCCTTCAGATGGTTTTGAACCCAGGCATAATATTCTGCATTACGTCCATGGTTAGTATGGGATTTAACCGGTACGCGAATAAGCTCAAATGCTTCCGGGCAATCGCCTTCCCACGACTGTGTATATACCCGAACATGGTGGCCCCGTGCGGCAACTGTTGACGCTATACGCATAAAGTCACGCTGTAGCCCACCAAATGGAAAATATTTATATAAGCAAAATGCCACGATCATAATTGTGCATTCCTGTCAGCTGAAGGTGCATCTTCTGGCAACAGCTTTTCCGTAGCGGCAATGACATCCTCCGCTGGAATAACAGAAAGATATTTTTTGTTGCGGTCAAGTTCGTGCCGGGTCGGCATTTTCTGATAATTCCCCGCCCAGAACTGAATAATATTATCGGTCCATGGACGCCAGAATACATGATCAGTGGCCCCAAACAGGCTAATAACTGGCGTCTTCACAGCCGCCGCAATATGCCCCGGCGCAGAATCCACACCAATAAAGAGCACTGCATGATCAATTAATGCGCCCAGTTCAGGAAAACGTGTTTTACCGGCAAGGCCGGTAATAGGTTTTGTTTGGCAGCCTCGTGCAATTTCATCTACGCAAGCGAGATCATCTGCCGAAGGGCCACAAGTCAGCACAACCTGATAACCACGATGTTGCAACGCATCGATAACCATAGAAAATTTATCGTTGTCCCAGCACTTAAATATCTGTCGGGCTGTCGGCTGGATAACGACGTAATGATCTTTCACGCCCAGTGCATCTAATTCCTGGCGCATTTTCTTCCAGCAATCATCAGCATAACTCATTGTTGTTTCAGTATAAAAATCGGTAATACCTAATGGCTCAAGGACCGACAAATTACGCTCAACAATATGTGTACCGTGTATAGGCGCTAAGTGTGTAAAGCTTTTTTTCCAAATGCCATGCTGCCGATGACCATAAAGCTGCGATATTTTCATACGAGCAGGTAAACAACGTACCAGCAGGGCCACCATCCACTGATCCGTAAGATTAATGACCAGGTCGTAATTATTCGCACGCAGAGTTTTTATCAGTGAAAGTGCATTTTTAATTTTATCGAATGTTCCCGCACCTTTATTGCTTATACCATAGAGTGCATTAATTTCTGGGTTTTCAGATAAAATCGGAATTGTATCCTGGTAAAGCAGCATATCGATTTTTGCGTCGGGATAATTCTGCTTGAGTGTACTGATTACAGGAGTAGTTAATAACATATCTCCGTGATATCGCATCTTTATGACCAGGATTTTTCGAAATGGCTTTTCCACTAGCGACTCTTTTGTGTGATTGTCTGGTTAAGTTAAGCAGAAAAAAGCACGCTACCGCCCCAGGCTCAACAGCTACCCGAATACTGATAACGCACTTACTTTGACACGCTAGTGTATCATTTCTTTCGCAGCAATCCGACCCGAATGATTTTTATACACAAAATATGTTTTAATTATAAAAATCATATAGATAAAATTCCGCATACAGCGAATCCAGATATTGTCGATGTAAAGTTGCAACCCTGGCTGAAATTCAATGAATCGCATAAGAATACAAAAAAACTGAAGATCTAGCGGCAGATCAGCTCAAACAGAGGCTAATTAAGTCAAAAACAGGAAAAGTAATGGCAAACCCGGTGCTAAATACATAGAATCCCCAGCACATCCATAAGTCAGCTATTTATTATGCTTGAATTGCTTTACACCGCCCTTCTCTACCTTATTCAGCCACTGATCTGGATACGGCTCTGGGTGCGCGGACGTAAGGCTCCGGCCTATCGAAAACGCTGGGGTGAACGTTACGGTTTTTACCGCCATCCGCTAAAACCAGGCGGCATTATGCTGCACTCCGTCTCCGTCGGTGAAACTCTGGCGGCGATCCCGTTGGTGCGCGCGCTGCGTCATCGTTATCCTGATTTACCGATTACCGTTACAACCATGACGCCAACCGGTTCGGAACGCGTACAATCTGCGTTCGGTAAGGATGTTCAGCACGTTTATCTGCCTTACGATCTGCCCGATGCGCTTAATCGTTTCCTGAATAAAGTCGACCCCAAACTGGTGTTGATTATGGAAACCGAGCTATGGCCTAACCTGATTGCGGCGCTACATAAACGTAAAATTCCGTTGGTGATCGCTAACGCGCGACTCTCTGCCCGCTCTGCCGCAGGTTATGCCAAATTGGGCAAATTCGTCCGTCGCTTGCTACGTCGAATTACGCTGATTGCCGCCCAAAATGAAGAAGATGGTGCACGTTTTGTGGCGCTGGGTGCAAAAAATAATCAGGTGACCATCACTGGTAGCCTGAAATTCGATATCTCTGTCACGCCGCAGTTGGCTGCCAAAGCAGTAACGCTGCGCCGCCAGTGGGCACCTCATCGCCCGGTATGGATTGCCACCAGCACTCACGAAGGTGAAGAAAGTGTGGTCATTGCCGCACATCAGGCGCTATTACAGCAATTCCCGAATTTATTGCTCATCCTGGTACCACGTCATCCGGAACGCTTCCCGGATGCGATTAACCTTGTCCGCCAGGCTGGACTAAGCTATATCACACGCTCTTCAGGAGAAGTCCCCTCCACCAGCACGCAGGTTGTGGTTGGCGATACGATGGGCGAGTTGATGTTGCTGTACGGTATTGCCGATCTCGCCTTTGTTGGTGGTTCACTGGTTGAACGTGGTGGGCATAATCCACTGGAAGCCGCCGCACACGCTATTCCGGTATTGATGGGGCCGCATACCTTTAACTTTAAAGATATTTGCGCGCGGCTGGAACAGGCAAGCGGGCTGATTACCGTTACCGATGCCACTACGCTTGCAAAAGAGGTTTCCTCTTTACTCACCGACGCCGATTACCGTAGTTTCTATGGCCGTCATGCCGTTGAAGTGCTGTATCAAAACCAGGGCGCGCTACAGCGTCTGCTTCAACTGCTGGAACCTTACCTGCCACCGAAAACGCATTGAGGTTGTTATGCAAAAACGGGCGATTTATCCGGGTACTTTCGATCCCATTACCAATGGTCATATCGATATCGTGACGCGCGCCACGCAAATGTTCGATCACGTTATTCTGGCGATTGCCGCCAGTCCCAGTAAAAAACCGATGTTTACTCTGGAAGAGCGTGTGGCGTTGGCACAGCACGCAACTGCGCATCTGGGAAACGTGGAAGTGGTCGGATTTAGTGATTTGATGGCGAACTTCGCCCGTAATCAACACGCTACGGTGCTGATTCGTGGCCTGCGTGCGGTGGCGGATTTTGAATATGAAATGCAGCTGGCGCATATGAATCGCCACTTAATGCCGGAACTGGAAAGTGTGTTTCTGATGCCTTCGAAAGAGTGGTCGTTTATCTCTTCATCGTTGGTGAAAGAGGTGGCGCGCCATCAGGGCGATGTTACCCATTTCCTGCCGGAGAATGTCCATCAGGCGCTGATGGCGAAGTTAGCGTAGAGTTTATGCCGGATGGTATGCCATCCGGCGCACATCAATTACTTCTGGCACTGCCGACAATAAAATGTTGCCCGCTGCGCATGTTTAGTCGCCACAATCGGCGTACCGCACACCCGACACGGCTCACCTTTTCGCCCGTAAACCTGCAATTCCTGAGCGAAATAGCCCGGTTTACCATCACTTTGCAGAAAATCTTTCAGAGTTGTACCGCCCTGCTCAATCGAACGCAGCAACACCGCTTTAATCACCCGAGCTAACAATTCACACTCCGCCAGCGACAGTGATGACGCCAGCCGATCCGGATGGATCCCCGCCGCAAACAGAGATTCGCTGGCATAGATATTCCCTACGCCTACCACCAGCTTGTTATCCATCAGCCACGGTTTAATCGCCGTTTTTTTCTTCGCGCACTTCTGATGCAGGTACTCACCGTTGAAATCGTCGCTAAGCGGCTCCGGTCCAAGATGGGCCAGCACGTTGTGCCCTTCCAGCTCTTTGGTCCACAGCCAGGCACCAAAGCGGCGCGGATCGGTGTAGCGTAGCACTTTGCCGTTGCTCATCACCAAATCAACATGGTCATGCTTTTCAGGGGGAAGCTCTTCTGGAAGGATGCGCAGGCTGCCAGACATCCCTAAATGAATGATAATCCAGCCCTCAGGCAGCTCCAGCAGCAGATATTTAGCCCGGCGCTGCACGCTAAGCACTGGTTGGTCGCTTAAACGGTAGATCTCTTCCGAAACCGGCCAGCGCAGGCGTCCGTTGCGCACCACCGCATGAAGAATGGTTGCACCAACGAGATGCGGTTCTATGCCGCGGCGGCTGGTTTCAACTTCGGGTAATTCAGGCATAGCATCTCCAGGAATCAACAGATGCAGTCAATATGGGGGCAAGCAGATAACAAAAAACCCCGCCGGAGCGAGGTTTTTCGTTACATCAAAGCGAGAATTATTTGATTTTCGCTTCTTTGTAGATCACGTGCTGGCGAACAACTGGATCGAATTTTTTCAGTTCCAGTTTTTCCGGCTTAGTACGTTTGTTCTTCGTAGTGGTATAGAAGTGACCAGTACCAGCAGAAGAAACCAGCTTGATTTTCTCACGAATACCTTTAGCCATGATTTATTTCCTCTAAGTACTTAGTACTTTTCGCCACGGGCACGCAGTTCAGCCAGAACTGTATCGATGCCTTTTTTATCGATTACACGCATACCTTTAGCAGATACGCGCAGGGTGACAAAACGCTTCTCGCTCTCAACCCAGAAACGGTGAGAGTGCAGGTTCGGCAGGAAACGGCGTTTAGTCGCGTTCAGTGCGTGGGAACGGTTGTTACCGGTCACCGGACGCTTGCCAGTAACTTGGCAGACTCGGGACATGTCTATTCTCCAAAAATCAAATTAGCTCGAGCTTCGTATGGGGTATTGGCGCCTCGTCAGGCTTTACAGCCCGGTCATCGCAGTTCTATGTGAACTCTCGATTGCCAGGCCCAAATGCCAAACCCGAGATTCTCAAAGGTGGCGTAGTATACGCTGACTCAGCGATGTGCTCAAGTCCCGAACAGACAAAGATCCCGAAGGATCGCGCATAGCGGGTTAAATCCAGCCGCGTTCGGCAAAAGAAACATACTCTCCACGCCCAATCACGATATGGTCGAGCACGCGTAAATCCATGAACTGACAACTTTTTATTATCCGTTCGGTAATGAGTTTATCCGCTTTACTGGGTTCAGCACAACCCGAAGGGTGATTATGTGCAAGGATCAGCGCCGAGGCGTTTATTTTTATCGCTTCGCGGATAATTTCCCGAGGATGGACTTCAACATGGTTTAGCGTGCCGGAAAAAAGACGGCTATGCGTTATAACCCTGTGTTGGGAGTCGAGAAAGATCACCATAAAGATCTCCCGCTCCTCGCCCGTGAGCTGGCTTTGTAAAAATTCCCTCGTCATCTCCGGGCTGAGTAAAGGGCTTTCTTCACGCATCCGCACGTTGTAGTAACGCCGCGCCAGTTCAGCAATCCCCTTTAACTGGGCAAATTTCGCCACACCAATTCCATGAACGCCACTAAACTGTTCATATTCAGAGGTTAACAAGCCATAAAGAGAGCCGAAATTCTCCAGCATCTCTTTTGCCAGGGTTAATACATCTTTACCGCGCGTTCCGGTACGCAGAAATAGCGCCAGCAGCTCGACATCCGTTAAGGCGCTAATACCAAACTTCAGCATTTTTTCGCGCGGCATCAACAGCTGTGCATTGTTTTTCACCTTCACCTCCTTTGTGGTGCTCGCATCCTGTCATAGCCGTTCCGTTAAATCGACGGCCAGTTTTCAATCCTGGAAAGCGCCTCGCAAAGTGATTCTCAGGTGAAGGCACGACAACAAAAGTATTGTGATAAAATCGCCAACTTCTGGTGTCACCCAACAGGAAAAATCATCATGAGCCTGGCCGGTAAAAAAATCGTTCTCGGCGTTAGCGGCGGCATTGCTGCCTATAAAACCCCTGAACTGGTGCGTCGTTTGCGCGATCGCGGAGCAGACGTCCGCGTAGTCATGACCGAAGCGGCAAAAGCCTTTATCACCCCACTTAGCTTGCAGGCGGTTTCTGGTTACCCCGTTTCCGATAGTCTGCTGGATCCAGCAGCCGAGGCGGCTATGGGTCATATTGAGCTGGGTAAATGGGCTGATTTAGTGATTCTCGCCCCAGCCACCGCTGATTTGATTGCCCGCGTAGCTGCCGGGATGGCGAATGATCTGGTGTCAACGATTTGCCTGGCTACGCCTGCGCCTGTTGCCGTACTGCCAGCCATGAACCAGCAGATGTACCGTGCCGCCGCCACCCAGCATAATTTAGAGGTGCTTGCCTCGCGTGGTTTGCTCATCTGGGGGCCAGACAGCGGCAGTCAGGCTTGTGGTGATATCGGCCCGGGGCGAATGCTCGATCCATTAACCATTGTGGATATGGCGGTAGCCCATTTTTCGCCCGTCAACGACCTGAAACATCTGAACATTATGATTACCGCCGGTCCGACGCGTGAACCGCTTGACCCGGTGCGTTATATCTCTAATCACAGCTCCGGCAAGATGGGGTTTGCTATCGCTGCTGCTGCTGCCCGTCGTGGCGCGAACGTCACGCTGGTATCAGGTCCGGTTTCACTACCGACGCCACCGTTTGTTAAACGTGTTGATGTGATGACTGCGCTGGAAATGGAAGCGGCCGTGAATGCTTCTGTACAGCAGCAAAATATTTTTATCGGTTGCGCCGCCGTGGCGGATTATCGCGCAGCTACCGTGGCCCCAGAGAAAATCAAAAAGCAGGCCACGCAGGGTGATGAATTAACAATAAAAATGGTTAAAAACCCCGATATCGTCGCAGGCGTTGCCGCACTAAAAGACCATCGACCCTACGTCGTTGGATTTGCCGCCGAAACAAATAATGTGGAAGAATACGCCCGGCAAAAACGTATCCGTAAAAACCTTGATCTGATCTGTGCGAACGATGTTTCTCAGCCAACTCAAGGATTTAACAGCGACAACAACGCATTACACCTTTTCTGGCAGGACGGAGATAAAGTCTTACCGCTTGAGCGCAAAGAGCTCCTTGGCCAATTATTACTCGACGAGATCGTGACCCGTTATGATGAAAAAAATCGACGTTAAGATTCTGGACCCGCGCGTTGGGAAGGAATTTCCGCTCCCGACTTATGCCACCTCTGGCTCTGCCGGACTTGACCTGCGTGCCTGTCTCGACGACGCCGTAGAACTGGCTCCGGGTGACACTACGCTGGTTCCGACCGGGCTGGCGATTCATATTGCCGATCCTTCACTGGCGGCAATGATGCTGCCGCGCTCCGGATTGGGACATAAGCACGGTATCGTGCTCGGTAACCTGGTAGGATTAATCGATTCTGACTATCAGGGCCAGTTGATGATCTCTGTGTGGAACCGTGGTCAGGACAGCTTCACCATTCAACCTGGCGAACGTATCGCCCAAATGATTTTTGTTCCGGTAGTACAGGCTGAATTTAATCTGGTGGAAGATTTCGACGCCACCGACCGCGGTGAAGGCGGCTTTGGTCACTCTGGTCGTCAGTAACACATACGCATCCGAATAACGTCATAACATAGCCGCAAACATTTCGTTTGCGGTCATAGCGTGGGTGCCGCCTGGCAAGTGCTTATTTTCAGGGGTATTTTGTAACATGGCAGAAAAACAAACTGCGAAAAGGAACCGTCGCGAAGAAATACTTCAGTCTCTGGCGCTGATGCTGGAATCCAGCGATGGAAGCCAACGTATCACGACGGCAAAACTGGCCGCCTCTGTCGGCGTTTCCGAAGCGGCACTGTATCGCCACTTCCCCAGTAAGACCCGCATGTTCGATAGCCTGATTGAGTTTATCGAAGATAGCCTGATTACTCGCATCAATCTGATTCTGAAAGATGAGAAGGACACCACAGCGCGCCTGCGTCTGATCGTGTTGTTGCTCCTCGGTTTTGGTGAGCGTAATCCTGGCCTGACCCGAATCCTTACCGGGCATGCGCTGATGTTTGAACAAGACCGCCTGCAAGGGCGCATCAACCAACTGTTCGAGCGTATTGAAGCGCAGTTGCGTCAGGTATTGCGTGAAAAGAGAATGCGTGAGGGTGAAGGTTACACCACCGATGAAACACTGCTGGCAAGCCAGTTGCTGGCATTTTGTGAAGGTATGCTGTCACGCTTTGTCCGCAGCGAATTTAAATACCGCCCGACAGATGATTTTGACGCCCGCTGGCCGCTGATTGCCGCGCAGTTGCAGTAATTCTCCCAAACGTTCAGGCAGAAACGTCTGCCTGACGCTTTTCTTACCATACCACCAGCATTCGCTTTACACCCTCCCTCGCCTGTTTAAAACCCTCATCCTCAGGATTGATTTGCAATAACCAGTTTATTCTTCCCTGCAAAGCATAAAGATACGCCGTTGCCTGTGCATGAAGATCGCCAGAAGAATCAAGCTCACCACGACGACTAAGATGCGAAATGACGCCATATTTTTGGCACAAATGTACTTCCTGACGCAGTGCCCTCCGCGCTTCGCGGGCGAGTTGTGGTTTGTGATTAACAACAATCCCGGTTACTTGCTGGTGCTTACAGGCCGCGACCAGGCAGCTTTTGCGTTGATTGAGGTTCAGGCCCAGCTCCGCTAACAATCCGCACACTTTATTTTTAACCAGGCGGGCATTGAAGTGACCGGAAAAGGTCATGTCATCACAGTAGCGGGTGTAGGTAATTCCCCGAGCCTGACACCATTCCCCTATGCGCTCATCAAAACGGCACATCACAAGATTGGAAATGGCAGGCGAAGTTGGTGCCCCCTGCGGTAACGCGTCGTTATAGCAACAAAGCCAGGTCAGCATGGTTACCACATTGCGTGGCAACTGGGCCTGGCGAAACACACGCCAGACCTGTAACCAGCTAATGCTATCGAAAAAGTTTTCGATATCGAGTTTCAGGATCTGCGGCTGTTGGCAGTGAGGCTGCGCATTGCTGACGATTGGGCAACCCGGCCGGTAGGCGGTAGCAAAAGAGGAAAGTGGAAATTGTGAAAGGACGTTCTTAAGAATGTTGCGCTGTACGGTTTTGAGCAAGTAATCAGGGGCTAACACCAGCCGCTGACCACCGTGGCGTTTAGAAAGAATAATGCGTCGGTAATGGCGTCCGGCATGATTACTGAGCGCATACAGCCGCTGTATTTCTTTATCGGCGCTCCAGCCCGGCGAGCCGAACAAATCGAGCGCCAGAAGGGTTATCCGGGTAGCATCCATTCCACTCTCCACATCACGGCGGCCAAAAGAGGCGCCAACAGCAGCAATACCATCAAACCATCCCGAAGGCGCGTAACTGTACTGAGCGCGTCAGCGCGACGTACGCGAAGCGTACTTAAGTACAATGAAGCGGCTTTGGGTATATAGACAAACTACTGGCGTTAAGTCGGCGACTCGCCGACCCTCCCGGCACAAAAGGCCGGAAACGCTATTGCCACTGCTGGCGAAAGCAGATTAACACGATATCTTAAAGCGCATCACGCTGCGCGCTCTAAAAAACCTGCGCAACGCATATTATTAAACGCCAAACTCTTCGCGATAGGCCTTAACCGCCGCCAGATGTTCCGCCATTTCTGGCTTCTCTTCCAGATAAGCAATCAAGTCTTTCAGGGTGATGATAGAGATCACTTTGCAGTTGTAATCACGTTCAACTTCCTGAATTGCCGAAATCTCGCCGCGCCCCCGTTCCTGACGATCGAGTGAAATCAATACGCCAGCAAGCGTCGCGCCATTGGCCTGAATAATTTCCATCGACTCGCGAATCGCCGTTCCGGCGGTGATCACATCATCCACCAGCATTACGCGTCCTTGTAACGCGCTACCGACCAGATTGCCGCCTTCACCGTGGTCTTTTGCTTCTTTGCGGTTAAAGCAGTACGGCAGGTCCAGGTCATGATGCTCCGCCAGCGCCACGGCAGTTGTGGTGGCAATCGGGATCCCTTTGTAAGCAGGGCCAAACAGCAGATCGAACTCAATACCGGAATCCACCAATGCTTCAGCGTAAAAACGGCCTAACAGTGCCAAGTCGCGCCCGGTATTAAACAGCCCGGCGTTGAAGAAATAGGGGCTTTTGCGCCCGGACTTCAGCGTAAACTCGCCAAACTTTAACACCTGCTTGCTAAGCGCAAATTCAATAAACTGGCGCTGATATGGTTTCATGCCTTCGCTCCTCATCTTACTTTTCTACAGACAAAAAAAAGGCGACTCATCAGTCGCCTTAAAAATCAGTTTGCCAGCGCCGCCTTCTGCGTCGCTACAATGGATTCGATTCCCCCTCGGGCCAGCGCCAACAAGGTGAGTAATTCTTCGTGGGTGAACGGTTCGCCTTCTGCCGTCCCCTGCACTTCAATGATGCGCCCGTCTTCGGTCATCACTACGTTCATGTCGGTCTCTGCGGCAGAGTCTTCAACGTATTCCAGATCGCAAACCGCTTCGCCGTTCACAATCCCGACAGAAACCGCGGCTACCATCCCTTTCATCGGATTGGTTTTCAGCTTACCGTTTTCCACCAGCTTCTGTAGCGCATCTGCCAGCGCCACGCAGGCACCCGTAATCGACGCGGTACGAGTGCCACCATCAGCCTGAAGCACGTCGCAGTCCAGCGTAATGGTGAACTCACCCAGCGCTTTCAAATCTACTGCCGCGCGAAGAGCACGGGCGATCAGACGCTGGATTTCCATTGTGCGTCCACCCTGCTTACCTTTCGCTGCTTCACGCGCGTTACGGGTGTGGGTAGAACGTGGCAGCATGCCGTACTCTGCGGTGATCCAGCCCTGGCCCTGACCTTTCAGGAAGCGCGGCACGCCTTCTTCAATAGAGGCGGTACACAATACTTTGGTATCGCCAAATTCGACCAGCACCGAGCCTTCTGCATGTTTTGTATAGTTACGAGTCAGGGTAACGGGACGCACCTGATTATTGCTACGGCCTGCTGGACGCATATTGAAATCTCCGGCTTGAAACAAATGTGGCTGCGCATTATACGGACTTCCGGCGGTTATTCCTATCCTGACAAGGCATCGATGGCTATAATCCTTCCACCTCTCCTTTTATAAACAGGAACGTCTATGATCCGCAGTATGACCGCCTACGCCCGGCGTGAAATCAAGGGTGAATGGGGGAGCGCAACCTGGGAAATGCGCTCGGTAAACCAGCGTTATCTGGAAACTTACTTTCGTCTGCCGGAGCAGTTCCGTAGCCTTGAACCTGTCGTTCGCGAGCGTATTCGTTCTCGCCTGACGCGTGGTAAAGTGGAATGTACCCTGCGCTATGAGCCAGATGTCAGCGCACAAGGTGAGCTGATCCTCAACGAAAAACTGGCTAAACAGCTGGTAACTGCCGCGAACTGGGTAAAAATGCAGAGTGACGAAGGGGAAATCAACCCGGTTGATATTCTCCGTTGGCCAGGCGTGATGGCAGCCCAGGAGCAGGATCTCGACGCGATTGCTGCTGAAATTCTCGCGGCGCTGGATGGTACGCTGGATGACTTTATCGTCGCGCGCGAAACCGAAGGTCAGGCGCTGAAAGCATTGATCGAGCAGCGTCTGGAAGGCGTTACCGCCGAAGTGGTCAAAGTCCGCGCCCATATGCCGGAAATCCTGCAATGGCAGCGTGAGCGTCTGGTCGCGAAGCTGGAAGATGCTCAGGTTCAGTTGGAAAACAACCGTCTGGAGCAGGAGTTGGTTCTGCTGGCACAACGAATTGACGTTGCCGAAGAGCTGGACCGCCTCGAAGCGCATGTTAAAGAGACCTACAACATTCTGAAGAAAAAAGAAGCGGTTGGCCGTCGTCTGGACTTTATGATGCAGGAGTTCAACCGCGAGTCGAACACTCTTGCTTCGAAGTCTATCAATGCCGAAGTGACAAACTCTGCCATCGAGCTGAAAGTGTTGATTGAGCAGATGCGCGAGCAGATTCAGAATATCGAGTAAACAACATATCTCCGTAGGCCGTTGTTAATTACAGCGGCGCTACGCATATAATTTCGTCCTCACATTTAATTGCTCCATACTTTTTCTAATGCATTTTACTTATCACAAAATCAGAAAAATGCATTCACACTACAGAAAATAGCAATTTCACATAACTACAAATTATCAATTCATTCTCACCTTAAAAAATCTCAATCGTGACAGTGCGCGCAAATCGCTACTCTTCCGTGCAGTAAATCAGGGGGAGCCCATGCTGTTACACATTTTGTATTTGGTCGGCATTACCGCCGAAGCGATGACGGGGGCGCTGGCGGCCGGACGGCGGCGCATGGATACATTTGGCGTAATTATTATTGCGACTGCTACCGCAATTGGCGGAGGGTCCGTGCGCGATATTCTGCTGGGCCATTATCCGCTCGGCTGGGTCAAACACCCGGAATATGTGATTATCGTCGCTACTGCTGCGGTGTTAACCACTATCTTTGCTCCCGTGATGCCTTACTTACGCAAAGTCTTTCTGGTGCTCGATGCGCTCGGGCTAGTGGTCTTTTCTATCATCGGCGCACAGGTTGCACTGGATATGGGCCATGGCCCTGTCATTGCAGTTGTCGCTGCTGTAACCACTGGTGTGTTTGGTGGTGTACTGCGTGATATGTTCTGTAAACGCATCCCGCTGGTATTCCAGAAAGAATTATATGCCGGTATTTCCTTTGCTTCTGCCGTCCTGTATATCGCGCTACAACACTATGTTGCCGACCATGATGTGGTGATTATCTCCACTTTGCTGTTCGGATTTGTAGCCCGCCTGTTGGCACTGCGTTTTAAGTTGGGGTTACCCGTCTTTTATTACAGCCACGAAGGCCACTAAGGGGCAAAGCCCGGAATCTGCTGAGCAGACATCCAACTGCTCAGCACACTAATATCTGAATCATCCCGCCATTTAATAACCTGACTGGCGCGTCGGGAACCTGTACCAGGTAACTGTTGCCAGTCTTGTTTTGTTTGACTCATAACTTGCTGCCATGAATCAAAGAGATGAGATTTTAATGCAGCCTGGGTTAGTGGTATTCCCATTGCCATCAGCCAGCGGGTAAATGGCTGCTTACGAGCCAGATTAAACTGATGCCATAACTGTGCGCTTTTACTTTTCGCGATCCCCGGCGTGTTCTGTAATTGCTCTGGCGTTAATAAAAGCCAGGAAAAGATATGCTCAAAGCGATGAGTCTGATGCAGCGCGCGCCAGCCCGCCTCACCAATTCCATCCAGCCCCAGAACCTGTTTTGACCCCAGCCAGACTAAGCGTGAAATGAACTGTTCCCGACAAACATCAGAAGCAAAGTAGCAGGTCAACGAGTTAAAGCGGTTTTCTGGTGGTGTCGGTTTTGTGCGTTCTGTACCGCGCCAGACCACATTATCAATGCGAGGAATACCCTGCCCGGCAAGGCTGACGAGGATCTGATCACCAGGCGCAATATCCCACTCCTGCCAACGTCTGACAGAACCGATATTTACCCGCTGGACCCGTTTATCATCCAGCTTGATCGGAGCCAGCGATGCCACAACAGCGATTTTGCCACTCTTGCCCACAGTAAAATGAATGGCATTTACCTCGGCAACTTGCGCAATGGGCGGATATTTCCATGCTGCCAGCCAGTCACCCTGTCCGGGCTGCCAGTGTCGGGAATCTGGTTCTTTACCAACACGTACCACCACACCATCTGTCACGAAGGGCAGTTTTGTTTTCCACCACTCACTGCGTACTTGTTCAACTTCCCTGGCACTATTTACTTCACGGGTATATTGCTGCGTCAAAATAAATCCTGCAGCAGTCAATATCTGTAAACGCTCTGGTATCGACTGTGGACCATCAGGCCACGCCCAGATAAAAACACCCAGAGAATTGAGAGTGTCGGTATTCCCATGGCGCATCATCATCCCGGCAACTTTCGAACGCGCATTCATTCCCCCCATTTGCTGCTGAATGTGCCCTTCGCGCTGTAAATATATTTCGCCCTGTAAGGTGCTGTTTGCCAATGGTCCACTCACGTTTTGTGGCACTGACGGGATGAGGCGTAACCGTTGTGTCCAGTCTTCACCCTTCTAACCATTACCACGGCTAATTGCCTGGTTCAGTTTTCCATCGCGATAAACCAGCGTAACCGCAACTCCATCCACTTTGGGTTGTACCCAAACGTCACGACGTGCACGCATCCATTGCTGAAGAGCATTTTTATCTGCCAGTTTACGGACACCAGTATGAGCAACAGGATGCATCACAGTGCCACTAATCGGCGGCATCATCGTTTCACTGTCAGCATTATCACCAAAGCATCGTTGCCACTGTGCCAACCGGGCACTGAGCTGGTCGTAAACGTGATCCTCTACCGTACTTTTTCCCTCTTTCCAGTAGGTATCGCTCCACTGCTTAAGTTGGAGCTGTAAGCGGGAGATCTCTTCGTTAGCACGGGCCGGAGGCCAATCCGGGCATACCGCCTGAGCTGAAGACATGCAGCATAAAATCCAAAGTAAGAGCGTTATCCATAATTTCATTTTTACCTCCGCTGTTTTGCCTGGTAGGTATACAACCTGAAGCGTTCAAAACCGAGCGGTAAAAATCCAGAGCGAGATGTTGCTTCCGAAGAATCGTCGCTGTTGCAGAAAATAGGCGGGAATTCAGGAAACAGGTTCGCAAAACGCAACAACTTTGCGCAAAAAGTGTGAGCAAGGGCTACGTCACATGGCCGCGCCGTGTATAATAAGCTCGTATGTAGGCTTTATTTCGCTAATCACATACGAAAGATACTCATGGCTCAAGGCACGCTTTATATTGTTTCTGCCCCCAGTGGCGCGGGTAAATCCAGCCTGATTCAGGCTTTATTAAAAACCCAACCGTTGTATGACACCCAGGTTTCTGTTTCACACACCACACGCCAACCGCGTCCTGGTGAAGTCCACGGTGAACATTATTTCTTTGTTAATCATGATGAATTTAAAGAAATGATTAGCAGAGATGCGTTCCTGGAACACGCAGAAGTTTTTGGTAATTACTATGGCACTTCGCGTGAGGCCATTGAGCAAGTACTGGCGACCGGTGTCGATGTTTTTCTCGATATCGACTGGCAGGGCGCGCAGCAAATTCGCCAGAAGATGCCGCACGCGCGGAGTATCTTTATTTTACCGCCGTCCAAAATTGAACTGGACCGCCGTCTACGCGGTCGCGGTCAGGACAGCGAAGAGGTCATTGCAAAGCGTATGGCGCAAGCTGTTGCAGAAATGAGCCATTACGCCGAATATGATTACCTGATTGTGAATGATGACTTCGATACCGCGTTGACCGATTTGAAGACCATTATTCGCGCCGAACGTCTGCGCATGAGCCGCCAAAAGCAGCGTCATGACGCTTTAATCAGCAAATTGTTGGCAGACTGAACCTGATTTCAGTATCATGCCCAGTCATTTCTTCACCTGTGGAGCTTTTTAAGTATGGCACGCGTAACTGTTCAGGACGCTGTAGAGAAAATTGGTAACCGTTTTGACCTGGTACTGGTCGCCGCGCGTCGCGCTCGTCAGATGCAGGTAGGCGGAAAGGATCCGCTGGTACCGGAAGAAAACGATAAAACCACAGTAATCGCGCTGCGCGAAATCGAAGAAGGTCTGATCAACAACCAGATCCTCGACGTTCGCGAACGCCAGGAACAGCAAGAGCAGGAAGCCGCTGAATTACAAGCCGTTACCGCTATTGCTGAAGGTCGTCGTTAATCACAAAGCGGGTCGCCCTTGTATCTGTTTGAAAGCCTGAATCAGCTGATTCAAAACTACCTGCCGGAAGACCAAATCAAGCGTCTGCGGCAGGCGTATCTCGTTGCACGTGATGCTCACGAGGGGCAAACACGTTCAAGCGGTGAACCCTATATCACGCACCCGGTGGCAGTTGCCTGCATTCTGGCCGAGATGAAACTCGACTATGAAACGCTAATGGCAGCACTGCTGCATGACGTGATTGAAGATACACCCGCCACCTACCAGGACATGGAACAGCTTTTTGGTAAAAGCGTCGCCGAACTGGTAGAGGGGGTATCAAAGCTTGATAAACTCAAGTTCCGCGATAAGAAAGAGGCGCAGGCCGAAAACTTTCGCAAGATGATTATGGCGATGGTGCAGGACATCCGCGTCATTCTCATCAAACTTGCTGACCGTACCCACAATATGCGCACGCTGGGCTCACTTCGCCCGGACAAACGTCGCCGCATCGCCCGTGAAACACTCGAAATTTACAGCCCGCTGGCACACCGTTTAGGTATCCACCACATTAAAACCGAACTCGAAGAGCTGGGTTTTGAAGCGCTGTATCCCAACCGTTACCGCGTGATTAAAGAAGTGGTGAAAGCCGCGCGTGGCAACCGTAAAGAGATGATCCAAAAAATCCTCTCGGAAATCGAAGGGCGTTTGCAGGAAGCGGGAATACCGTGCCGCGTCAGTGGTCGCGAGAAGCATCTTTATTCGATCTACTGCAAAATGGTGCTCAAAGAGCAGCGTTTTCACTCAATCATGGACATCTACGCCTTCCGCGTGATCGTCAATGATTCCGACACCTGTTATCGCGTGCTCGGCCAAATGCACAGCCTGTATAAGCCGCGTCCGGGTCGCGTGAAAGACTACATCGCCATTCCAAAAGCGAACGGCTATCAGTCTTTGCACACCTCGATGATTGGCCCGCACGGCGTGCCGGTTGAGGTCCAGATCCGTACCGAAGATATGGATCAGATGGCAGAGATGGGTGTTGCCGCGCACTGGGCTTATAAAGAGCACGGCGAAACCAGTACTACCGCACAAATTCGCGCCCAGCGCTGGATGCAAAGCCTGCTGGAGCTGCAACAGAGTGCCGGTAGCTCATTTGAATTTATCGAGAGCGTTAAATCCGATCTCTTCCCGGATGAGATTTACGTTTTCACACCGGAAGGGCGCATTGTAGAGCTGCCTGCCGGTGCAACGCCCGTCGACTTCGCTTATGCGGTGCATACCGATATCGGTCATGCCTGCGTGGGCGCTCGCGTCGACCGTCAGCCTTACCCGCTGTCGCAGCCGCTCTCCAGTGGCCAAACCGTTGAAATCATTACCGCACCGGGCGCTCGCCCGAATGCCGCATGGCTGAACTTTGTCGTTAGCTCGAAAGCGCGCGCCAAAATTCGTCAGTTGCTGAAAAACCTCAAGCGTGATGATTCTGTAAGCCTGGGCCGTCGTCTGCTCAATCACGCGTTGGGTGGCAGCCGTAAGCTCAATGAAATCCCGCCGGAAAATATTCAGCGCGAGCTGGACCGCATGAAGCTGGTAACGCTTGACGATCTGCTGGCGGAAATTGGTCTTGGCAACGCGATGAGCGTGGTGGTCGCGAAAAATCTGCAACATGGGGACGCCTCCATTCCGCCGGTGACTCAAAGCCACGGGCATCTGCCGATTAAAGGTGCTGATGGCGTGTTGATCACCTTTGCGAAATGCTGCCGCCCCATTCCTGGCGATCCGATTATCGCTCACGTCAGCCCCGGTAAAGGTCTGGTGATCCACCATGAATCCTGCCGTAACATCCGTGGCTACCAGAAAGAGCCAGAGAAATTTATGGCTGTAGAATGGGATAAAGAGACGGCACAGGAGTTCATCACCGAGATCAAAGTGGAGATGTTCAATCATCAGGGGGCATTAGCTAACCTGACGGCAGCGATCAATACGACCAACTCCAATATTCAAAGTTTGAATACAGAAGAAAAGGATGGTCGCGTCTACAGCGCCTTTATTCGTCTGACCGCCCGTGACCGTGTGCATCTGGCGAATATCATGCGCAAAATCCGCGTGATGCCAGACGTGATTAAAGTCACCCGAAACCGAAATTAATGTTTTATGAACCCAACACGTTATGCACGCATCTGCGAAATGCTCGCCAGGCGGCAGCCTGATCTGACCGTCTGCATGGAGCAGGTCCACAAACCACATAACGTTTCTGCGATTATTCGTACCGCAGATGCTGTTGGCGTACATGAAGTTCATGCCGTCTGGCCTGGCAGCCGGATGCGCACCATGGCTTCGGCTGCGGCTGGCAGCAACAGTTGGGTACAGGTAAAAACGCACCGTACCATTGGCGATGCCGTCGCCCATCTGAAAGGCCAGGGCATGCAGATTCTGGCTACACATCTTTCTGATAACGCTGTCGATTTCCGCGAAATTGATTACACCCGCCCGACCTGTATTTTGATGGGACAGGAGAAAACGGGTATCACGCAGGAAGCGTTAGCCCTGGCGGATCAGGACATCATCATTCCGATGATCGGCATGGTGCAGTCGCTGAATGTTTCCGTTGCCTCAGCCCTTATTCTTTACGAAGCCCAGCGCCAGCGGCAAAACGCAGGCATGTATCTGCGGGAAAACAGCATGTTGCCGGAAGCGGAGCAACAACGGCTGTTGTTTGAAGGCGGCTATCCGGTGCTGGCGAAAGTCGCAAAACGCAAAGGCCTACCTTACCCCCACGTTAATCAGCAAGGCGAGATCGAAGCTGATGCCGACTGGTGGGCCACTATGCAGGCAGCAGGGTAAGCGCCATGAAAGGTCGCCTGTTAGATGCTGTTCCGCTCAGTTCGCTAACGGGCGTTGGCGCGGCGCAAAGTAATAAGCTGGCGAAAATCAATCTGCATACCGTGCAGGATTTACTCTTACACCTTCCTCTGCGCTACGAAGATCGCACCCATCTCTACCCCATCGGTGAACTACTGCCGGGCGTTTACGCCACGGTGGAAGGCGAAGTGCTGAATTGCAATATCTCCTTCGGCGGTCGGCGGATGATGACCTGCCAGATCAGCGACGGTTCCGGCATTCTCACCATGCGCTTTTTCAACTTCAACGCGGCAATGAAAAATAGCCTGGCGACGGGCCGCCGTGTGCTGGCCTATGGAGAAGCAAAGCGCGGTAAATATGGTGCGGAGATGATCCACCCGGAATACCGCGTGCAGGGCGATCTCAGTACACCAGAGTTGCAGGAGACGCTCACGCCGGTTTATCCAACAACGGAAGGCGTAAAGCAGGCCACGCTGCGTAAATTAACCGACCAGGCGCTGGATCTGCTCGACACCTGCGCCATTGAAGAACTCCTGCCGCCGGAACTGTCACAAGGAATGATGACGCTACCGGAAGCGTTGCGCACTTTGCACCGCCCGCCGCCGACGCTACAGCTTAGCGATCTCGAAACCGGGCAGCATCCGGCACAACGCCGGCTGATTCTGGAAGAGTTGCTGGCGCACAACCTCAGCATGTTAGCCTTACGTGCCGGAGCACAGCGTTTTCATGCCCAGCCGCTGAGCGCCAATGACGCGCTGAAAAATAAACTCCTCGCAGCCTTACCGTTCAAGCCAACGGGCGCACAGGCACGCGTGGTGGCGGAGATCGAGCGCGATATGGCGCTGGATGTGCCGATGATGCGCCTGGTGCAGGGCGATGTAGGTTCCGGTAAAACGCTGGTCGCCGCCCTCGCCGCGTTGCGTGCGATTGCGCACGGCAAACAGGTGGCATTGATGGCACCAACCGAATTACTCGCCGAGCAGCACGCCAATAACTTCCGCAACTGGTTTGAACCGCTCGGTATCGAAGTGGGCTGGCTCGCCGGTAAACAGAAAGGTAAAGCACGGCTGGCTCAGCAAGAAGCCATCGCCAGCGGTCAGGTACAGATGATTGTTGGCACTCACGCCATTTTCCAGGAACAGGTGCAGTTTAACGGCCTGGCGCTGGTGATTATCGATGAACAGCATCGTTTTGGCGTGCATCAGCGTCTGGCGTTATGGGAGAAAGGCCAGCAGCAGGGCTTCCATCCGCATCAGTTGATCATGACCGCCACGCCGATCCCCCGCACGCTGGCGATGACCGCGTATGCCGATCTCGATACCTCGATCATTGATGAACTGCCGCCAGGCCGCACGCCAGTGACGACTGTGGCAATCCCGGATACCCGTCGTAACGACATTATTGACCGCGTGCGCCACGCCTGCATGACTGAAGGTCGTCAGGCATACTGGGTTTGTACGTTGATTGAAGAGTCAGAGTTACTGGAAGCGCAGGCGGCGGAAGCTACCTGGGAAGAGTTGAAACTGGCGCTACCAGAGTTGAATATTGGCCTGGTACACGGACGGATGAAGCCAGCCGAGAAGCAGGCCGTCATGGCGTCATTTAAACAAGGCGAGTTACACCTGCTGGTTGCCACTACTGTTATTGAAGTCGGCGTTGATGTGCCTAACGCCAGCCTGATGATCATCGAAAACCCGGAGCGTCTGGGTCTGGCGCAGTTGCACCAGCTACGTGGGCGTGTAGGTCGTGGCGCGGTGGCTTCTCACTGTGTGCTGCTCTACAAAACGCCGCTCTCCAAAACCGCGCAAATCCGCCTGCAAGTGCTGCGCGACAGCAACGACGGTTTTGTGATTGCACAAAAAGATCTGGAGATTCGCGGCCCTGGCGAATTGTTAGGTACGCGCCAGACGGGTAATGCTGAATTTAAAGTGGCGGATTTGCTGCGCGATCAGGCGATGATCCCGGAAGTTCAGCGCCTGGCACGCCACATTCACGAACGTTACCCACAGCAGGCAAAAGCCCTGATAGAACGCTGGATGCCGGAAACGGAACGTTACTCGAATGCATGACCAGACTCATCACAAGACAAGTCACGCAGTAAATCTTCAATCTGGATAGTGATGATATCCATTGCCTCATACGCATCCTGCGCAATTCGCGCCGCCATTGCGCCTTCCGCTTCACCACGCAGAATTTCAGCCGCTGCCTGTACGCCAGCCACAATCATTTCAGGTGTTAACATTTGGCGAAGAAAAGCGCGATTCTCAGAGGACCAGCCATCTTTATGACCTAATGGATGCCCCCAGCCTAACCATTCTTGCAACCATAACGGATTGGCTTCTATGGGATAAATTAGATGCGCGGCATACTGAATAGCACACACCGCTTTTCCCGGCGTATCCAGCACCCACCAGCGTGACCAGAGAGAATGAATTAACGGCGCGGCCCCGCCCAGAGTATTGAATACCGCCAGCCAGCAAAGAACATTATTGAAACCACGCTCGTTATCCATACGCTGCAACGCGGTTTCCAGTAAAAATTGCCGTACCTGCTGGCGTTGGGAAGTATTCATCATCTCCTGCCAGAGGTAGGGCCGACGCAATGCCTTCATTAAGGATTCTTCGAAGTGATCACCATAACCGCCAGCTAAAACGGTTTCATGCCATTGCGCCAGGCATAGCGGAAACAGATAGCGAAACAGCTCTATTTGCATCGGTTCGTTATAAACGAGATTGAGTACATAGTAAGCACTCAAATCCCATTCGCTGATCTGCTGCCACTCTTTAGCCGCCAGCGCCTTGAGTTCGGCATCTGCGTAATCAAATTCCGTTTCCCATACACAGAGCACTGGCGGCTCATCACCAAAAATATGGCGACAGTGTTCACGTAGCGTTTCCGGTTCCTTCCGACGCTTTTTCATTTTTAACCCGCAAAAATCGGCAACATTAAATACAGCTTAATCACCAGCGCATTGACGATATCGATAAAGAACGCACCAACCATCGGCACGACCAGGAACGCCATGTGCGACGGGCCAAAACGTTCGGTGATTGCTTGCATGTTGGCGATTGCCGTTGGCGTTGCACCGAGGCCAAAACCACAGTGACCCGCAGCCAGCACCGCCGCATCGTAGTTTTTGCCCATCATGCGCCAGGTAACGAAGATGGCATACAACGCCATGAAGATGGTCTGTACCACCAGAATCGCCAGCATCGGCAGCGCCAGCGAAGCCAGCTCCCATAGTTTCAGCCCCATCAGCGCCATCGCCAGGAACAACGACAGGCTTACGTTACCAAGCACGGATACCGCACGCTCAAAGACGCGGTAAAAGCCCATCATTGACAGACCGTTGCTCAGAATCACGCCAACAAACAGTACACAGACGAAGGTCGGCAGTTCAAAAGCAGTGCCAGCCAAAAGTTGCGCAACAATTTTCCCCACCGTCAGGCAGATAGCAATCAGCGCGATAGTTTCAATCAGCACCAGCGAGGTGATCATGCGGCCCACATCCGGCTTTTCGAACGCCGTCGGGACTTCCTGGTCATCTGGAATACCGTTCGGCGTGGTGGAGTGTTTCACCAGATAGCGCGCTACCGGACCGCCAATCAAGCCGCCCAGCACCAGACCAAACGTCGCACAGGCCATCGCCACTTCCGTCGCATTGGAGAAGCCATAGCGTTCAATGAACAATTTACTCCACGCAGCGCCCGTACCGTGACCGCCCGAAAGAGTAATAGAACCGGCCAGCAGCCCCATCAGTGGATCAAGCCCTAACAGGCTAGCCATACCAATGCCAATGGCATTTTGCATCACCAATAGGCCAACAACCACAATCAGGAAAATACCAACCACACGCCCACCAGCGCGCAGACTGGCAAGGTTGGCGTTCAAACCAATGGTGGCGAAGAAAGCCAGCATTAACGGATCGCGCAGGGACATATCAAAGTTGACTTCCCAGCCCATACTTTTTTTCAGCACCAGCAACGCAAGTGCAACCAGCAAACCGCCAGCAACAGGTTCCGGTATGGTGTATTTCTTCAAAAAGGAGACGGAATGGACTAACTTGCGCCCCAGCAGCAACGTCAGCGTTGCGGCAACAAGCGTTGATAAAGTGTCGAGATGAAACATAGATAGATAGCTCCTTTGTGCACGCACCACTCCTGCAGAGTCATGCTTTCCTGGTTCGATTCTCAGCTGTTAACAGAAAAATGGCATGGATTTTAAGCAGAAAAGAGGCAAAAGTTATATAAAAAAGTTCATTTATTGCATTTAAATATTTAGCGTAATCACTGGCAAACGTTTGCTTTTGGTCTATGGTCAGCTAAAATGCCCTCTTTGCTACCACGGGATTGTTTTCGATGTCTGTTTCCACCCTCGAGTCAGAAAATGCGCAACCGATTGCGCAGACTCAAAGCAGCGAGTTGATTTACCGTCTTGAAGATCGTCCGCCGCTTCCTCAAACCCTGTTTGCCGCCTGCCAGCATCTGCTGGCGATGTTCGTTGCGGTGATCACGCCAGCGCTATTAATCTGCCAGGCGCTGGGTTTACCGGCACAAGACACACAACACATTATTAGTATGTCGCTGTTTGCCTCCGGTGTGGCGTCGATTATTCAAATTAAGGCCTGGGGCCCGGTTGGCTCCGGGCTGTTGTCTATTCAGGGCACCAGCTTCAACTTTGTTGCCCCTCTGATTATGGGCGGTACGGCGCTTAAGACCGGTGGTGCTGATGTTCCTACCATGATGGCGGCTTTGTTCGGCACGTTGATGCTGGCAAGTTGCACCGAGATGGTGATCTCCCGCGTTCTGCATCTGGCGCGCCGCATTATTACGCCGCTGGTTTCTGGCGTTGTGGTGATGATTATCGGCCTGTCGCTAATTCAGGTTGGGTTAACGTCCATTGGCGGCGGTTACGCAGCCATGAGCGATAACACCTTCGGCGCACCGAAAAATCTGCTGCTGGCAGGCGTGGTCTTAGCCTTAATTATCCTGCTTAACCGTCAGCGCAACCCCTACTTACGCGTGGCCTCACTGGTGATTGCGATGGCGGCCGGATATGCGCTGGCATGGTTTATGGGCATGTTGCCAGAAAGCAACGAACCGATGACGCAAGAGCTGATTATGGTGCCAACGCCGCTCTATTACGGTCTTGGCATTGAATGGAGCCTGCTGCTGCCACTGATGCTGGTCTTTATGATCACCTCTCTGGAAACTATTGGCGATATCACGGCGACCTCTGACGTTTCGGAACAGCCTGTTTCTGGTCCGCTATACATGAAACGTCTGAAAGGCGGCGTGCTGGCGAATGGTCTGAACTCATTTGTGTCGGCGGTATTTAACACCTTCCCGAACTCCTGTTTTGGACAAAACAATGGTGTGATTCAGTTAACAGGTGTTGCCAGCCGTTATGTTGGTTTTGTTGTGGCGCTGATGTTGATTTTGCTCGGCCTGTTCCCGGCAGTAAGTGGATTTGTGCAACATATTCCTGAACCTGTGCTGGGCGGCGCGACGCTGGTAATGTTTGGTACTATCGCAGCATCAGGTGTGCGTATTGTCTCCCGTGAGCCGCTAAACCGCCGGGCAATTCTGATTATTGCTCTGTCTCTGGCGGTCGGTCTGGGTGTTTCTCAGCAGCCACTGATTTTGCAGTTTGCTCCTGACTGGCTGAAAAACCTGCTCTCCTCCGGGATCGCCGCAGGCGGTATTACTGCCATTGCGCTGAACCTGATTTTCCCGCCGGAAAAACAGTAAATTCCTTGCGGCGGTAAGATATTTCTACCGCCGCAGTCATCCTCTTTCACTATTCCCGCCTTGAGGAATGCGCACAAATCGTGCATAACTCCCTTATGTTCATTTCACGGGATGGAACACCATGAAATTTCTTGGGAAGCTGATTCTCTATGTGCTGATCGCTATTGTCGTAGTGGTTTTTGGCCTCTATTTTCTGTTGCAGACACGATGGGGCGCGGAGCAAGTCAGTGCCTGGGTATCCGAAAACAGTAGTTATCATCTTGAGTTCGATGCTATCGATCATCGTTTCTCCGCTCCATCACATGTTCTGCTGGAGAATGTGACTTTTGGACGTGATGGACAACCTGCGACGTTGGTCGCTAAACGGGTCGATATAGGGTTAAGTAGCCGTCAACTCAGCGAGCCAGGTTATGTCGATACCATTCTGTTAGAGGACGGAACGCTCAATCTCACCAGTCACACGGCACCACTGCCATTTAAGGCCGATCGTTTGCAATTACGGGATATGGCATTTAACAGCCCCGGTAGCGAGTGGAATCTGAGCGCCCAACGCGTTAGTGGTGGTGTTATTCCCTGGCAGCCTGAAGCCGGCAAGGTGCTGGGTAGCAAAGCACAATTTCAACTGAGCGCAGGTTCTTTAACGTTGAATGATGTTCCCGCCTCCAGCGTACTGCTGGAGGGTGCTATTGATAATGAACAAATCACTCTTAGCAATATTGGTGCTGATATCGCACAAGGAACGTTAACAGGTGTAGCTCGTCGCCAGGCAGACGGCAGCTGGCAGGTAGAAAACCTGCGTCTGAATGAAATCCGCCTGCAAAGCGATAAATCTTTACTCGATTTCTTCGCGCCTTTACGCACCATCCCTTCACTGCAAATTGGCCGTCTGGAGGTAACTGATGCTCGTCTGCAAGGCCCGGACTGGGCGGTAACTGATCTGGATCTAAGCTTGCGCAATATGACGTTCAGTAAAGATGACTGGCAAACCCAGGAAGGTAAGCTGTCGATGAACGCCAATGAGTTTATTTATGGCTCGCTGCATTTTTATGATCCCATCCTTAATGCCGAGTTTTCTCCTCAGGGAATGACACTACGCCAGTTCACTACGCGCTGGGAAGGAGGCATGGTAAGAACATCTGGTCAGTGGTTACGCGATGGTAAAGCACTCATTCTCGACGATGCAGCCATCGCCGGGCTGGAATATACCCTGCCGGGAAACTGGAAACAGTTATGGATGCAACCACTGCCATCATGGCTGAACAGCCTGATACTGAAGAAATTTAGCGCCAGCCGTAATTTGATTATTGATATTGATCCCGCCTTCCCCTGGCAGCTTACCGCGCTGGATGGCTATGGTGCGAATCTCGGACTGGTGCAAAACCACCAATGGGGTATCTGGAGCGGAAGTGCCACGCTTAACGCCGCCGCTGGCACGTTTAACCGCATAGACATGCGCAGACCGTCGTTGTCACTGGCGGCGAATGCCAGCACCGTAAATATCAGCGACCTGAGCGCTTTCACCGAAAAAGGGATCCTCGAAGCCACCGCCAGCGTATCCCAAACACCACAACGTCAGACCCATATCAGTCTGAACGGACGCGGTGTTCCGGTGAATATTCTGCAACAGTGGGGTTGGCCTGAGTTACCCATAACTGGCGATGGCAATATTCAACTGGTTGCCAGCGGCGCGATTCAGGCCAATGCCCCGCTGAAACCTACCGTTAACGGGCAACTCCACGCCGTAAATGCTGAAAAACAGCAAGTGACTCAAACCATGAATGCGGGCGTCGTTTCCAGTAGCGAAGTTACATCGACAGAGCCGGTGCAGTAAAAATCAATCTCGCCGGGTACGACTCAGACGTACCCGGCATTCTTCAATAGATTACAACGTAATTGTCAGCGCATTCCCTTGAGGCGTCACCACCAGCCCCTGCTCACTTTCAGCCTGCGAACCACCTTGCAGACCATTTACTTTCACAACATTGCGCAAGCACAGTGTCCAGTTCCTCGCCTCGCCCGCACCAGTCACAGTAATCGTGTTACCAGTACGTGTTGCTTTTAGAGTAAAGATCACCGAACCGTCAGCAGCGGGCACTTCACAGACGGCTTCATGCCCGTCTTGCAGATTAAAGAGGTGGAATGCCGTGCCTTCGTGCCACGCGTAATCGGGACGTTGATCGTTGTTGCCCAACGCCAGTAGGGTGTTATCACGCACATAAACGGGCAGACTCAGGAAGCCGTGCTGCTGTTTATGCCAGCGACTACCGTCGAGTTCATCGTTGTGCCACAGATGTGTCCAGCGACCTTCCGGCAGGTAGAACTGCACATCGCCCGCTTCAGTGAACACCGGCGCAACCATCACGTTGTCGCCTAACATGTATTGACGGTCAAGGTAATCACAAGCCGGATCGTCCGGGAACTCCATCATCATGGCCCGCATCATCGGCGTCCCCCGCGCATTCGCACGAGCAGCTTCACGATACAGATACGGCATCATGCGGCATTTCAGTTGCGTGAAGAAGCGCACCACATCACAGGACTCATCATCGTAGGCCCACGGCACACGATAAGATTTGCTGCCATGTAAACGGCTATGGCTGGAGAGCAAACCAAACGCGCACCAGCGTTTGTAAACGTGCGCCGGAGCGGTATTCTCAAAGCCGCCGATATCGTGGCTCCAGAAGCCAAAACCAGAAAGGCCAATAGACAAACCACCGCGCAGGCTTTCCGCCATTGATTCGTAGTTAGCGTAACAGTCGCCACCCCAATGTACCGGGAATTTCTGCGCACCGACGGAGGCCGAGCGGGCAAACAAGACAGCTTCCTCCTCACCGACGGTTTCCTTGAGCACGTTCCACACCAGTTCATTGTAGATGTACGCATAATGGTTATGCATTTTCTGCGGATCGGAACCGTCAAACCACTGAACATCGGTTGGTATACGTTCGCCAAAGTCGGTCTTAAAGCAATCAACGCCCATCGCGACCAGACCTTTCAGTTTATCGGCGTACCATTTGCAAGCATCCGGATTGGTAAAGTCATAAATCGCCAGACCTGGCTGCCATTTATCCCACTGCCACAGCGAACCGTCCGGGCGTTTGAGTAAATAGCCTTTCTCTTGTAACTCTTTAAAGACAGGGGATTTTTGCCCGATATAGGGGTTAATCCAGACGCAGATTTTCAGCCCTTTCGCTTTCAGGCGGCGGATCATCCCTTCCGGGTCCGGGAAAGTCAGCGGGTCCCACTCAAAATCGCACCACTGGAAGGCTTTCATCCAGAAACAGTCAAAGTGGAAAACATGCAGTGGCAGATTGCGTTCCGCCATACCATCGATAAAGCTGTTAACCGTCGCTTCGTCGTAGTTGGTGGTAAATGAAGTGGTTAGCCACAGGCCGAAGGACCACGCGGGCGGCAGCGCCGGACGACCAGTAAAACGGGTATAACGATCAAGTACCGCTTTCGGCGTCGGGCCGTCGATAACAAAGTATTCGAGGTATTCACTCTCAACGCTGAACTGCACTTTGGAGACTTTCTCCGATCCCACTTCAAAAGAGACGCATTGAGGATGATTGACCAGTACACCATAACCACGGTTAGTCATATAGAACGGAATATTTTTATACGCCTGTTCAGTACTCGTGCCGCCGTCCCGGTTCCAGGTCTCTACCGTCTGGCCATTGCGCACCAGGGCAGTAAAGCGCTCTCCCAGACCGTAAACTGTTTCGCCAACGCCAAGATCCAGCCGCTCAAACATATAATTTCGTTGATTATTCGTGTCCTGCACGTAGCCATTATTTTTCACCTGACTACCGGTAATACGTTCGCCGTTACGCAGAAAATCCAGTGACCAGAACTCACCTTTGCTGACACGCGCACTTAAGTTGCCACTTTTAAACTCAGCGTAACGTTCTGTGTTTTCGATTGTGACCTTCACGTCCTGCAAAATATTGAGCGGATAATGAGGACCGTTATTCAGCGCCCCCTGAAAATGCTCAATCCGTACACCGACAATACCTTCCTGTGGGGAGAAAAAGCGCAGCGTAAATAAAGGTGTATCAAGCTGCCAGGTACGTTCACGCACATCACGGGGGGCAGCATAGACCACCATTTCATTACCCTGCTGTTCAACCTCGAACACCTGAAGCGGGTGAATCAAATTGAGGCCAGGTTGAATCAACCAGTTTCCATCGCTAATTTTCATTGCCGTTCCTTAGTTCTGCACTTCTTGAGAGGTGAATTGTTGCTGGCAACGGCGTTTGCCCTGGGCCAGCTGTTCCATAACGGTTTTCAGATTGTGCGTCGTGAGTGAGTAGTAGCGTTTAGCGATAATCGCGCTCAGCAAATAACAGATCGCCGGAACAATCGTGAATAACGCGATAATGATGCTAATCGTGGCGCTGTTCTGCGCTTTTTCTGCCGCATCATATCCGCCATAAGCCAGCATCCAGCCGATAAGAGCGCCGCCGAAGGCCAACCCCAGTTTGAGCACAAACAACGTGCCAGCAAAACTGATCCCGGTAAGGCGTTTACCATTGCACCACTCGCCGTAGTCGACGGTATCGGACATCATTACCCACTGGATAGGTGTCACCAGTTGATGCAACACACCAATCACGAAGATGAAGACAAACATGGTGATGCTGGCCTGCATAGGAACAAAGAACATCGCCAGGCTAATCACTGCCAGCAGGGCGTTCGTCCACCAGAAGATAGTGACTTTACATTTCCAGTCGGTCAGCGGTTTTGCCAGTGCGGAACCAATCAGGTTACCCACGCAATAAGTGGTGAGAAAAGCGACAAACACTTCCGGCGTACCCAAAATCCATGTGACGTAATACATCATCGCCCCACCGCGTACGCACACCGCCAGGATATTGAAAATGGTTAGTAAACCGACAATCCGCCACTGGTCGTTTTGCCAGATATCACGTAAATCTTCCCGCATAGACGTCGTTGTAGGTGGTGCTTCAACGCGTTCTTTAGTGGTGAAGAAACAAAATGCCAGCATCATAAATGCCACCACGGAAAGGACCGCGATTCCGCCCTGGAAACCGAGTGGTTTATTATCACCACCAATTAAATTAACCAGTGGCATCATCAGCACAGTAGAGAGCATGCCTCCCGCGGTCGCCAGCACAAAACGCCAGGATTGCAGCGAGATACGCTGAGTCGGGTCATTGGTGATTACACCACCTAATGCGCAGTAAGGGATATTGACGATGGTATAAAGTAAGGTAAGCAGGGTGTAAGTAATTGCTGCATAAATCATTTTTCCGTTCATACTGAGATCTGGCGTGCTATAGGCCAGTACACAGACGATCCCGAATGGCAGTGCGCCAAACAGTACCCACGGACGAAATTTACCCCAGCGAGAGCGCGTTCGATCGGCCAACAATCCCATGCAAGGATCGGAAATCGCATCCAGTGCACGAGCGACCAAAAACATGGTTCCGACAAATCCGGCAGGAATGCCAAAAATATCGGTATAAAAGAACATCATATATAACATTACGTTATCGAAAATAATGTGGCTGGCGGCGTCTCCCATGCCATAACCAATTTTCTCTTTAACGGACAACACTTCACTCTTCATCTGCTTTTCCTTGATGCTATAGGGGTGCTGAGACCGATAACGCATTTTGTAAACCATCCCTGTGAGAGCGAATATTCCGATATCTGGTTATTAATTTATGATTCTTGTTTTATGTGATCGTGGTAGCGTTAACTCTGCCTATATATCATTGTAAAATATGAATTTTATATAAATTATAATGTTTACGTGATAATACGCTGCGTGTATTAGGCGGAAAAAAATGTTCTGGGGGATGTAGAAACTCAAGGAACTAGCTATAATGCGCCCCGCCTCCATGTAGCAATCGAGGCGCGGAAGATCGTCGTCTCCGGTGAGGCGGCTGGACTTCAAATCCAGTTGGGGCCGCCAGCGGTCCCGGGCAGGTTCGACTCCTGTGATCTTCCGCCAATTTGCCTCTCCTGAACTCTCCCGACGTCAACAACACTCCTTCGGAGGCGACATGTCAGACAAAGACTTAACCCAGCCCCCAGCAGGCGAATTTATTATGTTTGCCAGCGGTGACGGTGCAGTGCGCGTTGAATGTCGCTTTGAACAAGAAACACTCTGGCTCCCTCAGGCAACCATCGCAAACCTTTATCAGATCACTCCTCAGGCCGTCACTCAGCACATTAAAGCGATCTATGAAGAAGGTGAACTTGACCAAAACGCAACCTGTAAGTCTTACTTACAAGTTCAACAGGAAGGTAACCGCCAGGTAAGTCGCAATAAGCTACATTACAGCCTGCCCGTAATACTCGCTGTCGGCTATCGCGTTCGCTCGCCTCGAGGCACGCAATTCCGCCAGTGGGCAACGCAGACGCTTCAGGAATACCTGATCAAAGGTTTTGTGATGGACGATGAGCGGCTGAAGAATCCGCCTGTCGGTTCATCGGTTGTGCCCGACTATTTTGCTGAGATGCTCGAACGCATCCGCGATATTCGCGCCAGCGAGCGTCGGGTATATTTGCGGGTGCGGGAGATCTTTGCTTTAGCTGCCGACTATCAACCATCACTAAAAGAAACCACGCAATTTTTTCAAACCATCCAGAATAAACTGCATTTTGCCTGTACCGGGCATACGGCTGCGGAACTCATCCACAAACGAGCAGATGCCAGCCAGCCGCACATGGGCTTGACCAGTTATAAAGGTGAAGAGGTACGTAAGGGCGACGTGACGGTGGCAAAAAATTATCTCACCCAGGATGAGGTCAGCGAACTTAATCGCGTGGTTAATATGTGGCTGGATTTTGCCGAGGATCAGGCCCGTCGTCGTCAGCAGGTCTTTTTGCGCGACTGGCAGGATAAGCTGGATCAGTTCCTGCAATTTAACGACCGTGAGGTTCTACAGGGCGCGGGTAAAATCAGCAAGAAAATGGCCGATGAAAAAGCGCAGGTGGAGTATGTTCAGTTTGCCGAACAACAACGGCGCTTAAAAGAAGCCGAAGGTGAGAAGGATATTGAACGTTTGCTGCAGTGGGATAAAACAACCAATAATTGACCATCAGCAATCTACTACTGTATGCATACCCCCCAAATTACATGTGCAATAATTTCACTATGACATTACAATCCATGGTGAAAATAACACTGCACAAGGATTGTCATCATCAAACTCATCGGAACGATTTTTTCTATCGCCATTGGTGTAATACTGATAGTAAGTATCCTTTCAGGAGATTACTTTTGCCGTGTGGGGCATGGCACTTGTAAAGCAGCCAAAAGCGCGAGGCATTTAATTGAAAGCAAAGAGAAAAACAGAAGTAGTCGAGTCAAGGTCTTTAGTACGCGTATTAATTTGAGTCATCCAGCGGCATCCTGGCAAGCAACTCAAACTTGCGCTAACAATATATTCAATCTGTTTCAAAACAATAATGCCCTTTATTTATTCGAAAACGATAATAAAATTGAACTGCGTATGGGGTATGATTCTTTTTTCTCTATTGAAACGATTGATAAAATTCACAAAGAAAACATCAAAGAAATCAAACTAAAAAATGAGACAACATATGTTTCCCTGCCTAATCCAACCATTTTAATAACCACGACATCAACACCTGAACGACAGTTTTCTATTTCTGTTCTGGATGATGGCAACAAAGAAAATTTACCTACCGATACCGCACCTTGTTTTACAATTGATATTCCTGATGAATATACTAAAGCCATAGAACTATTGAACATTAAATAATTAAATTTCATATTGCGTTTTTAGTGAGATTTTTTAAATGCCATATGAATAATTGTTATATGTCATTATTTCACCCATTCACTAAAACTGAATGATTACTCTACTCCCCCACAGTCATCGGTAGTGGTATCCTTGACGCATATTGATGAAAAGACAAAACTGAATGCCGAGGAAAATATGAGTTCGAGCAGAAAAGGAATGCTGAACGTACTGATTGCTGCCGTATTGTGGGGAAGTTCAGGCGTTTGTGCGCAATATATTATGGAACAAAGCCAGATGTCGTCGCAGTTTTTAACTATGACACGTCTGATTTTCGCTGGGTTTATTCTACTGACGCTCTCTTTTGTCCACGGTGATAAAGTTTTTTCGGTACTACAAAATCGTCATGACGCACTGCGACTACTGATTTTTTCTATCGTGGGCGCACTCACCGTGCAACTGACCTTCTTGCTCACTATTGAGAAATCAAACGCGGCCACCGCGACAGTGCTGCAATTTTTATCACCTACCATTATCGTCGCCTGGTTTGCCATCGCCCGTAAGGCTCGCCCTGGGATTCTGGTATTGACCGCTATTTTTACTTCACTAATCGGTACTTTTTTGTTGGTCACTCATGGCGATCCCACTTCTTTATCCATTTCTCCCGCCGCGCTTTTCTGGGGAATAGCCTCAGCGTTTGCCGCCGCGTTTTATACCACTTACCCTTCCACGCTTATCGCCCGTTACGGGACGTTACCTATTGTCGGCTGGAGTATGTTATTAGGTGGCCTGATTCTTCTGCCTTTTTACGCCAGACAAGGCACTCACTTTATGGTGAATGGCAGTTTGATACTGGCCTTTTTCTATCTGGTGGTGATCGGTACAGCGGTAACATTTAGCCTTTATTTGAAAGGCGCACAGTTAATTGGCGGACCGAAAGCCAGTATATTGAGTTGTGCTGAACCGTTAAGCAGTGCTTTTTTGTCACTACTGCTGTTGGGTATTACCTTCACCGTACCGGACTGGTTAGGTACATTGCTGATTCTCTCATCGGTGATCTTAATTTCAATGGACTCCCGTCGTCGTATCAGAAAAGCCTGACAACCTGGCACTTCTTACTGATTGCGCCATACATATTTCGTACAGGTAGATGAGGGAAACAAAAGCTGTCTACACTTACTCTTTATACAATGTGGAGCTAAAAGGGTGAGTCCATGAAACCAACGATGCTGTTGCTTATTACTGCCTTTTTCATCTTGCCAGGCCTCGCACTGGCCGATTCACCATTCAGTTCGCTGCAATCGGCAAATGAAAAAAAGACCGTATTAGCTGATTTACGGAAAATATGTACTCCACAAGCGTCAATATCAGAGGAGGCCTGGGAAAAGATGATGTTGTCTGACGAAAGTAATCAGCAGCACATCCGTGAGGCTATTGTGGCGATGGAACGCAATAACCAGAACAATTACTGGGAAGCGTTAGGCAAGGTTGAATGCCCGGATATGTAGACGTGAAGTCGTCGCTTCACGTCACACATTTAGCACTTAACGTGAACGTACATCGGGAATAATTAAATCACCACGCAAAACATATGAACCCAGCATCGTCTGCGTTTTCTCGTTAAGCCAACTGACTATGCGGGCGGCCATTTCGTCCAGCGAATATTCTATCGCCGGAATGGTCGGTATCCCCGGAAGATGAACAGTACCCGCCAGACTAAATACCATAATGTCCTCAGGAACAGATTTATTAAACGCCTGCAATTGCGGTATCACCCGCTGTGCTTGCTGTTCATCAGCAACTAATAACGCATTAAAGTTCAGTGTTGAGGCGTTATTTAGCAGCTCCTGCAAGGCCACTGAGGAAGAGATTGCTTCCATAAAAACCAGATTACGGTTAAAGGGAAGAAAGTTTTTCTCCAGCGCGTGTTTATAGCCCAGTAAAACCTGGTCAGAAAATCCCATACCGTGTGGGTGGATGAGAGCGATTTGTCGTCTGTTCTGACTTATCAGATAGTTACAAGCGGTTTCAGTCGCGAATGTGTGGTCGAACTGAATACTGTTAACATCATTACCCGTCTCAAGGCAGTCCACCAGTATCACGTTTTCCTGATGAATATTCAGTGGGAAACGCGCACCAATAATCAGCACGTCATCACACAAACCACAGCTCAGCTCATCAAGGGCGTTCTTCACCTCGGCTTTATTGCTGGCGAAGCGAAGAAGTAGATGTTTTTGATGCTGGCTGAGATGTTTTTCCAGAGCGTAAAGATAACCGGTGGTCTGATTAATGTTTTCCTGAGCACAAATTACACCGATACAGCCCGTAGATTGCGTCAGCAGTGACTGCGCAATGACATTGGGACGATAGTTTAGCTCTTCGACGGCTTTCAATACCGCGAGACGGCTGGCTTCTTTAACACCACGCGATCCGCTCAACACCCGAGATACCGTCGCTTTTGAAACGCCAGCCAAACGCGATACATCATTGATAGTAGACATCATTCTCCCCTGACAGAGCAGCCCTGGCTCCCACAATCCTGAATTCCTGTTGGCTTAAATATTAGCCGCTCGCAGTATAACTGTTTCCGTTTTTTAATGGAAACCGATTTTCCATGACACATCAAAACTGAGCTAATAATGATAAAAATGTGAACAGAATCGAAATAATAACGCGACTTTATAGCGAAATCTGATAGCCGTCACAGTTTGCATTTCCATGAATGGAAACCGGTTTCCAAATGATATCAAATCAATTGCGAAATAGATTTTTACATTCAGAGGATGTGTCAGATGGTCAGGATTATGTTGTGTTGCTCTGCGGGGATGTCAACCAGTCTGCTGGTGAAAAAAATGGTCGAGGCCGCAGAAAGTAGAGAGCTACCGGTAGAGATAGATGCCTACGGAGTTTCCGAATTTGATATTCAGTTTCCAAAATATCAGGTGGTGCTACTCGGACCGCAGGTAAAGTATATGTTAAACATGCTCGCAGAAAAGGCCGCCCCCCAGGGAATACCCGTGAAAGCCATTGATATGGCGGACTACGGAATGCAACGGGGTGACAAGGTGCTGGATTACGCTCTGTCGCTTATTGCAGCGACACATTAGAAAGGTGTCATTATGAGTTCGTTATATCAATCAATGGTTGCCGTTATTGAACAATCCATCACACCGCTTGCCGGGAAGCTGGGGCAGCAAAAATATGTGATTGCCATCCGCGACGGTTTTACTGCCGCTCTACCGTTTATGATCATCGGTTCGTTTATGCTGGTGTTTATTTTCCCACCGTTTTCGGCTGAAACAACCAACAGTTTTGCCCGAGGCTGGCTGGATTTTTCCGCCACCTACCGTGAACAGCTAATGTTGCCATTTAACCTCAGCATGGGAGTGATGACTTTCTTCATCTCAGTAGGGATCGGTGCCAGTCTTGGGCGACAGTTTAATCTCGATCCGATTATGTCTGGCTTGCTGGCATTTATGGCATTTTTACTGGTCGCAGCGCCTTACGCTGACGGCAAAATATCGACTCAATATCTTTCCGGGCAAGGTATTTTCACTTCGCTGATTACCGCCATTTATGCCACTCGTGTGTACGCCTGGTTAAAACAACACAACGTGACAATCCGCTTACCCAAAGAAGTCCCTACTGGGGTTGCGCGTTCCTTTGAGATCCTTATCCCGGTTCTGGTGGTCATTGCTACGCTACACCCACTGAATCTGTTTATTGAAGCCCAGACTGGAATGATTATTCCTGAGGCGATCATGCATCTTTTAGCGCCACTGGTCTCTGCCTCTGATTCTCTGCCTGCAATTCTGCTGTCTGTTCTGATGTGTCAGATTTTCTGGTTCGCAGGTATTCATGGTTCACTGATTGTAACAGGCATCATGAATCCCTTCTGGATGGCAAACCTGTCGGCAAATCAGGCAGCTCTTGCCGCTGGCGCAGCGCTTCCTCACGTTTATCTGCAAGGGTTTTGGGATCACTACCTGTTGATTGGCGGTGTCGGCTCGACGTTACCGCTGGCGTTCTTGCTGTTACGCAGCCGCGTTGCTCACTTGCGTACCATCGGAAAAATGGGCGTTGTCCCCAGTTTTTTCAACATCAATGAGCCTATTCTGTTCGGTGCGCCGATCATCATGAATCCGATGTTGTTTATCCCGTTCGTTTTCGTGCCAATTATTAACGCCATCCTGGCCTATACCGCGACCAGACTAGGCTGGCTGGCGCAGGTTGTCTCATTAACGCCATGGACTACACCTGCTCCAATTGGCGCCTCCTGGGCTGCCAACTGGGCACTTAGCCCGGTAGTGATGTGCATTATCTGTATGGTGATGTCGGCGCTGATGTACCTCCCATTCTTGCGCGCCTATGAACGCTCTTTGCTGAAAAGCGAAGAACAAAAAGCGCAGGATCCCGTCTCCGTGGCCAATGCAGCCCGTAGCAACTCATAATGAATCAAGGAGTAAGAACAATGAGATACCGTTTTCCCGACAACTTCTGGTGGGGTAGTGCTTGCTCTGCGCTGCAAACCGAAGGGGATAGTCTGAACGGCGGCAAAAGCCAAACCACCTGGGATGTATGGTTCGAGCGCCAGCCCGGCCGCTTCCATCAAGGTGTTGGCCCGGCGAACACATCAACCTTTTATCAACACTGGCAACAAGATATTGCCCTGCTGAAACAGTTAAAACATAACAGTTTTCGCACCTCGTTAAGCTGGTCTCGCCTGATACCAGACGGTACTGGTGACGTAAATCCTGAAGCGGTGGCGTTCTATAACAATGTCATCGACGAGCTGCTGGCGCAGGGCATCACACCGTTTATCACCTTGTTCCACTTTGATATGCCGATGGTGATGCAGGAAAAAGGTGGCTGGGAGAGTCGTGAAGTCGTAGAAGCTTTTGGTGAATATGCCCGTACCTGTTTTGAACTGTTCGGTAACAGAGTGAAGCACTGGTTTACCTTTAACGAACCGATTGTGCCGGTAGAGGGCGGTTATTTATATGACTTCCACTATCCGAACGTTGTTGATTTTAAACGTGCTGCGACAGTGGCTTACCATACAGTTCTTGCGCACGCCACGGCAGTTCGGGCATTCCGCCGCGGTAATTTCGAAGGTGAAATTGGCGTGGTGCTCAACCTGACGCCTTCTTATCCACGCTCGCAAAATCCGGCTGATGTTAAAGCCGCACACTGCGCTGACCTTCTGTTTAACCGCAGCTTCCTCGATCCGGTGCTAAAAGGGGAATACCCGGCAGACCTTGTAGCATTACTGAAAGAGTACGATCAGTTGCCGCAATGCCAGCCTGACGATAGTCAGCTAATCGCCGACGGAAAAATCGACCTGCTGGGGATAAATTATTATCAACCCCGACGCGTTAAATGCCGGGATAGCGCCGTAAACCCCAATGCCCCCTTTATGCCGGAGTGGTTATTTGACTATTACGAGATGCCTGGGCGAAAAATGAATCCTTATCGTGGATGGGAAATTTATGAACCCGGTATTTACGATATCATCTCCAATCTTCGCGATAATTATGGTAATCCTCGTTGTTTTATTTCTGAAAATGGGATGGGTGTAGAAAACGAGCAACGTTTTATTCAGGAAGGGCAAGTCAACGATAGCTATCGTATTGAATTTGTCGCTGAACATTTAAAATGGCTGCATAAAGGAATTAGCGAAGGGTGTAATTGCCTTGGCTATCATATGTGGACGTTTATCGATAACTGGTCATGGCTTAATGCTTATAAAAATCGCTATGGATTTGTTCAGCTTGATCTGGAAACGCAAACACGTACGATTAAAAAAAGTGGTGAGTGGTTTGCGACAGTTGCAGAAAATAACGGTTTTGATTGCGAGAAACAAAAATGATCGAACTAGAAGATGCAGTTATGGAAATAATCGTCAATGCCGGCCAGTCACGCAGCCTCTGTTTTGAAGCGTTACACGCGGCACGTGCCGGGAACTTTGATGAAGCCAAACAGCTGCTACGTGAAGCTGACGGTTATTCGCGTCAGGCTCACCATATGCAAACCAAATTGATCGAACAGGATGCTGGTGAGGCCCGACAGCCAATGACATTAATTATGGTACATGCACAAGATCATTTAATGACATCAATGCTGGCACGAGAATTAGCAGAAGAAATAATTCATCTTTATCAAAGATAATTGATTAATGCTTAGTGAGGAGCATCCATTTGATAAAATAAAACCTCTGTTTTACCCGAAAATAAAATAGATAAACCACCCTGTTTCGGTAGTTAAAAACAAACCGAAACAGGCTGCTTATTATCATAAAACAAATTAATACACACCTTATATTTATTATGCCCACCGCATAATGAATTATAACGTGTGCGTGAGATAATCATGAAAAAGATAAAAACACTTCCAGTTACCCTGGCGGTTATTGCCGCTTTGTACTCAATATCTGCCCAGGCTCAGGAATTTACTCAGGAACAAATAGACGCCATTGTGGCAAAAGCCGTCGATAAAGCATTAGCCGAAAGGCAAGAAAAAATGGATGCCGCGGCAGCAAAAAAAGTGGATGTGATTAACGAACCGGAAAGTGCTGCGCAGTCTCCGGATATGGCAATTCCCTTTGGCGTGAAATTTAGTGGTTATGCCCGTTATGGGGCTCATTTTCAAAGCGGCGATCAAAAATATGTTGCTGTAGACGGCTCCTATAATGGTGCATCTGCAATTGGTCGCCTGGGGAACGAAGGTAACGGCGGAGAGTTTCAGTTATCAAAAGCCTTCAAGAGCGATAACGGCGCAATCTGGGATGTCAATGTCATGATTGATCACTGGGGCGACGAAGTTAACCTGAAAAAAGCCTACGCTGGTGTCACCAATGTTTTGGCCTCCAATCCTGACGCCTATATCTGGGCTGGGCGCGACTTCCACCAGCGCCCGCAACAGGGCATTAACGACTACTTCTGGATGACTCACGATGGTCAGGGTGCCGGGGTGAAAAATTTCGACATTGGTGGCATCAAGTTTGACCTTGCTACTGTCGCAGCGGTTGAATCCTGTAATCCTGAAGTGATGGAGGATGAGACCAATCCGTCACGCATTACCTGTACTGGTGGGTCAGGAACGGGCGACAGAGGCAATTATGCGGTAACGTCCAAAATTCATGGTATGAAACTGGGGCCACTGGATCTTGAGTTGTACGCTAACTACGGATTCGACTCAAAAGCAGTCGAAGGTGAAGACAAACTGAAAGCCTGGCAGGGGGCATTTGTTGTAAGCCATAGCAATGACAGCGGAGTGAATAAAGTCATTGCCCGCTACTCTGATAATTCCGATAACAGTGTTTACAATAAAACTGACGATCTCACGACAATTTACGCCAGTTTTGAAGGTAGTCATAAATTTACTCAGCAGGCGCAAATCGAGTATTTACTGGCCTTCCATGATTACGACAACAGTTCTATTAAGAGTGATAACCGCAAAAACTATGGCGTGATTGTCCGTCCTATGTATTTCTGGAATGACGTTCACTCCACCTGGCTTGAGGCGGGTTATCAACGGGTTGATTATGATAAAGGCGGAGATAATTCCGGCTGGAAGCTGACGCTGTCACAGAACATTTCTATTGCGATGGGCCCGGAATTCCGCCCAATGCTACGTTTCTACATGACGGGCGGGCAAGTTGATAATGACCGGACTGCACGCGTCAACGGTACAAAAGAGGAAACGCTTGACGACTTTAACCTTGGTGCGATGTGGGAAGCCTGGTTCTGACAGGCCACTCACATTGAGTTAATGCAACCAAAACACGCCTTCTTCTGGCTGGAAGAGGGCGTTATAGCGCATTTGGAAGGCATTAATCTCCTGCATATCTGGCTCTAACTCACGGAGAAAACCCAGCGCCAGACGGACCTGGGCATCAGTGATTGGCGCAGCAAGACGCGCTTTTTGCAACAACCGATACCAACGTAACAAGTTCTGCTCACTACCATCGACAATCACAATTTGCCAGATAAGTAACACCTGAGCAGCATTTTGCAGATGAGATTCATCCGGGCGATGCAAATAATACAAAAACTCTTCACCAGGCATTTTACCCATCTGATCGATCATCGATTCTACAGGTACAACATCAATATTAAGTCGTTCGCTTAAACGGCGAATCGCCCGTCGGGTGCCTGACGTCAGAACCCGAAAACCAACCACAAACACCACCACGACGGTGGCAAGCATTATCCAGATCATGCGTTCTCCTGCGTATCCACTTTTGATGATATCTGGAAAAGTGCGGGGGATACTAACTCTGAGATGGATTTTAGTGCTGACAACGACAACATACCGAAATGATAAAGCGGGAGAAATAAACTTTCTCGCAAGATTCCCATCATGATAAATTCTCCATGCCGTTTCATCCTGAATATATCTCCACTACGACAGTTAACGAGTAATAGACATTTAACGCAATTCTCTCAAATAAGTTTGGCCTTTATTTTGGGTAAATTACGGTGAAATACAGCAAAAGGACAGAATATGGATCAGGCGATTAACCATAAAATCCACTACATCAGTCGCCAACAACGGCAAGAAATCTTAGCTATTGCACGTGGTGAAGCCGTTGCTGATTATCTTATTGAGAATGTTGTAATTCTTGATTTAATTAACGGTGGAGAAATCGCTGGCCCGATTGCCATTAAAGGGCGTTACATCGCGGGCATTGGTTCCGAATATAATGACGCGCCGACATTACAAAGAATTGATGCTCACGGAGCAATAGCGGTGCCAGGGTTTATTGATGCTCACCTGCATATTGAATCCAGCATGATGACGCCGGTCACCTTTGAAACCGCTACCCTGCCGCGCGGCCTGACGACCGTTATTTGCGACCCTCATGAAATCGTCAACGTCATGGGCGAAGCCGGTTTCGCCTGGTTTGCCCGCTGTGCCGAACAGGCAAGGCAAAACCAGTACTTACAGGTCAGCTCTTGCGTACCCGCTCTGGAAGGCTGCGATGTTAACGGTGCCAGTTTTACCCTTGAACAGATGCTCGCCTGGCGGGACCATCCGCAGGTTACCGGCCTTGCAGAAATGATGGACTACCCTGGCGTAATTAGCGGGCAGAATGCGCTGCTCGATAAACTGGACGCATTTCGCCACCTGACGCTGGACGGTCACTGCCCGGGTTTGGGCGGTAAAGAACTTAATGCCTATATTGCTGCGGGTATTGAAAACTGCCACGAAAGTTATCTGCTGGAAGAAGGTCGCCGGAAGTTACAACTCGGCATGTCGTTGATGATCCGCGAAGGGTCCGCTGCCCGCAATCTCAACGCACTGGCACCGTTGATCAACGAATTTAACAGCCCGCAATGTATGCTCTGCACCGATGACCGTAACCCGTGGGAGATCGCCCATGAAGGACACATCGATGCCTTAATTCGCCGCCTGATCGAACAACACAATGTGCCGCTGCATGTGGCATATCGCGTCGCCAGCTGGTCGACGGCGCGCCATTTTGGTCTGAATCACCTCGGCTTACTGGCACCCGGCAAGCAGGCCGATATCGTCCTGTTGAGCGATGCGCGTAAGGTCACGGTGCAACAGGTACTGGTGAAAGGCGAGCCGATTGATGCGCAAACCTTACAGGCGGAAGAGTCGGCGAGACTGGCACAATCCGCTCCGCCGTATGGCAATACCATTGCCCGCCAGCCAGTTTCTGCCAGCGACTTTGCCCTGCAATTCACGCCCGGAAAACGCTATCGGGTCATTGACGTCATCCATAACGAATTGATTACGCACTCCCGCTCCAGCGTCTACAGCGAAAATGGTTTTGATCGCGATGATGTGTGCTTTATTGCCGTACTTGAGCGTTACGGGCAACGGCTGGATCCGGCTTGTGGTTTGCTCGGCGGCTTTGGCCTGAATGAAGGCGCGCTGGCTGCGACAGTCAGCCATGACAGCCATAATATTGTGGTGATCGGTCGCAGTGCCGAAGAGATGGCGCTGGCGGTCAATCAGGTGATTCAGGATGGCGGCGGGCTGTGCGTGGTACGTAACGGCCAGGTACAAAGTCATCTACCGTTGCCCATTGCCGGGCTAATGAGCACCGACACGGCGCAGTCGCTGGCGGAGCAAATTGACGCATTGAAAGCCGCCGCCCGTGAATGTGGTCCGTTACCGGATGAGCCGTTTATTCAGATGGCGTTTCTTTCCCTGCCAGTGATCCCCGCGCTGAAACTAACCAGTCAGGGGCTGTTTGATGGTGAGAAGTTTGCCTTCACCACGCTGGAAGTCACGGAATAATAAAAAAAAGCCCGGCGTCATGCCGGGCGAAAGTCACCAGTTACGTTTATGCCACTGTCAACTGCTGAATTTTTTTCTCGCGGCGGATTTTGCGTTCTTCCATCACCGCCACTATCGCCATCAGGCAGATACAACCAATCGCGGCGATATCCAGCGCGGCGAAGGTGCCTGCCCAGCCGGTAAGGCCGAATACCGGCGTACCATCGGCAATCATCCCCAGCCCTAACTTGGCAAAGCTGTCGCCAATCAGGTAAGCGAAGGTGCCTTTAATACCATCGGCAGCGCCAATCGCTTTTTTAGGTACAAAACCAACAGCAGCCACACCAATCAACAATTGCGGGCCAAAGACCAGGAAACCCAACGCAAAGAGAGAAGCCAGGTAGATATATTCGTTGCTGGCATGTTGATACACACCGAGCGTGGCGATAATCAGCGCCAGCGCGATGCAGGCCACCAGACCACGGCGACCGTTCGCCAGGTCAGAGAGCCAGCCCCACAACAGCGTCCCCACCAGCGCACCAGCTTCAAATAGCGTAAAGCCCTGAATCGCCACTGCTTTAGAGAGTTTCAGTTCCTGGAACGCATACACGGTTGACCACTGGTCGATACCAATACGCACCACATAGAGGAAAATGTTGGCGAAGCACAGCAGCCAGATCACTTTGTTTTTCAGCACATACTCAACAAAGATCTGCCACTTGGTCATATCGGTAGATTCTGTCTCTTTGTCCTCTTCGCTGATCTCTTCGCCGAACAGTTCTTCAGCTTTGCCGAGGCCATAAGATTCCGGGGAGTCGCTGCCGTAACGAAGGCCGATAAAACCGACAATCAACGCGATGATGGACGGGAAGATAAACATGCCGATGACATGACCGTCAAACAGGTAATTTGCGCCGAACAGCGCCACACCTGCCGCGCCCGCACCGCCAAGGTTGTGAGAAATATTCCAGAAACCGAGGAACGTCCCGCGCTTACGACGCGGCGTCCATTTGGTGATGGTGGAGTAACTGCACGATCCCCCGGTACTCTGGAAAAAGCCGCTTAAGGCGTAGAAGGCAATCATCAGGAACAGACTAACCGAGCCGCTGCCCATACTGGCACTGAAGCCCAACATACAAATGGCAGACAAGATCAGCATGAACGGCAGGAATTGTTTGGTGTTTTTGCCGTCGGCGTAATAGGAAACCAGTGTTTTACCCACACCATAAGTGATGGAGAAGCCCAAGCCGATCATCCCCAGCTGCGTCATGCTCAAGCCGTAGGTCGAGATCATGTCGTTCTGCGCGATGTTAAAGTTCTTGCGAATCAGGTACATCGTCAGGTAGCCGATAAAGACCACCAGGTAGGATTGCATGAACGGTTTGAACCACATTTTGCGCCGCACTTCGAGCGGAAGGTCCAGGGTCGGCTTGCGAACCTGGTTTAAGAAAGCCAGCATGGGTTACTCCTGAAATGAATACCTGCGTGAGGTATGCATTGTAAAAATCAGTAGCAAATCAGGCCTGAGATAGCGTCCAGGCAAAACCTGGAAAATTTCTTAGTTTTGCTGGATATGAAGTGAAAAGGTGAGATGCATCACGCTTCGCGCGGTGCCTGGGCGTTCAAAAAGGGCAGTAATAGCAGTGCGGAAATCCCGGCGGCGATAGAGATAACCACAAAAAATCCGCTCCAGTGCCAGGTATCGAGCACTTTCGCCAGCGGCCAACCAGCAAGCGACGCCCCCAGATAAGCAAACAAGCCGACAAACCCCGTCGCCGCCCCTGCCGCCTCTTTGTGGGAACACTCTGCTGCCGCCATGCCGATTAACATCTGCGGGCCAAAGACAAAAAAACCAATGGTGAAGAAGCAGGTTGCCTGCATCACGTAGCTGGCAAATGGCATCAGCCACAGCGAGCCGACAGATAGCAAAATCCCGGCGGCGAAAATTAAATTCATCGGCCCACGGTTGCCGTTAAAGAGTTTGTCCGAGCCCCAACCCGCTACCAGCGCACCGATAAATCCGCCCAGTTCAAACATCGTCACTGCCGTATTCGCCGTGACCAGATCGACGCCCAGCGTCTCGGACATATACAAATTGCCCCAGTCGTTGATCGCCGCCCGGACCACATAGACCAGCACATAGCAAAACGAAAGCAGCCAGATATACGGATTCAGCAACACATATTTGGTGAGGATCTCTTTACGTGTCAGCCCTGCCCCTTCTTGTTGTTGAGCGATTTCCAGCGCGTCGTGTCGCCATTCGCCGATCGCTGGTAAACCTAACGCCTGCGGGCGATCGCGCAGCCGCCAGCAGAGAATAATCCCCACGACTATCGCCATACAACCGGCAATCATCATCCCGGCACGCCAGCCGTAATGCAGCGCGCTCGCGGCCATCACAATGGGAATGAGTGCGCCGCCGACGTTATGCGCCGTGTTCCATAATGCCCACCAACCCCCGCGCTCAGTACGTGAATACCAGGTGGTTAACAGACGCGCGCACACCGGTGAACCCCAGCCCTGGAAAAAGGCGTTCAGCCCCCATAGCATGGCAAACGCCCACAGCGACGTCGAGAAACCAAACAGAATGTTGATAATGCCCGTAGCGATAAGCCCAATCCCCATAAAATACCGGGCATTTGAGCGGTCGCTGACAATGCCGGAGACAAACTTCGACACGCCGTAGGTAATGTAAAACAGAGTCGCTAACAGGCCGATATCGCTACGGCTGAGCACACCGTTGGCAAGAATTTCTGGTACGGCGGCGTTAAAACTTTTACGCGTGAAGTAAAACAGTGCGTAACCCAGCCAGATGGTCAGCAGAATATGCCGACGCCAGTAGCGATAGCGGGCATCAATTTCTTGTTTATCAGTCATTAATGGCGCATCGGCAGGCGCTTTCAGAAACGGCAACATCATCAAGCCTTAGACATAACGTTGAGGTAGAGAAACACTGACACGCGTGCCGTGCAAACAGGAGATGGTCAAGGTGCCACCCAGCGCCGTTACTCGCTCGCGCATTCCGGTGAGGCCAAAACCGTGTTGCCCGGAACCCGGCGGTAAACCGCTACCATCGTCTTCAATCACCAGCATCAACCGTTCGTCCTGCTGCCAGCCTTGCAACGTGACCGCACTGGCATCGGCATGTTTCACAATGTTGTTCAACCCTTCCTGGCAGACACGAAACAGCGTCACGCGCTGGTTTTCGCTTAACGCTGATTCATCGATTCGCCATTCGAGATGACTGACAATGCCGCGACCTTCCAGCTCCATTTCCCGCATCAGTGAGCGGATGGCCTGCTCCAGAGTGAGATCATCCAACTGGCGCGGACGTAACCGCCCTAACAAGCGGCGCACCGCGTCGTAAACGCCCAGGGATAACTGTTCGATGAGCTGCCCGCTCTGTTTCACGCGGGCGTTATCCGCCGCGAGCCGCTGGACAATGCCCGCCTGAGTACGAATGGCAGTGATGGTCTGGCCGATATCATCGTGCAGCTCACGCGCCACGTCGCGGCGTACGCTCTCTTCAGTTTCTAACAAACGTTCAGCCAGATGCTGATTGCGCGCCAGTTCCTTTTGCAGCGACTGGTTAAGTTCACGCAACCGCTGGATGCCTGCGCCCAGTAACAACCCTGTCAGACTTTGCACCAGCAGCGAGAGCAATAAATCCACCGGATGATCGCGCCAGGTTTGACTGGCGATCAGCGCGATGGCGTTCATCAACGTCGCAATCAGCGCTCCTTGCCAACCATAGTGCCAGGCCAGCGCGATAATCGGCAGCGCCAGACAGAATGGCGTAAAGCGCGACAATTCGTCCGGCAATCCCAACTGGAGCCAGAGACTGATAACAAACAACAGCAAGTACCAGACCAGATGCCGCCCGCGCCAGTTGATCGGTTGAGAAACCAGTGACGGGCCGAGCGGCAGCCAGGTGTTATTGGCGAGATAGTGCCAGAACACCAGACATATCGGGGCCAGCGTCAGGCCGCCAGTTAAAGTCAGCAGTAGCGCATTCCACGACTCTTTGCCATGCCAAAGCCAGGGCAGCGACTGCAACAACGCCGCCGCCGTCAGCGCCGCACCCTGTAACAGCAGAGTGCGCCAGTCACGTTGATGGCGATAGCGTGAGATCAGCGCCACGGGCAGTAACGTCAGTAAACTACCGATCATCAATAAGGAGAAATGGGTTAACCCGACCACCTGCGTTAGCCAGTAAATCAGCAGCCACTCCGCGCCCAGCAGCACCGGCCAGTATCCGCGCGGGCATTGCAGCATTAGCCCCAGACGCAGACCAAACGGAAATAACAGCACCGCCATATCAGGGCGCTCAACCAGGTGCAGGCTGATACTCCACAGGCAAAACCATGCGGCAGAGAAGATAAAAAAGCAGGCAATAACGGTAATTAAGCGGGAGAACAACGTCTTCATCACCAGCCATCAAACATGCGGCGCGCCAGTTCTACGTCGTTACTGACGCCCAGTTTTTCCATCAGGTTGGCGCGATGGACGTGTACCGTTTTCGGCGACAAGCCCAGTTCGGCAGCAATCTCTTTCACCGCCATTCCTTGCGCCAGTTTTTCCGCCACCTGGCGTTCACGTTTGGTCAGCGGATCCTGGCGACCGGATGCCAGTTTAATGGCAATATCCGGCGTCAGATAACAGCCGCCCGTGGCAACCGTATGCACCGCAGCAATCAGCTCATCAGGGCTACAGCGTTTGGAGAGAAAGCCGCGCGCCCCCGCGTTAAGCGCCTGCTCAACCAGCGCCGGACTGTCGTGAACGGAGAGCATAATTGTCGCCATACCTTTCGGCAGCTGGCTTAGTAGCTCCAGACCGGAGATATCGGGCATGGAGATATCGCAAATACACACCTGCACACCGCGCCCCGGCAGCCCCGCCAGTGCCTCGCGCCCCGAACCAAACTCGGCAACTACCTGCAAATCAGGTTCCAGCCCCAGCAGTTGCGCAAAGCCGGAGCGGACGATAAGGTGATCGTCTATAAGGGCAACGGTGATCATGGTCTTGTCCTGGCGGGTAAAAAAACGCGCTTACCTTAACGATAAGCGCGATGTTGTTCAAGCCTTGAGCGGTTACTGAAAAAACACCGCAATCTTGTTGAACATCGTCGGATCGGACTGGTTACGCTGCACTTTCACTACATCTTCCAGCTTATCGATTTGACTGATCATCTGCTCCAGACGCTGGTCGTCATTGACCAGTAGCCAGATGTGGCTTTTGTCGCTGTCCTGAATTGGCAGGCAGAGAATGCCTTCAACGTTAAAAGCGCGACGGGCAAAAAGACCACAAACGTGGGTCATTACGCCCGGATGGTTACGAACGGTGAGTTCCAGAATCACGTTGTCATGAGTTGTGTTTTGCATGGCTTATTCCCCCACCATTTCAGTATTCGCCGCACCTGGCGGCACCATCGGGTACACTTTTTCTTCGGCATCAATACGCACATGGATCAGCGCCGGGCCAGGGCGATTGATGATTTCCTGCAATGCCGTCTGCGGATCGGCTTCGTTATTCAAATCACAGGTTTCGAGGCCGAATCCGGCGGCAATCTGCATAAAGTTGATTTTGCCCGGATAGGTGGCGGCAAAAACGCCCTGCTTGTAGAACAGACTCTGTTGCTGATGTACCAGCCCCAGCGCTTCGTTGTTCATCAGAATGATTTTCACATCCAGCTGGTTTTCACTGGCGGTCGCCATCTCCTGAATATTCATCATCAGGCTGCCGTCGCCGGAGAAACACAACACTTTGCGATCCGGGTTCGCCAGCGCCGCACCAATGGCCGCAGGCAGGCCAAAGCCCATCGTGCCCAGCCCGCCGGAGGTCAGCCACTGGCGTGGGCGATTGAGCGGATAAGCCTGCGCGGTCCACATCTGATGCTGACCCACGTCGGTGGTGATAATCGCGTTGTCATCGACACAGGCGGCAACGGCGTTGATCAGGCCGTAATGGCTTAACGGATCGCACGCTTTCGGGATTGGACACGGGAATTCGCGCTGCAAATCCGCTACCAATTGGTGCCACTCTGCACGCGGTTGCGCTTCCACCAGCGGGATCAACTGCGCCAGCACGTCATCAACATCCGCCTGAATCGCTACGTGCGGCTGCTTGATTTTGCCCAGCTCTGCACGGTCGATATCGACATGAATAATTTTGGCATTCGGGCAGAACTGCTCAGTTTTGCCAATCGCCCGGTCATCAAAACGTGCGCCGAGAACAATCAGCAGATCCGCCTCCTGCAAGATATAGTTAGTGCTACGTACACCGTGCATCCCCAGCATACCCAGCGACAACGGATGCGCTTTTGGCAATATGCCCAGCGCCATTAAAGTCATGGTGGTAGGCAGCTGCGCTTTCTCCGCCAGTTCACGCACCCGCGTGGGGGCGTTAATCACACCACCGCCCAGATAGAGCACCGGGCGTTTGGCGGCGTTAATCATTGCAGCTGCGTCACAAATACTCTCTTCACTAAACGCAGGCGCGGCAGCTTTTTCTGTCATACCGGGCTGTTCTTCAATCTCAAAAACTGCCGTTTGCACATCCTTAGGAATGTCTATCCACACCGGGCCGGGGCGGCCTGATTGCGCAATACGGAAGGCATCGCTCATGACCTGCGGGAGTTCTTCGATATGTCTGACCAGATAGTTGTGTTTGGTGATGGGGATAGAGATGCCGTAGGTGTCCACTTCCTGGAAGGCGTCAGTGCCGATCATTGAGGCAGGGACCTGGCCGGTGATGCAAATCAGCGGGATGGAGTCCAGTCGCGCATCGGCAATGGCGGTCACCAGGTTAGTCGCACCCGGTCCGCTACAGGCCATACAGACTGCCGGTTTGCCGTCGGTACGCGCCATTCCCTGAGCGATAAACCCCGCGCCCTGTTCATGGCGAGCCAGAATATGGCGGATTTGCGTGCTTTGGCTTAAGGCGTCGTAAACAGGCAGGATAGAACCGCCCGGAATGCCCGTCACAATCTTAATGCCCTGCTGTTCCAGGAAATGAACGATAAATTCTGCGCCGGTAAAGCGCTTACGCGTCGATGATGTGCCCGAACTTGCCATGCTCCAGTCCTTTTCTTCTGGGCCGACTTTCCGGGAGGTGCTTAAACGAAAAACCCCGCCCGGTTTGCGCCGGCGGGGTTTTGGAATCGTGTGTTGTTCCAGTCCCTACGGCGCATTGCCGACGACCACCACCACACGCACGACGACCACTGCGGCTGATGGCGCAGTTGGTAGTAGTTTTGCGTTGAGCATGGAAGTAGTCATTGGGGACCTTGTTGGTTTTGTGTTTAACAATATTTATACAAGCACAGGTTTACAGGGGAGACAATGGAAAATTTTTCATCAAGGGGAAATTGAGGGGTTGATCACGTTTTGTACCGAATTGCAGGTAACAAAAAACCCCGCCGGAGCGAGGTTTCGTCAGCCGCCCGCGGCTGGTAACCGCAAAGCACACTGTATTATGTCAACACTGAAAGTATACGTGTTCCGCGCAGAACGCGCAATTTCGGCACGAATTTTGACGTATTTAGTGCATAGTTGAGTATCGATCACAGTTTGCGTTTTGTCCAAATATTACTGTTTATTTATACAGTAAACTTCTATAATATCACTGTACGCAATGTGTTATGCGGGGGCCGCATCGTTACCCGGCGCACTAAGTCCTGGCTGAAACGGGTGGTGCCGTCAGCGCCTTAACCCCGCGTGAGCACACTGTGTTATGTCAACAAGCACAACGTTTCTCCTTGAGATACCGCGTGCACAACAGCTGACAACAGGCAGCGGATAGGTACGTCAGCTGGCAGTGCTCCTGAACCACAGGAGACGCGTATGAGCCTGGTGGATATCGCCATTCTTATCCTCAAACTCATTGTTGCAGTACTGCAACTGCTTGATGCTGTTCTGAAATACCTGAAGTAATTCAGATTCAAGTCGCACCAAAGGGGAGCGGGAAAACGCTCCCCTTTCATATTCGGCTTATCGATTGATGTCCGATGCGATGTTAATACATCTTATCCGACCCACAGCCCTTTCCGGCAACATATATTGCCGCTTTTGTTTACATATTCTGCCGTTTTGTATTTCGCCATTCCTGACACATATCTGGCTAACATTCATCAATGTGATAGATTCCTCTCCCGCATTTATGGGAATGCGTAGCGACTTATTCTGAATATTTTTCTAAAAGCATCATCGAAATGAAAAGGCAAAGAAACGTCAATTTGCTATTGATGTTGATATTACTCGTAGCTGTCGGCCAGATGGCACAAACCATTTATATTCCAGCTATTGCCGATATGGCACGCGAACTGAATGTCCGTGAGGGTGCAGTTCAAAGTGTGATGGGTGCGTATCTGCTGACTTATGGTATCTCACAGCTGTTTTATGGCCCCATTTCTGACCGGGTCGGTCGCCGCCCGGTGATCCTCATCGGAATGTCCATTTTTATGCTGGCAACACTTCTAGCCGCCACGACTCATAGCCTGACGGTGCTGATTGCCGCCAGCGCGATGCAGGGCATGGGAACCGGCGTCGGGGGAGTGATGGCGCGCACGCTACCGCGTGATTTATATGAACGGACACAACTGCGCCATGCCAATAGCTTGTTAAATATGGGGATTCTCGTAAGTCCATTATTGGCTCCCCTGATTGGTGGTGTGCTCGATACCCTATGGAACTGGCGTGCCTGTTATCTGTTTTTGCTGGTTTTATGTGCCGGCGTCACCTTTAGTATGGCCCGCTGGATGCCAGAAACACGGCCCGCTGACGCACCGCGAACCAGTTTGATCACCAGCTATAAAACACTTTTTGGCAACGGGGGTTTTGACTGCTATCTGTTGATGTTGATTGGCGGTCTGGCGGGGATTGCTGCCTTTGAAGCTTGCTCCGGCGTGCTCATGGGGGCGGTATTAGGACTCAACAGCATGACGGTGAGTATTTTGTTTATCCTGCCAATCCCGGCTGCATTTTTCGGTGCATGGTTTGCCGGACGCCCAAATAAACGTTTCTCAACCTTAATGTGGCAATCTGCAATCTGTTGTTTGCTGGCAGGCCTTTTGATGTGGCTCCCTGCCTGGTTTGGCATCATGAACATCTGGACACTTCTGACGCCTGCCGCGCTATTCTTTTTTGGGGCCGGGATGTTATTCCCACTGGCAACCAGTGGCGCAATGGAACCTTTTCCGTTCCTGGCCGGTACTGCAGGTGCATTGGTTGGCGGATTACAGAACATTGGCTCTGGTGCACTCGCTTCGCTCTCCGCCATGTTGCCGCAAACCGATCAGGGAAGCCTTGGAATGTTAATGACACTGATGGGAGTGTTGATTGTATTGTGCTGGCTTCCGTTAGCAGCTCGCATGTCACATCAGGGGCAAGCGGTTTAATTCATTATAAGGTGGCCTTCGGGCTACCTTACCTGTTCTTTTAGCCAGGTAATAAATGCCTCAATTTTTGGCCACTGCCTGCCCGGTAATGTGGTGATGTAATAATGCTGATGGCATTTCACCGTCATATCGCCAAACGGTGCAACGAGCTCACCACTGGCAAGCCTTTTTTGTACCAGGCGCTTTCTTCCCATCGCTATCCCAATATGATTCATCGCAGCGATAACAGCTAAATCAGAACGATCAAAGCCAATTCCAGAAGATGTCGGCAAATTAACTGCATAATGTTGCGCCCAACTATGCCATTCATCCGTACCGGAGTCGTTGCTCCATGCCTGTCTGTCATGGAGCAACGTACAGTGGCGCAGGTTAATTACCGTGTTGGTTAAAGCATGTCTTTGAGCGTATTCCGGGCTACATACAGGCAGGATTTCTTCATCCATCAGAAAGTGATGAGTCAGTTGCGCTGACGGCGCGTCATCAAAGTAAATCGCCAAATCGATTCCGGCACGTTGCAAATTGACATTGTCATTACCAGTGAGCACGATGAGCGAAATAGACGGATAGCGGCGTGTAAAGTCACCTAATGCGGGCACCAACCAGCATTGAGCGATAGAGGGGCGGGAATACAGAGTTAACGTTCCCGATAATTCCTGATTTTTGATATCAAGAATTTCCTGGTTCAGGGTATCCAGCGACGATTTTAGCGCCCAATAAACGCGTTTCCCCTCGTGCGTTAATTCCACTTTGCGATGGGAACGGACAAACAACTGAATACCCAATTCTTCTTCCAGCTGATTGATACGGTGACTTACCGCACTAGGGCTCAGCGACAATTCCTCTGCCGCCAGGGCGAAGGACTGATGCCTGGCTGCCACTTCAAAAGTATGCAGTTTTGATAGTTGCCAGCCATTAAGCAGTCGATTTCTTATTTCACGAAGGGGTTCCATAATCACCTCATTTTTCTCTTAAGTGTAAAAAAATAGCGGCAAAATTTTCAGCTGTAAGGTGAGCTAAAGTGAACCATATCTCAATTTACCTTCATTTTTAGACGTAAATCACTCCATTGCTGCAATTTAGCTCATGTGAAAGGCAAATTTTATCGTTTGTCAGCCTGCGTTGTTTTTTTGTCCAATATCATCAGGTTAATCACAGGGGAAGGTGAGATATGCACTCTCAAATCTGGGTTGTGAGCACGCTGCTTATCAGCATCGTGTTAATTGTACTGACCATCGTGAAGTTCAAATTCCACCCGTTTCTGGCGCTGTTGCTGGCCAGCTTCTTCGTGGGAACGATGATGGGTATGGGGCCACTGGATATGGTAAACGCTATTGAAAGTGGAATTGGCGGAACACTGGGTTTCCTTGCTGCGGTTATCGGCCTTGGCACGATACTGGGAAAAATGATGGAAGTATCCGGTGCCGCAGAAAGAATTGGTCTGACACTTCAGCGCTGCCGCTGGCTTTCAGCTGATGTCATTATGGTGCTGGTTGGCCTGATTTGCGGCATCACGCTGTTTGTTGAAGTGGGCGTCGTGCTATTGATTCCTCTGGCTTTTTCAATTGCCAAAAAAACCAATACCTCATTGTTAAAGCTGGCCATTCCGCTGTGTACTGCATTGATGGCAGTGCACTGCGTGGTTCCTCCACATCCGGCTGCTTTATATGTTGCCAATAAGCTGGGCGCAGATATCGGTTCGGTGATCGTCTACGGTTTGCTGGTTGGGCTGATGGCATCACTGATCGGTGGCCCACTTTTCCTTAAATTTCTGGGGCAACGACTGCCCTTTAAACCTGTACCCACAGAGTTTGCCGATCTGCAAGTTCGCGATGAAAAAACACTACCGTCATTAGGCGCAACGTTATTGACCGTACTACTGCCCATTGCGCTGATGTTGGTGAAAACGATTGCCGAATTGAATATGGCGCGTGAGAGTGGTTTGTATAGCTTGCTTGAGTTTATTGGCAACCCTATCACTGCCATGTTTATCGCCGTGTTTGTCGCCTATTATGTGTTGGGTATACGTCAGCATATGAGCATGGGGACGATGCTCACACATACGGAAAATGGTTTCGGTTCTATTGCTAATATTTTGCTGATTATCGGGGCCGGAGGCGCATTCAACGCCATTTTAAAAAGCAGCAGTCTCGCTGATACGCTGGCAGTTATTCTCTCCAATATGCATATGCACCCGATACTTCTGGCCTGGTTGGTGGCACTTATTCTGCATGCTGCGGTGGGCTCCGCTACCGTGGCAATGATGGGGGCAACGGCAATTGTTGCACCCATGCTGCCGCTATATCCCGACATCAGCCCGGAAATTATTGCGATTGCTATCGGTTCAGGTGCGATTGGCTGCACGATCGTTACGGACTCGCTTTTCTGGCTGGTGAAGCAATATTGCGGCGCTACGCTCAATGAAACATTTAAATACTATACGACAGCGACATTTATCGCTTCAGTCGTCGCTCTGGCGGGCACATTCCTGCTGTCATTTATCATCTAAGCGCAAAGAGACGTACTATGGAAAACGCTAAAATGAACTCGCTCATCGCCCAGTATCCGTTGGTAAAGGATCTGGTTGCTCTTAAAGAAACCACCTGGTTCAATCCTGGCACGACCTCATTGGCTGAAGGTTTACCTTATGTTGGCCTGACCGAACAGGATGTTCAGGACGCCCATGCGCGCTTATCTCGTTTTGCCCCCTATCTGGCAAAAGCATTTCCTGAAACTGCTGCCTCTGGGGGGATTATTGAATCAGAACTGGCTGCCATTCCGGCTATGCAAAAACGGCTGGAAAAGGAATATCAGCAACCGATCAGCGGGCAACTGTTACTGAAAAAAGATAGCCATTTGCCTATTTCCGGCTCCATAAAAGCACGCGGCGGGATTTATGAAGTCCTGGCACATGCAGAAAAACTGGCTCTGGAAGCAGGATTGCTGACGCTTGAAGATGACTACAGCAAACTGCTTTCTCCGGAGTTTAAACAGTTCTTTAGCCAATACAGCATTGCTGTGGGCTCAACCGGAAATCTGGGGTTATCAATCGGTATTATGAGCGCCCGCATTGGCTTTAAGGTGACAGTGCATATGTCTGCTGATGCCCGGGCATGGAAAAAAGCGAAACTGCGCAGCCATGGCGTTACGGTCGTGGAATATGAGCAAGATTATGGTGTTGCTGTCGAGGAAGGACGTAAAGCAGCGCAGTCTGACCCGAACTGTTTCTTTATTGATGACGAGAATTCCCGCACGTTGTTCCTTGGGTATTCCGTCGCAGGCCAGCGTCTAAAAGCGCAATTTGCTCAGCAAGGTCGTATCGTCGATGCTGATAACCCTCTGTTTGTCTATCTGCCGTGTGGTGTTGGCGGTGGTCCTGGTGGCGTCGCATTCGGTCTTAAACTGGCGTTTGGCGATCATGTTCACTGCTTTTTTGCCGAACCAACGCACTCCCCTTGTATGCTGTTAGGCGTCCATACTGGATTACACGATCAGATTTCTGTTCAGGATATTGGTATCGACAACCTTACCGCCGCGGATGGCCTTGCAGTTGGTCGCGCATCAGGCTTTGTCGGGCGGGCAATGGAGCGTCTGCTGGATGGCTTCTATACCCTTAGCGATCAAACCATGTATGACATGCTTGGCTGGCTGGCGCAGGAAGAAGGGATTCGTCTTGAACCTTCAGCACTGGCGGGTATGGCCGGGCCTCAGCGCGTGTGCGCATCAGTAAGTTACCAACAGATACACGGTTTCAGCGCCGAACAACTGCGTAATGCCACTCATCTGGTGTGGGCGACGGGAGGTGGAATGGTGCCGGAAGAAGAGATGAATCAATATCTGGCTAAAGGCCGTTAATAACGTTTCAACGCAGCATCGCCATCAGTTCCAATGGGGAGCGGTGCTGCTTGATTAGGTCCCGCAGTACTCGCATATAAGGTGAGCTATGTTCAAAAAAGGCTTTATAACCTTCGCATAGTGCGCTTTTTTCACAAACGTTCGTTACAGGGCAATTATCTTCGCATAAACGGAATACATCACAAGCCTGACAGGAAGCATTAAGTCTGGAGGATTTTTGCTTTTCGGTATCACTTTTACGCTGACACCAGCGCTTAAGCGTTGTATCAAAAAGCTGAATAGAAATTCGGTGGATATCTTCCCGTACCCAGATATTAAACACGCTAATTAAAAAACTTCCCCAAAGCTGAGGCGTGACAGAATTTTCGGTCATATTGCCGTTTTCGTCATAAGCCACAAACGGGATCAATTGAATGTTTTGGGTTTCAAGTTGCTTAATCTGCTGGTAAAAGGCGGTTGGTTGGCAGGCATGTTCTCGCTCTACAACCAGTGGATGCCACTGTTTTTGGTTTTCCATTTTGACGTCCTGTCATGTGAGTTTTTCGATAAATACCACAAGTTGACGAATATGTATTACAGAAAACAGTATTGCGAGTGATAACACCGCGAGGGAGATCAAAAATTTGTCACGTACCGCGCGATTTTGAGAAAAATCGTAATGCGCTACATCCATCAAATTCCGTTTGCGGGTGTAACGCCAAAGAATGAGCGCCACAATAGCCAGCACGACCATTGAAATCCAGAATAACGTTCCGGCCTGATGCCAGTTATTCTTTAACGCCAGCACCATTAACGCACAGTAACCCAGCAAAGTACGAAACCATGCCAGTGATGTACGTTCAGGCTGCAAGCCAGGATCGGCAATACGACGAGCTTTACGACTATCCGGCATACAAAACCAATCCAATAACAACAACTGCGACTACCAGCAAAATCAGGCTAATTACCAGTAAGCCGCGGGTATAGGGTAAATCTTCTTTCAGTCGCATCGCCTTTTCGTTGTTCAACCAGCGTAGATAGCCATAAATCGCCAGTACACCAGAAAAGAGACACAGTAGCAGGGCCAGCACTTCCCGAATGAGTGGTGTTGCAAAATCAGGCGCCAGTTGATCAAGCCCTACACCTGCCGCCAGAAAGCCCAGTGCAGTGCGGATCCATGCGAGAAATGTACGTTCATTTGCCAGTGAGAAACGGTAATCCGGCGCTTCTCCGAGGCGGGAAATTTTCATTTTTTCTCCTGTGAAAAATGCCCCGCTGAAAATTTAAGCGAGAATTACAATAATGCCTCAGAATTTTTGTTTTTTCTTCTCCGCTTTCATGTCCTGTATCGCTAACCTGGGTCATAGTCGCATACCGCTGGGGAAGAGTGATTATCAATCAGGTTATGTCACTCTGGGGCATCATTGTGGCGGTGATACCGTTCACCGCGAGTAATTATCACTATTCGGATTTATCGATCAGATCATTCAGGGTGTGGGAGTAAGAGGGATATGCTTCGGCTGTTTTTACATATACTGACCGGCAGCCAAAGGATGCCGGTCATTCCGCTTAATGCAGTTCTGGCCAGTACTCTTTGTTCGCTTCAATTAAATCATCAAGAATCGCTTTGGCAACGGAAGCACTTGGAACCGTTTTTGACAATGTGATCGCTTGCCACAGACGCTGGTATGAGTGCTGCTCCCAGGCATCCACCACCAGTTTTTCTACTGCTACCTGCTGACTCATCAGCCCCTTCTGGAACTGCGGAATGTCACCCACAGTTAGCGGTTCTGGTCCGTTATGTCCTACCAGACAAGGAATTTCCACCATCGCTTCATCATCAAAGTTATGGATCGCGCCGTTGTTAGGCACAATCAATAACATCCGTTCCTGGGTGTTAAATGCGATGGCTGTTGCCAGATCGACGATATACGAAGCATGCTCATCGATTTCCAGCTCACCGGCAGAAGAGTTACCCGCCGCAGTAATAGCACGGCAAGAGTTAAACACTTGTTTTTCACGGTGATCCATTACCTCATTGGCCCGGGTATAGTCAGGATTGGCGTGTTTAACGACATAGTCAGGAAACAGATAGTATTTCAGGTAGGTGTTCGGCATGGTGTCAGGATCAAGAGCCTGCACATCTTTCGCTTTGGCAAAAGTATCGTTCCAGCTAGCTTCGGTATGATTATCTGCAGAAGGTGGAACATAACCATATTTCGCTACATATTCGCGTAATTTCGGCATCAAATCATTGCCCTGAAGATCTTCAATAGAAGTCCACCAACCAAAATGATTCAAACCGTAATAACGCACGCGCATCTGTTTGCGATCTTCCAGCCCAACAATTTTCGCCATCCGCCCCTCAATGCCAATGGGCATGTCGCAAATATTGAGGATTTTCGCCTGCGGACGCAGTCGACGTGTAGCTTCTGCAACAATAGCTGCCGGGTTCGAGTAGTTGAGCATCCATGCTTCTGGAGAGTATTTCTCCATATAATCGACTAATTCCAGCACTCCACCAATTGAACGCATACCATATGCAATCCCACCTGGCCCACAAGTTTCCTGCCCCAGTACACCGTGGCGCAACGGAATCTTTTCGTCTTTCTCGCGCATCGGATATTTGCCCACGCGAATATGCGCCATGACAAAATCAACATCACTAAACGCGGTTTGTGGATCAGTGGAATAACTAAATTCGATCTCTGGTGCTTGTTCCTTAAGAATAATTTTGCACGCCTCAGCAATTACCTGCTGACGCTCGGCATCATTATCATAGAATTTCAGTGCACGAAGCGGAAAGCGTTGCCGGTTTGCTAATAACATCAATACAATCCCCGGCGTAAATGTACTACCACCGCCCGCGATAACCACTGAGAACTTTTTCATTATACAGCCCCTACTGTTGTTGGTGATTCACTTTGCATCAATGATTCAAGCTGATCGCGTACCTGTGGGACATTCAGACCAATAATGACCTGAATCGCATTTCCACTGCGATAAACGCCATGTGCGCCTGATGCTTTAAATACATCGTCACTTAATGTTTGCGTCATATCGTGGAGTGCAATACGTAAACGCGTCGCGCAATTATTAATACTTTCGATATTCGCTACGCCGCCTAATGCTTTGAGAATTTCTGCGGCCTGTGAAAGTTTACTTTCTGAAGCTGCAACTGTTGTTTGTCCGCGTGCCGCCTTATAATCTGCCTTGCTATACAGTTTCACTTCGCTATTTTCACGTCCTGGCGTCAAAAGATTAAAATGTAAAATAAGGGCACGGAAAACCACAAAATAGAGCAGCGTAAATACCAACCCAATACCTATTTGGGTAAACATCATTCCGGCATGATTGCTGAACATCGGTATCCAGTTTTGCGGTAATACCTGATCAAGTAATCCTCCTCCCATATTTCCAACCACACCACAGAGATACATCACAGTAGCCATAGTGGCAGCCATCAATGCATGAACAGCAAAAAGCAATGGAGAAATAAATAAGAAAGTAAATTCCAGCGGTTCAGTAATCCCTACTAACATAGCTGTTAATGTTGCCGGAACTAATAGCCCGGCGACTTTGGCTTTATTTTCTGGTGATGCCGTTACATACATTGCCAGTGCAATACCAACAGAGCCAAATATTTTTGAGTTTCCGTGCAGGGCAAAGCCGCCTTCCGGGAACAGAGATTTGAGCGGTGCAGTACTTTGACTAAATTCCATCATATGCTGCGCCCAATAAACCTGGATTCCCCCCTCAACTGCTGCCGGGCCAAAAATAAAAGGACCATAAATAAAGTGATGCAAGCCGGTAGGAATAAGAATGCGTTCAAGAAAGGTATAGACCCAAACACCAAGAGCACCTGCAGAACGTAAAAATGCCTGCATGGATTCAATGCCCATCTGTACTTTTGGCCATCCCCACAGCGTTAACCAGGCACAGGGAATCATAACAAAGAAGGCAACCATCACTACGAAAGATGTGCCCTGAAAGATACCCAGACATACCGGTAAGGGCTTTTCATATAAATGGTTATGAATACTGGTAACGATGCCAGAAATTATAATGGCACCAATAATACTGGTATCGAGAGTTTTAATACCCGCAATCAAAGTCAAACCACTACCAGGGGTTGGATCAATAGAAAAATCCACTCCATATGTACTTCCCCATAACGTACCCATGGCATTAATAAAATAGTTCCATGTCAGGAAACTGATTAATACCGCAAGGCAGGCACGTCCAGGAGCTTGTTTTGCCAGACCAATTGGCAGGCCGATAGCAAACAAGAGTGCCATATTACGAAATACCGTCCAGCCACCATCTTCAATTATATGAATTATCTGAGCAAACAGAGAGTTAGGGTCAGTGAGTGCGGCACCTACAAACAAGGGATTTTGTAGCAAAATCGTGATGCCAACGACGATCCCTGCAAAAGGGAATAGTAATACTGGGGTGAACATCGCACCGCCAAAGCGTTGTATTTGACTGAGCATTTCCACTTCCTTAATTTGACGACTATTTTAAAATTCAGCACTATTTAAGCTGCTGATATCAAACTAAAGAGAGAATAAGAAGGAGAGGAAAGAACATATTGTTCAACAGACTCAAATCGTGATCACATTCATGGTTTAAATTCGGTCATTGTTGTCTGTTTTTTGGGTGTTTCGCAGATCTGTATAATAAGATTTTTCTACGTATTAAATAACATCATGAGCAACTCTTTGTTTTAACAAAAAACAATTTAAAAATATAATAACATCCAAGAATAATTTTCTTAAAAAAGAGATCTACTCATGATCTATAAAACAATAGCTGAACATCTCAGGCAGCGAGTTAACAGGTCTGATTATGCAATTAATACTCCCTTACCAGGGGAAAAAAAGTTAGCGCAAGAGTATAAGGTCTCGCGTATGACGATCCGCAAGGCGATTGATATTTTGGTGGATTTGGGCCTGGTGGTACGTCGGCATGGCAGCGGCACATTCATTGTGGCGAAAGATATTCACCATGAATGCGAGCAATTATCAGGATTAGTGGAAATCTTGAAACGTCAGGGAAAGAATGTAGTCAGTAACGTACTCACTTTTGAAGTGATGCCTGCCCCACCTTCAATTGCCAGCCAGTTACGCCTGCAAATAAATGAACGTATCTACTATTCTCGTCGTGTACGCTTCGTTGATAACAAATTACTGATGCTGGAAGACAGTTACATGCCAGTAAAACTGTTTCCAAAACTTTCGTTAGCCCATCTGGAAGGTTCAAAATTCGACTATATCGAAAAGGAATGTGGGATCCTGATTGGTGGTAATTATGAAAGCCTGGCCCCCGTGCTCGCTGATAAGCAGTTGGCATTGCTGATGAACGTTCCGCCACAAACGCCGTTATTGCGAATCACTTCATTGTGTTACAGCAATAGTGGCGAGTACCTGAACTATTCGGTGATGTATCGAAACGCCAGTGAATATCAGGTGGATTACCATATTCGGCGCATCCACCCGATGACGATTTAACTCATTCCCCAGAACAAAACAGCCAGCAGCTGTGGCGTGATAATTCGCAAGAACATCACCAACGGATAAACGGTAGCATAGGAGAGCGCCGCCGCACCGCTGGTTGCATGTAAGTTATTGGCAAATGCCAGTGCCGGTGGATCGGTCATCGACCCGGCCAGCATCCCACAAAGAGTCAAATAATTCATTTTGGCGAAAACGCGTGCCAGTACACCCGCCGTAATCAGAGGAATCGCGGTGATAAAAATACCGTACCCAACCCAGCTCAACCCATCGCCTTGAGTCAATGTTTCAATAAAATCGCCCCCGGATTTCAAGCCGACGACCGCAAGAAAGAGCACAATACCCAGTTCGCGGAGTGCCAGGTTAGCGCTCGGCGGCATAAACCAGTACAGTTTGCCGATGCTGCCGATACGCCCCAAAATCAGTGCCATGATCAAAGGGCCACCCGCCAGCCCCAGCTTTAACGCCACCGGAAAGCCCGGTACGAACAACGGGATTGATCCCAGTAAGACTCCAAGCCCGATACCAATAAAAACAGGCAGCATTTGTACTTGTTGCAGTTTTTGTTGAGCATTGCCAAGTACATCCGCCACTGCGTCGATGGCAGAAGGACGGCCCACCAGATTGAGAATATCGCCAAACTGTAAACTTGCCCCGCTGCTGGCAACCAGCTCGACACCCGCCCGGTTAAGTCGAGAGATCACTACGTCGTAGCGCTCTTTAAAATGCAAATCGCGAATACGCTTGCCCAGTACTTTCTCGTTTGTTACTACAACCCGTTCAACACGCAGATCGGTGCCACGCGTAGACAATGACGTATCGACTTCCTGGCCTATGACCAGTTGTGCATTGTGTAGATCTTCTGGTTGTCCAACCAGATGCAGTAAATCACCCTGCTGAATTATGGTGATCGGTGAGGGTACCATCAGTAATTCGTCACGTTTCAGGCGTGAGCAGATAATTTTGTCGCTATTAAGAATGGGAACATCCTGAATCGCCAGATTATTGAGATTCGGGTTTTCGACACGAATATTGATAGTACTAATAAGTGAATGACCGTTCGCCATCGACTGTTCATGCAGCTCTGCTTCTTTATCGACATTGATACGAAAAAACAGGCGAATAAGCCACATAGTCAGCAAAATACCGCAAATACCAAAAGGATACGCCATTGCATAGCTCATCCCCATTTGGTCTACCAGATCGAACGGCATTCCTAAATCACGCAGAATTTGCTGCCCTGCCCCCAGTGCTGGCGTGTTGGTGACTGCTCCCGAAAAAATCCCCAGCACCACCGGCAGTGGAATATCAAATAATTTGTGTAGTAATGCAGTAACCAGTCCGCCAAGAATAACTATCAGAATGGCAAATAAATTAAGTCGTAAGCCAGAAACGCGTAGCGAGGCGAAAAAACCAGGCCCCACCTGAATGCCGATTGTATAAACGAAGAGGATCAGGCCAAATTCCTGAATAAAATGCAGCATATCACTGCTTAATGTTATTCCGGCTTGCTCGACAAAGTGACCAACAATGATGCCGCCAAATAGCACGCCGCCAATACCTAAACCGACACCTCTTACTTTGATATTGCCGATCCACAATCCGACGACCGCCACCAACGCCAGAACACTGACCGTTAATGCTATGCCACTCATCTTCATTTCCCTGAGAATAATACACCTGTATTTAAGGATTTTCTCAGAGTACCAGGCATAAGTATGGGGGGTAAAGCACAAAAAAGCCCCGACACGGTGTCGGGGCAAAGAGAATAGCTAATTAGCTATTTAACGCGGGACGTTCGCTGATAGCGATACGTTGTGGTGCGATAACTTCAGGCTCGTTGCGAGTTAAATCGATATGCAGTAAGCCATTAACAAAGGTCGCACCGGATACTTCCATGTTGTCAGCAAGGGTAAAGCTGAGGCTAAAGGGCTGGTTCACAAGCCCCTGATGCAGCCATTTTGTCTCTTTCTCCGGTTGCTGCGGCGTACCTTTCACGGTAAGGCGTGTATCTTCCAGTTGAATATCCAGATCTTCCTGACGAAAACCTGCCAGCGCGAGGGTAATGCGATAGTGGTTATCGTCACTCTTTTCGATGTTATATGGCGGGAATTTCTGGCCTTCACCGGTATTCTGTAACGCATTCGCCAATTTATCGAAACCGATCCATTGACGCAGCAGCGGGGATAAATCGTAATTAGGCATAGTCATTTCTCCTTCTAAGAAGCGAGTAAGTACCTGCAAATCCGAAGATTCGCATATGCTCCCTGACGGCGAGCATGGAGATGTCAGGCCGCGCCAGGCGGCCTTAGGGAATTAGTTGATTTCGATACGGCGCGGTTTTTTCGCTTCCGGAATCACGCGTTCGAGATCGATATACAGCAGACCATTCACCAGGTTAGCGCCACGAACATGAATGTTCTCAGCTAACTGGAATTTACGTTCAAAGTTGCGTTCAGCGATGCCCTGGTACAGATAGGTGCGCTCTTTTTGTTCGTCGGCATGAGCACCTTTAACCACCAGCAGATTATCCTGGGCGGTAATTTCCAGTTCGCTCTCAGCAAAACCAGCCACTGCGATAGCAATGCGGTAATGGTTTTCGTCTACCAGTTCAACGTTATACGGAGGGTAGCCGCCATTACTCTGGCTCTGGTTGTTTTCTAAGTGGTTAAACAAACGGTCAAATCCAATAGCAGAACGGTAAAGCGGGGATAAATCAAAGTTACGCATAATCAATAGCTCCTGAAATCAGCGAGAATGTAAGACCTTCCACAATGGACAGGTCAGGTAGCCAGAACACCCATCAGGCGCGTCCTCATCGGCTACGATGTAAAAATGGGTCTGGAAATGCACTTTTCAAGCCTTATCAGCGGACTTTTTTTTGCAGTTTATGGTCTATTGCATAGACTGAGGGGGCAGCACGAAACGTTAAAGTGCGATAGCCGCCACAGTGCGACGTAATGATGATGTTATTTTCAGCAAGGGATCGCTATAACTCATCAGGCCAACACCCACGATCAACAGATGAATTTATTATGATAAGAAATGTGTTGTTAGCGTTCATGATATGCAGCGGAATGACATTACTCGGAGGATGCTCCAGCGTGATGTCCCATACCGGGGGAAAAGAAGGAACGTATCCCGGCACCCGCGCCAGCGCCACCATGATTGGCGACGATGAAACCAACTGGGGCACTAAGTCGCTGGCGATTCTCGATATGCCGTTTACCGCTGTGATGGACACGCTTTTACTGCCGTGGGATGTGTTCCGCAAAGACAGCTCGGTGCGCTCACGCGTTGAAAAAAGCGAAGCCAACGCGCAAGCCACCAATGCGGTTATTCCACCGGCCAGAATGCCTGATAACTGATTTAGCGATCAGTTTCGGTGATCCACAGCTGGCCGCCTTCCATCCACGCTAGCCATCGACCATCCGGCGAGAAGACCACGGCGTCCGCAGAAGGTGGATTGGCGTGGTTTTCGGTTAAATACTCAACCTCGCCGCTTTGCGCATGGGCGCAAGCAATTCGATTATCCAGCACAAAGCCCAACCATTCTCCTGACGGATGCCAGTTAAATGCAGACTGAATATCCGTTTTGTTATGGGTTAACTGGCGCGGCTCGCCGCCCTGTGGCGAGATAAGCCACAATTGCACAATGCCGTTATCATCACGCATTAAAAACGCGATTTGCGTACCCTGCGGATTACAGCGCACCCAGTGGCGCGGAACGTTGACTAACCCCGGATAAGCCCGCTGATGGGTAAAGGTTAAACGTCGCTGCACGACGCCACGCGGTGGCGCGGGCAGGGTTGTTTCCGTTCCACTTAACGGCGCATCACCTGCTGCTTTCCAGCCAGCTTCATCTTGCGGTAACTCAACGATGAACAGCTCCGGCACTTTCTCGCCCTTTGGCGAAAGTGTGTCGCCAATAAACGCCAGCGCGTGATTTCCTACCCATCCTTCTTCATAAGCACGATTGATTTCATCACTGCCAGGCTGCGGCGTGGGCGTGGTGTTACTCACCAACACGCACCAGTGGCTGCCGCTGTATTCACGCGGATGCTGCTTTTGTACGTTGACCGGGCCAAACGGTACCGCAACACCGACGTTGCGCAAATCCAGCGCCGGATCGCGTTCATGCATTACATGGTCGTTATAGGTAAAGCTCACCATTTCACCGTTCGGGCTAAAGACATGTACATGGCTGCCGCCACGCAGCGCTCCTGGCGTATACGGCGCGGTAATATCCATTGCATCGAGATTGCTCACCTTGCCGCTTTCAGCAATCACTCCGCGTCGATGATGGAAATCGTAATGCCATGTTTCATCAGGATTTTCAGGGCCGTGAATAAAGACATATTTCTCTGACTTCGGATGAACGGTCACCACGCCGACGTGTGCGCCCTGTGACGCACGGTAGATAACCTCGACCTCACCGGTATGAATATTCACACGTTCAATAGTTTCGCCGGTAAACGACGCCCCAGAAGGACGCACGTCAAATACCAGCCACTGGCTGTCGGGCGTCCAGGTATTGGTATTGGTGAGCAGGTGATTACGGGGAGCAAAGGTTATCTGTTTCATGGCGCGGTCCTGATACAAAACGGTTCCCGCCATCATACTTCACAAGGACTTCACTTTCAGACAATAGTCTTTTGCCATCGTGATGAATGTGAGTGAAAAGATGGAACATTTCGACGTGGCGATTATTGGCCTCGGCCCGGCAGGGTCGGCGTTGGCGCGAAAGTTAGCAGGCAAAATGCAGGTGATCGCGCTGGATAAAAAGCACCAGTGCGGTACTGAAGGTTTCAACAAGCCTTGCGGCGGTCTGCTGGCACCGGACGCTCAGCGATCTTTTATTCGCGATGGACTGACGCTTCCTGTCGATGTGATCGCCAATCCGCAGATTTTCAGCGTCAAAACCGTCGACGTAGCCGCATCGCTTACACGTAACTACCAGCGAAGCTATATCAATATTAATCGCCATGCTTTCGACTTATGGATGAAATCGCTGATCCCCGCCAGCGTTGAGGTTTACCACGACAGCCTGTGCCGGAAAATCTGGCATGAGGATGATAAATGGCATGTCATTTTTCGCGCAGACGGCTGGGAGCAACACATTACCGCCCGCTATCTGGTCGGTGCCGATGGTGCAAACTCGATGGTGCGGCGACATCTCTACCCGGATCATCAGATTCGTAAATATGTTGCTATCCAGCAGTGGTTCGCAGAGAAACATCCGGTGCCGTTCTACTCCTGCATCTTTGATAATGCGATAACTGACTGTTATTCATGGAGTATCAGCAAAGACGGTTATTTTATCTTTGGCGGTGCCTATCCAATGAAAGACGGCCAGGCGCGTTTCGCGGCGCTGAAAGAGAAAATGAACGCCTTTCAGTTCCAGTTTGGCAAAGCGGTGAAAAGTGAGAAATGTACCGTGTTGTTTCCCTCACGCTGGCAGGATTTTGTCTGCGGTAAGGACAATGCCTTTCTGATTGGTGAAGCGGCGGGATTTATCAGCGCCAGCTCGCTGGAGGGGATTAGCTATGCGCTGGATAGCGCAGATATTCTGCGTTCGGTGTTACTGAAGCAGCCAGAGAAGCTCAATACCGCTTACTGGCGCGCCACCCGCAAACTGCGTTTAAAACTCTTCGGCAAAATAGTAAAAAGCCGATGCCTGACCGCACCGGCTTTAAGAAAATGGATTATGCGCAGTGGTGTGGCGCATATTCCACAGTTGAAAGATTATCCAACGCGCTTCACATCGCCCACCAGCAGGATGTAAGAGAGCGCGCCAATCAACGCAACGGCGGAGATATAAACCAGTGCAGGTGCGAAACCGTAACCCTGCGCCAGGTAACCCACCACCAGCGGAACGGTGATGCCGCCCAGACCACCGGCAAAGTTAAACACGCCGCCGGTTAAACCAATCAGCCGCATCGGTGCCAGAGAAGAGACTAACGACCAGGTAATCGAAGCAAAACCGTTGCCGAAGAATGCCAGCGCCATCAGGCACATAATCATCATCGGATCGTTGGTGTAGTTAGCGCCCATAATGCAGGTGGAGATCAGCAAACCGCAGATAATCGGCGTTTTACGCGCAAAGCCCAGTGAAAAGCCCTTACGTACCAGCAGATCCGCGACCCAGCCTGAGAGCAGGACGCCAACAAACGCCGCAAGGAATGGCACCGTGGTCATAAAGCCCGCTTTCAGCGCTGTGATTCCTTTTTCCTGGGTTAAATAGTTCGGGAACCAGGTTAAGAAGAACCACAGTGTAGAAGCCACCGCAAATTGCCCAAGATAGACGCCGATCAGTTTACGATGGAACACCAGTTTCCAGTCTTTGGCGGTTAGCGGCTGACGCGCCTCTTTTTTCACTGGCGCATCGCCATCCACCAGACCGCCGCCGTCACGAATGTAATCCAATTCAGCTTTGCTAATGCCTTTGGTCAGGCGCGGCAGCTGATAAACCTTAAACCAAATCAACGACCAGATAATGCCGATACCGCCGGTGACAATGAACACCCAGTGCCAGCTCAACATTTCCTGAATCCAGATCAGCAGCGGAGTCAGAAACGCCAGACCGACAAACTGACCAGACGTATAAAAACCCACAGCAGAAGCGCGTTCATGTTCCGGGAACCAGCTGGTCACCATTCGGTTATTGGTCGGGAACGCGGGCGCTTCGAAAATACCGGTTATCGCGCGCAGACCAATTAATGACATTAAGCCCGTGGCAAAGCCCTGGAATAACGTCGCCACTGACCAGCCAAATATCGCAATAAAATAAGTCACGCGTGAACCTACGCGATCTAAAAACCAACCGCCGGGGATCTGGCATAAGGTATATAGCCAGGCGAAGGCCGAAAATACATAGCCCATTTCCGCTTTGGTAATGCCGAACTCTTCCTGAATATGGGCGGAAGCCACGGCAAGGTTAGCGCGGTCGACATAACAAATGACCACCGTAATAAAGATCATCACCAGCGTCAGATAACGCCGACGCCCCGGTTTTGCTGCATTAACGGGAATATCCATAGCGAGCTTTCTCCAGATTTTGGGCATAGCGAAGCCGCTCACCATGCCCTGTAATTTACAGAGGGTTATATTTTTGTATTGCTGTTTTAGTGCCCGATGAGGGGCTTACGTGGCAGGAATTACCACTCTGCTACGCTGTTATCTTCATGACGCCAGAGCGGATTACGCCAGTCCGGGGCATTTTTACTGAACTCAATAACTTTGGCTTCGTCGATTTCCACGCCTAAGCCCGGTTTCATTAACGGTTTAAAGAAGCCGCCGACCATGCTGAAGTCTTCTTTGTTTTTCACAAAGTCGAGTAACTCCGCGCCTTTGTTGTAGTGAATGCCCATACTTTGTTCCTGAAGTACCGCGTTATAGGAAACAAAGTCGATATGCAGGCAAGCCGCCAGTGCAATCGGGCCGAGCGGACAGTGCGGCGCAAGGGTCACGTCATAGGCTTCCGCCATTCCGGCAATTTTGTAGCATTCGGTAATACCGCCTGCGTGGGAGAGATCCGGTTGCAGAATCGAAATACCGCCAGCTTCCAGCACACGTTTAAAATCGAAACGTGAGAACATGCGCTCACCCGCCGCCAGTGGGATGTGAGTTTGTGCCGCCAGTTTCGGGTAGTATTCGGCTTGTTCCGCCAGCACCGGTTCTTCAATAAACAGCGGGCGATACGGTTCCAGTTCTTTAATCAACACTTTCGCCATCGGCGCGCTGACGCGACCGTGGAAATCAAGACCAAACTCAATCTGATTGCCAAAAGCTTCACGAATTTGTGCCACGGTGTTGACCGCCGCATCTACCGCGCGGGAGTTATCAATCAATCCCAGTTCTTCACAACCGTTCAGTTTGAAGGTATCGAAGCCGATTTCACGTAGCGTTTTAATGCCGTCGATAACATCCGCCGGACGATCGCCGCCGACCCAACTGTAGGCTTTAATTTTGTCGCGAACCAGGCCACCCATCAATTGCCAGACCGGCGCATTCAGCACTTTACCTTTGATATCCCATAACGCCTGGTCGATCCCGGCGATGGCGCTCATCAGAATCGGACCGCCACGATAAAATCCGGCGCGATACATCACTTGCCATAAGTCATTGATGCGCGATGGATCCTGACCAATCAAATAGTCACTCAGCTCGTGAACTGCCGCTTCCACCGTACGAGCGCGGCCTTCGATCACGGGCTCGCCCCAACCGACCACGCCTTCATCAGTTTCAATTTTCAGGAACATCCAGCGGGGAGGTAAACGATACGTAGTAATTTTGGTGATTTTCATTGCACTGCCTCTCGATACGCCTTAACAAATGCTGCTGCCTGCTGCGCGGTGCGTTCTACGGACTGCCCGGCGCGATAGAGATCGCTGCCTAAGCCCGCCCCTGCACAACCTGCGTCTATCCACTGCGCCAGGTTTTCTGGCGTCACACCGCCTACGGCAAAGACCGGGATGTCCTGCGGTAATACCGCTTTTAACGCTTTGATGTATTGCGGCCCAAAAGCCGATGACGGGAATATTTTCAGCGCCTGCGCGCCCGCGTCGATCGCGCTAAAGGCTTCAGTCGCCGTCGCGCAGCCGGGGCAAACGGTCATGCCATAGCCCACCGCGCGGCGGATCACTTCACTATGGATATTGGGCGTAACGATGAGCTGACAGCCCATCCTGGCGAGCGCATCGACCTGTTCAGGTTTCAGTACCGTACCTGCGCCAATCAACGCTTTATCGCCATACGCATCAACGATGGCGGGAATGCTTTGTTCCCATAGTGGAGAGTTCAGCGGGATTTCTACCGCGTCGAACCCAGCGTCAATCACCGCGCCAACATGCGCCAGCGCCTCGTCGGGCGTAATGCCGCGCAAAATGGCGATCAGCGGGAGTTTAGTTTGCCACTGCATGAGCGATGCTCCTTATACCAGCCTGAAATGCCGTGTCGCCCGCCACCGCCGTCACGTCGCAACCCATCACCTGAAAGGCTTGCTGGTAGCGTGCAGTCAGCGATGTTCCGGCGACAAGGGTGATGGCGTGTTGATGGACCACGTAGTCGCGCATACTGGCGACCTCTGCGCCAATCAACAAACCTGAGAGAAATTCGCTGACCTGTTCACGGGGAAGTGTTCCCAGCACATGCGAGGCACGAACTTCAAAAAGCTGCGGCAATATGGCGGGCGCATTGAGACCACGCTCAAGGCCAGCCGCGAAGGCATCGGCAGAGTTTTCCTGCGGTGGTAAACCTGCGCCAATCAATGAATGATTTAACAGTAAATGATGTAATTCACCGGTCATCACGGTGCGAAAATCGTTGATTTGCTGGCTATCGGCCTGCACCCATTTGCAATGCGTACCGGGCATGACATAAAGAGAGGAAGGAGCCAAAGCACGCGCGCCGATCAATTGTGTTTCTTCGCCGCGCATCACATTGTGGTTATCATCATGAGAAACGCATAATCCGGGAATAATCCAGATATTGTCGCCAACAGACGTTAATTGTTCGCCAATAGATGAAAAACGGGCAGGAACAGATAAATACGGCGCAACTTTCCAGCCGACATTGCTGCCGACCATTCCTGCCATCACCACTGGCGTATTCTCTTCACGCCAGTCGGTCGTCACTTCCGCTAGCACCGCAGCCGGAGATTTTCCGTTCAGACGCGTGACGCCTGCTTCTGATTGCCTGCTATCCAGGCAGTGGTCGCCCTGATAAAGCCAGGCGCGCAGATTGGTCGATCCCCAGTCAATTGCGATGTAGCGAGCTGTCATGTGATTTCCTTTAACCTTCGTGTCGAGCTGGCGATCATAGTAAGCGCCGCCTGCTCTGCCGCATCGCCGTCCTGATGCCGTATCGCATCAAACAGCGCCTTATGTTCCTGGAGCGTTTGCGGCATGTTGGCCTCATCGCCCATCCAGGTTCGTTCAAAAACCGCCCGCTGTAATGAACTAATCGCAATGCTAAGTTGCTGTAACACCGGGTTATGCACTGATTGCAGTACCGCCTCGTGATAGCGAATATCCGCTTCGTTAAACGCTTCGCGGTCCTGATTGTTGGCGATCATCTCGTTCAGCGCTGATTCAATCTGCGCCAGATCGCTGGAAGTCGCGCGCTCTGCCGCCCAACGGGCAATCGCCGGTTCCACCAGATTTCGCACTTCGCTCATTGCACTGATAAGCCGTGGGTCGTAGTCGTTTTCCAGCACCCATTGCAGCACGTCAGTATCGAGGTAATTCCACTGATTACGCGGTGCCACAAACGCCCCGCGATAACGTTTCATTTCAATCAGCCGCTTCGCCATCAGCGAACGAAAAACCTCACGGATGATGTTGCGCGAGGTTGCAAACTCCTCACAAAGTTCCGCTTCGGCCGGAAGCGGCGAGCCTGGCACGTATTTGCCGTGAACGATCTGTTTACCCAGCGTAATGACGATGCGATCGGTTTTATTGAGAGTCATGGAGAGTCCTTGTGCTCTGTATGTACTTCTCTACTTTACCCCGATCGATGCATAACGCGGCAATTTTGTAGTACCAGCGTGATGACGTTCGCGTTTGCCGTGTGTGTAATGTAGTACAAAGTTATATTGTTGTACTACAATTTAGATCACAAAAAGAACAATGCATAAAAAAATGACATGCGTCGGGCAGAAATCTGAAAAGGGATATCAGGCGCTAAACAGGAGGGAAAGAAGAGTATGCTTTCAACGGCTTAGCTACTCGTTTAAAGGATTAGTCATGAAGTTGAATTTTAAGGGATTTTTTAAGGCTGCCAGTTTATTCCCACTGGCGCTGATGCTTTCAGGCTGTATCTCGTATGCTCTGGTTTCCCATACCGCAAAGGGTACTTCAGGAAAGTATCAATCGCAGTCAGACACCATCACGGGGCTATCGCAGGCAAAAGATAGTAATGGAATAAAAGGCTATGTTTTTGTAGGGGAATCGCTGGATTACCTTATCACTGATGGTGCCGATGACATCGTTAAGATGCTCAATGATCCAGCACTTAACCGGCACAATATTCAGGTTGCCGATGACGCAAGATTTGTTTTAAATGCGGGGAAAAAGAAATTTACCGGCACAATATCGCTTTACTACTACTGGAATAACGAAGAAGAAAAGGCACTGGCAACGCATTATGGTTTTGCCTGTGGTGTTCAACACTGTACCAGGTCACTGGAAAACCTAAAAGGCACAATCCATGAGAAAAATAAAAACATGGATTACTCAAAGGTGATGGCGTTCTACCATCCATTTAAAGTGCGATTTTATGAATACTATTCACCCAGAGGCATTCCGGATGGTGTTTCCGCAGCATTACTGCCAGTGACTGTTACGCTGGACATCATTACTGCACCGCTGCAATTTCTGGTTGTATATGCAGTAAACCAATAATCAGTAAGCGGGCAAACGCGTTTATGCTGTTTGCCCGTCCACTAATTAATTCAGCACATACTTCTCAATAGCAAACGCCACGCCATCTTCCAGGTTGGATTTGGTGACAAAGTTCGCCACTTCTTTCACCGAAGGAATAGCGTTATCCATTGCCACACCAACACCTGCGTATTCAATCATTGCGATGTCGTTTTCCTGATCGCCAATCGCCATGATTTCTTCCGGCTTAATGCCCAACACATCAGCCAGTGATTTCACGCCCGTACCTTTGTTAACGCGTTTATCGAGGATTTCGAGGAAGTACGGCGCACTTTTTAGCACGGTGTATTTTTCTTTCACTTCCTGCGGAATACGCGCAATGGCCTGGTCGAGGATGGTGGGTTCATCAATCATCATCACTTTCAGGAACTGAGTATTGGGGTCCATTTTCTCCGCTTCGCAGAACACCAGCGGAATAGTGGCAACGAAAGATTCATGCACCGTGTAGTAGCTGATATCACGGTTGGCGGTGTACAGCGTGGTGCGGTCCAGGGCGTGGAAATGAGAACCGACTTCGCGAGAGAGTTTTTCCAGGAAACGGTAGTCTTCATAGCTCAGAGCGGTTTGCGCCACGGTGCTACCATCGGCGGCCTTCTGTACCAGCGCGCCGTTATAAGTAATGCAGTAATCGCCCGGCTGTTCCATATGCAGCTCTTTCAGGTAGTTGTGAACACCTGCATAAGGGCGACCCGTCGTTAGCACGACATTCACGCCACGGGCGCGAGCTGCGGCAATCGCATTTTTAACGGCGGGTGAAATGGTGTGATCGGGCAGCAGAAGGGTGCCATCCATATCGATAGCAATGAGTTTGATAGCCATGAGTTCCCCAGGTAGATTGGTTCCTGACCCATGCTAACGCGATTCCGCTCAAAAATCAGTACAACACCCTGGGGAAAAGGGGGATGCAACGCGCGTTGCGTGCTCCCCATTTGCTTAGCGGAAGAGTTTCCCTTTCAGCAGTTCCATGCCTGCGGAAAGCAGATCGTTATTGGCTTGTGGTGACACTTCACCTTGTGGTGAGAGTGCATCAATAATCTTTGGCAGTTGCTCTGCCAGCAAGCTGGAAGCCGTACTGGTATCTACACCCAGTTTTTGCCCGAGATCGGACACCGCATTTGTGCCGAGCGCCGACTCCAGTTGCTCGCCACTCACCGGCTGATTGCCCTGTTGATTACTCAACCAGGTTGAGAGAATGGCACCTAAGCCGCCACTTTGCAGTTTTTCCAACAGCATCTGAATGCCGCCCTGTTCCTCAACCCAACTCAAAATAGCCTGATATTTCCCCGCATCGCCTTTCAGAAAGGCGCCGACAACATCATCAAAAAGCCCCATGATAATCACCTGTAAAGCGTTACGTGTTGACTCAAAAAGTATAGTTCTGCGGGATGATAATTGCGGATTGCAGAAATAAAAAGGGCGGAGATGATCTCCGCCCTTTCTTATAACTTCATGCCTGATAAGCGTAGCGCATCAGGCACGCTCACATTGTTAATGCCATTAAATATCAATATTCGCCGCTTTCAGGGCGTTCTCTTCGATAAACGCACGGCGCGGTTCAACAGCGTCGCCCATCAGCGTGGTGAACAACTGGTCGGCAGCAATCGCATCTTTAACGGTAACGCGCAGCATACGACGGCTTTCCGGGTCCATGGTGGTTTCCCACAGCTGTTCCGGGTTCATCTCACCCAGACCTTTATAACGCTGGATGGAGAGGCCGCGACGGGACTCTTTCACCAGCCAGTCCAGCGCCTGCTCGAAGCTGGCTACCGGCTGACGACGCTCACCACGTTCGATAAACGCATCTTCTTCCAGCAGACCACGCAATTTCTCGCCCAGCGTGCAGATACGACGATATTCGCCGCCGGTGATAAACTCGTGATCCAGCGGATAGTCAGTATCCACACCGTGGGTACGCACGCGAACAATCGGTTCAAACAGGTTTTGATCAGCATTGGTGTGGACATCAAACTTCCACTGGCTGCCGTGCTGTTCTTTGTCGTTCAGTTCGCTGACCAGGGCGTTCACCCAACGGGTAACGGTCTGCTCATCAGAGAGGTCGGCTTCCGTCAGCGTCGGCTGATAGATAAGCTCTTTCAGCATTGCTTTCGGATAACGACGCTCCATGCGGTTGATCATTTTCTGCGTCGCGTTGTACTCAGACACCAGTTTCTCTAACGCTTCGCCAGCCAATGCCGGTGCACTGGCGTTGGTGTGCAGCGTTGCGCCATCCAGCGCAATAGAGATCTGGTACTGATCCATCGCTTCGTCGTCTTTAATGTACTGTTCCTGCTTGCCTTTCTTCACTTTGTACAGCGGCGGCTGAGCGATGTAGACGTGACCGCGTTCAACGATTTCCGGCATCTGACGATAGAAGAAGGTCAACAGCAGCGTACGAATGTGCGAGCCGTCGACGTCCGCATCGGTCATGATGATGATGCTGTGGTAACGCAGTTTGTCCGGGTTGTACTCGTCACGACCGATACCACAACCAAGCGCGGTGATCAGCGTCGCCACTTCCTGGGAAGAGAGCATCTTATCGAAGCGCGCTTTCTCGACGTTGAGGATTTTACCCTTCAGCGGCAGAATCGCCTGGTTCTTGCGGTTACGCCCCTGCTTCGCAGAGCCGCCCGCGGAGTCCCCTTCCACAAGGTACAGTTCAGAGAGCGCCGGGTCGCGTTCCTGACAGTCCGCCAGTTTGCCCGGCAGGCCCGCTAAATCCAGCGCACCTTTACGACGGGTCATTTCACGAGCGCGACGCGCAGCTTCACGGGCACGAGCAGCATCGATAATTTTGCCGACTACGATTTTCGCGTCGGTTGGGTTTTCCAGCAGGTATTCTGCCAGCAGTTCGTTCATCTGCTGTTCAACCGCCGATTTCACCTCAGAAGAAACCAGTTTGTCTTTGGTCTGAGAGGAGAATTTCGGGTCCGGCACTTTTACGGAAACGACGGCAATCAGGCCTTCACGCGCATCGTCACCGGTGGCGCTGACTTTGGCTTTTTTGCTGTAGCCTTCTTTATCCATGTAGGCGTTCAGAGTACGGGTCATCGCCGCACGGAAGCCTGCCAGGTGAGTACCGCCATCACGCTGCGGAATGTTGTTGGTAAAGCAGTAGATGTTTTCCTGGAAGCCATCATTCCACTGCAATGCAACTTCAACGCCGATACCGTCTTTTTCGGTGGAGAAGTAGAAGATGTTCGGGTGGATCGGCGTTTTGTTTTTGTTCAGATATTCAACGAACGCCTTGATACCGCCTTCATAGTGGAAGTGGTCTTCTTTGCCGTCGCGCTTGTCGCGCAGACGAATGGAAACGCCAGAGTTGAGGAACGACAACTCACGCAGGCGTTTCGCCAGAATGTCATATTCGAATTCGGTCACATTGGTGAAGGTTTCGAGGCTTGGCCAGAAACGCACCATGGTGCCGGTTTTTTCAGTCTCGCCGGTAACCGCCAGCGGAGCCTGCGGTACACCGTGTTCGTAGATCTGACGGTGAATTTTACCCTCGCGCTGGATAACCAGCTCCAGTTTTTGCGACAGGGCGTTTACTACCGAAACACCAACGCCGTGCAGACCGCCGGACACTTTATAGGAGTTATCGTCAAATTTACCGCCTGCGTGCAGGACGGTCATGATCACTTCCGCCGCCGATACGCCCTCTTCCGGGTGAATACCGGTCGGAATGCCGCGCCCGTCATCCTGTACAGAGACAGAGTTATCGGCGTGAATGGTGACGATAATTTCTTTACAGTGACCCGCGAGCGCTTCGTCGATAGCGTTATCTACCACCTCGAATACCATGTGGTGCAGACCGGTGCCGTCATCCGTGTCGCCGATATACATACCCGGGCGCTTACGCACCGCATCCAGCCCTTTCAGGACTTTGATACTGGAGGAGTCATAAGAATTCGACATCAACGTTTCTCGCTCATTTATTCTTGGGTTAATCCGTTATTTTACCCTTTTCCACGGTAAACATCTTCGAATTTTCGTCCGACATGTCTATTACGTGTTCAGCACTGATCGCGCTGACAAAGACCTGTGATTGCGTCGCTTTTAAGCGGCTGGCAAGCAGCCCGCGACGCTCATCATCAAGCTCAGAGGCAAAATCATCTATCAGGTAGAGACACCGCCGCCCGCTTTCACGGGTGAGGAACTCTCCTTGCGCCAGACGTAAGGCGCACATCAACAGCTTAAGCTGCCCACGCGATAAGGTATCTTCCACCGGCGCACCGTCGGCGCGAATGCGTAAGTCCGCTTTATGCGGGCCATGCGCGGTGTAGGTTAGCTGGCGATCGCGTTCAAAATTACGTTCCAGCACCTCAGCATATTCTGTCTCTTTCTCCCAGCCGCGCTGGAAAGAGAAAGTCAGAGTAAACTCCGGGAGAAATTGCTTACAGGTATCGGCCATATCAGCGGCGATACCGGCGCTGTACTCGGCGCGCCAGGTACTGATTTGTTCTGCCAGCGGGATCAGTTCTTTGTCCCACGGGCGTAGCTGTTCATAACGAGTCACCTGGCGCAGTGCCGCATTGCGCTGCTTGAGTAATCGCTTGAGATTGCTCCAGGCGGTGAAAAATCCGGGTTCGTTGTGAAAGCATCCCCAGTCGAGGAAGGCTCTTCTGTATTTGGGGCCGCCGTTGAGTAAAGTAAACCCTTCTGGCGTTATCAGTTGCATCGGCATCAGATGCGCCAGCTCGGCGACCTTATGCCCGTCAGTACCGTCGATGCGGACTTTGCTGTCACCCTGTTTGTCTTTGGTTAGGCCAATCGCCGTCTCGCGCTCTTCGCCCTGTAAACGCCCGTGGAGAATAAACGCCTCCTGCTCGTGGCGAATAACACGACCAATCTGCAAACTGCGAAACGCCCGACCGTGGCCGAGCGTATAGATGGCTTCCAGCACGCTGGTTTTGCCACTGCCGTTGGCACCTACCAGAAAGTTAAAGCCGGGAGATAAGGCGAGATCCGCGGTTTCGATATTGCGGAAATCGCGGATCAACAAGCGGGTGAGGGACATTACAGTCTCATTGGCATGACAACATAGGCAGCCGACTGTGATGCGGCATCTTCAATCTGCACGCTGGAAACCGAATCGGTCAGCATCATGCGCACGTTTTCGCATTTCAGCGCGTTCAAAACATCCAGCACATAGCTGACGTTGAAGCCAATTTCCATCTCCGCACCGCTATAGGTAACGTCGAGAATCTCTTCCGCTTCTTCCTGTTCCGGGTTGTTGGCGGTGATCTTCAGTTGGTTTTCGCTGACATACAGACGCACGCCGCGGAATTTCTCGTTGGAGAGGATCGCTGCACGGGCAAACGCCTGCTTGAGCAGATCGCAGCCTGCTTCCAGATGTTTGTCCGGGTTCTTCGGCAGAACGCGGCGATAATCCGGGAAGCGACCATCCACCAGTTTGGAGGTGAAGATAAAGTCGCCAACGTGGGCGCGAATGTTGTTGCTGCCAATCTGCACGCGCAGCGGATTGTCGCCGCCGTCGAGCATACGCATCAGTTCAATCACGCCTTTACGCGGCACGATCACCGAATGGCTTGGTAAAGATTGACCAATTGGCATGGAGCAGACCGCCAGACGGTGACCGTCGGTCGCCACGGTACGCAGTTCTTCACCTTCGGTTTCGAACAGCATACCGTTTAAGTAATAGCGAACATCCTGATGCGCCATCGAAAACTGAGTCGCTTCAATCAGACGCTTCATCGTCGCCTGCGGCAGGGTAAATTCGACTTCGCTCTGCCAGTCATCGAGGTTCGGGAAATCTGCTGCTGGCAGGGTGGAAAGCGAAAAACGGCTACGCCCGGAACGCACCAGCATCCGCTCACCTTCCAGTTGCACGGCGATTTCCGCGCCTTCAGGCAGACCACGGCAGATATCAAAGAATTTGCGCGCCGGAACGGTCGTCGCCCCTGGTTCGTGCGGCTGAACCAGCGCAACACGTGCCACCATTTCCATCTCGAGATCAGTACCGGTCAGCGACAACGTACCGTCAGCAACCTGTAACAGCAGATTACCGAGAATCGGTAGCGTAGGACGACCACCTAACGGACCGCTCACCTGTTGTAGCGGTTTTAATAAATGCTCACGTTCTACGGTAAATTTCATAGGTTTACGATGACAATGTTCTGATTAAATTTGAAAAATCTTCTTTGATATCGTGGCTCTCTTCACGCAACTGCTCGATTTTACGGCAGGCATGAAGCACCGTTGTGTGGTCACGGCCACCAAACGCATCGCCAATCTCCGGCAGACTGTGATTAGTCAGCTCTTTCGCCAGCGCCATCGCCATCTGGCGTGGACGCGCTACCGAACGAGAACGACGCTTGGAAAGGAGATCCGCAACTTTGATCTTGTAGTACTCTGCCACCGTCTTCTGAATATTATCGATGGTGACCAGTTTTTCCTGCAAAGCCAGTAAGTCGCGCAGCGCCTCACGTACGAAGTCGATGGTGATCGCCCGTCCGGTAAAGTTAGCGTTAGCAATGACGCGGTTCAGCGCCCCTTCCAGCTCACGTACGTTAGAGCGTAGACGCTTGGCGATAAAGAACGCCACTTCGCCCGGCAAACGAATGTCGTTTTCGTCGGCCTTTTTCATCAGGATCGCCACGCGGGTTTCTAACTCTGGCGGTTCGATCGCCACAGTTAGTCCCCAACCGAAGCGGGATTTCAGACGATCTTCAACGCCATTGATCTCTTTCGGATAGCGATCCGAGGTGAGAATGATCTGCTGGTTACCTTCCAGCAGGGCGTTGAAGGTGTGGAAAAACTCTTCCTGAGATCGTTCTTTATTAGCAAAAAACTGAATATCGTCGATCAGCAGTGCATCTACGGAACGGTAGTAGCGTTTAAACTCTTCGATCGCGTTGTTTTGCAGGGCTTTAACCATGTCCTGAACAAAGCGCTCGGAGTGCATATAAACCACTTTGGCATTCGGCTTACGCGCCATAATGCCGTTACCCACCGCATGCAGCAGGTGAGTTTTACCCAGCCCCGTGCCGCCATAAAGGAACAACGGGTTATAGGCACCGCCAGGGTTATCTGCCACCTGGCGAGCCGCCGCGCGCGCCAGTTGGTTAGATTTACCTTCAACGAAGTTATCAAACGTGTGTTTGACGTTTACGTTAGAACGATAGGTCGGTTCTGCCGGAGCCGGGACGTTATCCCAACCGGAACGCGTAGAAGGCGCAGCACGTTGCGGCTGCACCTGAGCTGCCTGAGCAGGTGCAACTGTATTGCTGGCTGCAGCTTTCAGTGTTTGTGTTACGGGCTTTGTGCCCACTTCAAAACGCAGCTGTGGGGCATCCGCTCCGCAGAAACTGGTTAGCAGTCCATTGATATTATTAAGGTACTTGTCCCGTACCCAATCGAGGACAAAACGGTTTGGCGCGTACAGGGCCAGCGTGTTATCGCTCAGTTCCGCCTGCAATGGGCGTATCCACATACTGAATTCTGTGGCTGGTAACTCATCCTGCAATCGGGCAAGACACTGCTGCCAAAGCGAAAGTGACACGGCGGACTCCACTCGAACAAAAGTCGATAATGACTAAGGCTGAAACATTCATGATTGTTGACGTACGTCGAAAAGACCCTGCTTGAGGGTGACGCACGAACCGCTGTCTGCGGTTATATGCCCGATCAAGATCCTGCTAAACGATCGGGACCGCGGATCATAGCCTAAACTGCGCAAGAGATCTTCTGTTTCTCACAGATTTTCCCGATTTATCCACAGGATGATCCAGAACTCGCTAAGTGTAAACGATCCTGCCGCGAGGCGGGCACGATTTACGCCGCATATTGGAAAATTTAATGACCATAGACAAAAATTGGCTTAATCGATCTAATAAAGATCCAGTACGATCCTTGCGCTTTACCCGTCAGCCCGTATAATCCTCCACCCGGCGCGCCATGCTGGTTTTCACTGGTGTGAGGCCGTACGTTTTCCCTGCGAAAAGGTGCGGAAAAGCGCGGTAAATAAGGAAAGAGAATTGACTCCGGAGTGTACAATTATTACAATCCGGCCTCTTTAATCACCCATGGCTTCGGTGTCCATCGTTTCATTTTTCGGCGGATATCCAATAAAGCCATTGAATTTATTCAAGTTTAGGTAGAAATCGCCATGAAACGCACTTTTCAACCGTCTGTACTGAAGCGCAACCGTTCTCACGGCTTCCGTGCTCGTATGGCTACTAAAAATGGTCGTCAGGTTCTGGCACGTCGTCGTGCTAAAGGCCGCGCTCGTCTGACCGTTTCTAAGTAATAAAGCTAACCCCTGAGTGGTTAAGCTCGCATTTCCCAGGGAGTTACGCTTGTTAACTCCCAGTCAATTCACATTCGTCTTCCAGCAGCCACAACGGGCTGGCACGCCGCAAATTACTATTCTCGGCCGCCTGAATTCGCTGGGGCATCCCCGTATCGGTCTTACAGTCGCCAAGAAAAACGTTCGACGCGCCCATGAACGCAATCGGATTAAACGTCTGACGCGTGAAAGCTTCCGTCTGCGCCAACATGAACTCCCGGCTATGGATTTCGTGGTGGTGGCGAAAAAAGGGGTTGCCGACCTCGATAACCGTGCTCTCTCGGAAGCGTTGGAAAAATTATGGCGCCGCCACTGTCGCCTGGCTCGCGGGTCCTGATAGCCCTCATTCGGGTCTATCAACGCCTGATTAGTCCGCTACTCGGGCCGCATTGTCGTTTCACTCCAACCTGTTCAAGCTACGGAATTGAGGCATTGCGCAGGTTTGGAGTGATAAAAGGCAGTTGGTTGACGGTGAAACGCGTATTAAAATGCCACCCTTTACACCCTGGTGGTGACGATCCCGTCCCGCCCGGACCATTTGATACCAGAGAACACTAACGATGGATTCGCAACGCAATCTTTTAGTCATCGCTTTGCTGTTCGTGTCTTTCATGATCTGGCAAGCCTGGGAGCAGGATAAAAACCCGCAACCTCAGGCCCAACAGACCACGCAGACAACGACCACCGCAGCGGGTAGCGCCGCCGACCAGGGCGTACCGGCCAGTGGCCAGGGGAAACTGATCTCGGTTAAGACCGACGTGCTTGATCTGACCATCAACACCCGTGGTGGTGATGTTGAGCAAGCTCTGCTGCCTGCTTACCCGAAAGAGCTGAACTCTACCCAGCCGTTCCAGCTGCTGGAAACTTCACCGCAGTTTATTTATCAGGCACAGAGCGGTCTGACCGGTCGTGATGGCCCGGATAACCCGGCTAACGGCCCGCGTCCGCTGTATAACGTTGAAAAAGACGCTTATGTGCTGGCTGAAGGTCAAAACGAACTGCAGGTGCCGATGACGTATACCGACGCGGCAGGCAACACGTTTACCAAAACGTTTATCCTGAAACGTGGTGATTACGCTGTCAACGTCAACTACAACGTGCAGAACGCTGGCGAGAAACCGCTGGAGATCTCCACCTTTGGTCAGTTGAAGCAATCCATTACACTGCCACCGTATCTCGACACCGGAAGCAGCAACTTCGCACTGCACACCTTCCGTGGCGCGGCGTACTCCACGCCTGACGAGAAGTACGAGAAATATAAGTTTGATACCATTGCCGATAACGAAAACCTGAACATCTCTTCGAAAGGTGGTTGGGTGGCGATGCTGCAACAGTATTTCGCGACTGCGTGGATCCCGCATAACGACGGTACCAACAACTTCTACACCGCTAATCTGGGTAACGGCATCGCCGCTATCGGCTATAAATCTCAGCCGGTACTGGTTCAGCCTGGTCAGACTGGCGCAATGAACAGCACCCTGTGGGTTGGCCCGGAAATCCAGGACAAAATGGCAGCAGTTGCTCCGCACCTGGATCTGACCGTTGATTACGGTTGGTTGTGGTTCATCTCTCAGCCGCTGTTCAAACTGCTGAAATGGATCCATAGCTTTGTGGGTAACTGGGGCTTCTCCATTATCATCATCACCTTTATCGTTCGTGGCATCATGTACCCGCTGACCAAAGCGCAGTACACCTCCATGGCGAAGATGCGTATGCTGCAGCCGAAGATTCAGGCGATGCGTGAGCGTCTGGGCGATGACAAACAGCGTATCAGCCAGGAAATGATGGCGCTGTACAAAGCTGAGAAGGTTAACCCGCTGGGCGGCTGCTTCCCGCTGCTGATCCAGATGCCAATCTTCCTGGCGTTGTACTACATGCTGATGGGTTCTGTTGAACTGCGTCAGGCACCGTTTGCACTGTGGATCCACGACCTGTCAGCACAGGACCCGTACTACATCCTGCCGATCCTGATGGGCGTAACGATGTTCTTCATTCAGAAGATGTCGCCGACCACTGTGACCGACCCGATGCAGCAGAAGATCATGACCTTTATGCCGGTCATCTTCACCGTGTTCTTCCTGTGGTTCCCGTCAGGTCTGGTGCTGTACTATATCGTCAGCAACCTGGTTACCATTATTCAGCAGCAGCTGATTTACCGTGGTCTGGAAAAACGTGGCCTGCATAGCCGCGAGAAGAAAAAATCCTGATTCGGTGAGTTTTCGCTAAAATAAGGGCGGTCAGTTGACCGCCTTTTTTCTTTTCGTAGGGCGGATAAGCACCGCGCATCCGCCACACAAAGCAACAGGAACATCATGAGCGATAATGACACTATCGTAGCCCAGGCCACGCCTCCGGGACGTGGCGGCGTTGGCATCCTGCGCATCTCCGGCCTCAAAGCCCGTGAGGTTGCCGAAACCGTGCTGGGTAAACTGCCTAAGCCGCGCTACGCCGATTATCTTCCGTTTAAAGACGCCGATGGCAGCGTGCTCGATCAGGGGATTGCGCTATGGTTCCCTGGCCCGAACTCATTCACCGGCGAAGATGTGCTGGAACTGCAAGGTCACGGCGGTCCGGTGATCCTCGACCTGCTGTTAAAACGCATTCTGACTATTCCCGGCCTGCGGATTGCCCGTCCTGGTGAGTTTTCCGAACGCGCATTTCTGAACGATAAACTCGATTTAGCCCAGGCCGAAGCGATTGCAGACCTTATCGACGCCAGCTCGGAACAGGCGGCGCGCTCAGCGCTAAACTCGCTGCAAGGCGCGTTCTCCGCACGGGTTAACCATCTGGTGGAAGCCCTCACCCACTTGCGCATTTACGTCGAAGCGGCAATTGATTTCCCCGATGAAGAGATCGATTTCCTCTCCGACGGCAAAATTGAAGCCCAGCTCAATGACGTGATTGCCGATCTCGACGCAGTACGCGCCGAGGCTCGTCAGGGCAGCTTGTTACGCGAAGGGATGAAAGTGGTGATTGCCGGACGTCCTAACGCCGGTAAATCGAGCCTGTTAAACGCGCTGGCGGGCCGTGAAGCGGCAATCGTGACTGATATCGCCGGAACCACGCGTGACGTACTGCGTGAGCATATCCACATTGACGGAATGCCGCTGCATATCATCGATACCGCCGGATTACGCGAAGCCAGTGACGAAGTTGAACGTATTGGGATCGAGCGCGCATGGCAGGAAATTGAACAGGCCGACCGCGTGCTGTTTATGGTTGATGGCACTACGACAGACGCTGTTGATCCAGCAGAGATCTGGCCGGAGTTTATCGCCCGTCTGCCAGCGAAACTGCCGATCACCGTGGTACGCAATAAAGCCGATATCACCGGCGAAACGTTGGGGATGAGCGAAGTGAACGGTCACGCGTTAATTCGTCTCTCTGCAAGGACTGGTGAAGGTGTGGACGTGCTGCGTAACCATCTCAAACAGAGCATGGGCTTTGACACCAACATGGAAGGCGGCTTCCTGGCGCGTCGTCGTCACCTACAGGCACTGGAACAGGCGGCAGAGCACCTGCAACAGGGTAAAGCGCAACTGTTAGGAGCCTGGGCAGGCGAGCTGCTGGCGGAAGAACTGCGTCTGGCGCAGCAGAACTTAAGCGAGATCACCGGGGAATTTACTTCTGACGACCTGCTGGGGCGAATTTTCTCCAGCTTCTGTATTGGTAAGTAATCGCACTTACGAAGCCGCATTCTGACTGTCAGATGCGGCTTCGCTTCATTGTTAACACTTCTGTTATGCCTCAACCCTTTTTTTAAACATTAAAATTCTTACGTAATTTATAATCTTTAAAAAAAGCATTTAATATTGCTTCCCGAACGATTGTGATTCGATTCACATTTAAACAATTTCAGAATAGACAAAAATTCTGAGTGTAATAATGTAGCGGCGTGTCTTTCGAGGATAAGTGCATTATGAATATCTTACATATATGTGTGACCTCAAAATGGTTTAATATCGACAATAAGATTGTCGATCACCGCCCTTAATTTACCCTTCTGTAGCCATCACCAGAGCCAAACCGATTAGATTCAATGTGATCGATTCGTTTGCTATATCTTAATTTTGCCTTTTGCAAAGGCTGTCTCTCATTTATTTACTTGTTTTAGTAAATGATGGCCCTTGCATATATATCTGGCGAATTAATGGATATTGCAAATGTAATATTCACAGGGATCATTGTAATTAAAATAAATGAAGGATTATGTAATGGAAAACTTTAAACATCTCCCTGAACCGTTCCGCATTCGTGTTATTGAACCAGTAAAACGTACCACTCGCGCTTATCGTGAAGAAGCAATTATTAAATCCGGTATGAATCCGTTCCTGCTGGATAGCGAAGATGTGTTTATCGATTTACTGACTGACAGCGGCACCGGGGCGGTGACGCAGAGTATGCAGGCCGCGATGATGCGCGGCGATGAAGCTTACAGCGGCAGCCGCAGCTACTATGCGTTAGCCGAATCAGTGAAAAATATCTTTGGTTATCAATACACTATTCCGACTCACCAGGGCCGTGGCGCAGAACAAATCTATATTCCAGTTCTGATTAAAAAACGCGAGCAGGAAAAGGGCCTGGATCGCAGCAAAATGGTGGCGTTCTCTAACTATTTCTTTGATACCACGCAGGGCCATAGCCAGATCAACGGCTGTACCGTGCGTAACGTCTATATCAAAGAAGCCTTCGATACGGGCGTGCGTTACGACTTTAAAGGCAACTTTGACCTTGAGGGATTAGAACGCGGTATTGAAGAAGTTGGCCCGAATAACGTGCCATATATCGTTGCAACCATCACGAGTAACTCTGCAGGTGGTCAGCCGGTTTCACTGGCAAACTTAAAAGCGATGTACAGCATCGCGAAGAAATACGATATTCCGGTGGTCATGGACTCCGCACGCTTTGCCGAAAACGCCTATTTCATCAAGCAACGTGAAGCAGAATACAAAGACTGGACCATCGAGCAGATCACCCGCGAAACCTACAAATATGCCGATATGCTGGCGATGTCCGCCAAGAAAGATGCGATGGTGCCGATGGGCGGTCTGCTGTGCGTGAAAGACGACAGCTTGTTTGATGTGTACACCGAGTGCAGAACCCTTTGCGTGGTACAGGAAGGCTTCCCGACATATGGCGGCCTGGAAGGCGGCGCGATGGAGCGTCTGGCGGTAGGTCTGTATGACGGCATGAATCTGGACTGGCTGGCTTATCGTATTGCGCAGGTGCAGTATCTGGTCGATGGTCTGGAAGAGATTGGCGTTGTCTGCCAGCAGGCAGGCGGTCACGCGGCATTCGTTGATGCAGGTAAACTGTTGCCGCATATCCCGGCAGACCAGTTCCCGGCACAGGCACTGGCCTGCGAGCTGTATAAAGTCGCTGGCATCCGTGCGGTAGAAATTGGCTCTTTCCTGTTAGGCCGCGATCCGAAAACCGGTAAACAACTGCCGTGCCCGGCTGAACTGCTGCGTTTAACCATTCCGCGCGCAACATATACTCAAACACATATGGACTTCATTATTGAAGCCTTCAAACATGTGAAAGAGAACGCGGCGAATATTAAAGGTTTAACCTTTACCTACGAACCGAAAGTATTGCGTCACTTCACCGCAAAACTGAAAGAAGTTTAATTAAAACATTCAGAGTGGCTATAAGGATGTTAGCCACTCTAGCTCCCTACATCTTCAATAACAAAAATAGCCTTCCTCTAAAGGTGGCATCATGACTGATCAAGCTGAAAAAAAGCACTCTGCATTTTGGGGTGTTATGGTTATAGCAGGTACAGTAATCGGTGGAGGTATGTTTGCTTTACCTGTTGATCTTGCCGGCGCCTGGTTTTTCTGGGGTGCCTTTATCCTTATCATTGCCTGGTTTTCAATGCTTCATTCCGGGTTGTTGTTATTAGAAGCAAATTTAAATTATCCCGTCGGCTCCAGTTTTAACACCATCACCAAAGATTTAATCGGTAACACCTGGAACATTATCAGCGGTATTACCGTTGCCTTCGTTCTCTATATCCTCACTTATGCCTATATCTCTGCTAATGGTGCGATCATTAGTGAAACGATATCAATGAATTTGGGTTATCACGCTAATCCACGTATTGTCGGGATCTGCACAGCCATTTTCGTTGCCAGCGTATTGTGGATAAGCTCGTTAGCCGCCAGCCGTATTACCTCGTTGTTCCTCGGGCTGAAGATTATCTCCTTTGTGATCGTGTTTGGTTCTTTCTTCTTCCAGGTCGATTACTCCATTCTGCGCGATGCCACCAGCACCACTGCGGGAACGTCTTACTTCCCGTATATCTTTATGGCTTTGCCGGTGTGTCTGGCGTCATTTGGTTTCCACGGCAATATTCCCAGCCTGATTATTTGCTATGGCAAACGCAAAGATAAGTTAATCAAAAGCGTGGTTTTCGGTTCGCTGTTGGCGCTGGTGATTTATCTCTTCTGGCTCTATTGCACGATGGGGAACATTCCGCGAGAAAGCTTTAAGGCGATTATCTCTTCAGGCGGCAACGTTGATTCGCTGGTGAAATCGTTCCTCGGCACCAAACAGCACGGCATTATCGAGTTTTGCCTGCTGGTGTTCTCTAACTTAGCTGTCGCCAGCTCGTTTTTTGGTGTCACGCTGGGGTTGTTCGATTATCTGGCGGATCTGTTTAAGATTGATAACTCCCACGCCGGGCGTTTCAAAACCGTGCTGTTAACCTTCCTGCCACCCGCATTGTTGTATCTGATCTTCCCGAACGGCTTTATTTACGGGATCGGCGGTGCCGGACTATGCGCCACCATCTGGGCGGTCATTATCCCCGCGGTGCTGGCAATCAAAGCTCGCAAGAAGTTTCCCAATCAGATGTTCACGGTCTGGGGCGGCAATCTTATTCCGGCGATTGTCATTCTCTTTGGTATAACCGTAATTTTATGCTGGTTCGGTAACGTCTTTAATGTGTTACCTAAATTTGGCTAATCCGTTCAAGAAGCCAGCGAAATAGCTGGCTTCTTGCCTGTCAGGAAATCACTTATGTCCAAATCGCAACTCGCCTGATTCTGCTTCACCACGTATGCTTTGCGTCACCTTACTATCAGGACGCTTTAGCCCATGTCCCGCTTTTTGATTTGTAGTTTTGCCCTGGTTTTACTTTATCCCGCCGGGATTGATATGTACCTCGTTGGTTTACCGCGCATCGCCGCCGATCTCAATGCCAGCGAAGCGCAGTTGCATATTGCGTTCTCTGTTTATCTGGCAGGTATGGCAGCAGCGATGTTATTTGCCGGTAAAGTGGCCGATCGTTCAGGGAGAAAGCCTGTCGCCATACCCGGCGCGGCGCTATTTATTATTGCCTCGGTGTTCTGTTCACTGGCTGAAACCAGCACGTTATTTCTTGCAGGACGATTTCTACAGGGGCTGGGCGCAGGCTGTTGTTACGTGGTGGCGTTCGCCATTTTACGTGACACACTGGACGATCGACGTCGGGCAAAAGTGCTGTCGTTACTCAACGGCATTACCTGCATCATTCCGGTGTTAGCCCCGGTACTCGGACACCTGATTATGCTTAAGTTCCCGTGGCAAAGTCTGTTCTGGGCGATGGCAACGATGGGCATCGCAGTACTGATGTTGTCTTTGTTTATTTTGAAAGAAACGCGCCCCGCAGCCCCCGCCGCTTCGGACAAACCACGAGAGAATAGGGAGTCGCTGCTTAACCGGTTTTTCCTCAGCCGTGTGGTAATCACCACCCTCAGCGTTTCGGTAATCCTGACCTTCGTGAATACGTCGCCGGTATTGCTGATGGAAATCATGGGCTTTGAGCGCGGAGAATACGCCACCATAATGGCGTTGACCGCAGGTGTCAGCATGACCGTTTCATTCTCCACGCCATTTGCACTGGGGATTTTTAAGCCACGTACGTTGATGATCACCTCGCAGGTGTTATTTCTGGCGGCGGGTATCACTCTTGCCGTTTCGCCCTCCCATGCGATCTCTTTGTTTGGTATCACGCTGATTTGCGCTGGGTTCTCGATAGGTTTTGGCGTGGCGATGAGTCAGGCGTTAGGGCCGTTTTCATTACGTGCGGGTGTTGCCAGCTCGACCTTAGGTATTGCACAGGTTTGCGGATCGTCACTGTGGATTTGGCTGGCGGCGGTGGTTGGTATCGGCGCATGGAATATGCTGATCGGGATTCTGATTGCCTGTAGCATAGTGAGCCTGTTGCTGATTATGTTCGTCACGCCTGGACGCCCCGTTGCCGCTCATGAAGAAATCCATCACCACGCTTGATCTCAATTTGCTGCTCTGTCTGCAACTGCTGATGCAGGAACGCAGCGTGACTAAAGCGGCGAAGCGGATGAACGTGACCCCTTCGGCGGTGAGTAAGTCGCTGGCAAAGTTAAGAGCGTGGTTTGACGACCCGCTCTTTGTGAACTCACCGCTGGGCCTGTCACCCACACCGCTAATGGTCAGCATGGAGCAAAATCTGGCGGAGTGGATGCAAATGAGCAATTTGCTGCTGGATAAACCACACCACGAAACGCCGCGCGGTCTTAAGTTTGAACTGGCGGCGGAATCGCCGCTGATGATGATCATGTTCAATACGCTGACTAAGCAGATCTACCAGCGTTACCCCCAGGCGACGATCAAATTGCGCAACTGGGATTATGATTCACTGGAGGCGATTACCCGTGGCGAAGTAGATATCGGCTTTACCGGACGCGAAAGTCATCCTCGCTCGCGGGAACTGCTCAGCCAGTTGCCGTTATCTATTGACTATGAAGTGTTATTTACTGACTTGCCTTGTGTCTGGTTGCGAGAAGATCATCCGGCATTGCGCGAAGAGTGGGATCTGGAAACCTTTCTACGTTATCCACATATCAGCATTTGCTGGGAACAGAGTGACACCTGGGCGCTGGACGATGTCCTTCATGAATTGGGGCGCGAACGCACCATTGCGTTGAGTTTACCGGGCTTTGAAGCATCCTTATTTATGGCTGCACAACCGGAACAGCGGCTGATCGCAACTGCTCCCCGCTATTGCCAGCACTATATTGAACAGCATCAATTGCCATTAGTTGCCCTTCCGCTACCTTTCACTATTGCGCAGCTGGAAAAACTTAAAGTCCCCTTCACGTTGCTTTGGCACAAACGCAACAGCCACAACTCAAAAATTCTCTGGTTGCGCAAAACAATAAAAGCGCTCTATGCCCCTCTTTTTTGAGGAAAAACAGCCAACAGAAGATAAAGAGCAGTAGAGATCGGCGGATTAACGCTGTTTACAGTGAACTTACGTATCATTTAACCTGTCCATAAGTCAGGTAAATGTTACTCACGAATTAATAACGGACAATTAAGCACGGAGCGAATCATGGCGACACATTTTGCCAGAGGGATTCTTACGGAGGGGCATCTCATTTCTGTCCGTCTGCCTTCCCGATGTCATCTCGAAGCACAAAATCTTCCCGCCCATCGGCAAACCCGGTTTCTGGCATCTCGAGGCTTGCTCGCCGAATTAATGTTTATGCTGTATGGCATCAGCGAACTACCTGAAATAGTGACTCAGGCGAAGGGAAAACCCGCTTTTCGTGACAAAAATCTCCCCGTATTTTCCATTGCTTATGCGGGAAATATGGTGGGTGTAGCACTCACCACAGAAGGCGAGTGTGGGCTGGATATGGAATTACAGCGTGCCACCAGCGGTTTTCATAGCTCGCAATTAGCGGAAAACACAACATTTACCCGTAATGAAACGCTGTGGATCAGTAAGCAGAACGATCCCAACGAGGCCCGTGCGCAACTGATTACTTTGCGGCAAAGCATACTGAAGTTGACGGGGGATGTGCAGAATGATGATCCGCAAACGCTTCAGTTATTACCCAGTGCGGGCCGCCTGAAATGCGCTCATGTAGAGAATATTGAAGCGGTTTGTGATGCTGAAGATATTCTGGTGTGGTCGGTTGCAGTCACGCCTGCAATAGAAAAACTTAATGTTTGGCAGTTTGAAGGTAAGCACGGGTGGAGAAGTCTGCCCGATATTCCGACTCGCGCTAATGACCCATCTGGCTGTCTGATGCGGTTTAGTCAGATGACTGCAGTGAAGTCATACTCGCTTAACTGATGGAGACATTATGTCTGAAACACTGAATGTTGTTACGTTACTGGGGAGCCTGCGTAAAGGTTCGTTTAATGGCATGGTTGCTCGTACACTCCCGAAAGTCGCCCCCGCAGGTATGAATATTACGCCACTGCCATCGATTGCTGATATCCCATTGTATGATGCCGACCAACAGCAGGAAGTGGGTTTTCCGGCAACAATAGAAGCAATGGCGGAGCAAATTCGCAATGCCGATGGCGTGGTGATCGTCACACCTGAATATAACTACTCAGTACCCGGCGGATTGAAAAACGCCATCGACTGGCTTTCACGTCTGCCGGATCAACCACTGGCGGGCAAACCGGTACTGATTCAAACCAGCTCAATGGGTGTGATTGGCGGCGCGCGCTGTCAGTATCATCTGCGCCAGATTCTGGTCTTCCTTGATGCGATGGTAATGAACAAACCGGAATTTATGGGCGGCGTGATTCAAAACAAAGTCGATCCGCAGACAGGAGAAGTGGTGGATCAGGGAACGCGGGATCATCTGACGGGTCAGTTAACTGCGTTTGGTGAGTTTATTCAGCGGGTGAAAATCTGAGGATTATCAGCGTAGTAAATATGCGTGTTTTTTTAGTAAAGCACGCATATCCGATGTGATGTAAAAAGCATCTTCCAGCTCTTAATCCTCATAGTCAGTACATGACCAATACCACACTGTATAGATATGTCTGGTGATATGTGTATCCAGTAAGTCATAGATTACTGACCAGGAAGGATGCTTATAGTACTGCTCACCAAAGCTATCTATGCATTCAAGAAGTATTATCATTAACACAAATCATTCATCATCGTTACATTCACTATAAGCCGATAAAAACTCATCCAACCGCTGTTTATCCGCAACCTCGATTGGCCAATCTTGCATGGAAGGTTCATTAGGCAGGCTGAAACGCTGAGCCAGGGAATCGATAGCCTGGCCTGTTTCATAACGAATTAAATATTTGGGGAGATGAATAAATATTTCGTCCATGTTTCTATACGTTAATGGGCGATTTGACCGCCCATTTCGTTATTCTTAGTGGCCGTCAATAAATACTATTTTCAGTAAAAACAATAAAGCAACCACAATCACACATGGACTGAGATCACGCAGACGTCCGGTGCCAATCTTCATCACGCAGTAAGAGATAAAGCCCAGCGCAATACCTTCAGTAATCGAGAAGCTGAACGGCATCATCACCGCGGTAATAAACGCCGGAACGGATTCAGTAAGATCCTGCCAATTCACGCGAGCAAGACTTGAGGTCATCAACACGCCAACGTAAATCAGCGCGCCAGCTGCGGCATATCCCGGCACCATTTCCGCCAGCGGCGACAGGAAGATAACCAGCAGGAACAGAAGGCCAACAACCACTGCCGTCAGTCCGGTACGACCGCCAACCGATACACCGGAAGAGGACTCAATATACGCTGTAACCGAAGAAGTACCGATAAACGAACCGGTAACAGAAGAGATACTGTCGACATACAGTGCCTGCTTCATGCGCGGGAATTTACCTTTCTCATCCGCCAGCCCGGCTTTATCGGTCACACCAATCAGCGTACCGGAGGAGTCAAACAGGTTGACCAGCATAAAGGAGAAAATGACGCCAGCCAGCCCAAGGTTAAAAGAACCTGCCAAATCCACCTGACCGACAACACTTGTCACACTCGGCGGTGCGGAAACAATGCCACTATAGTGCACATCACCCAGCATCCAGCCAAGCAGTGTGGTAACCACAATGGAAACCAGAACCGCCGCGTGAATATTGCGTGACGCCAGAATGGCAATAATGAAGAAGCCCAGCATTCCCAGCAGCACGCTATGGGACGTCAAATTACCAATGCTGACTAATGTTTCCGGGTTAGCGACGATGACACCTGCATTTTTCAGCCCCATCATGCCGATAAACAGACCAATACCGCTGGTAATACCCACACGCAGACTTACCGGAATGTTAGCAATCATCCAGTAACGAACGCGGAAAATGGTCAAAAGAAGCAGTCCGACAGCGCCCCAGAAGATTGCGCCCATACCGATCTGCCACGGCAGCCCCATCGCCTGGACAACCACAAAAGCGAAAAAGGCGTTAAGTCCCATCGCAGGAGCCAGCGCCACCGGAAGGTTTGCAAACAATCCCATCATAATGCTACCGAAAGCGGCAATCAGACAGGTTGTTACGAAGACGGCACTGGTGTCCATGCCAGCAACGCCCAGAATTTGTGGGTTAACAAATACGATGTAGACCATCGTCAGGAAGGTGGTGAACCCGGCAATCACTTCAGTTCGTGCCGTAGTACCATGTTCGCGCAGTTTAAAAACGCGTTCCAGCATCCCCTGACCAGAAGTCTGGGTGGTATGTTGATGACTCATTATCTATTTCCGAACAAGGAGGGAAAATCCGTCGCTATCGTATACCAAAATGCGACAATAGGCGCGTTTGTGAGAAACTTTTTTTATTGAATTTACTTATACGGCAACGATTGCGTTGCGCAAATCTGCTCTACGAAAACGTTAAACTGGTTGAAAAGGAAAGGCATGTCCCGGATAGAAGCGGTATTTTTCGACTGCGACGGTACGCTGGTCGACAGTGAAGTCATTTGCTCCCGCGCATATGTGACGATGTTTCAGGAATTTGGTATTACGCTCGATCCTGAAGAGGTATTCAAACGTTTCAAAGGTGTAAAACTGTACGAAATTATCGATATTGTTTCCCTTGAACATGGTGTTACGTTAGCGAAAACAGAAGCTGAACATGTTTACCGTGCAGAAGTCGCTCGACTGTTCGATTCAGAACTGGAAGCCATCGAAGGGGCCGGAGCACTCCTGTCAGCGATCACTGCGCCAATGTGTGTGGTATCTAACGGCCCAAATAACAAAATGCAGCATTCTCTGGGCAAGCTGAATATGTTGCACTACTTCCCGGAAAAACTGTTCAGCGGCTATGACATTCAGCGCTGGAAGCCTGACCCGGCGTTAATGTTCCATGCAGCAAAAGCGATGAATGTAAATGTAGAAAACTGCATTCTGGTTGATGACTCAGTTGCCGGTGCACAATCTGGTATCGATGCAGGTATGGAAGTGTTTTACTTCTGCGCCGATCAGCACAATAAACCGATCGTTCACCCGAAAGTCACCACCTTTACCCATCTTTCGCAGTTACCGGAACTGTGGAAAGCGCGAGGTTGGGATATTACGGCATAGTTCTTCACACTCCCTTCACTTACCCCACTTAAATTGACGCGCAAAGGTAAGTAAAGGGAGTTTGAGATGTCTGTTTCACGTCGGGTAATACTTCACGGACTGTATTTTGCGGTTTTAGGACCGTTAATTGGTGTTCTGTTTCTTGTCCTCTACATATTCTTCGCAAAAGAACCGCTGATTCTTTTGGTAATAATACAGGTACTTCCATTGTTTCTCTTATTGTCGATAACTACGGGAGCTATTCCTGCGTTGTTAACCGGCGTAATGGTCGCCTGTCTACCGGAAAAGATCGGGTCACAGAAACGTTATCGTTGTCTGGCTGGTGGCATAGGTGGAGTCGTTATCACCGAGATCTATTGCGCTGTTATCGTACATATTAAGGGCATGGCTTCCTCAGCGTTGTTTGAAAACATTCTTTCTGGTGACAGTCTCGTTTTCCGCATCATCCCTGCATTGCTGGCAGGCGTAGTGATGAGCAGAATCATTACCCGTCTACCCGGATTGGATATTTCATGTCCTGAAACAGACTCTTTAAGCTAAGCAGGATGCTTTATCTTTGGGCTACTCAAAAGCAGACAGGATGCTTCTATGACTCAAAATATCAGGCCGTTACCCCTATTCAAATATCATCCCAAGCCACTGGAAACAGGCGCATTTGAGCAGGATAAAATCGTAGAGTGCGACTGCTGTGAACAGCCAACATCGGTCTATTACACGGGTCCATTTTTCAGCGTTGATGATATTGAATATCTCTGTCCGTGGTGTATTGCGGATGGTTCTGCGGCTAAAAAGTTTGCAGGTAGTTTTCAGGATAAAGCCTCCATTGAGGGCGTCGGGACAACTTATTACGACAATGATGGAACCGCCACAACGCATTCTCTCTCGAATGATGCCCTTGAAGAATTGCTGACCCGGACACCTGGCTATTGCGGGTGGCAACAGGAGCATTGGCTCACGCATTGTGGGGAACTCTGCGCTTTTGTTGGTTACGTCGGCTGGGATGAAATAAAAGATCGTCTCGATGAATTTGCACATCTTGAAGATGACTGTGATTCATTCATACGTTACGAACACCTGCAAGAATGCCTGAAAAACGGTGGTTATTGTCAGGGTTATCTCTTCCGCTGTCTCCACTGCGGCAAGCTGAGACTGTGGGGGGATTTTTCGTAGTTATTTAAATAAAAAAAACAGGCCGGAGCGTAATTCACACATCCGGCCTTATATTTTAAGCTAATTCTGCGGTAGCGGCTTTATCAGCGATAACCATCAGCGAAGGGTGCAACTGCAACACGGAAGCTGGAACATCTTCGGTAACCGGACCTTGCAGAACATTTCTCAGCGCCTGCGCTTTACCCGCGCCACTGACAATTATCAGCAAGTTTTTCGCTGCCATGATGCTTTTCGGCCCCATCGTCACGTAGCTGTCAGGCACTAACGAAAAGTCACCGCCCAACTCACCATGCGCCACAATATCCACCATCTCTCCCTGGATCGGGAACTCCACGGTTTGCTCATGGAAATGGGTCGTATTTGGCAAATTGCCACAAAAATGACCATCTGCACCTAATCCCAGCACCACCAAATCCAGGCCGCCTTCACGCGCCAGTTTCTGATCATGCTCGCTGTAGTTATCAATACTGAGTTTCTGGATATTCTCTTCTTTGATCCCCGCAGGGGTGAAAAACAGATTACGCAGATTGGTGATCGTTACGCCTTCTCCCTCTTTGCCGCGAAAGGGAATTTCATCGAAATTGTAGAAATAGCAGTTATCGTACCAGGGCTTACCTTTTACCAGAGTGGTGAGATATTCGTACATGCCTTTGGGCGTGCTCCCGGCGGTAATTGCCAGGTTAACACGATGCGTCTTCGACATATAACCAAGCAGATGGTGTGCCGCGACACGGCTCATTTCCTGGTAATCTTCAGTGATGATTAATTTCATCTTAATGCCTTATCTTATTTAAATAGTTTCTGTACGAAGGCTGCATAGGCAGGCCGCCAGACATCCATTTCATGGTTCAGGCCGGGATATTCCTGGTAATCAAACTTAATTTTTTTCTGCTCAAGCTCTGTTTTCAGCCCGGCGATATCCTTGCCGGTTACGACATCTTTATCCCCCACAACCACAGTAAAATTACGTAGTTGCTGGTTGATAGCTGCCGGATCGTTCAGCCGGGCCGCGACCCCTTCATCCGGTACGGTTGTCGTGGTAACACCACTGAAAGTCGCCAGCCAGCCAAAGCTTTCCAGATGATTCATCCCCGATACCAGCACCTGATACCCACCTTGTGAAAGCCCTGCCAGTGCACGACCCTCGGCGTCTTTACGGACATTAAAACGCTTGCTAATCAGCGGGATAATATCGTTCATCAGTTCGCGATCTGCCGCTTTGGCATTCAGCGGATAAAAGACTTTACGTCTTTCCTGAGGCACGAACTCTTCGGGAATAATGCCCTTCGCATCGGTTTCGGTATCCGGGATCACCACCAGCATCGGTTTAATTTTCCCTTCAGCCAGCAGGTTATCCATGATTTGCGGGATACGCCCCTGATCGATAGCAGAACGTCCGGTATCACCAAAGCCATGATAGAAATAGAGCACTGGCAAAGGCTCGCCCATGCCGGTATATCCTGGCGGGGTCCAGACATACATCTGACGTTCGGATTGCAATGCGCTGGAGTGGTAAGTTATGGCGATCAAATCACCATGCGCAACAGAACGCGTATCCAGATAACTGCCTGGTACCAGAATCATACTGGAGTTAACCTGACGCTGAGGTTTAGTCATTGATGTACCTGTATCAATGCTGCGTACACCATCAACATTGAAAAAATACTCGTACAGGTTGCCTTTCATGACAGACGTGCGCCACGACCAGACTCCCGCTTCGTCTTTAGTCATCGGATGAATATTATCCGGAACCGGAACACCGACCACTACGGAGACATTTTTTGCCCCTGGGGCAAAGTAGCGAAAGGTCACGCTGTTATCGGTATTGACCTGAGTAACATACTGTTTAACCGGAATAGTGGGTGCCGGGCTGGCTGGCATATCCGCTGCTATGGCCCACTGAGCAGAAATACCGCTGGCAATAGCCAGTGTTAAAGCAGCAATTTTTATATTCATTGTAATATCCCTTTCATTAAGTTCCATTACCACCAGATTTCAGCCTGAGCACCGACAGCAAACTGGTCGTCTTTATTGTCTTCAAAGGTGAAGCCATCCAGTTCGTTTTCCAGGGCTTTGATATACGTAGCGTAGAAACGAATTTCCGGGCGCGAGGTCAACATACTGGTATTGACTTTAAAGGTATGGAAGAGCGTGGTTTTATAGCCAGACTCATTATATTTATTACTATTCGCATCTTTGTTTTGCTGGGTGAAATAACCCAGTTCAACACCTGTCTGGTTATATTGGTCCCAAATATAGGCCGGGCGAACAACCGCACGAATAGATTCAAAATCAGAGTGTGCGCCTGTTTCGTAGCTATAAATATCGTTACCGAAGGAGTAAACAATCGCGTTAGCTACAATAAAATGATCGCCGATATAGGCTTCGCCCTGCGAAGTCATACGAACTGCTGTTCCGCCGGTGTGATCACCATAATAACGACCATTAAATGTAGTAAATGGACTTGCGCCAGCATAACGACCAAAGTTACTGGCGATAGAGTTATTCGCGACCAGGAAGGAGAATTCGTTGAAGCCACCTTTATCAAATTTCTGCGTTAAAGATGTGCCAAACATCCAGGTATCTTTCCAGTCATAATACCCGTTATTATCCTGATTATCTTTTTCCGATGCGCTTTCGTTTGCCGTGACATAACGACCACTCACCATTAAGGTGGCTTTATCCCATAACGGGATATCTTTATAACGTAAATCAATGGTATTGGTATTAATCTGCTGTTTGTTTTGCAGGCTGCGATCGTAATCGTCGACATCTTCGCGAACCAGCGCGATATCAATTTTACCCGGACCGACTTTCCAGTTTTCCAGACCTACACCTGCGGCAGCATCGGTACGCTGCGTTTTCCAGTCAAGCATCTGGATTTCAATTTTCGGCGCACCGTGTTTACCCACCCAGAAATCAGCCTCTGGCGCAAAGGGCAGGAAACCTTTGGTGGTAACGTACATATCAGAGAACTGCATAAAGTTCTCGCCACCGGCGTTATCGCCAAACCAGCCAGTAGAGTACTGCTGACCAACGTTACCATCCATCATCACGATGGCATCAACCCGTTTGCCGTTTTCGTTGTAGACACGTTGTTTTAACTGCAAATCAAACCAGCCGGAGTATTCGTTACCAAAACGGCCCAGAGAACCAATCGCCCATGATTTAGGTGAACCATGAGAGGCTGTACCCCAACCAGAACGATAGTAGCCGTTGTAACTAAAGCCAATTTCATCTTTCACAAACTTACTGAAATCTTTCAGAGTCATGGAAGAATAAATCGAGCCTGTCTCACTGGCATTTTTCTCTTCATTTTTGACCAGTACAGCATCAGGTTTTGTGGCACTACTGGTTGGGAACGGATTGGCGGCATACCCTTGCTCATTCGAACTTACGCTACGATTCACCGTCGCTGGCGTATACTTTTTCTTCTCTTCATCTTTATATTTTTTGAGTTCGCTTTGCGTTTCTCTTAACGCCTTTTCTAATAACTCAAGGCGTTGTTCCACCGTTAATGATTCAGCTAATGATTGTGCGGAAAAGGCTAACGGTGCCATTAATAAAATGGCAGAAGTAATAAGATTTCGTCTAAACATAATATCCCTTTATGGTGCAAGAAAGAATTAACGCATCGCATCCAGACTGTTCTGAATGCGACGATAATTAAGGTGCTTTATTGGTTATTTTTTTAATGACAGCCCCCGCGTTTTGATCACTTCTGCATACCATCCGAAGCTTTTCTTGCGCGTTCTTGTGAGGCTTCCTTCGCCATTATCATCACGATCCACATAAATAAAGCCGTAGCGCTTAGACATTTGTGAATGAGATGCACTGACTAAATCAATTGGCCCCCAACTGGTGTACCCCATAATATTCACACCATCGGCAATCGCTTCATTTACCTGTACCAGGTGATCGTTTAAATAGGCAATTCGATAATCGTCCTGTATCGAACCATCCGCTTCAACACTGTCTTTTGCGCCTAATCCGTTCTCGACAATAAATAACGGTTTTTGATAACGATCCCAAAGCGTATTTAACAGAACCCGTAATCCAACCGGATCAATTTGCCACCCCCACTCTGAACTTTTCAGATGTGGATTGGGGATCATATTCAGTATGTTGCCCTGCGCATTTTTATTAATGCTTTCGTCGTGGGAAACACAACCGGTCATGTAATAACTAAAAGAGATGAAATCTACGGTATGTTTTAAATCTTCTGCGTCACTTTCAGTCATCTCAATGGTGATATTGTGGTCGCGGAAGAAACGCTGCATATAGCCGGGATACTGACCACGCGCCTGAACATCACCAAAGAACATCCAGCGCCGGTTCTCTTCCATGGCCTGCAACATATCCTGTGGCTGGCAGGTGAGGGGGTAAACCAGCCCACCGAGAAGCATATTGCCGATTTTCGCTTCGGGGATCAGGCTATGACAGGCTTTAACTGCCCGCGCACTGGCAACCAGTTGATGGTGGATCGCCTGATAAACTTCCACCTCGCCACTCTCTTCTGCCAGCCCCACGCCCGTGAATGGCGCGTGTAACGACATGTTGATTTCATTAAACGTCAGCCATAACGCCACTTTATGTTGGTAGCGGGTAAAGACCGTGCGGGCGTAATGCTCGAAGTGATCGATGACCGCCCGATTAGCCCAACCGCCGTAGTTTTTCACCAGTCCATATGGCATTTCGTAATGGGATAACGTTACCAGCGGTTTGATCCCCGCCTGCGCCATTTCATCAAACAGCCGATCGTAAAACGCTAACCCCGCTTCATTCGGTTCGGCTTCGTCGCCCTGAGGAAAAATTCGCGCCCAGGCAATGGAAATACGCAGACAGGTGAAGCCCATCTCGGCAAATAACGCGATATCTTCCGGGTAACGGTGATAAAAATCGATGGCGACATCTTTGATATTTTCTTTCCCCAGGATGCGCGGTTCCATTTTTCCCATTACGCCATGAGGCTGTAAATCTGAGGTCGTGATCCCTTTGCCATCTTTCTGCCAGGCGCCTTCCACCTGATTAGCAGCTGTTGCGCCACCCCAAAGAAATGTTTCTGGAAATGCTTTCATAATTAACTCCTTTTATCGTTAGCGAATGATGGATAACAGCGGCTCACCAGCGCTTATCTGCGCCGTGCCGTGAGGTAATACGTCCGTAAAATCATCGCTATTACTGATTAATACCGGCGTCGTCAGATCAAATCCGGCCTCGCGAATAGCAGGGATATCAAAAGAAATCAGCCGATCGCCTGTATTGACCTTGTCACCCACGTTGACGTGAGCGGAAAAGAATTTGCCGTCCAGTTTTACGGTGTCGATACCGACATGAATCAGGATCTCCACGCCATCATCTGACTCAATGCCGATAGCGTGTAATGTGGCGAACAACGAAGCAATTCGACCCGTAACTGGAGAACGTACTTCACCAACAGAGGGCAGAATGGCAATACCTTTACCCAACAGGCCGCTGGCAAACGTGGTATCAGCGACGTGAATGAGCGGCACAATCTCTCCCGTCATCGGTGAACAGATACCGCCCTGCTCAGGTGTAATAACCTCTGGTGCTTTCTCTTCCGGGGCTACTTGCGCTGGCTGACGTTTAGCAGTGATGAAATGAAGCATCACCGTACCGACAAATGCGCAACCGATGGCAACGACACCGCCAATAACACTGGCCCAGACAGTGAAATCAATCCCCGTTGATGGGATGGTTTGCATGAAGGTGAAAATACTTGGCAAACCAAAGGAGTAGACTTTCGTTTGCGCGTAGCCAATGATGGTGGCCCCTAATGCTCCACTGATGCAGGCGATAAAGAAGGGATACTTACGTGGCAGGTTGACGCCATATACCGCTGGTTCGGTGATACCAAACAGACCCGTCAACGCCGCTGATCCCGCCACCACTTTTTTCTGCGCATCGCGTTCGCAGAGGAAGACGCCGAGCGCCGCCCCGACCTGCGCCATAATGGCAGGCATTAACAGCGGGATCATGGTGTCGTAGCCCAGCACGGTGAAGTTATTGATAATTAAAGGTATCAAACCCCAATGCAGACCGAACATCACAAAGATTTGCCAGAAGCCGCCCATTACCGCACCCGCAAATGCAGGAACCGCCTGATAAAGCCAGAGATAACCGGCGGCAATCAGTTCGCTTATCCAGGTTGATAGCGGCCCCACCAGCAGAAAGGTGACGGGCGTGATAACCATCAGACATAGCAAGGGTGTGAAGAAATTTTTGATTGCCGACGGTAACCACGCATTAAGTCGGCGTTCCAGAATGCTGCACAACCAGGCAGAAAAAATAATGGGAATAACCGATGACGAGTAATTCAACAATGTGACCGGAATACCCAGGAAATCCAGCCCCAGCGCATCCGCTTTTTGCCCATTCTCGAAGGCAGTCAGAATTAATGGATGCACTAACGCTCCACCAATCACCATGGCAGTAAATGGATTACCGCCGAAGCGTTTCCCTGCGGTGTATCCCAGGATTATCGGGAAGAACCAAAACAAGGCATCACTGGCACTGAATAAAATTAAATAAGTACCACTTTGTTCGGTCATCCACTGAAAAGTGAGCGCCAGAGCCAGCATACCTTTCAGGATCCCGGTTGCCGCCATCAAACCGATCAGAGGCGTAAAAATACCTGAAATAACATAAACAAAGCGGTTTAACAGATTACCTTTATCATCATTTTCCGGTGCCTGCTGCGCTTTTTCGCCAAGGCCTGCCACGCTGTTAACCGCCTGGAAGACATCGGCCACATGGTTACCTATGACAACCTGAAACTGGCCACCGCTTTCCACCACCATAATAATACCGGGGGTCTTTTTCAGTACCTCAGCTTGCGCTTTGCTTTCATCCTTTAACTTAAAACGTAATCGCGTTGCGCAATGCATCAGACTCACAATGTTATCTGCGCCCCCGACTCCTGCGACTATTGTTCTGGCTAACTCCGTCATAACTTGCCCTCTACCGCTTTGCGGCAAAACTCCAAAAAAAAACCTGAAAAAAACGGCCTGACGTGAATCAAGCAATTTTTTTCAGGTTTTGCCCGCTTAGTGCGGTAACAATCCTTTACTCAGTAATAATGTTTCAGTGTTCTTTGCGCACGCGCTCTATATTTATGGCTAAAAACATAATCTCTGCAGGTGAGATTTTACGTTGATACTGCAAACCAATAAAAATGGCGATCCGTTCCGCACATTGCCATGCCTGTGGATAATTTTGTTTTACTGCTTGCTGTAATGATTCATCACTATCGTTAATCGATGCATGTTCAAGAATACGCCAGGATAAAAATTTCAGATGCGTAACCAGTCGCTGATAACTCAAGCTTTCTTCCTGGTAATTAAGGCTGAACTGAAATTTTATTAATTGCAGTATTTCTCGCATTAATTGCGTGACACCTGCAACATCCTCCATATTCCCGCTCATTTGGGCACTGACCAGATGCATGGCAATAAAGCCCACTTCATCTTTCGGTAACTGCACGCCCAACCGTTTATCAATAATGGTTAATGCTTCTTCCCCTAGCTGGAACTCTTTCGGGTAAAGCCGCTGGATATCCCACAGCAGCGGGTTGGGCAGTAACACGTTTTGCTGAAAGCGTTTAATCGCAAACTGGCAATGATCAGTTAGCGAGATATAAATACTGTCCTGTAACTTTCCAAGGCGCTCCTGCGCCAGAGAGATAATACGATCACAGGTTGCCATCACCTCAATAGGCATATGACTTAAGAGTTCGCTTAATCGCCCGTTCAGTTCGTGACTGCTCAAGGCATACTCTTTTTCTATTCCACTTGAGTTAATTCTTTCGCCAGGGCGTTTTTGAAAGCCAATTCCGCGCCCCATGACGACTTTTTCCCGCTGTTGATCATCAATAACCACCACAACATTATTGTTGAGAATTTTGGTGATTTGCATGTTCATAGCAAGGACCTTTTTTATAAACAAAAAAACCCGACTTCACCAGTATTCTCTGGTTATGTCAGGTTTTGCCTGCGAATGCAGTAACAATCCAGTCATTTATTAATGGTTTTTATAACGAACATCCAGGTTCGAAAATTAATTTAGTTGCGTGCAGAGAAAATAGCAATGCTCTATTTATAAAAGTATGACCATGCTCGCAGTTATTAATTTTGTGTAATTTTAGGAATTTATAAAGTTATATATAACAAATCCCAATAATTAAATTATTGGGATTTGTTTGGTGAATTATTTATCGCTATCTTTTTCTGCAAGCAGTTTATCGAGCTCGTCACCACCGACGTGACGGAAATCCTGCCCCTTCACGTAGTAGAAGATAAACTCACAAATATTCTGGCAACGGTCGCCGATACGTTCGATTGAACGCGCACAGAACAGCGCGGTAAGGACGCTCGGAATGGTGCGCGAATCTTCCATCATGTAGGTCATCAGTTGACGAACAATACCTTCGTACTCCTGATCGACTTTTTTATCTTCCCGATAAATTCGCACCGCTTCGTCAATATCCATCCGCGCGAACGCGTCCAGCACGTCGTGCAGCATCTGGATGGTATGACGGCCCAGCGACTCCAGACTTACCAGCAACGGCTGATGCTGCTGGGAGAATTTCTCCAGCGCAGTACGGCAGATTTTGTCCGCCACGTCGCCAATACGCTCCAGCTCGGCAATGGTTTTACTGATCACCATCACCAGACGCAGGTCGCTCGCCGTCGGCTGACGTTTGGCGATAATGCGCACGCAGGCTTCATCGATCGCCACTTCCATCATGTTGACGTTCTTGTCGCCTTCGATGACGCGCTTCGCCAGATCGCTGTCCTGGTTATGCATCGCGGTGATTGCATCAGAAAGCTGCTGCTCCACCATGCCGCCCATGGTCATCACCTGCGTGCGGATGCTTTCCAGTTCGGCGTTGAACTGGCCGGAAATATGTTTATTAAGATTGAGACTGTCCATAACGCACTCCTGAATCAACCGTAACGACCGGTGATGTAGTCTTCTGTTTGTTTCTTCGCTGGCTTGGTGAACAGATCGTCCGTGTTGCTGAACTCAATCAATTCGCCCAGGTACATAAACGCCGTGTGGTCGGAACAACGCGCAGCCTGCTGCATGTTGTGGGTGACGATCACTACGGTGTAATCCTGCTTCAGTTCGGTGATCAGCTCTTCAATACGTCCGGTAGAGATAGGGTCGAGCGCCGAACACGGTTCGTCGAGCAGCAGCACTTCCGGGCGAATGGCGATACCACGCGCAATGCACAGACGCTGTTGCTGACCACCAGAGAGAGAGTAACCGCTCTGGTGCAATTTATCTTTGGTTTCGTTCCACAATGCGGCTTTGGTCAATGCCCACTGCACGCGCTCGTCCATATCCGCACGGGAGAGCTTCTCAAACAGACGAACACCAAAGGCGATGTTGTCGTAAATGGACATCGGGAACGGCGTCGGTTTCTGGAACACCATACCCACTTTCGCACGCAGCAGGGCGATATCCTGAGTGTTAGTCAGGATGTTGTCGCCATCGAGCAGAATCTCACCTTCCGCACGCTGCTCCGGATACAGTTCAAACATTTTGTTGAAAGTACGCAGCAGCGTCGATTTACCGCAGCCAGACGGCCCGATAAACGCCGTAACCTGGTTTTTGGCGATATCCAGGTTGATGTTTTTCAGGGCATGGAATTTGCCGTAGTAGAAGTTCAAATTACGAACCTGAATTTTACTCGGGGCAGTTTCAACCATACTCATTGCAATCTTTTCCTCATCGTGCCTGATGCACTTCGCTAATCAGGCTTACCGTAGGCCGGATAAGGCGTTTCACACCGCATCCGGCAAAGTGTTAACCGTGTTTATTCTTCGCAAAAACAACGCGCGCCAGAATGTTCAGCAGCAGGACGCACAGGGTTATAATCAACACCCCGGCCCAGGCCAGTTGCTGCCATTCTGCAAATGGGCTCATCGCAAACTTAAAGATCGTTACCGGCAGGTTGGCGATCGGCTGCATCATGTCCGTGCTCCAGAACTGGTTGGAGAGCGCGGTAAACAGCAGTGGCGCGGTTTCACCAGCAATACGGGCAATCGCCAGCAGGATACCGGTCATAATCCCGGACACCGACGCTTTCAGCGTAATCGCGGAGATCATCTTCCACTTCGGCGTACCCAGCGCATAAGCCGCTTCACGCAGGCTGTCCGGCACCAGTTTCAGCATGTTCTCAGTGGTGCGGATAACAATCGGTACCTGCAACAACGCCAGGGCAATCACGCCCGCCCAGCCGGAGAAGTGCTCCATTTGCGCCACCACGATGGTGTAAACAAACAGACCAACCACAATCGACGGCGCGGAGAGCAGAATGTCGTTAATGAAGCGAATAACTTCTGCCAGCCAGGATTTACGTCCATATTCCGCCAGGTAAATCCCCGCCATAATGCCCAGTGGCGTACCGAATACCGTGGCCCACAAAATTAACAGGCCGCTACCCGCCAGGGCGTTCGCCAGACCACCGCCTTCCGTATTTGGCGGCGGCGTCATTTCGGTGAACAGCGCCAGCGACATACCATCGATACCGCGAGTAATGGTGGACATTAAAATCCAGATCAGCCAAAACAAACCGAAAGCCATCGTCGCCATTGAGAGCGTCAGTGCAATACGGTTTTTGAGGCGGCGACGCGCCTGCATTTTGCGGCGGGATTCTGCCAGTGCCGCAGTGGTTTGCATTTCAACCATAGCCATTAGCGTGCCCCCTCATTCTTAGCCAGGCGCATAATCATAAATTTCGATGCAGCGAGGACGATGAAGGTAATCACAAACAGGATCAGGCCCAGTTCCATCAGTGCAGCCACGTGCAGGCCGGATTCCGCTTCCGCAAATTCGTTGGCCAGCGCAGAGGTGATGCTGTTGCCCGGCATGTACAGCGAGGCGCTGTCGAGCTGGTAGGTGTTACCGATGATAAAGGTCACTGCCATGGTTTCACCGAGCGCGCGCCCCAGACCCAGCATAATGCCGCCGATTACCCCATTTTTGGTGAACGGAAGAACGATACGCCAGATAACTTCCCAGGTGGTGCAGCCGATACCGTAGGCTGACTCTTTCATCATCACCGGGGTTTGTTCGAATACATCGCGCATTACCGCTGCAATGTACGGAATAATCATGATGGCGAGGATCACGCCTGCCGCGAGGATACCGATACCAAAGGCCGGGCCGGAGAACAGCGCGCCAACAATCGGGATATTCGACATGATATTGCCGACCGGCTCCTGGAAGTAAACGGCGAACAGCGGCGCAAAGATAAACAGGCCCCACATGCCGTAAACGATACTTGGAATGGCTGCCAGCAGCTCAATGGCGATACCCAGTGGGCGCTTCAGCCAGCCAGGCGCAAGCTCGGTCAGGAACAGGGCGATACCGAAACTCACCGGGACAGCGATCAGCAGCGCGATAAACGAGGTCACCAGCGTACCGTAGATCGGCACCAGCGCCCCGTAGATATCGTTCGGCGCATCCCACTCTTTGGTCCACAGAAAAGCCAGACCAAATTTCTGAATGCTCGGCCAGGAGGAGATGATCAGAGAGACAATAATGCCACCCAACATCAATAGCACAATCAGCGCCGCCAGTTTTACCAGCACGCTGAAAATTATGTCGCCCTTTTTACCCGGTGGGTTAAAAGCAGGCTTGGTTGCAGCCATAAGTTACTCTTCAGTTAAACGCGTTTACAAAGTCATTTTGTAATGCCGGATAAGCCGTTAATGCCTTATCCGGCCTGGAGTTTTATTAGTACAGCGGCTTGCCGCTACTGTCTTTAATATTGGTCTTCCACGCAGCGCGAACCTGTTCAACTACGCTATCCGGCAGGCTGGCGTAATCCAGGTCGTTCGCCTGTTTAGCCCCGGTTTTATACGCCCAGTCGAAGAATTTCAGCACTTCTGTGCCCTGCTCTGGTTTCTTCTGATCTTTGTGGACAAGAATGAACGTGGTAGAGGTAATAGGCCACGCATCTTCGCCTTTCTGGTTGGTCAGATCCTGAGCGAATGTTTTGCTCCAGTCTGCGCCTTTTGCCGCATTGGCAAAGTTTTCTTCGGTCGGCGAAACAGGTTTACCATCAGCGGAGATCAGTTTGGTGTACGCCAGGTTGTTCTGCTTAGCGTAAGCATATTCAACATAACCAATTGCACCCGGCAGACGCTGAACGAACGCGGCGATACCGTCGTTTCCTTTACCACCCAGACCAATCGGCCATTTTACGGTAGAGCCAGTACCGACGTTGTTTTTCCACTCTTCGTTCACTTTCGCCAGATAGCTGGTGAAGACAAAGGATGTCCCGGAGCCATCTGCACGGCGCACTACAGCAATGTTCTGTGAAGGCAGTTTCAGACCCGGATTCAGTTTGGCGATGGCTTCATCATCCCACTTTTTGATTTTGCCCAGGTAGATGTCGCCAAGGGTTTTACCATCCAGCACCAGTTCGCCAGATTTTAGCCCCGGAATGTTAACCGCCAGCACCACGCCGCCAATTACGGTCGGGAACTGGAACAGACCTTCCTGAGCCAGTTTTTCGTCAGACAGCGGCGCGTCAGAGGCACCAAAATCAACGGTATTGGCGATAATCTGTTTTACGCCGCCGGAAGAACCGATACCCTGGTAGTTAACTTTATTACCGGTTTCTTTCTGGTAAGTGTCAGCCCATTTGGCATACACCGGCGCAGGGAAGGTTGCACCTGCACCTGTCAGGCTTGCTTCTGCAAACACAGAGAAAGCGCTCATCGATAAGGTCGCGGCGACAAAAGTTGCGACGGTGGTACGCATAACTTTCATAATGTCTCCTGGGAGGATTCATAAAGCATTGTTTGTTGGCTACGAGAAGCAAAATAGGACAAACAGGTGACAGTTATATGTAAGGTTTATGACAGTTTTATGACAGAGAAGAAAAGTCTTTTTATATAGCTAAAAATCAATAAGTTAGCAGCGAGAGTGACAGCAATTTGGCAGAAAAATTTTCTTTCTGTGACAGTTAAAAAATAGCTAAAGATGAGACGATAAGTGAGGGAATAGAAAAATGCCCTGCGAAAGCAGGGCATCTGTGTATTACTCAACCGTAACCGATTTTGCCAGGTTACGTGGCTGGTCAACGTCAGTGCCTTTGATCAGCGCGACGTGGTACGCCAGTAACTGCAACGGAACGGTGTAGAAGATCGGTGCAATCACCTCTTCCACATGCGGCATCTCGATGATGTGCATATTATCGCTACCGACAAAACCAGCATCCTGATCGGCAAAGACATACAACTGACCGCCACGCGCACGAACTTCTTCAATGTTGGATTTCAGTTTTTCCAGCAATTCGTTGTTCGGTGCAACGACGATAACTGGCATATCGGCATCAATCAGCGCCAGCGGACCGTGTTTCAGTTCGCCTGCAGCGTAGGCTTCAGCGTGAATGTAAGAGATCTCTTTCAGCTTCAATGCGCCTTCCAGCGCGATTGGGTACTGATCGCCACGGCCCAGGAACAGCGCGTGATGTTTGTCAGAGAAATCTTCTGCCAGTGCTTCAATGCGTTTGTCCTGAGACAGCATCTGCTCAATACGGCTCGGCAGCGCCTGCAGACCATGCACGATGTCATGCTCAATGGAGGCATCCAGACCTTTCAGGCGAGACAGCTTCGCCACCAGCATCAACAGCACAGTTAACTGGGTGGTGAATGCTTTAGTAGACGCCACGCCGATTTCCGTACCGGCGTTGGTCATCAGCGCCAGATCGGATTCGCGTACCAGAGAAGAACCCGGAACGTTACAGATAGCCAGCGAACCAAGGTAACCCAGATCTTTCGACAGACGCAGGCCCGCCAGGGTATCCGCGGTTTCGCCAGACTGCGACAGAGTGATCATCAAGCTATTGCGACGCACAGCAGATTTGCGATAGCGGAATTCAGAGGCGATTTCAACGTCGCACGGAATGCCTGCCAGCGATTCAAACCAGTAACGGGAAACCATACCGGAGTTGTAAGAAGTACCGCAGGCGAGGATCTGAATATGCTCAACCTTCGACAGCAGTTCGTCAGCGTTCGGCCCCAGCTCGCTTAGGTCCACCTGGCCGTGGCTGATACGCCCGGTAAGGGTGTTTTTGATCGCGTTCGGCTGTTCATAAATCTCTTTCTGCATGTAGTGGCGGTAAATACCTTTATCGCCCGCGTCATATTGCAGATTGGATTCGATATCCTGACGTTTTACTTCCGCACCAGTTTTATCGAAGATGGTTACCGAACGGCGAGTCACTTCGGCAATATCGCCCTCTTCGAGGAAGATAAAGCGACGGGTCACTGGCAACAGCGCCAACTGGTCAGAAGCGATAAAGTTTTCGCCCATACCCAGGCCAATCACCAGCGGGCTACCAGAACGTGCCGCCAGCAGAGTATCCGGGTGACGGGTATCCATAATTACCGTGCCATAAGCGCCACGCAGCTGCGGAATAGCGCGCAGAACAGCCTCACGCAGAGTACCGCCTTGTTTCAGCTCCCAGTTCACCAGATGTGCAATCACTTCGGTGTCGGTTTCAGAAACGAAGGTATAGCCACGCGCTTTTAACTCTTCACGCAGCGGTTCATGGTTTTCGATGATGCCGTTATGCACCACCACAATGTGTTCAGAAACATGCGGATGCGCGTTAGCTTCTGAAGGTTCACCGTGGGTCGCCCAGCGAGTGTGAGCAATACCGGTGCCGCCATGCAGAGGATGTTCTTCCGCTGCCTGAGCCAGCATCTGGACTTTACCGAGGCGACGCAGACGGGTCATATGACCTTCTGCATCTACAACCGCCAGACCGGCAGAGTCATATCCGCGGTATTCCAGACGACGTAAACCTTCAAGAAGGATTTCTGCTACATCACGTTGCGCGATCGCGCCAACAATTCCACACATAGTTTTTGATTCCGATTTATATCGTTGTCGGTCAACCTGTATGCCCGTTTTTCGGGCGCCCCGAGCCTTTGTAGAGAGTGGGGTTATTTTTATAGTTACTGCTTGTGGGCGGGAGATTATGTTATCTCCTCACCCCATATGGCCGGATTACCCGGCCAGAATTACTTTTTCTTTACCGGACGACGCCAGCCTTCTTTTTGAGTCTGCGGCACACGGCTGATCGCCAGGGCATTTTCACCGACATTACGCGTCACAGTTGTACCCGCAGCAATGGTCGCGCCTTTGCCTACTGTTACCGGGGCCACCAGCTGAGTGTCGGAACCGACAAACACATCGTCGCCTATAATGGTCTTAAATTTATTCGCACCGTCGTAGTTGCAGGTAATGGTTCCTGCACCAATGTTAACGTTATCGCCAATTTCCGCATCGCCCAGGTAAGTCAGATGACCAGCTTTCGAGCCTTTACCCAGACGCGCTTTTTTCATCTCAACGAAGTTACCGACGTGTGCACCTTCCAGCAACTCAGCACCAGGACGCAGACGGGCAAACGGGCCAATGGTACAGGCCGCTGCCAGATGCGCATCTTCCACAACGGTATACGGGCTAATTTCGCAATCATCGCCAATCACGCTGTTTTTAATCACGCAACCGGTGCCGATTTTCACGCGATGACCGAGAGTTACGTTGCCCTCGATGATAACGTTAGTATCAATTTCAACATCGCGCCCGTGAGTTAGCGTACCGCGTAGATCAAAACGCGCCGGATCGCGCAGCATAACGCCTGCTAAAAGCAGTTTTTCAGCCTGTTCGGACTGGTAAACGCGCTCCAGACGAGAGAGTTGCAGGCGGTTATTCACGCCTTCTACTTCGCTTAAACGTTGCGGATGAACGGCAACGATTTCACGCCCTTCCTGATACGCCAGCGCAATAATGTCGGTGATGTAGTATTCGCCCTGCGCATTATTGTTGGTCAGTTTAGCCAGCCAGCGTTTCATATCTGCGCCGTTGGCGATCAGAATGCCGGTGTTGATCTCCTGAATCTGACGCTGCTCGTCGGTGGCATCTTTATGCTCAACAATGCCAGTAACTTTGCCGTTTTCGCGGGTAATACGACCATAACCGGTGGGATCATCCAGTTTCACTGTCAGCAGGCCAATGCCGCCCTGCGGTTTAGCATCACGCAGGCGCTGGAGTGTTTCGACAGAGATCAGCGGCACGTCGCCGTAGAGCATTAAAATGTCTTCATCATCGGCAAAGAAAGGTGCGGCCTGCTGCATTGCATGACCCGTACCCAGCTGTTCTGCCTGAAGCACCCAGTTCAGGTTGTCGTCTTTCAGCGCCTGTTTAAGCAGATCACCGCCGTGACCGTAAACCAGGTGAACGTGCGCTGCGCCTAATTCATTCGCAGCATCAATGACATGCTGAACCATCGCTTTCCCGGCAAGGGTATGCAGCACTTTCGGAAGATCGGAATACATGCGCGTGCCTTTACCTGCGGCAAGGATCACTACGCTCATAGCATTATTCAACATACGCGTCCTGACTGTAATTTGAGAACGAATTTAAACCGCTTCACCTTGAAAAAACTACATTTTTTTCATCGTGAAATGGACAGAGGATAAATTGTTCAATAACGGATTATCCCCGCTGACGAAAGTGCCATTTTCGACCATCGTCACGCCTTTTGTCTGCAGAAAATTAAGGCAGTACCTTCATTTAAGCGTCAGGTGGATGTTTTTGCTCTTATTTCGATCAATGAATAAACGGGAAAACCAGCGAATAATTTCGCTGGTTTATACAAGCAGGGTTAATCGCGGGACATGAAAATGCGCAGAACATACCAGAACATGGTAGCGATAGAGGCGAAGAGATGTAGCGCCGCGCCTGCCGGACGATCGGTAGGATAATGATGAATAATATTAGACGTGTCGTACAGCACGAAGCCAGCACACAACAGCACCATTGCCGCCGAGAACCAGACGCCCAGTGAGAATCCCATAAAAATGCTCGCGATAATGGCACCGAAAGCGATAAAGCCCGCCATGGTTAAAAACGAACGCATGAAAGAGAAATCTTTTTTGGTCGTGAAGGCCGTGAATGTCAGACCACCCACCAGCAATGCTGTGGTGATGCCCGCCGCGCCAATAATTGCTGGATTAATATACGCTGCCAGTGTCAGTAAAGGCGCAAAAATTAACGCTTCTGCCAGTACATATATCCCCAGTCCAATCAGTTGGGTCTGATTAGATTCCACGTTATCTGCCAGACGAGTCGCCAGCATGCTGACCAGAATAAAAGCACCCAGCACCACCAGCCAACCAAATTGACCACTGTTCATCAGCACCCTAAGCATCATTTTGCCAAGCCCACTAAAGATAAACAGCGCGCTGAGAATGATGAACCCGACAACTGCCCCAGCCAGATGCATATAAGCACGGCGGATAAAGGTGGCGCGATCAGTCATCACAACCGGTTGGACACCTTCAAAAGACGGTTTAAAAGACATAGATATGATCCCTCATATAATTACAGAAATAATAATAACAACAGGGACGATATCACTATGGAGAAACGGAGACAATTAACGACTTAGCAAGATACTAACTTTTTGATGAGTAATAAAATTTATGTATATATCAGCGAAATACATATAAAAAAGCCAGCCTGTTTCCAGACTGGCTTTTGTGCTTTTCAAGCCGGTGTTACATCGCTTTTTTGGTCAACTCGATAACGCGCAGCTGCGCGATCGCTTTGGCCAGTTCCGCAGACGCCTGAGCGTAATCTACGTCGCCGTGAGAGCTGCTAATGTGCTCTTCAGCCTTACGTTTCGCTTCCATGGCTCGCGCTTCGTCGAGATCCTGGCCGCGAATTGCGGTGTCGGCCAGAACGGTCACGTTGCCAGGCTGCACTTCAAGAATGCCGCCAGACAGATAGATAAACTCTTCGTGACCGTGCTGTTTCACGATGCGAATCATACCAGGCTTAATGGCGGTGAGCAGCGGTGCGTGGCCAGGGTAGATCCCCAGTTCACCTTCGCTACCCGTTACCTGGATTTTCTCGACCAGACCAGAGAACATTTGTTGCTCTGCGCTGACGACGTCCAGGTGGTAAGTCATTGCCATATCACCCTCCGATTAAGGCGTTAAAGTTTTTTGGCTTTTTCCACTGCTTCTTCGATGGAACCGACCATGTAGAACGCCTGCTCCGGCAGGTGATCGTATTCGCCTTCCATGATGCCTTTAAAGCCACGGATGGTGTCTTTCAGGGAGACGTATTTACCCGGAGAACCGGTGAATACTTCTGCCACGAAGAACGGCTGGGACAGGAAGCGCTGGATCTTACGAGCGCGCGCTACCACCAGTTTGTCTTCTTCAGACAGTTCATCCATACCCAGGATGGCGATGATGTCTTTCAGTTCCTGATAACGTTGCAGGATGGACTGAACGCCACGCGCGGTGTCGTAGTGTTCCTGACCAACCACCAGCGGGTCCAACTGACGGCTGGTAGAGTCCAGCGGGTCAACGGCCGGGTAGATACCCAGAGACGCGATCTGACGGCTCAGTACCACGGTTGCGTCAAGGTGCGCAAAGGTGGTTGCCGGAGACGGGTCAGTCAAGTCATCCGCAGGTACGTATACCGCCTGTACGGAGGTGATAGAACCAGTTTTGGTGGAGGTGATACGTTCCTGAAGAACGCCCATCTCTTCCGCCAGAGTCGGCTGATAACCTACCGCTGAAGGCATACGGCCCAGCAGTGCGGATACTTCCGTACCGGCCAGGGTGTAACGATAGATGTTGTCAACGAACAGCAGAACGTCACGACCTTCGTCACGGAATTTCTCAGCCATGGTCAGGCCGGTCAGTGCAACGCGCAGACGGTTTCCCGGCGGCTCGTTCATCTGGCCATATACCAGGGATACTTTGTCGATAACGTTGGAGTCAGTCATTTCGTGGTAGAAGTCGTTACCCTCACGAGTACGTTCACCTACGCCCGCAAACACAGAGTAACCGGAGTGCTCGATCGCGATGTTACGAATAAGCTCCATCATGTTTACAGTTTTACCTACACCCGCACCACCGAACAGACCGACTTTACCGCCCTTAGCGAACGGACACATCAGGTCGATAACTTTGATACCGGTTTCCAGCAGTTCCTGAGAGTTTGACAGCTCTTCGTAGGAAGGTGCTGCGCGGTGAATCGCCCAACGCTCTTCTTCACCGATCTCGCCTTTCATGTCGACCGGTTCACCCAGTACGTTCATGATACGGCCCAGAGTCGCTTTACCTACCGGGACTTCGATCGGGTGTTCGAGGTCTTTTACATCCAGACCGCGACGCAGACCGTCGGAGGACCCCATTGCGATGGTACGCACGATACCACCGCCGAGCTGCTGCTGAACTTCCAGCACCAGACGCTCATTACCATTTTGCACCTCAAGAGCATCGTACACGCGCGGTACGGCATCCTGAGGGAATTCGACGTCAACTACGGCGCCGATTACCTGGACAATCTTTCCAGTAGCCATCTTAAATCCTCTACGAAATAACCTGTTTAAACCGCGGCGGCCCCCGAGACGATCTCGGTGAGTTCCTGAGTAATGCTGGCCTGACGAGCTTTGTTGTATACCAACTGCAGCTCTTTAATCAGGCTGCCGCCATTGTCGGTCGCGGCTTTCATCGCCACCATACGGGCGGCCTGCTCGCTGGCCAGGTTTTCAACCACGCCCTGATAAACCTGAGATTCGACATAACGACGCAGCAGGGTATCCAGCAACGCCTTCGGATCGGGTTCGTACAGGTAATCCCAGGATTTATGTTTCAGATCATCATCATCTGATGCCGGTAACGGCAGCAGCTGGCTGATGGTCGGAACCTGAGACATGGTGTTAATAAATTTGTTGCTGACAATGTAAAGCTTGTCCAGACGGCCTTCGTCGTAGGCCTGCAACATCACTTTTACCGGACCGATCAGTTCGGACAGGGAAGGGTTGTCCCCCATGCCGGTGACCTGGGCAACAACATTGCCGCCCACGGAGTTGAAGAACGACACACCTTTTGAGCCGATCATTGCGAGGTCGCATTGAACGCCTTTGTCGGTCCAGGTCTTCATTTCCGCCAGCAGTTTTTTGAACAGGTTAATGTTCAAACCACCGCACAAACCACGGTCGGTCGACACCACCAGGTAGCCTACGCGTTTAACGTCGCGGTCTTCCAGGTATGGGTGCTTATATTCCAGATTACCGTGTGCAAGGTGACCAATCACTTTGCGCATGGTTTCTGCATAAGGACGGCTGGCCGCCATGCGATCCTGCGATTTACGCATTTTGGAAGCGGCGACCATCTCCATCGCTTTAGTGATCTTTTGCGTGTTCTGGACGCTTGCGATCTTACTACGTATCTCTTTTGCGCCGGCCATGAGCTTCTCCTCAATGCCTTGCGGCCTGCCCTAAGGCAAGCCGCCAGACGTTACCAGGATTGGGTTGCTTTGAAGGAATCGAGGATGCCTTTCAGCTTGCCTTCGATTTCGTCGTTGTAGCCACCGGTCTGGTTGATCTCTTGCATCAACGGAGCGTGATCACGGTCGACGTAAGCCAGCAGAGCGGCTTCGAAGCTGCCGATTTTCGACAGTTCAACATCCGCCAGGTAACCACGTTCTGCTGCGAACAGAACCAGAGACTGCTGCGCAACGGACATCGGCGCATACTGTTTCTGTTTCAGCAGTTCGGTCACTTTCTGACCGTGGTCAAGCTGCTTACGAGTTGCATCGTCAAGGTCGGATGCAAACTGAGAGAACGCTGCCAGTTCACGATACTGTGCCAGAGCGGTACGGATACCACCGGACAGTTTTTTCATGATCTTGGTCTGTGCTGCACCACCAACACGGGATACGGAGATACCCGGGTTAACCGCAGGACGAATACCGGCGTTGAACAGGTTGGTTTCCAGGAAGATCTGACCATCGGTAATGGAGATTACGTTGGTCGGAACGAACGCAGAAACGTCACCAGCCTGAGTTTCGATAATCGGCAGCGCAGTCAGAGAACCGGTTTTCCCTTTCACTTCACCTTTGGTGAAGGCTTCAACGTATTCGGCGTTAACACGCGCAGCACGCTCCAGCAGACGAGAGTGGAGGTAGAATACGTCACCCGGGAATGCTTCACGTCCTGGCGGACGACGGAGCAGCAGGGAGATCTGACGGTAAGCAACAGCCTGTTTAGACAGGTCATCGTAAATGATCAGCGCATCTTCACCGCGGTCACGGAAGTATTCGCCCATTGCGCAACCGGCATACGGCGCCAGGTATTGCAGTGCAGCGGATTCAGACGCGGTTGCTACCACGACGATGGTGTTAGCCAGTGCGCCGTGCTCTTCCAGTTTACGTACCACGTTAGAAATAGTGGACGCTTTCTGGCCGATAGCGACATAGATACATTTGATACCGGAATCGCGCTGGTTAATGATGGCATCGATTGCCAGTGCGGTTTTACCGGTCTGACGGTCACCGATGATCAATTCACGCTGACCACGACCGATTGGGATCATGGAGTCAACGGCTTTATAACCGGTCTGTACCGGCTGATCTACGGACTGACGTTCGATAACGCCCGGGGCGATAGCTTCTACAGCAGAGAAGCCGTCGTGATCCAGCGGACCTTTACCGTCGATTGGTGCACCCAGAGTGTTAACCACACGGCCCAGCAGGCCACGGCCAACCGGAACTTCCAGGATACGGCCAGTACACTTAACTTTCATGCCTTCGGCAAGGTCAGCGTACGGACCCATAACAACCGCACCTACAGAGTCACGCTCGAGGTTCAGTGCGATAGCGTAACGGTTACCCGGCAGGGAGATCATTTCACCCTGCATACAATCGGCCAGGCCGTGGATGCGGATAACACCGTCACTTACAGAAACAATAGTACCTTCGTTGTGAGCTTCACTCACAACATTGAACTGAGCAATGCGCTGCTTGATCAGTTCGCTGATTTCGGTGGAATTCAGTTGCATGCTCCAGTCCCCTTAAGACTGCAAGACGTCTGCAAGGCGCTCAAGACGACCGCGTACGCTGCCATCAATGACCATATCACCCGCTCGGATGATAACGCCTGCCATTACAGACTTATCGATTTTGCAATTCAGCTTAACTTTGCGTGACAGACGTTTTTCCATCGCAGCAGAAATTTTCGCGAGCTGTTGTTCACTCAACGCGGCAGCGGAAATGACGTCTACCTCAGCGGTAGCCTCACTCACAGCACGCAGGTGAATAAACTGCTCCAGAACATCCGGGAGCGCGTTAAGACGACCATTTTCAGCCATAACCCGAATCAGGTTCTGACCGTTTTCGTCCAGTTGCTCACCACAAACTGCGATAAACGACTCGGCGAGCGTTTCTGGCGCAAGCGCGCCAGAGAGAAGCTCTGCCATTTGTTCGTTTTTGGTTACCTCGGCGGCAAACGCCAGCATGTCCTGCCAGCGTTCTACACTTTGGTGTTCGACGGCAAAGTCAAAAGCTGCTTTGGCGTAGGGGCGAGCTACCGTAATAAATTCAGACATCAGCCCCTCCCTCCTTACAGTTCAGCGACAAGTTTATCCACGATGTCGCTGTTAGCAGCTTCATCCACGGAACGTTCGATGATCTTCTCGGCGCCAGCAACAGCCAGGATAGCAACTTGCTTACGCAGCTCTTCACGGGCACGTTTACGCTCGGCTTCAATTTCCGCCTGCGCCTGGGCCACGATTTTAGTACGTTCCTGCTCTGCTTCAGCTTTAGCTTCGTCCAGAATCTGCGAGCGGCGTTTGTTCGCCTGCTCGATGATTACCTGGGCTTCCGCTTTCGCTTTTTTCAGCTGGTCGGTCGCGCTGGCCTTTGCAAGGTCAAGGTCCTTATGTGCTCGTTCTGCGGAAGCAAGGCCGTCAGCAATTTCTTTTTGACGTTTTTCGATGGCTGCCATTAATGGCGGCCATACGTACTTCATGCAGAACAGAACGAACAGGACAAACGCGATGGCCTGGCCGAGGATTGTTGCGTTAAGATTCACAGCACAATGCCTCTATTTAGTTAACGTTCTGATATTGCTCTTTAAATAAAAGCAACGCTTACTACGCGACAGCGAACATCACGTACAGACCCAGACCTACAGCGATCATCGGGATAGCATCCACCAGACCCATAACGATAAAGAACTGAGTACGCAGCAGAGGAATCAGATCAGGTTGACGCGCTGCGCCTTCCAGGAATTTACCCCCGAGGATGCCGATACCGATCGCAGCACCGATTGCCGCCAGACCCATCATCACAGCGGCAGCCATGTACAGCAGATCCATATTCAGGTTTTCCATGACAGTCTCCAGTTTGTTTCAGTTAAAACGTAGTAGTGTTGGTAAATTAATGTTCTTCAGACGCCATCGACAGATAGACGATCGTCAGAACCATGAAGATGAAGGCTTGCAGCGTAATGATCAGGATGTGGAAAATGGCCCACGGCACATTCAGAATCCACTGTGACCACCACGGCAACAGACCAGCAATCAGAATGAAAATCAGCTCACCGGCGTACATGTTACCGAACAGTCGCAAACCGAGTGAAACTGGTTTGGACAGCAGGCTTACCCCTTCAAGGATTAAGTTGACAGGAATGAACGCCCAGTGATTGAACGGCTGCAGCGTCAACTCTTTCGTGAAGCCGCCGATGCCTTTCATTTTGATGCTGTAGAACAGAATCAGGATAAATACGCCCAGTGCCATAGACAGCGTTACGTTCACGTCCGCAGACGGAACCACACGCAGTGCCGGCAGACCCAGTACATGTTCAGCGATGTACGGCAGCAGGTCGATAGGCAGTAAGTCCATCAAGTTCATCAGGAATACCCAGACGAAAATCGTCAGGGCCAGCGGAGCAATCAGCTTGCTCTTGCCATGGTACATGTCTTTCACGCTACCATTAACAAAGCCGATCACCAGCTCAATCGCGGTCTGAAACTTACCTGGCACGCCGCTGGTCGCCTTTTTGGCTACACTACGGAATAAAACCAGGAACAACAGACCCAGCACCACCGAGAAGAACATGGAGTCAATATTGATTGTCCAGAAGGTGGCTGGGGGGTTATGCGGATCCACCAGCGAGAATGTACGCAGGTCCAGCTGAAGGTTATTCAGGTGGTGTCCTATGTAATCCTGCGGCGTCATATTTTCTGAAGCCATGATGCCTTTTACCCTTTGTTGTTAATTACAGCCGGTGCCAGTATCTGAACCACCAGCACCAAAACCCACGTAACGATCAGCGGCAAGAATACCGCCTTTAAAACCGCCAACGCCACCACCAGTAACACCAACATCGCCAGAACTTTGAAAGCTTCGCCAAATGCGAATGTCCAGGCCACCCGGCCTTTCGCTGGTGTATGTGCCTGGTGACGCCAGGCAAATATCATAAACAAAACGTTAGGCAGAAAGACTGCCAGGCCTCCACTTAATGCAGAGACGCCCCAGAAGGGGTCTTTGAGGCTGAACAGCAATCCACTTGCTATCACCACCAGTAACTGAACGAGCAGAAGCTTCCGAGCAACGTTTCGACTCACGAGCGACACAGACATCACGTTTTTCACTCCTGCTCCCTTCGAGGTATGCCGCGTGTCGTATAAAACTTTCTTTAAGGCTTAGAGTCAAGCATCAAAAAGCGGTCAAATTATACGGTGCGTCCCCGTGATTTCAAACAATAAGTAGCCAAAACGTGAATAAATGTTTAAATATTTTTCACCAGCCCACATTTCTTAGTTTTTAAGAAACTGTGAGCGATCATGCAAATCTGCAAAAGGTGCGTAAACACTGGTGATAAAGCGTGCTTCAGATCACAATTTACGCATCTTCGTCTTTGTCCTGATTATTTACTTAGCTAATGATGCCTTTTCAACTTTTTGATATTTAACCTTAAAAAAGCATTCAGTTTTAAAAACGACTATTACAACCCAAAAACTAAATATTGACTTTTATAATTAATTTTTAACAAAAAAACTGGTTTTCTTAAATGATTTTTAGCCGTCTGATATTTTCGTTACTGACAGAATAAATCTTTGGCAAAAAAAGCCACGTTGTGTTGTTGCAAACAAACAGTGAACATGGCGTTAAGTGTAACGACTTATATCGTCCTGGTATGGGTGTTTTTTTAACAGTTTTGAAACCTGTTTTTCGTCCATATTTTTGATAAAAATTAAATTCTGTTTGGCTTAATCACCACCAGATGACGTTCTCCCTCCAGCCCAGGAACATGTAATTTAACTACCGATTCGACCTGAAATTCTTTTGGTAATGAAGCAATTTCATCTTCTGGTAATTGCCCTTTCAATGCGTAATAACGACCGGATGGCCCAGGAAGGTGGTGACACCAGTTCAGCATATCATCGAGCGAAGCAAATGCACGGCTGATCACGCCATCAAAAGGAGGTTCAGCTGGAAACACCTCTACCCTACTTTGCACTGGAGTGATGTTATCCAGTTTCAGCTCATGCTGAACCTGACGCAGAAAGCGCACGCGCTTACCGAGGCTATCCAGCAGCGTGAAGTGGGCTTCAGGACGCACGATAGAAAGCGGTATTCCCGGCAGTCCCGGTCCGGTGCCAACATCGATAAAGCGCTCACCTTGCAGATAAGGAGCTACCACGATGCTATCAAGAATATGACGAACCAGCATTTCGTTGGGATCACGAACTGAAGTCAGGTTATAGGCCTTATTCCATTTATGCAGCATATTAACGTAGGCAATAAGCTGATTTTTCTGGTGATCGGTAAGCGAAATTCCTGCATCTTTCAGCAGAGAGGAGAGTTTGTTGAGCACGGTGATTACCTGTTCTGAATGCAGTGGCGGGTAAACAGGTGCTTACCCGCCATTTTTAATGCGTTATGCGCTACGACGGAGCATACCTTGTTTTTTCAACCACACCAGCAGAATGGAGATTGCCGCAGGTGTGACACCAGAAATACGCGAAGCCTGGCCGATAGATGCCGGTTTGTGATCGTTGAGTTTGGCGATCACCTCGTTAGAAAGACCGGATACCTGGCGGTAATCCAGCGTCGCTGGTAGCAGGGTATTCTCGTTACGCTGCTGCTTTTCGATCTCATCTTGCTGACGCGCGATATAACCTTCGTACTTAACCTGAATCTCAACCTGCTCTGCGGCTTGTTCATCAGTCAGCGCTGGTGCGAAAGGTGCCAACGAGGTTAATGTTTCGTAGGTCATTTCCGGGCGACGCAACAGATCCTCACCACTGGCTTCGCGAGAGAGCGGCGAAGTCAGGTGAGCATTCACTTCGGCTACACCTTCTGTCGATGGTGTCACCCATGTTGATTTCAGGCGTTGACGCTCACGTTCGATGTTTTCTAACTTCTCGTTAAAGCGCGCCCAACGTTCGTCATCCACCAGACCCAGCTCACGGCCCATTTCGGTCAAACGCAGGTCAGCGTTATCTTCGCGCAGCATCAGACGATATTCCGCGCGCGAGGTAAACATACGGTACGGTTCTTTGGTACCCAGTGTGCACAGATCGTCGACCAGCACACCGAGATATGCCTGGGAACGCGCCGGTGCCCAGCCTTCTTTGTCGGCGGACAGACGAGCGGCATTCAGGCCTGCCAGCAAACCTTGTGCAGCGGCTTCTTCATAACCGGTAGTGCCGTTAATCTGACCAGCAAAGAACAGCCCCTGAATAAATTTGCTTTCCAGCGTCGGTTTCAGATCGCGCGGATCGAAGAAGTCATACTCAATGGCATAACCCGGACGCACAATTTTCGCGTTTTCCATTCCCTTCATGGAACGGACAATTTGCATCTGTACATCGAACGGTAGGCTGGTGGAGATACCGTTCGGATAAATTTCGTTGGAAGTCAATCCTTCCGGCTCAAGGAAGATCTGATGCTGATTTCTGTCGGCGAAGCGCATGACTTTATCTTCGATCGACGGGCAGTAGCGTGGACCGACACCTTCGATCACACCAGCATACATCGGACTACGATCGAGGTTACTGCGGATCACGTCATGGGTTTTTTCATTGGTATAAGTGAGATAACACGGTACTTGTTGCGGGTGTTGTGCCGCATTGCCCATAAACGAGAATACCGGCATCGGATTATCACCATGCTGTTGCGCCAGCACGCTGAAGTCGATGGTTCGAGCATCAATACGCGGCGGAGTCCCGGTTTTCAAACGACCAACTCGCAGCGGCAGTTCACGCAAACGGCGAGAAAGCGGAATAGACGGCGGATCACCAGCACGACCACCGCTGTAGTTATCCAGACCGATATGAATTTTACCGTCAAGGAAAGTCCCGACTGTGAGCACGACAGCTTTAGCACGGAACTTAAGCCCCATCTGGGTGACAGCGCCGACTACGCGATCGTTTTCGACAATAAGATCCTCAACCGCCTGCTGGAAGATCATTAGATTAGGTTGATTCTCCAGCGCCGTGCGTACCGCCTGCCGATAGAGCACGCGATCCGCCTGAGCTCGGGTAGCACGAACCGCAGGTCCCTTGCTTGCGTTTAGTATCCTAAACTGGATACCCGCCTGATCGATCGCTTTCGCCATCAGACCGCCGAGTGCATCCACTTCTTTAACCAGATGTCCCTTCCCAATACCGCCGATCGCCGGGTTGCAGCTCATCTGCCCCAGCGTGTCGATATTGTGTGTCAAAAGCAGAGTCTGTTGACCCATACGCGCCGCAGCCATCGCGGCCTCGGTGCCTGCATGACCCCCGCCAATGATGATGACGTCAAAAGGATCCGGATAAAACATGGTGATTGCCTCGCATAACGCGGTATGAAAATGGATTGAAGCCCGGGCCGTGGATTCTACTCAACTTTGTCGGCTTGAGAAAGACCTGGGATCCTGGGTATTAAAAAGAAGATCTATTTATTTAGAGATCTGTTCTATTGTGATCTCTTATTAGGATCGCACTGCCCTGTGGATAACAAGGATCCGGCTTTTAAGATCAACAACCTGGAAAGGATCATTAACTGTGAATGATCGGTGATCCTGGACCGTATAAGCTGGGATCAGAATGAGGGGTTATACACAACTCAAAAACTGAACAACGGTTGTTCTTTGGATAACTACCGGTTGATCCAAGCTTCCTGACAGAGTTATCCACAGTAGATCGCACGATCTGTATACTTATTTGAGTAAATTAATCCACGATCCCAGCCATTCTTCTGCCGGATCTTCCGGAATGTCGTGATCAAGAATGTTGATCTTCAGTGTTTCGCCTGTCTGTTTTGCACCGGAATTTTTGAGTTCAGCCTCGAGTTTATCGATAGCCCCACAAAAGGTGTCATATTCACGACTACCAATACCGATTGCGCCAAAGCGGACCGCAGAAAGATCGGGCTTCTGTTTCTGCAATGCTTCATAGAAAGGAGAAAGGTTGTCCGGAATATCTCCGGCACCGTGGGTTGAGCTGATAACCAGCCAGATCCCAGAGGCTGATAAATCTTCCAACAGCGGACCGTGCAGCGTTTCGGTGGTAAAACCCGCCTCTTCCAGTTTTTCAGCCAGGTGTTCTGCTACATATTCGGCACCGCCGAGGGTGCTGCCGCTGATAAGAGTGATATCTGCCATAAACCGCCACCTTTATTAAGAGTGGCGTATTGTACGCTGTGAACGCGTTGGGATCTACCTGTGGAAAAGTATGGGATTAAAAAAGCCGATCAGGGCTTGATGGTACGCATGATCGGGTTCTGCAGGACGATCAGTGTCTCGGTGGACTGAATTTCATCAATTGTTTGGATCTTGTTGATAAGTACATGCTGGAGGGCGTCGATCGAACGGCACATCACTTTTATAAAGATGCTGTAGTGGCCGGTGGTGTAGTACGCCTCGGTCACTTCATCGAGGCTTTCCAGCTTTGCCAGCGCGGAAGGATAGTCTTTGGCGCTCTTTAATATAATGCCGATAAAGCAGCCTACGTCATAACCAAGCTGCTTCGGGCTGACATCAATACGCGCCCCGGTAATGATCCCCGCCTGCTTCATTTTCTCTACTCGAACGTGAATCGTCCCCGGACTGACGCCAAATTGTTTCGCCAGTTCGGCGTAAGCGGTACGCGCATTACCCATTAATGCTTCCAGGATGCCGCGGTCCAGATTGTCGATCAGATAATTTTCCATAGGTTTTTCTTATGAGAATTAATGATTAACTCTATTTTAGCCTTCTTTTTTAATGAATCAAAAGTGAGTATGGCTTTTTATTGAATGAATATTGCATGTGAGCCAATTTTTGTTCCTTAATCTTAATCAACAGGACGCAGGAGTATAAAAAATGAAAACCGCTTACATTGCCAAACAACGTCAAATTAGCTTCGTGAAATCTCACTTTTCTCGTCAACTGGAAGAACGTCTGGGGCTGATCGAAGTCCAGGCGCCGATTCTTAGCCGTGTGGGGGATGGCACGCAGGATAACTTGTCGGGCTGTGAAAAAGCGGTGCAGGTAAAAGTGAAAGCTCTGCCTGATGCCCAGTTCGAAGTGGTTCATTCACTGGCGAAGTGGAAACGTCAGACCTTAGGGCAACACGACTTCAGCGCGGGCGAAGGGCTGTACACGCACATGAAAGCCCTTCGCCCCGATGAAGACCGTCTTTCCCCGTTGCACTCGGTCTATGTTGACCAGTGGGACTGGGAACGCGTAATGGGCGATGGCGAGCGTCAATTCTCGACTCTGAAAAGCACGGTAGAGGCGATCTGGGCGGGAATTAAAGCAACCGAAGCTGCGGTTAGCGAAGAGTTTGGCCTGGCACCGTTCCTGCCGGATCAGATCCACTTCGTTCACAGCCAGGAGTTACTGTCTCGTTATCCGGATCTCGATGCCAAAGGGCGTGAGCGGGCGATTGCTAAAGATCTTGGCGCGGTTTTCCTCGTTGGGATTGGCGGTAAGTTGAGTGATGGTCATCGCCACGACGTGCGCGCACCGGATTATGATGACTGGAGTACCCCGTCAGAGCTGGGCCATGCGGGTTTGAACGGCGATATTCTGGTGTGGAACCCGGTACTGGAAGATGCGTTTGAGCTTTCTTCCATGGGGATTCGCGTGGATGCCGAAACGCTGAAGCATCAGCTGGCGCTGACCGGTGACGAAGATCGCCTGCAGCTGGATTGGCATCAGGCGCTGCTGCGTGGTGAAATGCCGCAGACCATCGGCGGCGGTATCGGCCAGTCTCGTTTGACCATGCTGCTGCTGCAACTGCCGCATATCGGTCAGGTTCAGTGTGGTGTATGGCCAGCTGCTGTTCGCGAGAGTGTCCCTTCTCTGCTGTAATAATTTATCGCCGCCAGCGTCTGAGCAGGCGGCTTCGCATCCCGGTATCAAAGCGCCAGATATGATCGAAAATGCGCATGATGCCGGGTTTGCCATGTGCCGACATCGCCACGGCATGAAAGCGATGCTGATGTTCCTTCTGCAACGTTTTAACCTTATTTACCACATCATCGGGTAATCGTTGGGCGATAAAATCTGAAATCACTACCGCATCAGCATCAAACCATTCCCGCCCCTGCATACGTTCGATAATGGTGCGAAAACAGCTAGCAAGATCAGTACCACCACGAAAACGCTGGCTTAAAAAACGGATCGCCTGTTCGATCCCTTGTGGACAGGAGAGTTCGTAGCTCACTATTTCGGTGGAAAACAGCATAATGAAACAACGGCGATTATCAGCTAACGCAATACGCATTAGTGCCAGGCAGAATGCTTTCGCACACTGTTCATTAAAACCGCCCATCGAACCCGAAGTATCTACGCAGACGATAAATGGTCCGCGTGGCTGCTCCTCAAAATCTTGATGAGTGACCGGACGTTCGGTGATTTTTTCACGCCAGGCTTCACCCTGTAAGCGGTAGGTTAGTAACTGTTTTTCCACCAAACGACGATAAAACTCATACTCCAGTTCGGAAATGCCCAGAGTTGCCAGTTCGGGGGGAAGAAGGCGAAGTATGTCGTCGCTTTGGTGTAGCCCCTCGACTTGTTCTGGCACGGTGGCTGGTTCCCGAACCAGCGTACGAAAGGCTTCCATTGGTGCATCTTTTCGTGGAACAGATTTCGCTTCTCTGGAACGCCCTAATTGCTCAGCCAGTTGCCGCAGTTCTGGTTGTTGTGCCAGAAAATCGCCATATTTTACGATCAGTTGATAATCGCCGCGTTTGAGCTGCCCTGCACTCATATCCCATAAATGACCTGCTGCGTTATCATTGTCGACCAGTACTGGCTCCAGTTGCCCACTCAGGGTCATACGCTCCTGGACTTCACTTAGCAATTGCTCCCGCTCTTCTTCCAGTAATTGTTGGTTAAACGTTGTTGCCTGTACAACCAGGCTTAGTCGCCAACGCTGGAGAAACAAGGTATGTAATGCCGGAGTAAAACGACTATTGCCATCAACCAGTTGCTGAGCCTGGTCTGCATAAGGAGAGTGCAGGCGATAAAGTAATGCCAGGATTTGGGGGAGTTGAACAATAAACTGTGGCGTGGAAAGCAGTTGGCTCTGCTGATAACACATCACCTCTTCGGTTAATTCTGGCGGAACATGAACATCTTTTAAGCGTGTACGTAAAGCTTCTCGCCAGCGTGGCAGATCATTGGTAATCGCTTTTTTTAAACGAGGCGATTTTTCGAATATCACGGCCAACACCGGTGAAGAGAGCAAAGCGAGGATCATCTCCTCGATCATTCCCTCTTCACTTACCGCGAGCATGACATTCAATGTATCCAGCGTCAGCATTGGTGCGCCTGGCGGATTTGTGTGGCGACGCCCTGTAGGCTGGCTTCAATGCGACCTAACCAGTCGCTGTTAATAAACAAACATTTCTGTTGTTCGCTAAATAGGGTGTGCTGTTCTCGCCATTGTGTTTCCAGAGCTTCCAGTTGCTGCTTAATTTCGCCTGGCATACTTTCTGCTGAAGAACCGGGTAATGCCAGCGTAGATCCCTGTAAACTGACATCGCGAACAACCAGGTGTTGGACGCTATCCACTTCCATATTGAGCGGTTGCGCATAGCCAATCCCGTTTAGCTTGCCACGAATTTCCCCACCTTTAGCAAGCCACTGCTCAAGGACCGTTCGTTCAAAGGTAATGTGGATCACTTCCATATCATGGAGTTTTAACGGTTTTTGCAGGATCAACGTCAGTGTGTTTGTGGTGATCTCTGGCGGCAACTGATATTGCTGTCGACGGCTGAACATCCCTCCCTGGCGTATCACTGTCAGCGCGGTTTTATCACTTTGTAGCTGCTGTAACTGAATACGCCGTTGCACAATACTTCCCAGACGGGTAAGCATAGATTGTTGCTGCCATGCGTGTCCGGTCATCAATATTTCAAGTTGTTGTTGCATCAAATTGAGGCTTTGGGCGTCATACCAAAGGCAATCTTTAAGCAAAATAAGATCAATAGGTGCCACGGCATCACGACCGCTGAAGAAGGCACTGGCTTGTAACAGGCGAATCGCCTTTTTCCAGCGACGGTCAGAAACATAAGGTGCATTTGGTAGATTATCCAGCTGTTGGCGCAGGGTAAAAATAAGTTCAAATACATGATCCGGCAGAACAACATTACCGATATCGCGTTGCCACTGCTGATATTCATCATCGCTGACCTGCAGTGCCGCCGGAACCGGATTTTCGTTTTCATCCTGCTGGCTGGTAAGCATTGAGCGAAAATTTGCTTTATCCTGCACTTTATCTAACCACAGACGAATCAGCATGCGGTCATATAATGCTTCCAGGCTGCTATCTTCTTCTGGTAATTCGTTAGATGCAGCCACCAGCAGGCGCATGGGAATTTTTTCTTCGTGGGCACCATTACGGAAATGACGTTCGTTAATGGCGGTGAGCAGTGTGTTTAGAATAGCCGGTCCCGCTTTCCAGATCTCATCAAGAAAGACGATTTCTGCTTCCGGCAGGTAGCCGCTGGTTAAACGCTCATAGCGCCCTTCATCTTTTAGCGCCTGAATAGAAAGAGGACCAAATACTTCTTCCGGTGTGGAAAAGCGAGTCATCAGATATTCAAAAGCGCGGGCATTCTGAAAGGCGAATTTTAAACGACGCGCGATCAGACTTTTAGCAATACCGGGCGGACCGAGCAAAAATACACTTTCGCCACTTAATGCGGCCAGCAGACACAACCGAATGGCGTGACTACGTTCAAAAAGCCCCTTTTCCAGCGCATTGCTCAGACGCGAAATTCTTTCCGCTAATAAATGTGGGTGAGCCATAATGAAGTGGCGTCCTTTCGCCAAACGTAATGTATTAACAGCGAGTATAGACGTTTCGTAAGGCTGACTGTAAGAGTCTTAAGGTGCGGTAATTGTTCTTTGAGCCAGGTTAATATGGATTCATTTAGGGGTACGATTTTGCGATTAATCGTGCATACTGTGCGCTTTTTGTGGGCCAAGGGACTACGCACACATTTCTTATATCGACGAAAAATTTGTCTATGAGCACTGAGAATAAACAATCATTACCTGCGATTACCCTCGCAGCAATTGGGGTTGTCTACGGTGATATTGGTACCAGCCCGCTATATACACTTCGTGAATGTTTGTCCGGTCAGTTTGGTTTTGGCGTTGAACGCGATGCTGTGTTTGGCTTTTTATCACTGATCTTCTGGCTGCTAATCTTTGTGGTTTCCATTAAATATCTCACCTTCGTAATGCGGGCAGATAACGCCGGTGAAGGGGGAATCCTGACGTTGATGTCGCTTGCCGGGCGTAATACGTCGGCGCGAACGACATCAATGCTGGTGATTATGGGGCTAATCGGCGGCAGCTTTTTCTATGGTGAAGTCGTCATAACACCCGCTATTTCGGTGATGTCTGCTATTGAAGGTCTGGAAATCGTCGCCCCGCAGCTGGATACCTGGATAGTTCCCCTCTCAATCATCGTTCTGACTTTACTGTTTATGATTCAAAAACATGGCACTGCTATGGTCGGTAAGCTGTTTGCGCCTATCATGCTGACCTGGTTTTTGATTCTGGCGGGGCTGGGGTTGCGTAGCATTATTGCTAACCCAGAAGTGCTGCATGCGCTGAATCCGATGTGGGCGGTGCATTTCTTCCTTGAATACAAAACGGTTTCTTTTATTGCATTAGGGGCAGTGGTGCTGTCGATAACGGGGGTCGAGGCGCTGTACGCTGATATGGGGCACTTTGGTAAGTTCCCGATTCGTCTGGCGTGGTTCACCGTCGTATTGCCTTCCTTAACCCTTAATTACTTCGGCCAGGGAGCGCTGTTGTTAAAGAACCCGGAAGCAATTAAGAACCCGTTCTTCCTGTTGGCACCGGACTGGGCGCTGATCCCGCTTCTGATCATCGCCGCGCTGGCGACGGTAATTGCCTCGCAGGCGGTTATCTCTGGCGTCTTCTCATTGACGCGTCAGGCGGTACGTTTGGGATATTTGTCGCCGATGCGCATTATTCACACCTCCGAAATGGAGTCAGGGCAAATCTACATTCCGTTTGTGAACTGGATGCTTTATGTCGCGGTCGTGATTGTGATTGTCAGCTTTGAGCACTCCAGCAACCTGGCGGCGGCGTACGGGATTGCGGTGACCGGAACCATGGTGCTGACGTCTATTCTCTCGACTACCGTGGCACGTCAGAACTGGCACTGGAATAAGTATTTTGTTGCGCTGATCCTGATTGCTTTCCTTTGTGTCGATATTCCATTGTTCACCGCTAACCTCGATAAACTGCTCTCCGGCGGCTGGTTGCCATTGAGCCTCGGTACGGTGATGTTTATCGTGATGACCACCTGGAAGAGCGAACGTTTCCGCTTGCTGCGGCGGATGCATGAACATGGTAACTCTCTGGAAGCGATGATTGCTTCGCTGGAGAAATCTCCGCCCGTTCGCGTGCCCGGGACCGCGGTGTATATGTCGCGTGCAATCAACGTTATTCCCTTTGCGTTGATGCATAACCTTAAACATAACAAGGTATTGCATGAGAGGGTGATTCTGTTAACTCTGCGCACCGAAGACGCGCCATATGTCCATAACGTCCGTCGCGTACAGATTGAACAATTGTCGCCTACTTTCTGGCGCGTGGTGGCAAGTTATGGTTGGCGGGAAACGCCAAATGTGGAAGAAGTTTTCCACCGCTGCGGTCTGGAAGGATTAAGTTGCCGGATGATGGAAACCTCTTTCTTTATGTCGCATGAATCACTGATCCTCGGCAAACGCCCGTGGTATTTGCGTCTGCGTGGCAAGCTGTACTTGCTGTTGCAACGTAATGCTCTGCGAGCACCGGATCAATTTGAAATCCCGCCAAACAGGGTTATCGAACTGGGTACTCAGGTCGAAATCTAACGCCAGACGCCTCCTTTCTCCATAAGGGGGCGTTATTGTTTTCATTTTTAATCATTATGTAAAACGTTTCGAGGTTGATCACATTTCCGTAACGTCACGATGGTTTTCCCAACTCAGTCAGGATTAAACTGCGGGTCAGCGAAACGTTTCGCTGATGGAGAAAAAAATGAAAAAAGGCACCGTTCTTAATTCTGATATTTCTTCGGTGATCTCCCGTCTGGGACATACCGATACGCTGGTGGTGTGTGATGCTGGTTTACCCATCCCCAAAAGTACAACGCGCATCGATATGGCATTAACCCAGGGTGTACCTTCTTTTATGCAGGTGCTGGGCGTCGTCACAAATGAAATGCAGGTCGAGGCTGCCATTATCGCGGAAGAGATAAAACAACATAATCCGCAACTCCACGAAACGTTGCTCACTCACCTTGAGCAGCTGCAAAAACACCAGGGAAATACCATTGAAATTCGTTACACCACACATGAACAATTCAAACAACAAACCGCAGAAAGTCAGGCGGTAATTCGTAGCGGAGAATGTTCTCCGTATGCGAATATCATTCTCTGTGCTGGCGTGACGTTCTGAGGCCGTCATGGAAGCATTACTTCAGCTTAAAGGCATCGATAAAGCCTTCCCGGGCGTAAAAGCTCTCTCGGGCGCCGCGTTAAATGTCTATCCGGGGCGTGTAATGGCGCTGGTGGGTGAAAACGGCGCGGGTAAATCCACCATGATGAAAGTGCTTACTGGTATCTATACGCGTGATGCAGGTACGCTTTTATGGCTGGGGAAAGAAACAACGTTTACCGGGCCGAAATCTTCCCAGGAAGCCGGCATTGGGATTATCCATCAGGAACTGAACCTGATCCCACAGTTGACCATTGCCGAAAATATTTTCCTCGGCCGTGAGTTTGTTAATCGCTTTGGCAAAATTGACTGGAAAACCATGTATGCCGAAGCGGATAAATTGCTGGCTAAACTTAACCTGCGTTTTAAAAGTGACAAGCTGGTGGGCGATCTTTCCATCGGTGACCAGCAAATGGTTGAAATAGCCAAAGTGCTGAGCTTTGAGTCGAAAGTCATCATTATGGATGAACCGACCGATGCGCTGACCGATACCGAAACCGAATCCCTGTTCCGCGTCATCCGCGAGCTGAAATCGCAAGGTCGCGGTATTGTCTATATCTCCCACCGCATGAAAGAAATCTTCGAAATTTGCGATGACGTTACTGTTTTTCGTGACGGGCAATTTATTGCTGAGCGCGAAGTGGCATCACTGACCGAAGATTCGCTGATTGAGATGATGGTGGGCCGCAAGCTGGAAGATCAATATCCACACCTGGACAAAGCGCCGGGCGATATCCGCCTGAAAGTCGATAATCTCTGCGGACCTGGCGTTAATGATGTTTCATTTACCTTACGCAAAGGTGAAATTCTTGGCGTCTCTGGTTTGATGGGCGCGGGGCGTACCGAACTGATGAAAGTGCTCTACGGCGCACTGCCGCGTACCAGCGGTTACGTCACTCTGGATGGGCATGAAGTCGTTACCCGTTCACCGCAGGATGGCCTGGCAAACGGCATTGTGTATATCTCCGAAGACCGTAAACGTGACGGTTTAGTGCTGGGCATGTCAGTCAAAGAGAATATGTCGCTGACTGCGCTGCGTTACTTTAGCCGTACTGGCGGCAGTTTGAAGCATGCCGATGAACAGCAGGCAGTGAGTGATTTTATTCGTCTGTTTAATGTGAAAACGCCGTCGATGGAACAGGCAATTGGTTTGCTCTCCGGTGGCAATCAGCAAAAAGTGGCGATTGCCCGTGGACTGATGACACGCCCCAAAGTGTTGATTCTTGATGAACCTACCCGTGGCGTAGATGTTGGTGCGAAAAAAGAGATCTATCAACTGATTAACCAGTTCAAAGCCGATGGCTTGAGCATCATTCTGGTGTCATCGGAGATGCCAGAAGTATTAGGCATGAGCGATCGCATCATCGTCATGCATGAAGGGCATCTCAGCGGGGAATTTACTCGTGAGCAGGCCACCCAGGAAGTGTTAATGGCTGCCGCTGTGGGCAAGCTTAATCGCGTGAATCAGGAGTAAAAAAATGACAACCCAGACTGTCTCTGGTCGCCGTTATTTCACGAAAGCGTGGCTGATGGAGCAGAAATCGCTTATCGCTCTGCTGGTGCTGATCGCGATTGTCTCGACGTTAAGCCCGAACTTTTTCACCATCAATAACTTATTCAATATTCTCCAGCAAACCTCGGTGAACGCCATTATGGCGGTCGGGATGACGCTGGTGATCCTGACGTCGGGTATCGACTTGTCGGTAGGTTCTCTGTTGGCGCTGACTGGCGCAGTGGCTGCATCTATCGTCGGCATTGAAGTCAATGCGCTGGTGGCTGTCGCTGCCGCTCTCGCGTTAGGTGCCGCTATTGGTGCGGTAACCGGGGTGATTGTAGCGAAAGGTCGTGTCCAGGCGTTTATCGCTACGCTGGTTATGATGCTTTTACTGCGCGGCGTGACCATGGTTTATACCAACGGGAGCCCAGTGAATACCGGCTTTACTGACAATGCCGATCTGTTCGGCTGGTTTGGTATTGGTCGTCCGCTGGGCGTACCAACGCCAGTCTGGATCATGGGAATTGTGTTCCTCGCGGCCTGGTACATGCTGCATCACACACGTTTGGGGCGTTACATCTACGCGCTGGGCGGCAACGAATCGGCTACACGTCTTTCTGGTATCAACGTCAATAAAATCAAAATCATCGTCTATTCTCTTTGTGGTCTGCTGGCATCGCTGGCCGGGATCATTGAAGTGGCGCGTCTCTCCTCCGCACAACCCACGGCGGGGACTGGCTATGAGCTGGATGCCATTGCTGCGGTGGTTCTGGGCGGTACGAGTCTGGCGGGCGGAAAAGGTCGCATTGTTGGGACGTTGATCGGCGCATTAATTCTTGGCTTCCTTAATAATGGATTGAATTTGTTAGGTGTTTCCTCCTATTACCAGATGATCGTCAAAGCGGTGGTGATTTTGCTGGCGGTGCTGGTAGACAACAAAAAACAGTAATAACGACTACAGGACATCTTGAATATGAACATGAAAAAACTGGCTACCCTGGTTTCCGCTGTTGCGCTAAGCGCCACCGTCAGTGCGAATGCGATGGCAAAAGACACCATCGCGCTGGTGGTTTCCACGCTTAACAACCCGTTCTTTGTATCGCTGAAAGATGGCGCGCAGAAAGAGGCGGATAAACTCGGCTATAACCTGGTGGTGCTGGACTCCCAGAATAACCCGGCGAAAGAGCTGGCGAACGTGCAGGACTTAACCGTTCGCGGCACCAAAATTCTGCTAATTAACCCGACCGACTCCGACGCAGTGGGTAATGCTGTGAAGATGGCTAACCAGGCGAACATCCCGGTTATCACTCTTGACCGCCAGGCAACGAAAGGTGAAGTAGTGAGCCATATTGCTTCTGATAACGTACTGGGCGGCAAAATCGCGGGTGATTATATCGCGAAGAAAGCGGGTGAAGGTGCCAAAGTTATCGAGCTGCAAGGCATTGCCGGTACCTCCGCAGCTCGTGAGCGTGGCGAAGGTTTCCAGCAGGCCGTTGCTGCTCACAAGTTTAATGTTCTTGCCAGCCAGCCAGCGGACTTTGACCGCACCAAAGGTTTGAACGTAATGCAGAACCTGTTGACCGCTCATCCGGATGTTCAGGCTGTGTTCGCGCAGAATGATGAAATGGCGCTGGGCGCGCTGCGCGCACTGCAAACTGCTGGTAAATCGGATGTGATGGTCGTCGGATTTGACGGTACACCGGATGGCGAAAAAGCGGTGAATGATGGCAAACTAGCAGCGACTATCGCTCAGCTACCCGATCAGATTGGCGCGAAAGGCGTCGAAACCGCCGATAAAGTGCTGAAAGGCGAGAAAGTTCAGGCTAAGTATCCGGTTGATCTGAAACTGGTTGTTAAGCAGTAGTTTTAATCAGGTTGTATGACCTGATGGTGACATAAATACGTCATCGACAGATGAACGTGTAAAATAAAGAAAAGCAGGGCACGCGCCACCCTAACACGGTGGCGCATTTTATGGACATCCCAAATATGCAAAACGCAGGCAGCCTCGTTGTTCTCGGCAGCATTAATGCTGACCACATTCTTAATCTTCAATCTTTTCCTACTCCAGGCGAAACCGTAACCGGTAACCACTATCAGGTTGCATTTGGCGGCAAAGGCGCGAATCAGGCTGTGGCTGCTGGGCGTAGCGGTGCGAATATCGCGTTTATTGCCTGTACGGGTGATGACAGCATTGGTGAGAGCGTTCGCCAGCAGCTCGCCACTGATAACATCGATATTTCTCCGGTGAGCGTGATCAAAGGCGAATCAACAGGTGTGGCGCTGATTTTTGTTAATGGCGAAGGTGAGAATGTCATTGGTATTCATGCCGGCGCTAACGCAGCCCTTTCCCCTGCGCTGGTGGAGGCGCAACGTGAGCGTATTGCTAACGCATCGGCATTATTAATGCAGCTGGAATCACCACTCGAAAGTGTGATGGCAGCGGCGAAAATCGCCCATCAAAATAAGACTATCGTTGCGCTTAACCCGGCTCCGGCTCGCGAACTTCCTGACGAACTGCTGGCGCTGGTGGACATTATTACGCCAAACGAAACGGAAGCAGAAAAGCTCACCGGTATCCGTGTTGAAAATGATGAAGATGCAGCGAAGGCGGCGCAGGTACTGCATGAAAAAGGTATCCGTACCGTACTGATCACCTTAGGAAGTCGTGGTGTGTGGGCTAGCGTGAATGGTGAAGGTCAGCGCGTTCCTGGATTCCGGGTTCAGGCTGTCGATACCATTGCTGCCGGAGATACCTTTAACGGCGCGTTAATCACGGCGTTGCTGGAAGAAAAACCGTTGCCGGAGGCGATTCGTTTTGCTCATGCCGCCGCAGCGATTGCTGTAACGCGCAAAGGCGCACAACCTTCCGTTCCATGGCGTGAAGAGATCGACGCATTTTTAGACAGGCAGAGGTGACGCTTGGCTACAATGAAAGATGTTGCCCGCCTGGCGGGCGTTTCTACCTCAACAGTTTCTCACGTCATCAATAAAGATCGCTTCGTCAGTGAAGCGATTACTGCCAAAGTTGAAGCGGCAATTAAAGAACTCAATTACGCGCCATCAGCTCTGGCGCGTAGCCTCAAGCTCAATCAGACTCGAACCATTGGCATGTTGATCACTGCCAGTACCAATCCTTTTTATTCTGAACTGGTGCGTGGCGTTGAACGCAGCTGCTTCGAACGCGGCTATAGTCTTGTTCTTTGCAATACCGAAGGCGATGAGCAGCGGATGAATCGTAATCTGGAAACGCTGATGCAAAAGCGCGTTGATGGCTTGCTGTTACTGTGCACAGAAACACATCAGCCTTCGCGTGAAATCATGCAACGTTATCCGACAGTGCCTACCGTGATGATGGACTGGGCACCGTTCGATGGCGACAGCGATCTCATTCAGGATAATTCGTTGCTGGGCGGAGATTTAGCGACGCAACATCTTATTGATAATGGTTTTACGCGAATCGCCTGTATAACGGGGCCGCTGGATAAAACACCAGCTCGATTGCGTCTGGAAGGGTATCGTACGGCAATGCAGCGTGCAGGCTTAACTATTCCTGCAGGCTATGAAATTACGGGGAATTTTGAGTTTGGTGGTGGTTTTGAAGCGATGCAAACGCTGCTTATGCATAAAGAAAGACCACAGGCGGTATTTGCCGGAAACGATGCGATGGCTGTCGGCGCTTATCAGGCACTCTATCAGGCAGGGCTACAAATTCCTCGGGATATCGCCGTCGTCGGTTACGATGATATTGAACTTGCGCGTTATATGACTCCACCATTGACCACAATTCATCAACCAAAAGATGAACTGGGTGAACTGGCGATTGATGTGCTAATACATCGAATGGCGAAACCTGAAATGCAACAGCAGCGTCTACAACTGACACCCGTTTTAATGGCCCGTGGTTCGGTTTAAATCAAACGGTATGGACAGATCCATATCCATACCGCTCTGTTTATTTATCCGGACGCTCGTTAGGAGCCGCAAGTAAATCCTGACACGCTTTAAATGCGCGTGCACCGTCACTCTGAGCAATGGCATCAACAATAGCCTGATGCAAATCCAGTTTTACCACACCATTATAGGTAATCGATGTAAAGTAAGTTTGATATACCGAATGAAATAATGATGCAAAGGAGGTCAGAAATGGATTCGCACTCATTTCATAGATATGTTCGTGCCAGGCCATATCGACTTCAATCCAACGTTCGCGCTTAAAGTTCTTTTTCAGCGCTACCATTTCTGCCATTAACGTATTCAGATGAGCTTTTTGTTCTGCTGTACCAATTGTTGCCGCAAGGGAACATGCTTGTGGCTCAAGACAAATACGCATTACCAGAAAATGCTCGATAACATGTTGGAAATTATCTTCCGTCATCCACCATGAGAGTAATTCTTGATCGAGAAAATTCCAGTTCGTTTGTGGCATTACACGCGTACCAATACGTGGACGTGGTAATACCATCCCTTTTGCAGTTAACGTTTTAACGGCTTCTCTTACTGCTGTACGACTAACGCCGAATTGCTCACCCAGTTCAATTTCACCAGGCAGAATAGTACCAGGGGCATATTCGCCTTTTAAAATTCGCTGCGCCAGCTTCTCTGCCAGAACATAAGATAAGTTTTTCTGTGCGGCTAACTGTTGTGCACTTAAAGGCATTCTTCGTCTTCCTTCCTTCCTTTCTTAATGATTAGTATGCCACCTTGACGTGTAATTGCGGTTGTAAAAACAGCAAATTGTCTGTTTTATAGCAAGTTATGACCAGTTTTGATGGAAAAATGCGCGGTCAGAAAATTATTTTAAATTTCCTCTTGTCAGGCCGGAATAACTCCCTATAATGCGCCACCACTGACACGGAACAACGGCAAACACGCCGCCGGGTCAGCGAGGTTCTCCTGAGAATCTCGGCAGAGAAAAGCAAAAAAATGCTTGACTTTGTAGCGGGAAAGCGTATTATGCACACCCCGCGCCGCTGAGAAAAAGCGAAGCGGCACTGCTCTTTAACAATTTATCAGACAATCTGTGTGGGCACTCGAAGATACGGATTCTTAACGTCGCAAGACGAAAAATGAATACCAAGTCTCAAGAGTGAACACGTAATTCATTACGAAGTTTAATTCTTTGAGCATCAAACTTTTAAATTGAAGAGTTTGATCATGGCTCAGATTGAACGCTGGCGGCAGGCCTAACACATGCAAGTCGAACGGTAACAGGGATCAGCTTGCTGATTCGCTGACGAGTGGCGGACGGGTGAGTAATGTCTGGGAAACTGCCTGATGGAGGGGGATAACTACTGGAAACGGTAGCTAATACCGCATAACGTCGCAAGACCAAAGAGGGGGACCTTCGGGCCTCTTGCCATCGGATGTGCCCAGATGGGATTAGCTAGTAGGTGGGGTAACGGCTCACCTAGGCGACGATCCCTAGCTGGTCTGAGAGGATGACCAGCCACACTGGAACTGAGACACGGTCCAGACTCCTACGGGAGGCAGCAGTGGGGAATATTGCACAATGGGCGCAAGCCTGATGCAGCCATGCCGCGTGTATGAAGAAGGCCTTCGGGTTGTAAAGTACTTTCAGCGGGGAGGAAGGGAGTAAAGTTAATACCTTTGCTCATTGACGTTACCCGCAGAAGAAGCACCGGCTAACTCCGTGCCAGCAGCCGCGGTAATACGGAGGGTGCAAGCGTTAATCGGAATTACTGGGCGTAAAGCGCACGCAGGCGGTTTGTTAAGTCAGATGTGAAATCCCCGGGCTCAACCTGGGAACTGCATCTGATACTGGCAAGCTTGAGTCTCGTAGAGGGGGGTAGAATTCCAGGTGTAGCGGTGAAATGCGTAGAGATCTGGAGGAATACCGGTGGCGAAGGCGGCCCCCTGGACGAAGACTGACGCTCAGGTGCGAAAGCGTGGGGAGCAAACAGGATTAGATACCCTGGTAGTCCACGCCGTAAACGATGTCGACTTGGAGGTTGTGCCCTTGAGGCGTGGCTTCCGGAGCTAACGCGTTAAGTCGACCGCCTGGGGAGTACGGCCGCAAGGTTAAAACTCAAATGAATTGACGGGGGCCCGCACAAGCGGTGGAGCATGTGGTTTAATTCGATGCAACGCGAAGAACCTTACCTGGTCTTGACATCCACGGAAGTTTTCAGAGATGAGAATGTGCCTTCGGGAACCGTGAGACAGGTGCTGCATGGCTGTCGTCAGCTCGTGTTGTGAAATGTTGGGTTAAGTCCCGCAACGAGCGCAACCCTTATCCTTTGTTGCCAGCGGTCCGGCCGGGAACTCAAAGGAGACTGCCAGTGATAAACTGGAGGAAGGTGGGGATGACGTCAAGTCATCATGGCCCTTACGACCAGGGCTACACACGTGCTACAATGGCGCATACAAAGAGAAGCGACCTCGCGAGAGCAAGCGGACCTCATAAAGTGCGTCGTAGTCCGGATTGGAGTCTGCAACTCGACTCCATGAAGTCGGAATCGCTAGTAATCGTGGATCAGAATGCCACGGTGAATACGTTCCCGGGCCTTGTACACACCGCCCGTCACACCATGGGAGTGGGTTGCAAAAGAAGTAGGTAGCTTAACCTTCGGGAGGGCGCTTACCACTTTGTGATTCATGACTGGGGTGAAGTCGTAACAAGGTAACCGTAGGGGAACCTGCGGTTGGATCACCTCCTTACCTTAAAGAACTGTGCTTTGCAGTGCTCACACAGATTGTCTGATAGAAAGTGAAAAGCAAGGCGTCTTGCGAAGCAGACTGATACGTCCCCTTCGTCTAGAGGCCCAGGACACCGCCCTTTCACGGCGGTAACAGGGGTTCGAATCCCCTAGGGGACGCCACTTGCTGGTTTGTGAGTGAAAGTCGCCGACCTTAATATCGTTAAAGATGACTTACGAGTCATGTTTAAGATATTTGCTCTTTAAAAATCTGGATCAAGCTGAAAATTGAAACACTGAACAACGAAAGTTGTTCGTGAGTCTCTCAAATTTTCGCAACACGATGATGAATCGAAAGAAACATCTTCGGGTTGTGAGGTTAAGCGACTAAGCGTACACGGTGGATGCCCTGGCAGTCAGAGGCGATGAAGGACGTGCTAATCTGCGATAAGCGTCGGTAAGGTGATATGAACCGTTATAACCGGCGATTTCCGAATGGGGAAACCCAGTGTGATTCGTCACACTATCATTAACTGAATCCATAGGTTAATGAGGCGAACCGGGGGAACTGAAACATCTAAGTACCCCGAGGAAAAGAAATCAACCGAGATTCCCCCAGTAGCGGCGAGCGAACGGGGAGGAGCCCAGAGCCTGAATCAGTGTGTGTGTTAGTGGAAGCGTCTGGAAAGGCGCGCGATACAGGGTGACAGCCCCGTACACAAAAATGCACATACTGTGAGCTCGATGAGTAGGGCGGGACACGTGGTATCCTGTCTGAATATGGGGGGACCATCCTCCAAGGCTAAATACTCCTGACTGACCGATAGTGAACCAGTACCGTGAGGGAAAGGCGAAAAGAACCCCGGCGAGGGGAGTGAAAAAGAACCTGAAACCGTGTACGTACAAGCAGTGGGAGCCTCTTTATGGGGTGACTGCGTACCTTTTGTATAATGGGTCAGCGACTTATATTCTGTAGCAAGGTTAACCGAATAGGGGAGCCGAAGGGAAACCGAGTCTTAACTGGGCGTTAAGTTGCAGGGTATAGACCCGAAACCCGGTGATCTAGCCATGGGCAGGTTGAAGGTTGGGTAACACTAACTGGAGGACCGAACCGACTAATGTTGAAAAATTAGCGGATGACTTGTGGCTGGGGGTGAAAGGCCAATCAAACCGGGAGATAGCTGGTTCTCCCCGAAAGCTATTTAGGTAGCGCCTCGTGAATTCATCTCCGGGGGTAGAGCACTGTTTCGGCAAGGGGGTCATCCCGACTTACCAACCCGATGCAAACTGCGAATACCGGAGAATGTTATCACGGGAGACACACGGCGGGTGCTAACGTCCGTCGTGAAGAGGGAAACAACCCAGACCGCCAGCTAAGGTCCCAAAGTCATGGTTAAGTGGGAAACGATGTGGGAAGGCCCAGACAGCCAGGATGTTGGCTTAGAAGCAGCCATCATTTAAAGAAAGCGTAATAGCTCACTGGTCGAGTCGGCCTGCGCGGAAGATGTAACGGGGCTAAACCATGCACCGAAGCTGCGGCAGCGACACTAAGTGTTGTTGGGTAGGGGAGCGTTCTGTAAGCCTGTGAAGGTGTGCTGTGAGGCATGCTGGAGGTATCAGAAGTGCGAATGCTGACATAAGTAACGATAAAGCGGGTGAAAAGCCCGCTCGCCGGAAGACCAAGGGTTCCTGTCCAACGTTAATCGGGGCAGGGTGAGTCGACCCCTAAGGCGAGGCCGAAAGGCGTAGTCGATGGGAAACAGGTTAATATTCCTGTACTTGGTGTTACTGCGAAGGGGGGACGGAGAAGGCTATGTTGGCCGGGCGACGGTTGTCCCGGTTTAAGCGTGTAGGCTGGTTTTCCAGGCAAATCCGGAAAATCAAGGCTGAGGCGTGATGACGAGGCACTACGGTGCTGAAGCGACAAATGCCCTGCTTCCAGGAAAAGCCTCTAAGCATCAGGTAACATCAAATCGTACCCCAAACCGACACAGGTGGTCAGGTAGAGAATACCAAGGCGCTTGAGAGAACTCGGGTGAAGGAACTAGGCAAAATGGTGCCGTAACTTCGGGAGAAGGCACGCTGATATGTAGGTGAAGCGACTTGCTCGTGGAGCTGAAATCAGTCGAAGATACCAGCTGGCTGCAACTGTTTATTAAAAACACAGCACTGTGCAAACACGAAAGTGGACGTATACGGTGTGACGCCTGCCCGGTGCCGGAAGGTTAATTGATGGGGTTAGCGGTAACGCGAAGCTCTTGATCGAAGCCCCGGTAAACGGCGGCCGTAACTATAACGGTCCTAAGGTAGCGAAATTCCTTGTCGGGTAAGTTCCGACCTGCACGAATGGCGTAATGATGGCCAGGCTGTCTCCACCCGAGACTCAGTGAAATTGAACTCGCTGTGAAGATGCAGTGTACCCGCGGCAAGACGGAAAGACCCCGTGAACCTTTACTATAGCTTGACACTGAACATTGAGCCTTGATGTGTAGGATAGGTGGGAGGCTTTGAAGTGTGGACGCCAGTCTGCATGGAGCCGACCTTGAAATACCACCCTTTAATGTTTGATGTTCTAACGTTGGCCCCTTATCGGGGTTGCGGACAGTGTCTGGTGGGTAGTTTGACTGGGGCGGTCTCCTCCTAAAGAGTAACGGAGGAGCACGAAGGTTGGCTAATCCTGGTCGGACATCAGGAGGTTAGTGCAATGGCATAAGCCAGCTTGACTGCGAGCGTGACGGCGCGAGCAGGTGCGAAAGCAGGTCATAGTGATCCGGTGGTTCTGAATGGAAGGGCCATCGCTCAACGGATAAAAGGTACTCCGGGGATAACAGGCTGATACCGCCCAAGAGTTCATATCGACGGCGGTGTTTGGCACCTCGATGTCGGCTCATCACATCCTGGGGCTGAAGTAGGTCCCAAGGGTATGGCTGTTCGCCATTTAAAGTGGTACGCGAGCTGGGTTTAGAACGTCGTGAGACAGTTCGGTCCCTATCTGCCGTGGGCGCTGGAGAACTGAGGGGGGCTGCTCCTAGTACGAGAGGACCGGAGTGGACGCATCACTGGTGTTCGGGTTGTCATGCCAATGGCACTGCCCGGTAGCTAAATGCGGAAGAGATAAGTGCTGAAAGCATCTAAGCACGAAACTTGCCCCGAGATGAGTTCTCCCTGACCCTTTAAGGGTCCTGAAGGAACGTTGAAGACGACGACGTTGATAGGCCGGGTGTGTAAGCGCAGCGATGCGTTGAGCTAACCGGTACTAATGAACCGTGAGGCTTAACCTTACAACGCCGAAGGTGTTTTGGCGGAAGAGACATCGACAAGTAAGCTTGATACAGATTAAATCGACAGGTCAGAACGGGACGTGTTGATAAACAGAATTTGCCTGGCGGCCTTAGCGCGGTGGTCCCACCTGACCCCATGCCGAACTCAGAAGTGAAACGCCGTAGCGCCGATGGTAGTGTGGGGTCTCCCCATGCGAGAGTAGGGAACTGCCAGGCATCAAATTTAGCAGAAGGCCATCCTGACGGATGGCCTTTTTGCATTGGTGCAGAAAATAATGCCGGGTGCGACGCTGGCTGCGTCTTATCCAACCTACGCAGATACGGTAGGGGGCAGCTTATTCCTCCACATACGCCAGATTCAGCAACGGATACGGTTTCCCCAAATCGTCCACCTCAGAGCGCCCTGTAAACTTAAAGCCCATCTTCTTATAGAACCCAACCGCCTGCTCATTTTGCTCATTAACATTGGTTGTCAGTTCCGGTGCCATTGAGAGTGCATGCTCCACCAGCATCCGGCCCACGCCGCAGCCGCGCACATCAGGATCGATAAACAGCGCATCCATATGCTGCCCACTTAACAACATAAACCCAACCGGTTGATCCCGCTCATTAACCGCGACCCACAACGGTGCTTTCGGCAGAAAGGAACGCACCAGCTCTTCCAGCTCGGCCCGATACTCTGCTGATAAAAAATCGTGAGTGGCGTCGACAGAACGACACCAAATCGCAATGAGCTTTTCCCCTTCCTCATGCCGTGAGCGGCGAATACTAATAACCATTTTCTCTCCTTTTAGTCATTCTTATATTCTAACGTAGCCTTTTCCTTGAAACTTTCTCACCTTCAACATGCAGGCTCGACATTGGCAAATTTTCTGGTTATCTTCAGCTATCTGGATGTCTAAACGTATAAGCGTATGTAGTGAGGTAATCAGGTTATGCCGATTCGTGTGCCGGACGAGCTACCCGCCGTCAATTTCTTGCGTGAAGAAAACGTCTTTGTGATGACAACTTCTCGCGCGTCTGGTCAGGAAATTCGTCCGCTAAAGGTGCTTATCCTTAACCTGATGCCGAAGAAGATTGAAACTGAAAATCAGTTTTTGCGCCTGCTTTCAAACTCACCTTTGCAGGTCGATATTCAGCTGTTGCGCATCGATTCCCGTGAATCGCGCAACACGCCCGCAGAGCATCTGAACAACTTCTATTGCAACTTTGAAGATATTCAGGAGCAGAACTTTGATGGCCTGATCGTCACCGGCGCGCCGCTGGGACTGGTGGAGTTTAATGACGTCGCTTACTGGCCGCAAATCAAACAGGTGCTGGAGTGGTCGAAAGATCACGTCACCTCAACGCTGTTTGTCTGTTGGGCGGTACAGGCTGCGCTCAATATCCTCTATGGCATTCCTAAGCAAACCCGCACTGACAAACTCTCTGGCGTTTACGAACATCACATTCTCCATCCTCATGCACTTCTGACGCGTGGCTTTGATGATTCATTCCTGGCACCACATTCGCGCTATGCTGACTTTCCGGCAGCGTTGATTCGTGATTACACCGATCTGGAAATTCTGGCGGAGACAGAAGAAGGGGATGCCTATCTGTTTGCCAGCAAAGATAAGCGCATTGCCTTTGTGACAGGCCATCCCGAATATGATGCGCAAACGCTGGCGCAGGAATATTTCCGCGATGTGGAAGCCGGGCTGAATCCAGATGTACCGTATAACTATTTCCCGCATAATGATCCGCAAAATACACCGCGAGCGAGCTGGCGTAGTCACGGTAATTTGCTGTTTACCAACTGGCTCAACTATTACGTCTACCAGATCACGCCATACGATCTACGGCACATGAATCCAACGCTGGATTAATCTTCTGTAGCAGTCGATCGTTAAGCGTTTCAGCATGTTGAATCAGGCACCTTCGGGTGCCTTTTTTATTTCCGAAAACTTCTTCATTAAGTAAATAATTTTTAATTTTACTGTTATCAATAAGTTAACCATTAATTAAATTAAAAATGGAAATTGTTTTTGATTTTACAATTTAATTGAGTAGTCTTAGTCGTGCTGAACGAAAAGCGCACAACGATCCTTCGTTCACATTTGGGATGCAGCAGGATCAAAGACGAGGGCTTACTCAATGAATCAACAGGCAACAACAACCGAAGAATTAACCTTTACCATGCCATTCGGTGAGCAGGAGAAGCATATTCTTACTTCTGATGCTGTAGCATTTCTCACTGAACTGGTGACACGTTTTACACCTCAGCGGAATAAATTACTGGCGGCGCGCATTCAGCAGCAGCAAGATATTGATAACGGAACGTTGCCTGATTTTATTTCGGAAACAGCTTCCATTCGTGATACAGACTGGAAAATTCGTGGTATTCCTGCGGACTTAGAAGATCGTCGGGTAGAGATTACCGGACCCGTAGAGCGCAAGATGGTGATCAACGCACTGAACGCCAATGTGAAAGTCTTTATGGCCGATTTCGAAGATTCACTGGCCCCGGACTGGAACAAAGTGATCGACGGGCAAATTAACCTGCGCGATGCGGTTAATGGCACCATCAGTTACACCAATGAAGCAGGTAAAATTTACCAGCTCAAGCCCAATCCAGCGGTTTTGATTTGTCGGGTACGCGGTCTGCACTTGCCGGAAAAACATGTCACCTGGCGTGGTGAGGCAATCCCCGGTAGCTTGTTTGATTTTGCGCTCTATTTCTTCCACAACTATCAGGCTCTGTTGGCAAAGGGCAGCGGTCCCTATTTCTATTTGCCGAAAACCCAGTCCTGGCAGGAGGCTGCCTGGTGGCGCGAAGTCTTCAGCTATGCAGAAGATCGCTTTAATCTGCCGCGCGGTACCATCAAGGCGACGTTGCTGATTGAAACGCTGCCCGCCGTGTTCCAGATGGACGAAATCCTTCACGCGCTGCGTGACCATATTGTTGGTCTGAACTGCGGTCGTTGGGATTACATCTTCAGCTATATCAAAACGTTGAAAAACTATCCCGATCGCGTCCTGCCAGACAGACAGGCAGTGACGATGGATAAACCATTCCTGAATGCTTACTCACGCCTGTTGATTAAAACCTGCCATAAACGTGGTGCTTTTGCGATGGGCGGCATGGCGGCGTTTATTCCGAGCAAAGATGAAGAGCGCAATAACCAGGTGCTCAACAAAGTAAAAGCGGATAAAGCGCTGGAAGCCAATAACGGTCACGATGGCACATGGATCGCTCACCCAGGCCTTGCGGATACGGCAATGGCGGTATTCAACGACATTCTCGGCTCCCGTAAAAATCAGCTTGAAGTGATGCGCGAACAAGACGCGCCGATTACTGCCGATCAGCTGCTGGCACCTTGTGATGGTGAACGCACCGAAGAAGGTATGCGCGCCAACATTCGCGTGGCTGTGCAGTACATCGAAGCATGGATCTCCGGCAACGGCTGCGTGCCGATTTATGGCCTGATGGAAGATGCGGCGACGGCTGAAATTTCCCGTACCTCCATCTGGCAGTGGATCCATCACCAAAAAACGTTGAGTAATGGCAAACCGGTGACCAAAGCCTTGTTCCGCCAGATGCTGGGCGAAGAGATGAAAGTCATTGCCAGCGAACTGGGCGAAGAACGTTTCTCCCAGGGGCGTTTTGACGATGCCGCACGCTTGATGGAACAGATCACCACTTCCGATGAGTTAATTGATTTCCTGACCCTGCCAGGCTACCGCCTGTTAGCGTAAACCACCACATAACTATGGAGCATCTGCACATGAAAACCCGTACACAACAAATTGAAGAATTACAGAAAGAGTGGACTCAACCGCGTTGGGAAGGCATTACTCGCCCGTACAGTGCGGAAGATGTGGTGAAATTACGTGGTTCAGTCAATCCGGAATGCACGCTGGCACAACTGGGTGCGGCGAAAATGTGGCGACTGCTGCACGGTGAGTCGAAAAAAGGCTACATCAACAGCCTCGGCGCACTGACTGGCGGTCAGGCGCTGCAACAGGCGAAAGCGGGTATTGAAGCAGTCTATCTGTCGGGATGGCAGGTAGCCGCGGACGCTAACCTGGCGGCCAGCATGTATCCGGATCAGTCGCTCTATCCGGCAAACTCGGTGCCAGCCGTGGTGGAGCGGATCAACAACACCTTCCGTCGTGCCGATCAGATCCAATGGTCCGCGGGCATTGAGCCGGGCGATCCGCGCTATGTCGATTACTTCCTGCCGATCGTTGCCGATGCGGAAGCCGGTTTTGGCGGTGTCCTGAATGCCTTTGAACTGATGAAAGCGATGATTGAAGCCGGTGCAGCGGCAGTTCACTTCGAAGATCAGCTGGCGTCCGTGAAAAAATGCGGTCATATGGGCGGTAAAGTACTGGTGCCAACTCAGGAAGCAATCCAGAAACTGGTTGCGGCGCGTCTGGCTGCCGACGTTACGGGCGTTCCAACCCTGCTGGTTGCACGTACCGATGCTGATGCGGCGGATTTGATCACCTCCGATTGCGACCCGTATGACAGCGAATTTATTACCGGCGAGCGCACCAACGAAGGCTTCTTCCGTACTCATGCAGGCATTGAGCAAGCAATCAGCCGTGGCCTGGCGTATGCGCCGTATGCTGACCTGGTTTGGTGTGAAACCTCTACGCCGGATCTGGAACTGGCGCGTCGCTTTGCGGAAGCTATCCACGCGAAATATCCAGGCAAACTGCTGGCTTATAACTGCTCGCCGTCGTTCAACTGGCAGAAAAATCTCGACGACAAAACTATTGCCAGCTTCCAGCAGCAGCTGTCGGATATGGGCTACAAGTTCCAGTTCATCACCCTGGCAGGCATCCACAGCATGTGGTTTAACATGTTCGACCTGGCAAACGCCTATGCCCAGGGCGAAGGTATGAAGCACTATGTTGAAAAAGTGCAGCAACCGGAATTTGCCGCCGCGAAAGATGGCTACACCTTCGTTTCTCATCAACAGGAAGTGGGTACAGGTTACTTCGATAAAGTGACGACCATTATTCAGGGCGGCACGTCGTCGGTTACCGCGCTGACCGGCTCCACCGAAGAATCGCAGTTCTAATAACCAACGCCCCTTTCCGTAAGGCGAGGGGCGAATTAAGGAGAGGCGATGCCGCGTGGCCTGGAATTACTGATTGCACAAACTATTTTGCAAGGTTTCGACGCTCAGTATGGTCGATTTCTTGAAGTGACTTCCGGGGCGCAGCAGCGTTTCGAACAAGCCGACTGGCATGCTGTCCAGCAGGCGATGAAAAGCCGTATCCATCTTTACGATCATCACGTCGGTCTGGTAGTGGAGCAACTGCGCTGCATTACCAACGGCCAAAGCACGGACGCGGCATTTTTACTGCGCGTCAAAGAGCATTACACCCGGCTGTTGCCGGACTACCCGCGCTTCGAGATTGCGGAGAGCTTTTTTAACTCCGTGTACTGTCGGTTATTTGATCACCGTTCGCTTACTCCCGAGCGGCTTTTTATCTTTAGTTCCCAGCCAGAGCGCCGCTTTCGTACTATTCCGCGCCCGCTGGCAAAAGACTTTTATCCCGATCACGGCTGGGAATCTCTGCTAATGCGCGTTATCAGCGATCTGCCGCTGCGTCTGCGCTGGCAAAATAAAAGCCGTGACATTCATTACATCATTCGCCATCTGACAGAAATGTTGGGGACAGACAACCTCGCGGAAAGCCATTTACAGGTGGCGAACGAACTGTTTTATCGCAATAAAGCCGCCTGGCTGGTGGGCAAACTGAACACGCCTTTCGGCACATTGCCATTTTTGCTGCCGATCCATCAGACGGACGACGGCGAGTTATTTATTGATACCTGCCTGACGACGACCGCCGAAGCGAGCATTGTTTTTGGCTTTGCGCGTTCTTATTTTATGGTTTATGCGCCGCTGCCCGCAGCGCTGGTCGAGTGGCTACGGGAAATTCTGCCGGGCAAAACGACCGCAGAATTGTATATGGCTATCGGTTGCCAGAAACACGCCAAAACCGAAAGCTACCGCGAATATCTCGTTTATCTACAGGGCTGTAATGAGCAGTTCATTGAAGCGCCGGGTATTCGTGGCATGGTGATGTTGGTGTTTACGCTGCCGGGTTTTGATCGGGTATTCAAAGTCATCAAAGACAAGTTCGCGCCGCAGAAAGAGATGTCTGCCGCTCACGTTCGTGCCTGCTATCAACTGGTTAAAGAGCACGATCGCGTGGGTCGAATGGCGGACACCCAGGAGTTTGAAAACTTTGTGCTGGAGAAGCGGCATATTTCCCCGACATTAATGGAATTACTGCTTCAGGAAGCAGCAGAAAAAATCACCGATCTCGGCGAACAGATAGTGATTCGTCATCTTTATATTGAGCGACGGATGGTGCCGCTCAATATCTGGCTGGAACAAGTGGAAGGTCAGCAGTTGCGCGACGCCATTGAAGAATACGGTAACGCTATTCGCCAGCTTGCCGCTGCTAACATTTTCCCTGGCGACATGCTGTTTAAAAACTTCGGTGTCACCCGTCACGGGCGTGTGGTGTTTTATGATTACGATGAAATTTGCTACATGACGGAAGTGAACTTCCGCGACATCCCGCCGTCGCGCTACCCGGAGGACGAACTTGCCAGCGAACCGTGGTACAGCGTCTCGCCGGGCGATGTTTTCCCGGAAGAGTTTCGCCACTGGCTATGTGCCGACCCGCGTATTGGTCCGCTGTTTGAAGAGATGCACGCCGACCTGTTCCGCGCTGATTACTGGCGCGCACTACAAAACCGCATACGTGAAGGGCATGTGGAAGATGTTTATGCGTATCGGCGCAGGCAGCGATTTAGCGTGCGTTACCGGCCACAGGTGTAGTCACATTTTATCTGGGTCAAATGAGTGATATATTTTCACCCACTAATTCCGGGAGAAAATATGACTGAATTCGATCTGTTAGCTCAGGAGCTGCTGGAGAAAGCAGCCAATGATGAAAAAAACCAACAGGAGCGCGATAAACAACTTATCGATCGGGTTCTGGAAATCTACGATCAGAAATACGTTGCTGAATTACTTAGAAAAATTGGTAAAAATGAGTGGAGTCGGGAAACACTTAACCGCTGGGTAAATGGCAAAAGTAAACCAAAAACACTCACTCAGGCGGAAGTTGAGCTATTAAGAAAAATGCTTCCAGAGCCACCAGCCCACCATCCAAATTATGCGTTTCGGTTTATTGATCTATTTGCCGGAATTGGTGGTATCCGTAAGGGGTTTGAGGCAATTGGAGGTCAATGTGTATTTACCAGTGAGTGGAATAAGGAGGCTGTTCGCACTTATAAGGCAAACTGGTATAACGACGAAAGTAGCCATACATTTAATCATGATATACGCGAGGTCACGTTAAGCGCCGATGATACGGTAAGTGAAAAACAAGCGTATGCACATATTCAGCGTCATATTCCTGATCACGACGTATTACTGGCGGGATTTCCTTGCCAGCCATTCAGTCTGGCAGGGGTCAGTAAGAAAAATTCTCTCGGGCGTGCGCACGGTTTTGAATGCGAAACACAAGGCACTCTATTTTTTGATGTTGCACGGATTATTAAAGCAAAGCGCCCGGCGATATTTGTACTGGAAAATGTCAAAAACTTAAAAAGCCATGATAAAGGTAAGACCTTTAAGGTCATTATGAATACCCTTGATGAGCTGGGCTATGAAGTGGCCAACGCTCATGAAACCGGGAAGGATGATCCTAAAATCATTGATGGCAAACATTTCCTCCCGCAGCATCGTGAGCGGATTGTGCTGGTGGGTTTCCGTCGTGATCTCAATATTCATCAAGGTTTTACTTTACGGGATATTGATCGTTTCTATCCGCAGCAAAGACCGCTCTTTGGTCAACTACTGGAATCCTCTGTTGATAGCAAATACATCCTCAGCCCAAAGCTCTGGCAATATCTGTATAACTATGCCAAAAAACATGCGGCGAAAGGCAATGGTTTTGGATTTGGGTTGGTTGATCCAAATAATGCAAATAGCGTCGCCAGGACATTATCTGCCCGTTACCATAAAGATGGCTCAGAAATATTGATCGACCGGGGCTGGGACAAGGCGCTTGGGGAGATAGATTTTAACAATGCTGAAAATCAGGCGAACAGACCACGCAGATTAACGCCTCGCGAGTGTGCTCGTCTGATGGGATTTGAATCCCCTGGCGGGAAACCGTTCCGTATACCGGTTTCAGATACACAGGCTTACCGTCAATTTGGTAACTCAGTCGTCGTACCGGTATTTGCAGCAGTTGCGAAACTGCTTAAGCCCTATATTTTGCAGGCCACCAGTAAATCGATAAAAAAATAAATTGATCGTTATACCCGGCACGCTCCGGGTATAACGCATCACTTTTCTTACCGCATTCCACCGTATGCCAGCGTCACTTCCTTCGCGGCTTTAATGACCATTGCGCCAAACTCAGTCACGCGGTCATCGGTGATCCGCGATACTGGCCCGGAAATTGAAATAGCGGCAAATGGTTCGCGATGTTCATCAAAAATACATGATGCCAGGCAGCGCAGACCCAATGCATGTTCTTCATCATCAAATGAATAACCCCGTTTGCGTGTCTGGGCGAGATCTTCTTTCAGGTGGACTGGCGACACCAGAGTAGCGTGGGTATAGGCATGTAACCCTTTGCGATGCAGCAGTTTCGTGACCTGCTCTTCACTGAGTTGCGATAAAAACGCTTTACCCGCACCGGAAGCATGCATTGGCAGTTTGCCACCAATGGGCGCGGACATACGCATCAGTTGTGTACATTGCACCTGGTCGATGATGACGGCTTCATGGTCGCTTTGATCGAGTACCGCCAGGTTGACTGTCTCACCAGAATCTTCCATTAATTTCCGCAGAATAGGGTGAACAATGGCAAGCAGGTTGCGGCTTTGCAAAAAGCTGCTGCCAACCACAAAGGCATGTGCGCCCACCGCCCAGTGACCCAGTTCGCCAACCTGACGGACAAAGCCCTGTTGCTGCATGGTTGTGAGCAATCGATGGGTGGTAGAGTTGGGTAATCCCGCTTGCTGTGCCAGTTCCGTGAGTGCCACACTGCCATTGGATTCGGCTATCCATTCCAGTAATTTCAGGCCACGCGTTAAAGACTGTACTTGCCCGGTAGCGGGGGCGGTGGCAGCGGCGGGTTTTCTGCCGCGTTTTGCGGGAACAGGTGCGACCATGACAGCCTCCTTTTTCTGTATCGTGGAAATCATTTTCATTTTTATTGCTATCTAATGCAATAGTTGCCACACTGATCCGATGAGTTAATGTTGAACAAATCTCATGTTGCGTGGTGCTCGCTTTTACCACAGATGCGTTTATGCCAGTATGGTTTGTTGAATTTTTATTAAATCTGGGTTGAGCGTGTCGGGAGCAAGTGTGAGCAGCAAAGTGGAACAACTGCGTGCGCAGTTAAATGAACGTATTCTGGTGCTGGATGGCGGTATGGGCACTATGATCCAGAGCTATCGACTGAACGAAGCCGATTTTCGTGGTGAACGCTTTGCCGACTGGCCATGCGATCTCAAAGGCAACAACGACCTACTGGTGCTCAGCAAACCGGAAGTGATCGCCGCTATCCACAACGCCTACTTTGAAGCGGGTGCGGATATCATCGAAACCAACACCTTCAACTCCACGACTATTGCGATGGCGGATTACCAGATGGAATCCCTGTCGGCGGAAATCAACTTTGCGGCGGCGAAGCTGGCGCGTGCCTGTGCTGACGAGTGGACCGCCCGTACGCCAGAGAAACCGCGCTACGTTGCCGGTGTTCTCGGCCCGACCAACCGCACGGCGTCTATTTCTCCGGACGTGAACGATCCAGCATTCCGCAACATCACTTTTGACCAGCTGGTGGCGGCTTATCGAGAATCCACTAAAGCGCTGGTGGAAGGCGGTGCGGATCTGATCCTGATTGAAACCGTTTTCGACACCCTTAACGCCAAAGCGGCGGTCTTTGCGGTGAAAACGGAGTTCGAAGCGCTGGGCGTTGAACTGCCGATAATGATCTCCGGCACCATCACTGACGCCTCCGGGCGCACGCTCTCCGGGCAGACCACCGAAGCATTTTACAACTCATTGCGCCACGCCGAAGCGCTAACCTTTGGCCTGAACTGTGCGCTGGGGCCCGATGAACTGCGCCAGTACGTGCAGGAGCTGTCACGGATTGCGGAGTGCTACGTCACCGCGCACCCGAACGCTGGGCTGCCCAACGCCTTTGGTGAATACGATCTCGACGCCGACACGATGGCAAAACAAATACGTGAATGGGCAGAAGCGGGATTCCTGAATATTGTTGGCGGCTGCTGCGGCACCACGCCACAACATATTGCAGCGATGAGCCGTGCTGTAGAAGGATTAGCGCCGCGCAAACTGCCGGAAATTCCTGTAGCCTGCCGTTTGTCTGGCCTGGAGCCGCTGAACATTGGCGACGATAGCCTGTTTGTGAACGTGGGTGAACGCACCAACGTCACAGGTTCCGCTAAGTTCAAGCGCCTGATCAAAGAAGAGAAATACAGCGAGGCGTTGGATGTGGCGCGTCAGCAGGTGGAAAACGGCGCGCAGATTATCGATATCAACATGGATGAAGGGATGCTCGACGCCGAAGCGGCGATGGTGCGTTTTCTCAATCTGATTGCCGGTGAACCGGATATCGCTCGCGTGCCGATTATGATCGACTCCTCAAAATGGGACGTCATTGAAAAAGGTCTGAAGTGTATCCAGGGCAAAGGCATTGTTAACTCTATCTCGATGAAAGAGGGCGTCGACGCCTTTATCCATCACGCGAAACTGTTGCGTCGCTACGGTGCGGCAGTCGTGGTAATGGCCTTTGACGAACAGGGCCAGGCCGATACCCGCGCACGGAAAATCGAGATTTGCCGTCGGGCGTACAAAATCCTCACCGAAGAGGTTGGCTTCCCGCCAGAAGATATCATCTTTGACCCGAACATCTTCGCGGTCGCAACTGGCATTGAAGAGCACAACAACTACGCACAGGACTTTATCGGCGCGTGTGAAGACATCAAACGTGAACTGCCGCACGCGCTGATCTCCGGCGGTGTTTCTAACGTTTCTTTCTCATTCCGTGGCAACGATCCGGTGCGCGAAGCCATTCACGCGGTGTTCCTCTACTATGCCATCCGTAACGGTATGGATATGGGGATAGTCAACGCCGGGCAACTGGCGATTTACGACGACCTACCCGCTGAACTGCGCGACGCGGTGGAAGATGTGATTCTTAATCGTCGCGACGATGGCACCGAGCGTTTACTGGAGCTTGCCGAGAAATATCGCGGCAGCAAAACCGACGACACCGCCAACGCCCAGCAGGCGGAGTGGCGCTCGTGGGAAGTGAATAAACGCCTGGAGTACTCGCTGGTCAAAGGTATTACCGAATTTATTGAACAGGACACCGAAGAAGCCCGTCAGCAGGCTACGCGCCCGATTGAAGTGATTGAAGGCCCGTTGATGGACGGCATGAACGTGGTCGGCGATCTGTTTGGCGAAGGCAAAATGTTCCTGCCGCAGGTGGTCAAATCGGCGCGTGTGATGAAGCAGGCGGTGGCTTACCTCGAACCATTCATAGAAGCCAGCAAAGAGCAGGGCAAAACTAATGGCAAGATGGTGATCGCTACAGTGAAGGGTGACGTCCACGACATCGGTAAAAATATCGTTGGCGTGGTGCTGCAATGTAACAACTACGAAATTGTTGATCTCGGCGTTATGGTGCCGGCGGAAAAAATTCTCCGCACCGCCAAAGAAGTGAATGCTGATTTGATTGGCCTTTCGGGGCTTATCACGCCGTCGCTGGATGAAATGGTTAACGTGGCGAAAGAGATGGAGCGTCAGGGTTTCACCATTCCGTTACTGATCGGCGGCGCGACCACCTCTAAAGCGCACACGGCGGTGAAAATCGAGCAAAACTACAGTGGCCCGACGGTGTATGTGCAGAACGCCTCACGCACCGTTGGTGTGGTGGCGGCGCTGCTTTCTGACACTCAGCGTGATGATTTTGTCGCTCGTACCCGTAAAGAGTACGAAACCGTACGTATTCAACATGGGCGCAAGAAACCGCGCACACCGCCAGTCACGCTGGAAGCGGCGCGCGATAACGACTTCGCTTTTGACTGGCAGGCTTATACGCCGCCGGTGGCGCACCGTCTCGGCGTGCAGGAAGTGGAAGCCAGCATCGAAACGCTGCGTAATTACATCGACTGGACGCCGTTCTTTATGACCTGGTCACTGGCTGGGAAGTATCCGCGCATTCTGGAAGATGAAGTGGTGGGTGAAGAGGCGAAGCGCCTGTTTAAAGACGCCAATGACATGCTGGATAAATTAAGCGCCGAAAAAACGCTGAATCCACGTGGCGTGGTGGGCCTGTTCCCGGCAAACCGTGTGGGCGATGACATTGAAATCTACCGTGACGAAACGCGTACACATGTAATCAACGTCAGCCACCATCTGCGTCAACAGACCGAAAAAACGGGCTTCGCTAACTACTGTCTCGCTGACTTCGTTGCGCCGAAGCTTTCTGGTAAAGCAGATTACATTGGCGCATTTGCTGTGACCGGCGGGCTGGAAGAGGACGCACTGGCTGATGCCTTCGAAGCACAGCACGATGATTACAACAAAATAATGGTGAAAGCGCTTGCCGACCGTTTAGCCGAAGCGTTTGCGGAGTATCTCCATGAGCGTGTGCGTAAAGTCTACTGGGGCTATGCGCCGAACGAGAACCTCAGCAACGAAGAGCTGATCCGCGAAAACTATCAGGGAATCCGCCCGGCACCAGGCTACCCGGCCTGCCCTGAACATACGGAAAAAGCCACCATCTGGGAGCTGCTGGAAGTGGAAAAACACACCGGCATGAAACTCACGGAATCTTTCGCGATGTGGCCGGGAGCTTCGGTTTCGGGTTGGTACTTCAGCCACCCGGACAGCAAGTATTACGCGGTAGCGCAAATTCAGCGCGATCAGGTCGAAGACTATGCCCGCCGTAAAGGTATGAGCGTCTCAGATGTTGAACGCTGGCTGGCACCGAATCTGGGGTATGACGCCGAGTAAATGATAATACCGGGGTATTTGCCCCGGTATTTAATGTCATAAATAATGGATTATTGAAAATGATAAAAATTGATGAAATAGATTTTTTCGCTTTCGAAGGACGTTCAGAAGCCGAAGTTACTGAACTATTAGGGAAAAAACCAACAGGTTATAATGATTGGATAATTAATATAAAAACAGGTGTGGAGTGGGTATTTTCTGATGGTTGCTTTTGGTTGGATTTTCGTAAATCCAAAGAGGGGATAAGGTGTATCTCATGCAGTATTCTGTATCACGATAAAAGTAAAGGGCGTATCGACGTCTTCTTTAGCGAAGGTATGGCTGACAGAGGTTTAAAAAATACGGGTGGAGTGTTAATCCAAAAACGCCCGCAATTATAATAATCCCTGGTAATATTTGTTTTCGTAAAAAGGATTTACTTTATGCAACGTCAATACAAAAAATACATTCTTCTTTTTTGGGGTGTCATGGATGTTATCGCCATAGCCACATATCTATTCTACTCGGTTGGTAATGGTCGTATCCCTTTTTATTCCGATATCGTTCATTCAATTTCCTTACTTAAAGCTATCGGCATTGAAGGTGGTTTTTACGCGTATGCAGTCGCCACTGTTACGCTACAAATAGTATTATTGTTCTCTTTATTCTTTTCTGCGCAATCTTTTTTAAAACAAAAATTGTTTAGTTTCTCTTTTTTTGCGATTCAGGAATTTATACGTTTTGCTACCGTAAGCTGTTCAATCTCCGTAATACCGTTGATACTTAATTATTTTGATTCACAGAATCTGGTCTTAAATATTTCGTTGTTTATCTTCTCAGAGGTCACAAAAGTGACAACGTTTATCTGGTGTAAACGGCAAGAAAAAATGTGACAAAAATAACAACAGGTATAGGTGGATTTTTATATAGATGCCTTTTTAAATGCTTTCTTGTATAAATCTCTTATACTGAAAGTACATACAAGTGAAATGCTTGGATAAAAACAACGTGATTAGAAAAATCTTAACAGGAAAATGCATAACAAAAAGGAGAACCTGATTCCGTGCTAACTTTGCTTCACCTGCTTTCCGCTGTCGCCCTACTGGTTTGGGGGACGCATATTGTGCGCACTGGCGTTATGCGCGTCTTTGGTGCTCGTCTGCGTACCGTTCTTAGCCGTAGCGTAGAAAAAAAACCGCTTGCCTTTTGTGCGGGGATTGGCGTTACCGCGTTGGTTCAAAGCAGTAATGCCACCACCATGCTGGTGACATCTTTTGTCGCTCAGGATCTTGTCGCTCTCGCGCCGGCCCTGGTCATTGTACTGGGTGCTGATGTTGGAACGGCGCTAATGGCGCGAATCCTCACCTTCGACTTATCCTGGTTGTCACCGCTACTCATTTTTATTGGGGTTATCTTTTTCCTCGGACGCAAACAGTCGCGTGCCGGGCAGTTGGGGCGTGTAGGTATTGGTCTTGGGTTGATTTTGTTGGCACTGGAGTTGATTGTTCAGGCCGTCACACCGATTACTCAGGCCAGCGGCGTTCAGGTGATCTTTGCCTCATTGACGGGCGATATTTTACTGGATGCGTTGATAGGCGCGATGTTCGCCATTATCAGTTATTCCAGTCTTGCCGCTGTACTGTTGACCGCTACCCTGACTACTGCTGGTATTATTTCTTTTCCGGTAGCGCTGTGCCTGGTCATTGGCGCAAACCTTGGTTCTGGTTTGCTGGCTATGCTCAACAACAGTGCCGCAAATGCTGCTGCACGACGTGTCGCTTTGGGTAGCCTGCTGTTTAAGCTGGTGGGTAGCCTGATTATCCTGCCATTTGTCCATCTGCTGGCGAACACGATGGGTAAGTTGCCGCTACCAAAAGCGGAACTGGTTATCTATTTCCACGTCTTCTATAACCTGGTGCGTTGTCTGCTGATGTTGCCATTTGTAGATCCGATGGCGCGGTTTTGTAAGCGTATTATCCGCGATGACCCTGAACTTGACGGGCATCTTAAACCCAAACATCTTGATGTCAGCGCGCTCGATACTCCTACGCTTGCCCTGGCAAATGCCGCCCGTGAAACGCTGCGTATTGGCGACGTGATGGAGCAAATGATGGAAGGACTATATAAAGTGATGCACGGTGCGCCTCGTGAGGAGAAAGAGCTGCGCAAGCTGGCGGACGATATCAATGTGTTATACACCGCCATTAAACTTTATCTGGCGCGGATGCCAAAAGAGGAACTGGCAGAAGAGGAGTCGCGGCGCTGGGCAGAAATTATTGAGATGTCACTTAACCTTGAACAGGCATCAGATATCGTCGAGCGCATGGGTAGTGAAATTGCTGATAAATCGCTGGCAGCACGACGGGCGTTTTCGATTGATGGTCTGAAGGAACTGGATGCGCTCTATAGCCAACTGCTCAGTAACTTAAAATTGGCGATGTCAGTCTTTTTCTCCGGCGATGTTACCAGTGCTCGCCGTTTACGCCGTAGCAAGCATCGCTTTCGTATTTTGAATCGCCGTTATTCCCATGCCCACGTTGATCGTCTGCATCAGCAAAACGTGCAGAGCATTGAGACCAGTTCACTTCACTTAGGCTTGTTAGGTGATATGCAGCGTCTGAATTCGTTATTTTGTTCCGTGGCTTATAGCGTTCTGGAACAACCGGAGGAAGACGACGAACGGGACGAGTATTAAGAAAGCGTTCTGGATAGCAATAAAATTGATATCCAGATCGTCAGTTTATGAGGTTTGGCGAGTATAATCCCAGCAAATTTCCAACAGGTTTAACGACGAAGATGACAAAACTCACCCTACAAGAACAGTTGCTAAAAGCGGGATTAGTGACCAGCAAAAAAGCAGCTAAAGTCCAGAGAACGGCTAAAAAATCTCGTGTTCAGGCTCGTGAAGCCCGAGAGGCGGTGGAAGAAAACAAGAAAGCTCAACTCGAGCGTGATAAACAACTTAGCGAGCAGCAAAAACAAGCTGCGTTAGTGAAAGAATATAAAGCACAAATTAAACAGCTTATTGAAATGAATCGTATCACTGTTTCTCGTGGTGATATTGGTTTTAATTTCACTGATAATAATCTTATCAAGAAAATTGAAGTTGATAAAACAACTCAAACCCAATTAATAAATGGGCGCCTTGCTATTGCTCGTTTGATCATTGATAGCAATGGGGAAAGCGAATACGCCATTATCCCGGCGAGCGTAGCAGATAAAATTGCCCAACGTGATGCGACTTTTATTGTATTAAATAGCGCACTCAGCCAGGAAGAGCAGGACGAAGATGATCCCTATGCTGACTTTAAGATCCCCGATGATTTAATGTGGTGATTTTTATTATGAGCGCCTGATTGGGCGCTCATAGTATTAACCACCAATATTTATTGTGGATGCGACGTAAACGTCTTATTCAGGTTGCAAACTCTCGCAAATTCAATATATGGCACGCCCCATCCAGGCCTGGCTACCTATATTTTCCTGCCTCAAATATGTGCGGTATTCGCCAGTAAATACTGTTCAGCTTCCCGACACCAGATGCCCTGATGGCGGTCGAGGATCTCACGTAGTTGTGGATCGTTAATTTGATCAAGAGCGATTAATGGCAGTGATTTATGGGTATAGACCAGTTTCTTTCCTCCGCCAATCTCTGGCAGAGCCAGCGTCGTTTCTCCAGCCGTATTCAGTCCCAGAATATGCGTAACGACTTTCGCTGCCTGAACTTTTTTCTCTTCAATCAATTTAACGGCCGCTCGCATATCATCAGTGTTGCCACCAGATGTGCCAACGTAATGCGTAAAGGCGTAATGCAGATCATAAAAATTAATGGGAGCACTGAAGTTTTTATCCTGCGGACCAGCAAAGAAATTCAGACAACCATCTGTCGCCAGCAAGGAAGAGGCAAGTTTCACAAGACCTTCGTTGGGAACAAAGACAAAAACATCATCGAAACCATGACCGCCACTCAATGCCATTAATGTATCAAATGATGCATCAGCGGCATTGAGATAATGAATCAGTGTTTGTGGTTCTGAAGGATAGTGCTTACGTGCATAGCTCAATTTATCGTTGTTGGTATCGGTAACGACAAGCAGCGATGGATTTATCGGGCCATGCAACGCATAGTCTATCGCCAGAAGACCCATTGGTCCGGTGCCGCCGAGGATCAGTGTGCGTCCTTGCGGACGAATTCCCATCGTGTGGTTATAACTTCCTTCCTGAAGATGATAGTTTGCATTGAAAGCGCCAATTACACAGGAGAGCGGCTCAACCAGCGATCCTTCAAAATAGGTTTCGCCTTCATAAGCCAGCAGGCAGTCCTGTGCCATGACTTCATTTGGAATAACCACATGCGTTGCTTCGCCGCCTACCCACGGAAAGGAGTAGCCGGGGCAATCAGGGCTGTCGGGGAGTTGCAGGTTAGCCTGAATCACATAACGCTGACCCGGTTGAAATTTGTGCTGCCATTTTTTACCTACAGCAACAATATCGCCACAGAACTCGTGACCGATGATGATTGGATGAGTCGCCACATCATCAGGCACTTTTTTGTGATCTTCTCCCAGGCAAGCCTCTTTCCATGATGAGAGGCAAAGGCTGTCGGTTACTACCGTGGCGAGAATTTCATCCTCCTGCATTTCAGGAAGATCAAAGGATTCCAGGCGTAAATCACATTTGCCATAAAGACGCAGAGCCGTTGTTTGCATATAACCACCTCTTGTGTGAGCGATGGCCCCGGTAGTTAAACCGGGGCGAAGAATCAGGACAGGAAGCCCAGTGCGTTACCGACAATCCCTAAGCCAAACAGAGCAAAGATGAGCCACACCGGATTAATTTTTTTGTTAAGCAGACGCACCATCAGCAGAGTCAGGCCAAGCGCCAGCAAACCCGGGCACAACTGATCGAGAATGTTTTGCACGGTCATGGTGACGGTGGAGCTATCGGGGCCTGGTGTTTGAGAAACAACCAACGGTACATTGATCGACGTCCATTTGGTGACCAGTACACCCATCACAAACAGACCGAGAATTGACGCACCTTCGGTGAGCTTTTGCAGCAAATTCCCCCCCATATCGCTGACGATATTCACCCCTTTACGAAAGCCCAGTTGCAGCCCATACCATTTCATTGCCAGGCGCACTGCGTTGAAAATAAAGAAGAACAGCAATGGGCCAAGAATGTTGCCCGAAAGTGCTAACGATGCGCCGAGGGCAGCAGTTATTGGACGCAATGTGCCCCATACCAGCGGATCGCCGACACCGGCCAGTGGCCCCATCAGACCGACTTTGATACCGTTTATGGTGCCATCATCAATCTCTGCGCCGTTGGCGCGTGCCTCTTCCATGGCAGCGGTGACGCCAATGACCGGGCCACACACCGCAGGCGTAGTATTGAAGAACACCAGATGGCGCTTTAGCGCGGCGACCTGGTCCTCTTTCAGTGGGTAAAGGCGCTTAATGGCGGGGATCATGTCGTAGCAAAAACCCAGCCCATGAATGCGTTCGAAGTTAAATGATGCCTGTTGCAGATTGGAGCGCAGAAACATGCTCACCAGATCGCTGCGTGTGATTTTTCTCTGTTCCATGATGGCTCCGTTAATCGTCAAGTTGGTCAAGAGCGGTGGAGGGGGGGACTTGCGTTTGTGGTTCGGCTTTTCGCCATTGTGGATTTAGCTGGATATAAACCAGTGCCATGATCACGCCGACACCGCCGAATGCCAGAAGACTGAGATTAAGGTAGCCACCCGCGAGGAAGCCCAGGAAGAAGAAAGGCATCAGGTATTTCACGCCCATCATGCGCAGCACCATGGCATAACCGACCACGACGATAAAGCCGCCAGCAATCTGTAATCCTCGGGTCACAAATTCGGGGATAGCATTCAACATATTGCTCACCATATCGGCGCTGACGAACAATGAGACTATGAGCGCCGGGATGGCGACGCGTAATGCCTGCACTCCAAGCGCGGAGACATGCAGAATATCGATAGTGCGAAAGCGTGCCTCTTCTGCTGCTTTATCTGCCGCATGTTGAAACACCACGGTGATGGTGCGGGCAAATACGGTTAGTACCTGGCCCGCGGCTGCCACAGGAAGTGCGATAGCAATACCGGTAGCGATGCTTTGTTGACCAACGATTACCAGAATGGCAGAGATAATACTGGCAAGTGCTGAATCCGGAGATTGCGCCGCACCGACGTTCATCCAGCCAAGCGCTATCAATTCCAGAGTGCCACCGAGCATAATTCCGGTTTTTAAATCACCGAGAATTAAACCAATAACTGTGCAGGCGATAAGTGGGCGGTGAGTCTGAAACTCGTCCAGTACGCTGCCCATTCCGGCAATACAGGAAAATAAAAATATGGCGATAATTTGTAGGGTACTAATTTCCATAATTTGTCACCTTATAAGTGTACTCGTCCCTGCCTGTTAAAGCATAAATACACAGGCCTGATATTTATTAAGCCGTTACGTGTTCTTTTATTTTTTCGATAATATTGATTGAAGGATCTGTCGCAACTACGCGTAAATCTAGCTTTACGCCTAATTTATCCAGTTCATAGAATGCGTTAATATCATTCTCATCTAATGATACCGCTTTAGTTAACTGTTTTTTACCAGGGCGCCATGCCATTCCGCCAATATTTAATACATTAATATTGACGCCTTGTTTAACCATCGCCAGGGCATCTTGCGGATTGGTAAAAAGATAAAAAACGGTTTCCTCTTTATATTGCGGATTGTGATAAACGGCGACGGCTTTTTCGATATTTACCACATTAACTTTCATTCCAGGTGGTGCCGCCTGCCGTAATAATGTCCGACGCACATCATCATTAAATACATCGTCATTACAAATAATAATCCGCTGAGCATTGGCCACTTTTGACCAGACAGTTGTTACCTGACCGTGGATCAGGCGGTCATCAATGCGGGCAAGAGTAATGTTCATCAGAACTCCTCGTCAGTCGTATCCGGTTGTTGCCAGATAACACAAGTTTGTGAGGCGACTTGCGTCAGGTGTACACACAGTTCATCGACATTCATACTGCTCTGGTTGTCCACCAGTTCCAGCGCCAGAGGGAGCGATAACCCGCTCATGACACGCAGATGTGGGTTTTGCATTGCCAGTGTGGCAGCGGCATTCCATGGACTACCGCACTGTAAGTCCACGGCAATCAGCCATTCATCATGAGCGTGAATGCTTACTAACTTTTCCAGCTTATTTATGATGTCGCTGGCATTTTCTCCAGGTACAAATTCTACGGCTACAACATTGGCGTCGCCGTACACCATCTGTACCGACTCCAGCATGGCGCAAGCTAATTTGCCATGGGCACAGAAGATTGCATTAACCATATCACCTCCTTAACCGCGCGTTTTACCGCCCGCAATGTTAGTGGTTACTCCGGTGATGTAGCTGGCGCGTTCAGACAGCAGGTAGCACACAAAATCAGCGACTTCCGTGAGCCGTCCGGAGCGTCCAATGGGAATCGCGTTCTTGCTGTAGCCTTCACGCAGTTGTGCAACAGTTATGTTTCGCGTCCATGCCAGGGCTTCTTCATACTCTGGTGTGCGCAATCCCGTTTTTTCCAGAATCCCTGGCGCAATACCAACTACACGGTTGCCATGCTTACCCAGTTCTTTTGCCCAGGAACGGGTAAAACTGTTCAGTGCAGCTTTGGTGGCAGCGTAGCAACTCTGGCCTTCCGAACCTTCCAGCCCGCTTTCAGAAGAGACGTTCACAATGACGCCGTCACGCTGTTTCACCATCTGCCGCGCCACCGATTGCGACATCAAAAAAACACCTTTTTGATTGATATTAACCATCTTTTCAAAAGCGGCTTCGTTAAGTTCGTACTTTCCTGCCGGGGCTTTTTCATCTACCAACAGACGCGGATAGTTAACGCCAGCGTTATTGACCAGACCATCAATCCGACCAAAACGCTGAATTATTTCCGCAATGGTATCTGTCACTTGTTGGGCTTTGGAAATATCTGTTGGCCAGAATTGATAGCCAGCATTATTTTCACCAGTATTGATATCCACCATCTGGACGTTTGCGCCATGAGTTATTAACTCCTCGACGATAGCACTACCTATTCCCGATGCACCTCCTGTCACAATAATTATTTTGCCAGATAAGTTTAACCATGATTGCATAATTTTCTCTCCATACAGATAAATTGATTCCCCATAAAATAAATTATGTCGAATCAAAGTAAATAGTGTTTATTGCAATAGTAATTCGGCGGTTTGGTAATTGGTGACTAAACAGTTAATATATTTGCCACGTAACGCACCAAGAATCCCACTTAGTTTCTCTTCTCCCATGGCAATACCAATAGAATAACGTGCATTTTTTAATTTATGGATTTCGATAGACAACGTTTTTTCGTTTATCTGCGTCTCGACGGTTGCGCCGTTAATATCATAAAAGCGAGAGCAGATATCACCGGCAATTTGCCCTGCATATAAATCATCACTCTCTTCCCGACCATAAAATGCGTGCCAGATTGCACCATCACGTATTGCAGGGGAACCTATCCCCACCAGAGCAATATCGATGTTATTCCAGTAATCTGCAATGGTGCGAAAATGTTGGGACTGCATGATACCGTTACGAATCAATGCATTATCCAGTAGTGCCGGAAAGTCTGCGAGATGAGATTCACCTTTCAGTTTTGCAGCAGCACCGTAGGTAAGGGTGTTCACATGGTAACGGCTTTCCAGTTTTCCCGAAGGTCCCCCGATAACAGGTACACAAATATGCTGATGTGACTGGCTGGCTGTCGATAGCCCCTCAACCATCGCCCGTACCGCACGTCCCCAGGAAAACCCGATGATATCGCCTGGCTCCAGTAGTCGTTCCAGTAGCTGTGCGCCATGTACACCCATTATTGCCAGTTGCTCTTCTTCCTGTTCTTGTTGGCAGGGCACTACCACAGCTTCTTTAAGAGCAAATTTTTGTTTTAGCTGCTGCTCCAGCCACAAGTTATCGTTGTAGTTGTAATTGATTGCGATGGTCACTAAACCCAGTTCACGACCACGTTTAAGCAGACGACTGATGGTCGTTCGGTAGATACCTAGCTCGCGGGCGATTTGTGCCTGAGTCATTTCTTGATCGTAATAAAGCTGCGCTATTTTCACGATCAGGCGAATATCGTCACCGTTTTCTACCGCCATACTGGCCTCCTGCACGTGCACATTTGTGCAAATCTCATTTTTTACCGCTTGATCTGATATAACCTCATCAACAGAGTGTTTCAAAAGGATTTTTCACTATTTATCCGCAAAAAATACAAGGTTAATTGTGCACATTTGTTTTTGTGTATCGTTAAGGCAAGCACATCTGTGCGTTATTATTTAACTGATTGATATTTATATGTATTTGTTGGTCTTGTTACTGACTTCGATGCCGCTGATTTTTGTGCAGAAAATTGTGGTGGATCACAATTAATTTCACTGTTGCGAAGAAACGCTGTTTTTCCTGCATCAGAGTCAGGGTATATTCCGCGTTTTACAGGAGAATTTATGCTGCCCGACTCATCTATCCGATTAAACAAATACATTAGCGAAAGTGGAATTTGCTCACGACGCGAAGCGGATCGCTTTATTGAACAAGGCAATGTGTTCATCAATGGCAAACGTGCCACCATTGGCGACCAGGTTAAACCAGGCGACGTCGTGAAGGTAAATGGTCGGTTGATTGAGCCGCGTGAAGCAGAAGACTTAGTGCTTATTGCTCTGAACAAACCTGTAGGGATCGTTAGTACTACGGAAGATGGCGAGCGCGACAACATCGTTGATTTCGTCAACCACAGTAAACGCGTGTTCCCGATAGGTCGTCTGGATAAAGACTCTCAGGGGCTGATTTTTCTCACTAACCATGGCGATCTGGTCAATAAGATCCTGCGTGCTGGCAATGATCATGAAAAAGAGTATCTGGTGACGGTCGATAAACCGATCACCGATGAATTTATTCGTGGTATGGGGGCGGGAGTACCGATCCTCGGAACGGTGACGAAAAAGTGCAAAGTCAAAAAAGAAGCACCATTTGTCTTTCGCATTACCCTTGTGCAGGGGCTGAACCGTCAGATCCGGCGCATGTGCGAGCACTTTGGTTACGAAGTGAAAAAGCTGGAACGTACGCGCATTATGAACGTCAGCTTAAGCGGCATTCCGTTGGGTGAGTGGCGCGATTTAACCGACGATGAGCTAATTGATCTCTTTAAATTAATTGAGAATTCTACTTCCGAGGTGAAACCTAAAGCGAAGGCCAAACCGAAAACGGCGGGCATCAAACGCCCGGTGGTGAAGATGGAAAAAACATCAGAAAAAGGTGGCCGCCCGGCGTCAAATGGTAAACGTTTCACCTCGCCGGGGCGTAAGAAAAAAGGGCGCTAATCAGCGCCTGCCGCGCGTCGACGTATTTGCCGACCAGCTAAATGACGCTTCGGGATCGGGTTTATAAGCCTGCTTTTTCTTCAACTGGCGGGCTTTTTTCGCTTCAGCCTCACGTTCAACCATTAATTTATCGATGTACTCTTTCTTGATGCTGTTGGTTTCGGAGTTTGTCAGTACGCGACCATGCGCAATACGCGCGCGAACCAGCAGCGTTTTAGCTCGCATTGCTTGTTAATATTACTTTTAGCAAATAAAATAGAACGTTTTCCATATTTTTAGCTAAACCAGTTACTCAATGTTTTTTCAAATTTATGAGTAACTTGCCACCACAAATAATTTTCCAGAACAAATTTTTTTCCGCACTGTGCAGTATTAAGTAGATCAGAATTAGCAAGTACTGTTTCAATATCTGCTGCAATCGTTTCGGGTGTCATTGGTTCTTGTAAATGATATCCAGTTTCTTTATCTTTTACGAATTCAACCATTCCTCCACGAGTGCTCACCAATACCGGTTTTCCTGAGCCCATAGCTTCTATTGCTACCATACAAAATGGTTCCTGAAATTGAGAAGGAATAACAACTAAATCAGCTAAAGAATAATATTGATGCATTTCTTCAGGAGCAACTCCTCCTAACATATGACAGTGTGAACCGAGTTGTTTAGCTAATTTTTGAATTTGCTGTTGGTAAGCTCCTTTTTCTCCCTTACTTTTGTTTGTATAATCACCTATAACAACCAATTCTATATTATCATGAGATCTAACAATTTTTTCAAATGCTTGCATAAGTAAAATAACTCCTTTTTCAGGAGATATCCTTCCTGCATAAAATATAATTTTTTTATCAGGGGGTATATTTAGATCTGCTTTTTTGATTTTCTTATGCTGTTTATCCATATTATATAAAGTTGTTCCATTTGGAACTATAGCGATTTCAGCATCAGGAAGAAATCCTTTATAGTAGTTTTTTAAATAATTACTGGGAACAATCATTTTCACATTCTTATCCATCCCTCTTGGTTCATAAGCGTTATGCATATGCATTACTATTTTGGCATGAGGTGAGCGCTCGCGAATCTGACGATATAACTTCATGCTATTATGTACAATAATTACACTATCATCTGTAATGTTGAAATTTTTAGCAATATTCAAAATTCTTTGGGAATAAGGAAGTGGATCTATACGTGTCCATTTCTGAAATACACGTTTATAAATTCGACTAAATCCAATGCGATGAATTGAGCATCGTTCATTGACAGTAGTAACGTCAGAATACCCATCTTCTTTTATACAAATAATTCTGTTCGGTATTCTTGTCATTTTAGCAACCTGATAAATCCAGGTTTCTACTGCAGCGGCGCCACGTGGAGGAATGGAAAAAATTGGTGTAACAGTGAAAATTATTTTATCAACCATGAATTATTATCCTTTTCAATCGTTATTTTGCGGTGTTGAATTTTAATAAAAATGAGAGTTGATTGTATGTATGAATGTTGATTTATTTAAGCACCAGCCTTTGTGTTGTGCTAACAGCAACGTGTTATCTGACCCATTTTTATTAGTGATAATCTTACTTTCCCGGAGGAATGAGACACTAAACATGCTGTTTCCTTGCATCGTCAGTTAGGAGACTAAAGGACAAACTATATTTGAAGTGATTTATAACGCAATATCTTTGTGCTTAAAAAAATGATTTTATTTGTTGTGCAAATACATTATGCAAATTAATTTGTTTTGTAAATGTGTTATTATCTGACTCTGCGTCGTAACTCAGTTTATTACTATAAAAAAGGACATTGTGCTCGGCGTTATTGTTTTTAAAAAATCACTAGCTGGTGGACTGGTGGCTCAATAAATCTTTCAGTTTCGGAACAGTTATAAAAAACCTTGCAGTTTGGCTACTGAAAAAGTTAAGCAAGAAATCAAAGGGGTCGCAATGGTTTACGAATCCTGCTAGCTGAAAGCTGTGCCGACCATATCTACATACTCGTAGACATCCCTCTGAAGATGAGTGTGTAGAGTTTCATGTGATATTTGAAGGGGAAAAGCAAGTCTGATGCTTCATGAGCAGTTTGGCGATCTGGTCAATAAGATCCTGCGTGTTGGCAATGATCATGAAAAAGAGTATCTGGTGACGGTCGATAAACCGATCACCGATGAATTTATTCGTGGTATGGGGGCGGGAGTACCGATCCTCGGAACGGTGACGAAAAAGTGCAAAGTCAAAAAAGAAGCACCATTTGTCTTTCGCATTACCCTTGTGCAGGGGCTGAACCGTCAGATCCGGCGCATGTGCGAGCACTTTGGTTACGAAGTGAAAAAGCTGGAACGTACGCGCATTATGAACGTCAGCTTAAGCGGCATTCCGTTGGGTGAGTGGCGCGATTTAACCGACGATGAGCTAATTGATCTCTTTAAATTAATTGAGAATTCTACTTCCGAGGTGAAACCTAAAGCGAAGGCCAAACCGAAAACGGCGGGCATCAAACGCCCGGTGGTGAAGATGGAAAAAACATCAGAAAAAGGTGGCCGCCCGGCGTCAAATGGTAAACGTTTCACCTCGCCGGGGCGTAAGAAAAAAGGGCGCTAATCAGCGCCTGCCGCGCGTCGACGTATTTGCCGACCAGCTAAATGACGCTTCGGGATCGGGTTTATAAGCCTGCTTTTTCTTCAACTGGCGGGCTTTTTTCGCTTCAGCCTCACGTTCAACCATTAATTTATCGATGTACTCTTTCTTGATGCTGTTGGTTTCGGAGTTTGTCAGTACGCGACCATGCGCAATACGCGCCCGATCCAGCAGTGTTTTAAGTTCACGTTGCTCGCGCTCAGTCATCTCTTTTTGGGTAATACGCGGGAGTGCCATAGATGTTGCCCTCAGTTAGCCGATGGATTCAGTGTACGGGAATTCATTTGCAAGCAGAACTGATAATATTCCTTTGTTCTCTTCTTAAATATTTATCTTTCTTGATAATTGACGATAAATACAGATACAAATTTGGTGAAAAAATTTCCCGCTACAAACAACAGTAATTTATTAACTCTTTATTTTTCATTTGGTTAAAAATATTTCTCAATTCTGGCACGCTTTTCGCAATAACAATTTTGCGTTGATACTGAATTTCAAAGGGGGTTAAACCCCGTCGGCACACCAGGAACGGCCAGGCTGTTTTCCGGGCGTGTTCCGTCAGCCTTTGACGCTAATTACGGGTTCGATTCCCGAATTCATTCCTGAAATGAATACTGGTTGTAACTTATTAAATAAAAAATGGGGGATTGCGCAGTCAGCGATCCCCGATAACGTCGCCGATAAAGACGCCGGGATACAGGCAAAAGGGAATTCCCCTGTCTCTTCGTGTCTGCTTCCGCGACAGCTATTAAGCAAGGAATAGATAATGATTAAAAAAATAAGCGTAAGAAAAGATCAGCTGGCATTACTCTCCAGAAATGGCGATTACTACAAAGTGCTGCATGCAGGCGAGCATCTTTTACCCTGGTTAAATACGCCAGAAGTCTTGCTGATTACGCTCGATGGCAGCGAAGTTCCCGACGTGCTGGCGGATTATTTGCGCCGCTTTCAGCCTGATTGGGTGGAAAGATATTGCGTGGTGGCCGACTTGTCGGAGACTGAAGCCGGGGCGTTGTATATGGACGGTATTTTGCTGGAGATCCTGCCGCCATCAACGCGTCGTTTGTACTGGCGTGTAGAGGATGATTTGACGCTTGTGCGGATGAATACGCAGCAAGTCCAGGTTCAAACGGAGGTGATGAATGCGGTATTGCAGCCACGGCGCAAAGGGGCAGTTAAAGGCCGCGATGCGATACTGACGGTGCAGGTTCCGGCCTGGCACGTAGGCGTGCTGAAAATCGATGGTGAAACGCAGGCGCTGTTACCGCCGGGGCTGACCGCATACTGGAAAATAAATCATCTGGTTGAAGCTGAAGTTGTCGACACCCGCTTACAGGTTCTGGAAGTCAGCGGGCAAGAAATCTTAACGAAAGATAAGGTCAATCTGCGGATTAACCTCGCAGCTAACTGGCGCTACAGCGACGTGTTATTGGCATTTAGTCAGTTAACGAAGCCGGTTGATCATTTGTATCGGGAATTGCAATTTGCACTGCGTGAAGCTGTAGGTACGCGTACGCTGGATGAATTACTGGAAGATAAACAGGTCATTGATGACGTTGTCAGCGAACAGGTGAAATCGCGCATGTTGCCATTTGGTATGGAGATTGCCTCATTAGGGGTGAAAGATATCGTCCTGCCTGGTGATATGAAAAATATCCTTGCGCAGCTGGTTGAGGCAGAGAAATCTGCGCAGGCCAATGTGATTCGCCGACGTGAAGAAACGGCAGCGACGCGCTCGTTGCTGAACACCGCGAAGGTCATGGAAAACAACCCGGTAGCGCTGCGTTTAAAAGAGCTGGAAACGCTGGAGAGAGTGGCTGAGCGGATCGATAACATCTCTGTATTTGGCGGTCTGGACCAGGTTCTGCACGGGTTAGTTAATATCAAAGGATGAGTCAAATGCCAATAAATGGAGTCAGTGCTGCGATGCGCGAACGGGTATCGCAGCAATTAAAAGAAATAGAACGTCGCTATGGCGTGAAAGTGCTGTACGCCTGCGAATCGGGGAGTCGCGGTTGGGGATTTGCCTCTCCCGACAGCGACTACGATGTACGATTTTTGTATGTTCACCCGCTGGAATGGTATCTGCGGGTGGAGGCGCCGCGCGATGTTATTGAGTTGCCTATTGACGACGAGTTAGATGTTTCAGGCTGGGAGTGGCGCAAGGCGCTGGGATTACTGAAAGGAGCGAATCCGACGCTGATAGAATGGCTGGATTCTCCGGTGGTCTATCAACAAGATGAAGAAACGATAACGCCGCTTAAGGCAATGGTGCCGAAGTGGTTTTCTCCGCTGCGTGCGCGTTGGCATTATTATTCGATGGCGCGGAAAAACTTTCGCGGTTATTTGCAGGGCGACGTAGTTCGGCTGAAAAAATACTTTTACGTGCTGCGACCACTACTGGCTGTGCGTTGGGTTGAAGCGGGAAAAGGCGTACCGCCAATGCGCTTTGCCGAGTTACTGGCGGGAAGCGAGCTTGATGCACCGTTACGTGCAGAAATAGACGAACTGCTGGAACGTAAACAGCGCGCGGGAGAAGCGGAATATGGTCCGCGCCGTCCTTTGTTACATGCGTTTATTCGTGTGGAACTGGCGCGTGGGGAAATTCCACCAGTGTTACCGGACAGCAGGGACGGAGATGCCAGGGAACTGGATGGGTTGTTGTATCAAACAGTGATACGCCGGGCGTGATGCCCGGCGCCTTCCAATAAAAAAGTTTTTTACCGAAGAGAATATTTGAGCTGTTTAAATTTGCTGCAGAGTGTGTTTTTTATGCTGAAACCTGGAACCCAGTGGAGAGCTGTGTTCCAGGGACGAGGTGAACCGTGAAAACATACAATTTTTGCATCCGATGGCAATTCTCCGTTTGCTTTACCATCGTGTAAGTCAGGATTAAAGCCTATCATTTTAGGCGTCGCTATATTCGCTTTGTAACTGATAATTTGTCCTGGAAAAATATCCTGCCATCTTTCAGCGTCATGACATACTCTGCCGATAAATCCCTGATCCCCATGATATGGCGGCTTTCTGGTTGAATTTATTTCAGTTTCAGGCGATCTCATAAACTCTTCCCAGACAAGTTTTTTGGCGTCCGCAGGAATGAACATTATTCCAGTCGCAGGAGCAGCATTGGAACCATGCTGCGAGAAGTCGTTCAGTAATGTTACTTTTTTCATTTTAGTAAACTGTGTAATATCACCGACGATTACAGTATCAATATCAATATAAAGTATATCTTCATTCCCGATAACAGGATGTTCGGGATTAAATAGCTCTAATTTTGCCCACCATCCTGGCCAATTATACAGTAATGGAGTGGTTTGAACCCCTTTGATTTCTGAAGCATCCGTCATGCAAATGGAATTATACCCATCCAGCTGCTGGTGAAGCCATTGTGCATGTTTAATAGTGAAATCCTTACTTTGTCTGAGAACTGAGACAATAAACATGTAATTTCCCTGTAGCGATTAGCAAAATATATAAGTAGTGAACTATATTTGATGTAATTTACAATGCAATAGTTATTGTATTTAAATTCTTCTATATTCACTCAGTGGATGGTTAATATGGAAATATAATTACTGTGAATATTTATAAGCATGTGCTTTGTTTGTGATGGAATATACAGCCTGATTAAAGCCGGGCTTGAAGCCCGGCGTAGTTTATGGTTGATATTGCCAACTGTTAACTAAAGCGTACAAGTGGTTTGGGGAATAGCGCCAACTTTCTTTTAATTGCAGAAATTCGGCACAAAATTCGCTACAAAACAGGCGATCGCGCTGTTCTTTATTGCCGGTGATAATTCCTAAGGCTCCACGCCAGTCGTATTTTTTGCCATCATGTTTACGGAAAAAAGCTTCTACATCCTGAAGGCTGACCTGGAGCGGCAGCATATCCCACTTGTCTGGCGGTAAAGGCATTATCTTTCCACGAACGCCGCGATCGCGCAGAGAGGCGGAGTAACAAAGGTAACTCTTTTCTCCATGTGCTACGGCTAATTCACAGTGGGAATAACTGCCGCGAGTGATTTTGCGTGTAAGCCAGTCAGCCAGTCTCGCAATAACCCGGTGCTCTGTTCGCCCTTTATAGCAAGCGAGCCAGACTGTAGTTTTACTCATGGTTGCCAGCCTGTTGAATAATCGTAGTCGAGTACCGACTGAATATCGTCCAGAGCTTCCACCGCCGCGATATGGCGTTGGGCGTTGGCAAACAAGCGTATATCGTGATCCATTGTGACGGATTCAAACTGGGCAGCGATTTCGTTGGTTAACTCAGTCAGACCATTATTTTTAGTTTTCCACATTAAACCTGGCGGAATTTTTTTCTCCGCTCCCATTTTTGTGAGTGAGAGTTGTTGGATGCGGCTGCTTGTATCACTGTGGAAGTAATTGTCGTTGATGATGATGTAGTCGGTAGTGATGGAGTCGCGCAATGTTTTGATTTCGGCACATTTCGCCTGTTTAGCATCATCAATTGATGGCTGCCATTTTTCGCCATCCCAACGCTCAAAAGTACTGGTAGGGGAAATGATGGTGACAGTTTCAGGCAATTGACCCAATTTATTAATAATAATCTGGCTGCCATCAACTTTGTTATAAACAGTTTGGCCTCGATGATCTTCAATAAGTTCCCATTTATTAATTGACCATATAGAAGTAAAACCTGCAATTTTTTGTGGTGGTGGTGTTAATGTGCAGTAATTCGGTAGTCCAGTGTTTGGTGCTATATATACATTGGACTCACCAATAAATTCTTGTGTGTCTGGTGAAAAATTAAAAACAGATAAAATTTGTGCGTTATCGGAAAAAGTAAAAGTATTCATGCAAGCCTCACAATATAATTGAATGCAATGTTTTTAACAGTATTTTCTGTATTGCCAGTGTTATTGATGATAATTGAGTGATTATGTGTACCTAACACAATATTATGTGTATGACTTCCCAGTGCGATTGTATGTGCATGGGCGCCAATCGTAATACTATGATAATGACTACCAGCAGACTCAGTAGGTTCTCTGTAGTTCTCATCTGAATTGGGGCTGTTCCATAAAGACGGTCCATCTTTACCTTCTGCACCATCAGTTGGTATTCGGTGTGTATGTTCTCCAGATGTGCTTGTATTTCTACTTCCATGATTAAATGAAGCTGTAGTTTTTGTTCCTAAGTCCGTAGAGGTAGATGTTATTGTCCCTAAATTGGTACTAGAAATACTGCCCGTATGGTTATGTGATTTAACTCCATCCAGTTCAGTAGATAATATAGCGCGCCCACTGGATGGTTTTCCTTTAATTATCCATCCGCGCATATCAGGAATAACGCCAGATGGATATGCAATTGCCAGTTTGGGATAGGAGGTTTTATTAAATGTCTGACCAGTCATCAGAGCGTAGCCTGAAGGTACAGAATCAGATGGCCAGGGTATAGGCATCCCTACAGGACAGCTTTCCGCAGCAATAGCCTTATCCATCGCTGCCTTAACCGCGTTCGGCGTTGCAGCTTCCGTCGTACTGGTGCTGTTGGTCGCATTATTAAGTTTCACGACCCCTTTTTGTGTCAGCGTACCGTCGGGGATACCTGTTATTTGCCCCCAGGCATGGGTATGGCTGGACGGTGCCGCAGCAATAGCCTTGTCCATCGCTGCTTTAACAGCACTTGGCGTTGCAGCTTCCGTTGTACTGGTGCTATTTGTTGTGTTGTTAAGTTTAACGACTCCTTTCTGCGTCAGTGTACCATCAGGGATACCAGTAATCTGACTCCAGGCATGATTATGACTGGTGGCAGCTTTGCTATTTGCCAGGTCATATGCCGTTTTTACCGCTTTTGGCGTGGCCGCTTTGGTTTCATCATCGCTATTAGTCGCATTACTCAGCTGCGTAAAACCTTTTTGTGTCAGCGTCGCATCAGGATGATTTCGTGATTGCTGATGTGTTTTCAACGCGTCATCGACATATTCCCTGGTTGCCACAACGACTGAAGGGTCGATCAAAAGCGTCACCGCATCTGCATTGGTGACTTCCATGACCGCGCGTATAACGATTTGCTTACTGGCCCCCGCAGGTAATCGTGGCTTATAGGTTTCAGGGATTTTTCCGATAGCGACCAGCGTGCCGTCGGTATCCAGTAACCCAACTTCGCGTACATACCAGCCTCCGACTTGTTCGGGAATAATCGCTTCCGCGATAACCCAGGCCGGATTATCTGGCGCAATTTTTAACGTATTGAGCTGACCACGCCAGACCTCATGGACTACTTTAGTCTGACTTTCTGTCGGTTCGATATATTTACCATTACCGTCGCCAACTACCATAGTTTGCAGACGGATCTGTTTTTGCTCCGTCAATGCAGAGGCAATTTTGGCTTTGCCTGCAGTAGTTAATATTGTAAAAAATTCACTTGCCATTATTCCTCCGGATATACAGACATAATTTCGGTGCTCCAGTATCCTGTGCCGACCTTCATCGGTTGGGATTGTGTAAGGCGATCGGGTTGATAAGGTAGTAGTTGGATATATTCCTCCACACAATAACCCGTCGCTAAAAATATTCCTGATGACTGGCTGAGGCTTTCTGCAACAGGAGGCAATACTGTAATGACTTCCCCTCCTTGCATGGCGCTGCCAATAACTGGTATTGGGCTTCGATTAATAAGCCAAATAACAATGCTTTCCAGCTTTGAACGAACATTTTTATATTCATGAATTAATGTGATAAGTGCATTGAATTCATCTTCATTTAATCCTTTTTCCTCTAGTGTAATATTTACCTTAAAAAAATAAGCCCTTCCCCCATATTCAAACCATTCTGAAATAGTTCCGGGTAAGGAAAGTATTTCCAGCACCCGCCGTACCGCCCAAATTGTTCCTTTATATTTATGCAGTTCAATGGCTTGTTTAATTAACTCGCGCTTCTCCCGCTCATCGGTGGTAAATAACCAACCTTCCAGCCCCTGAACGTGAAATTGTTCTGCAAGGGCTGGTAATGCCGAAGCATCAACCAGGTCGACCAGATAAACCATCAACGCCGTCAGATCGAGTTGGGCAAAACGCTCGGCGGCGATGTTTGCCAGAATCGAAAAACGCTCATCGCTGGCAAGCGGCGGCGGTGGCAGCAATTTATCCATCGCTGACTCCGGCAATCGTGACGTCTATTGCAGTGCATTCCGCCCATTCATGCGCCTGCAAAATACGTTTTGTAGGCATATTCAGCGCAACGTCATAGACGCCATCGACCTGTAACACTTTGATTATCTGGTTTGGCACAATGTCCTGCCCCAGATGTTTCTGCCGCTGTTGCGTCCAGAGGCTAATCGCTTTACGCGCCGCAGCCAGCGTTGTCTCCTGATCGGCGGTGGTAAACAGCGTTAGCTGAGCACGGATCTCATACGGCACTCGAAGAGCGCATTTCGCACTCACTTTGTCGGTCAGCGGACGTTTTTTCTCCTTGCTAACCTCCTGTTCGATTTGCGCGAGCAGTTCTGTTCCCGGCAGTCCGTTCAGGGTTAGCGGGTAGATCTCCACGCAGCCTTCTGGCAATCCCTCGTCCGGCCCCAGTACTGCAACGTCAATAATCGACTGGCTAACAGAAAGCGTATGAAAGCGGTATGCGCCATAGCTGCCCGCATTACTAAAGCTTTCTGGTGCCAGTTGGATACGCTGGCGCAATGCGTCATCGCTCTCCTCACCGCAGCCGCCCGTTGACGCAGTCAGGTTAGTTACGTTGATGTCATAATGACCCATCCTGTCGACCAGTGCGCTAAT